>NZ_JBEYTL010000006.1:0-71433 GCF_040643025.1 Streptomyces sp. NPDC047525
AACGCCCGGTTACATTCCGAACCCGGAAGCTAAGCCTCACAGCGCCGATGGTACTGCAGGGGGGACCCTGTGGGAGAGTAGGACGCCGCCGAACTCAATTTATAGCCGTGGTCCCTGGACTTTATTGTCCAGGGACCACGGCTTTTTGTGTTTCTGGATCTTTTCCGGGGCCTTTCTGGGCCTTGGCTACCCCTCTGCACCGCCGGCTGACAACTGAGGGTAAGGTCAGGGGGCATCATCGGCTCGTTTCCCACAGGAGGCCCCCGGGTGGAGGTCCAGGAGACTCGCGTCCAGACGGACCGAGTCCTCACCATCCCGAACATCCTCAGCATGGCGCGTCTCCTTGGCGTACCCCTCTTCCTGTGGTTGATCCTCAGGCCGGAGTTCGGCGGTCCCAAGAGTGACCACTGGGCGCTGCTGGTGCTGATGCTGAGCGGCATCAGTGACTATCTCGACGGCAAGCTGGCCCGCCGCTGGAATCAGATCAGCAACCTTGGGCGGTTGCTCGACCCTGCGGCCGACCGGCTCTATATTTTGTCGACATTGCTCGGGCTCACGTGGCGGGAGATTCTTCCGCTGTGGCTGACCGCGGTGCTGCTCCTGCGGGAGCTGGTTCTGCTGGTGATGGTCGGGATCCTCAGGCGTCACGGCTATCCGCCGCCTCAGGTGAACTTCCTGGGCAAGGCCGCCACCTTCAACCTGATGTACGCCTTTCCACTACTGCTCCTCAGCGACGGAAGTGGCTGGATCAGCACTCTCGCTGCTATTTTCGGATGGGCGTTCGCAGGATGGGGTACAACTCTGTACTGGTGGGCAGGGATCCTCTACGTGGTTCAGGTCCGCCGACTTGTCCGTGCGGACGCCACGGCCGATTGAGCTTGCCGATTCGGCAGCTGTAGAGGCTTGCAGTCCCGTAAGTGACATATACGGGCCTATTTTGGCGGGCTAAGTCGGCTAGATCGTCGTCTATTGAGGAGGACGCTTCCGACATGAAGGCCGTCGTAATGGCCGGAGGCGAAGGCACGCGCCTTCGCCCTATGACCTCGAGCATGCCCAAGCCGCTCCTGCCTGTGGCCAACAGGCCCATCATGGAGCACGTGCTGCGGCTGCTCAAGAGGCATGGGCTCACCGAGACCGTAGTAACAGTCCAGTTCTTGGCTTCCCTGGTCAAGAATTACTTCGGCGATGGTGAAGAGCTCGGAATGGAGCTCACCTATGCCAATGAGGAGAAGCCACTCGGTACTGCCGGGAGTGTGAAGAACGCCGAGGAAGCGTTGAAGGATGATGCGTTCCTCGTGATCTCCGGTGATGCTCTGACAGATTTCGATCTGACCGAGCTCATCAACTTCCACAAGGAGAAGGGCGCGCTTGTCACCGTCTGCCTGACGCGCGTTCCCAATCCGCTGGAATTCGGCATCACCATCGTGGACGAAGAAGGAAAGGTCGAGCGCTTCCTGGAGAAGCCGACCTGGGGGCAAGTCTTCTCCGACACGGTGAACACGGGCATCTACGTAATGGAGCCCGAGGTCTTCGACTATGTCGACGCCGACGTGTCGGTGGACTGGTCCGGCGACGTCTTCCCCCAGCTCATGAAGGAAGGCAAGCCCGTCTACGGGTACATCGCCGAGGGCTATTGGGAGGACGTCGGCACGCACGAGAGTTACGTCAAGGCTCAGGCCGACGTGCTGGAGCGCAAGGTCGACGTCGAGCTCGACGGCTTCGAGATCTCGCCCGGTGTGTGGGTCGCCGAAGGCGCCGAGGTGCACCCGGACGCCACGCTGCGCGGGCCGCTCTACATCGGTGACTACGCGAAGGTCGAGGCCGACGCCGAGATCCGTGAGCACACGGTGGTGGGCTCGAACGTAGTGGTCAAGACGGGTGCGTTCCTGCACAGGGCCGTCGTGCACGACAACGTCTACATCGGCCAGCACAGCAACCTGCGGGGCTGTGTCATCGGCAGGAACACCGACATCATGCGGGCCGCCCGCATCGAGGACGGTGCCGTCATCGGCGACGAGTGCCTCGTCGGTGAGGAATCGATTATCCAGGGCAATGTCCGGGTCTACCCGTTCAAGACGATCGAGGCCGGCGCGTTCGTCAACACCTCTGTCATCTGGGAGTCCCGGGGCCAGGCCCATCTCTTCGGTGCGCGCGGGGTCTCCGGGATCTTGAACGTGGAGATCACGCCGGAGCTCGCGGTGCGGCTCGCGGGGGCGTACGCCACGACCCTCAAGAAGGGCTCGACCGTCACCACCGCCCGTGACCATTCGCGAGGCGCCCGTGCGCTGAAGCGAGCGGTCATCTCGGCCTTGCAGGCCAGCGCCATCGACGTACGAGACCTGGAGAACGTACCGCTGCCCGTGGCGCGGCAGCAGACGGCTCGGGGCAGTGCCGGCGGGATCATGATCCGGACGACGCCAGGGGTTCCGGACTCCGTCGACATCATGTTCTTCGACGCGCGCGGGGCCGACCTGTCGCAGGGGAGCCAGCGCAAGCTGGACCGGGTGTACGCGCGCCAGGAGTACCGGCGGGCCTTTCCCGGGGAGATCGGGGACCTGCACTTCCCGTCCAGCGTCTTCGACTCCTACACCGGTTCGCTGCTGCGCAACGTCGACACGACAGGTGTGGCCGAGTCCGACCTGAAGGTGGTCGTCGACGCCTCCAACGGAAGCGCGGGCCTCGTGCTGCCGAGCCTCCTCGGGCGGCTGGGTGTCGACGCGCTGACCATCAATCCGGGTCTCGACGAGTCGCGTCCGACCGAGACCCGTGAAGCGCGCAGGTCGGGACTGGTGCGGCTGGGCGAGATGGTGGCCTCGTCGCGTGCCGACTTCGGTGTGCGGTTCGACCCTGTGGGCGAGCGGCTTTCGCTCGTCGACGAGAAGGGGCGGATCATCGAGGACGACCGCGCGCTGCTCGTCATGCTCGATCTGGTCGCCGCGGAACGCCGCAGTGGGCGGGTCGCGCTGCCGGTGACGACGACGCGCATCGGCGAGCAGGTGGCCGCGTACCACGGGACCCAGGTCGACTGGACGACGACGTCGCCCGACGATCTGACGCGCGTGGGGCGTGACGAGTCGACGATCTTCGGTGGAGACGGCCGGGGCGGATTCATCATCCCGGAGTTCAGCAGCGTCTTCGACGGTACGGCCGCCTTTGTGCGGCTCATCGGCCTGGTGGCGCGGACGCAGCTCACGCTGAGCCAGATCGACGCGCGCATCCCGCGCGCCCATGTCCTGAAGCGGGATCTTGCGACGCCGTGGGCGGTCAAGGGGCTCGTGATGCGGACCGTGGTCGAGGCGGCGGGGGAGCGGTCGGTGGACACGACCGATGGCGTCCGGGTCGTGGAGACCGATGGCCGGTGGGTGCTGGTGCTGCCGGACCCCGCCGAGGCCGTCACCCATTTGTGGGCCGAGGGGCCCGACGACGCCTCCGCCCAGGCGTTGCTCGACGAGTGGTCCGCCGTGGTGGACAGCGCCGGTCGCTGACCGGTGGCGTGGGCCGGACGGCACCCGTGAGAGGTGCTGTCCGGCACGCCGGTGGGGCCATTCGGAGGTAACGCCCGCGACGTGCGACGATGTGCGGCATGCCGCAGCAGCCCCCCGTTCGGAGCACCCCCTCGCGCCCCCGGCGCCCGGACGCCTCCATGTCGCTGCTGACCACGGTCATGGACCACAGTCTGGACGAGGGGTACGCCGAGGCGGCGGCCCGCAAGAAGGCCAAAGGCGCCTCTGGAGTGCCGCGTCCCCTTCGGGCGAAGCTCGGCCTCGCACTCGGACTTGTGCTCGCGGCCCTGGTGGTCACGGTGGGAGCCGCGCAGGCGCGGATAGCGGCTCCGGTCGTCGCCAAGGAGCGCGCGGAGCTCATCGACCGCATCGAGTCGGCGACCTCGGACGCCGACGAGCTCGAAGGTGACGTCGAGACGCTCCGCGACGACGTGGGCGAACGGCAGCGCGAGGCACTGAAGAAACACGGGGGAAGCCAGGGCGAGTTGGTGTCCCTGCTCTCCGGTGCCACCAAGGTCCACGGCCGCGGTGTGAAGCTTGTGGTGGACGACGCCAAGGAAGCCGACCAGGGCGGGGGCGGGCCGCGGGAGAGCGCGGGGTTCTCCGACACCGGACGGGTGCGCGACCGTGACATGCAGCGGGTCGTCAACGGCCTGTGGCAGTCCGGCGCGGAGGCGATCGCCATCAACGACCAGCGGCTGACGGCCCTGTCGGCGATCAGGGCCGCGGGTGACGCGATACTGGTCGACAACAAGCCGCTGGTACCGCCGTATACGGTGCTTGCCGTGGGTGACGGGCAGCGCTTGAGCACGAGATTCCAGAACAGTCGCGACGGTCAGTATCTGCATGCTCTGCAGGAGAACTTCGGCGTACGGACCAGCATTTCCGTCCACGAAGACGTCCGACTGCCGGCAGCACCGAGTGTGACCGTACGTACAGCAGAGCCGAAGGCAGGAAAGGGCACATCGTGATCGCCGTACTGGGCCTCGTCGTGGGAGTCGTGGCCGGATTGTTGGTCCGGCCCGAGGTTCCGGCCGTGGTCGAGCCGTACCTTCCGATCGCCGTGGTGGCGGCACTGGACGCGGTGTTCGGAGGCCTGCGCGCGATGCTCGACGGGATCTTCGACGACAAGGTCTTCGTGGTGTCGTTCCTCTCGAACGTGGTCGTGGCCGCCCTGATCGTGTTCCTGGGCGACAAGTTGGGCGTGGGCGCGCAGCTCTCCACCGGTGTCGTGGTGGTGCTCGGCATCCGGATCTTCTCCAACGCCGCCGCCATCCGCCGACACATCTTCAGGGCGTGACGCGGATGGGTACGGACGAGACGCCCGGGGGCGAGAACCGGGGCAACCGGGGCAAGGAGCTTCCCGCCGAGGTGCATGGCGCCGCGCCGGCGGAGCCCGTGCGGGGACCGGTGCCCGAGCCGGACGAACAGCAGGACAAGCAGCAGGACGAGCAGCAGGACGAGCAGGCGCCGCTCAGCGGCCGTCAGCGGCTCGCGGAGGGGCTCTGGCCGCCTCGCGTCACGCGCCCCCAACTCATCGTCGCCCTGCTGCTGTTCGTGCTGGGGCTCGGTCTGGCCATCCAGGTGCGGTCCAACAACGACAGCAGCGCGCTCCGCGGCGCACGTCAGGAAGATCTCGTACGCATCCTCGATGAACTGGATGACCGTACACAGCGTCTGGAAAGTGAGAAGCAGCGTCTAGAGGACCAGCGCACCGGGCTCGAGAACAGCTCGGACCAGGCCGAGGAGGCCCGCAAGCAGACGGTCGAGAAGGAACGTCAACTCGGCATTCTGGCGGGCACCGTGGCCGCGCAGGGTCCTGGCATCACGCTGACCATCGATGACAAGAAGGGTTCGGTTGAGGCGGACATGCTGCTCGACGCCATTCAGGAGCTGCGCGCCGCGGGTGCCGAGGCCATCCAGATCAATGACGTACGCGTAGTGGCCAACACCTATCTGTCGGATACGGACAGTGGTGGTGTCCGGGTGGACGGCCGCAAGGTCGGCAAGCCCTACCGGTTCAAGGTGATCGGCAAGCCGCAGGACCTCGAGCCGGCACTGAACATCCCAGGTGGCGTGGTGCAGACTCTGGAGAAGGAGCAGGCCACCGTCACCGTGACGCGAGCGGAGAAGATCGTGGTGGACGCCTTGCGAGCGGCGAAGCGGCCTGACTACGCTCGGTCGTCGTCCCAGTGAGGCGGGGGTGCATGGGGGCCGCCGGTCGAGGGCATGAGGTTGCGGGGGGTCGGCGCACCGTAAGCGTGGTGCGTGGTGGAAACTGTTTGGCGGATGCGGACGTTGTGAGGATGTCTGTGCTGCCGATGTACGCCGGTGTGTGCAATCAGGGTTCGTCCTGCCCCACGGGCGGGTCTGTTTCGGTCAAGGGGAATCGCCCGTGAAGTTGTTTGCGAAGTTGTTCGGCAAGAGCGCACGTGAGGACAGTGGCAACCCCGCCACTGCCCGGCACCGTGCCCCGCGCCATGGAGATGCCGAGGGATCCGAGGGGCAGGGCGCCGAGCGCCCGATGTTCCGTGACCAGGTCGGTGGGCCAGGCGGTGACATTTCGGGCGCGCAGGGCGCGTCGTCTGTTGACCCTGCCGGTCCGGGCCGCATAGGTTTCGGAGAACCGTCAACCTCAAGTACGGGTGGAGGGTTTCCCCCCGATCCGTACGCATCGAATGCCCCCGCGGGGCAGCCGCGGCAGGAGGATCCGTCCATGGCCCTGGTGTGTACGAGGTGCGGCAACCGCAACGCCGAGGCGAGCCGGTTCTGCTCCAACTGCGGCGCGCCGCTGCGGGCCGGGGCCGCGCCGGAGCGTCCCTCCGAGACGACCTCCACCATCTCCATCTCGGGCCTGGAGGCCTACGACGCAGAGGTGACGGGGCAGACCGCCTCGCCCGCCCTCTCGCCGGAGGCCCAGGCCGCCGTTGACGCACTGCCGCTCGGCTCCGCGCTCCTTGTGGTGCGCCGGGGTCCGAACTCGGGCAGCCGCTTCCTCCTGGACGGCGAGCTGACCACGGCGGGGCGTCACCCGCAGAGCGACATCTTCCTGGACGACGTGACCGTGTCGCGCCGCCACGTGGAGTTCCGTCGTCTCGGGGACGGTTCCTTCACCGTCGCCGACGTGGGCAGCCTCAACGGCACGTACGTCAATCGGGAGCGCATCGACTCGGTCGCGCTGTCGAACGGCGACGAGGTGCAGATCGGCAAGTACCGTCTGGTCTTCTACGCGAGCCAGCGGGGCATCGGTATCTGACCTGTCAGGAAGGTCCATGCTTCAAACACCGAGGGGCGGTGCCGGGAACGGCACCGCCGCCGAGGACCGTCGGCTGATGAGCATCGGCGCCGTGTTGAACGCGCTGCGTGACGAGTTTCCCGAGGTCACGATCTCCAAGATCCGCTTCCTGGAGTCGGAAGGGCTCATTGAGCCGGAGCGCACGCCGTCCGGCTACCGCAAGTTCAGCCCGCAGGACGTCGAGCGGCTCGGTCACGTCCTGCGGATGCAGCGGGACCACTATCTGCCGCTCAAGGTCATCCGGGAGCACCTGGACGCCCTGGAGCGCGGAGAACGGGCCCCTCTGCCCTCCCTGGGGCAGCCACGCGAGCCCGGTGACGCCTGGGGCGTGAGTGACGCCGATGAGCCCACCGCTGCCCGGGTGGGCCGTGCCGAGCTCCTCGCAGCCGCCGAGATCGACGCGGAGCAGCTCGCGGACTGGGAGACGTACGGGCTCATCGTGCCCTTGCCGGAGGGCGGTTACGACGCGGAGGCCGTCACCGTGGCCGCGCTCGTCGTCGAACTCGGGCGGTTCGGCATCGAACCCAGACATCTGCGCGCCATGAAGTCGGCAGCGGAACGCGAGGCCGGCCTCGTCGATCAGGTCGTGGCGCCGCTGCGCAGGCACCGTAATCCGCAGACCAGAGCCCATGCGGAAGCCCGTACGAAGGAACTCGCGGGGCTGACAGGAAAGCTGCATTCTGCACTGGTGCAGAGTGCGCTCGGAGTGCGGTTGCCCTGACTCAGGGGGTGCCCGACTACCCAAACCGGCCGGGCACGTCCTAGGGTTGCTGTGTGAACGAGCTCGACGTCGTAGGTGTCCGGGTGGAAATGCCCTCCAACCAACCGATCGTGCTCCTGCGTGAAGTGGGAGGCGATCGTTACCTCCCCATCTGGATCGGACCAGGTGAGGCGACCGCGATCGCCTTTGCACAGCAGGGGATGGCGCCCGCACGGCCGCTGACCCACGACCTGTTCAAGGACGTGCTGGAGGCGGTGGGACAGGAGCTCACCGAGGTGCGCATCACGGACCTCCGAGAAGGGGTCTTCTACGCGGAACTGGTCTTCGCCAGCGGAGTCGAGGTGAGCGCCCGGCCGTCCGACGCCATAGCGCTCGCCCTGCGCACCGGAACGCCGATCTACGGCAGCGACGGTGTCCTCGACGACGCGGGCATCGCCATTCCGGACGAGCAGGAGGACGAAGTGGAGAAGTTCCGCGAGTTCCTCGACCAGATCTCGCCCGAGGATTTCGGTACCAACAGCCAGTAGTCCGTCGCGTCCGAAGGGTCCCGGCGGACCATTCGGCAAGCCTTTCCCGGCGGCGCGGTACGGCAAACCACTCTTAGGGTGATTATCACTCGGCGTGCCGAGTGTGGCGATCGTTGACGAGCCCCTGGTGACTGCCTACCGTCGTGCAGGCAGGTCAAGGACGGAGGTCGGCGTGAGAAGCAGCGGCGACGGTACGGCGATGGGCGGTCCGTATCCGCTCACCAGCAGCGCGGCCGGTCACTCTCCGAAGAGGCCGATGGCGGTTCAGGGGAGCGGGGACGCCACGTCCGGACAGTCCGAACAGGAACAGATCGGTTACCGGGGGCCGACCGCGTGCGCGGCCGCCGGCATCACCTACCGACAGCTCGACTACTGGGCCCGTACGGGCCTCGTCGAGCCCAGTGTGCGGTCCGCGGGCGGGTCGGGGACCCAGCGGCTCTACAGCTTCCGGGACGTCGTCGTCCTGAAGATCGTGAAGCGGTTCCTCGACACGGGTGTGTCCTTGCAGAACATCCGGACCACGGTCCAGCATCTGCGCGACCGCGGTTTCCAGGATCTGGAGCGGATGACGCTCATGTGCGACGGCGCGACGGTCTACGAGTGCACGTCGCCCGACGAGGTCCACGATCTGCTCCAGGGCGGCCAGGGGGTCTTCGGGATCGCCGTGGGCGTCGTGTGGCGGGACGTGGAAGCGGCGCTCTCCCAGCTGCACGGGGAGCGGATCGACACCGGGGAGACGCTGGTGCGGCAGAACCCCGCCGACGAGCTCGCGAGGCGGCGCAACAGGGCCGTGTGAGGCAGCCGACGCCTCCGGTGCGGCGGTGGCGATCCCGGTGCGTTGTCAGTGGCGTAGGGCAGCATCAGAGGTGTGAGAACCGCGCCCACGATTCTGCATCTCGACATGGATGCCTTCTACGCGTCTGCCGAGCAGGCCGCGAAGCCGAGTCTGCGCGGGAAAGCCGTGGTGGTGGGCGGGCTCGGACCGCGGGGTGTGGTGGCCACGGCCTCGTACGAAGCGCGGAAGTTCGGAGTGCACTCGGCGATGCCCATGGGGCAGGCGCGGCGCCTGGCGCCCAATGCCGCCTACCTGGTGCCGCGCTTCGCGCTCTACCGCGACATCAGCGACCAGGTGATGGCGCTGCTGCGCGAGCTGTCGCCGCTGGTGGAGCCGCTCAGCCTGGACGAGGCCTTCGTCGACCTGGAGGCGGGCGGTGTGGCCGACGACCAGGCGTCGGCGCTTGCCGTGGGCGAGCGGTTGCGCGCGGACATCAAGGCGGTGACCGGGCTCGCGGGCTCGGTCGGGCTCGCCGCGTGCAAGATGCTGGCGAAGATCGCCTCGGAGGATGCCAAGCCGGACGGCCTGCGGCTCATAGTGCCGGGGACCGAGCGGGACCTGCTGGCGCCGATGTCGGTCCGGACCCTGCCCGGTGTCGGTCCTGCCACCGGGGACCATCTGCGGCGGGGCGGGATCATGACGGTCGGGGAGATCGCCGAGGCGGGCGAGGACGAGCTCGTCCGGCTCCTCGGGAAGTCGCACGGGAGCGCGCTGTACGCGATGGCGCTGGCGCGGGACGAGCGGCCCGTGGTGGCGGAGCGGGAGTCCAAGTCGGTCAGCGTCGAGGACACGTACGACGTGGACATCCATGACCGGGTACGCGTCAGGGGCGAGGTGGCGCGGCTCGCCGACCGCTGTGTGGAGCGGCTGCGGGCGGCAGGGCACTCGGGGCGGACCATCGTCCTGAAGGTCCGGCGCTTCGACTTCTCGACGCTGACGCGCTCCGAGACGCTGCGTGGGCCGACGGACGACCCTGGAGTGGTGCGGGAGGCCGCCGCGCGGCTGCTCGAGTCCGTGGACACCACCGGGGGCGTGCGGCTCCTTGGAGTGGGCGTCACGGGGCTCGCGGACTACACGCAGGAGGATCTCTTCGCGCAGGCCCAGGCCCAGGCCGAGGCCGAGGAGGCCATGGAGACGCAGCGGGAGGCCGAGGCTCAGGCGCAGGGGGAGCGGGCCGGGGAGGCTCCGGCGGAGGCCGTGGGCGAGGGCGAGGGCGAGACGGTGGAGGTGCCGGTCGCTCCGGCCGAGCGGCGGTGGGCCGCCGGGCACGATGTGCGGCATGCCGAGTACGGGCACGGGTGGGTGCAGGGCAGCGGCCTCGGGCGGGTCACGGTGCGTTTCGAGACGCCGGAGTCGTCGGTTCCGGGGCGGGTGCGGACGTTCCGTACGGATGATCCGGAGCTGGAGCCCGCGGAGCCCTTGCCGCTGGTGGCCTCTCCTGAGGCGTTGGAGCCGCGGTGACGGCGGTGCGCCTGCCGCCGCGGGCAATCGGGGGCGGCCGGTGAAGGTCAGGGCGTCTCCTGGCCCGCGATGTGGCCGAAGTCCTGGTCCGGTGGCGGTGGGGACTGCGGGGGCGTGATGTCCAGGCCGTAGTGGTGGTAGAGCTGGAGTTCCTGTTCGGGGGAGAGGTGGCGGCCCACGCCGAAATCGGGGGCGTCCTTGATCAGGGAGCGCTCGAAGGGGATGCACAGGGTGCCGTCGCTCCTGAGCTCGCTGGGCTCCAGGGGGACGAACGCGTCCCTGCTGAACAGACCGGTGCGTATGGCCGCCCACTCCGGGGCGCCGGTGGCGTCGTCGAGATAGACCTCGTCGATCGTGCCGATCTTCGCCCCGTTCCGGTCGAACGCCTTGCGGCCGATCAGGTTGCGCGGATCGATATCGGTCTGCACGGGCCCTCCAACTGGTCGAGGCTTGTCGAAGTGGGGCGTAACTCATCCTTGTTCGTTCGTAATCACTACGAAAGAGCACTTCGGGGCAGGCGGCCACTCGAGGGATCGGCCGTTGTCCTCGCTGGTAGGCTGGCGCTTGGCTGCTGACCCCGTGCGGGAGAGCTCTCCGGTGGAGACACCGGGGGCGCCGAAGGAGCAACTCCTCCCCGGAATCTCTCAGGCCCCTGTACCGCACGGACGAGGTCACTCTGGAAAGTAGGGCGGGCGTCGGGCGGGCACGTTCGAATCCCTTCCTCACCGACGGTGAAAGCCGGCACGGCGTCTCTCGCGAGGCACGGGCCGGTGAAACTCTCAGGTTGAGATGACAGAGGGGGAGGCCGTCCGGGTACCCGCGCCGTGGTGCCCCTCGCAGGTCGCGTCAGACCAGGAGGCCTCCGCAATGACCGCCACCCCTCGTATCCCGCTCTCACAGCTCGAGCAGGGCATTCCCTTCGAGCAGCGGCACATCGGTCCCGATGTGGAAGCACGGGCCAAGATGCTCGCGCAGGTCGGATACGGCTCGCTCGACGAGCTGACCGCCGCCGCCGTGCCGGATGTGATCAAGAACGCCGAGGCGCTGAACCTGCCCGGAGCGCGCACCGAGGCCGAGGTCCTGGCCGAGCTGCGCTCCCTCGCGGACCGCAACCAGGTGCTTGATTCCATGATCGGGCTCGGTTACTACGGGACCTTCACTCCGCCCGTGATCCTGCGGAACGTCATGGAGAACCCGGCGTGGTACACCGCTTACACGCCGTACCAGCCCGAGATCTCCCAGGGACGGCTCGAGGCGCTCCTCAACTTCCAGACCGTCGTCGCCGAGCTGACCGGGCTTCCGACCTCCGGTGCCTCGCTGCTCGACGAGGGGACCGCCGCCGCCGAGGCCATGGCCCTGTCGCGGCGCATGGGCAAGGTCAAGAACGGTGTCTTCCTCGTCGACGCCGACGCGCTGCCGCAGACCATCGCCGTCATCCAGACCCGCGCCGAGCCGACGGGTGTCGAGGTCGTCGTCGCCGATCTGAGCGAGGGCATTCCGGCCGAGGCCGCCGAGCGCGGTGTCGTCGGCGTACTGATCCAGTACCCCGGAGCCTCCGGCGCCGTACGCGACATCAAGCCCCTCATCGAGCAGGCGCACGAGATCGGCGCCATCGTCTCCGTCGCCGCCGACCTGCTGGCCCTGACGCTGCTCACCTCGCCCGGCGAGCTGGGCGCCGACATCGCCGTCGGCACCACGCAGCGCTTCGGCGTCCCGATGGGCTTCGGCGGCCCGCACGCCGGTTACATGGCGGTGCGCGAGAAGTTCGCGCGCAGCCTGCCCGGGCGGCTCGTCGGCGTCTCCGTCGACGCGGACGGCAACAAGGCCTACCGGCTCGCGCTGCAGACCCGTGAGCAGCACATCCGCCGCGAGAAGGCCACCAGCAACATCTGTACCGCTCAGGTGCTGCTCGCCGTGATGGCCGGAATGTACGCGGTCTACCACGGGCCCGAGGGCCTCAAGGCGATCGCGCGGCGCACCCACCGCTACGCCACCGTGCTCGCCGCGGGGCTCACCGCCGGCGGGGTCGAGGTCGTGCACGGTGCGTACTTCGACACCCTGACCGTGCGGGTGCCCGGC
Source organism: Streptomyces sp. NPDC047525 (assembly GCF_040643025.1). Lineage (NCBI taxonomy): Bacteria > Bacillati > Actinomycetota > Actinomycetes > Kitasatosporales > Streptomycetaceae > Streptomyces > Streptomyces sp. NPDC047525. The sequence continues at coordinate 12,422 of NZ_JBEYTL010000006.1, forward strand.
AAGGCCGAGGAGCTCGTCTCCGCGGCCCGCGAGGGCGGCGTCAACATCCACCAGATCGACGCCGACCACGTCTCCCTGGCCTGCGACGAGACCACCACGCGCAAGCAACTGACCGCGATCTGGACCGCGTTCGGGGTCGAGGCCGACATCGAGACGCTCGACGCGCAGACCGAGGACACGCTCCCCGGCGGTCTCCTGCGCTCCGACGACTACCTGACGCACCCCGTCTTCCACCAGTACCGCTCCGAGACCGCCATGCTGCGCTACCTGCGCAAGCTGGCCGACCGCGACTACGCGCTCGACCGCGGCATGATCCCGCTGGGCTCCTGCACCATGAAGCTCAACGCGACCACGGAGATGGAGCCGGTCACCTGGCCCGAGTTCGGCCAGCTGCACCCCTTCGCGCCCGCCCAGCAGGCGCAGGGCTATCTGACGCTCATCCGTGAGCTGGAGGAGCGGCTCGCCGAGGTCACCGGCTACGACAAGGTCTCCCTGCAGCCCAACGCCGGTTCGCAGGGCGAGCTTGCCGGACTGCTCGCCGTGCGCGGCTACCACCGCGCCAACGGCGACGCGCAGCGCACCGTCTGCCTCATCCCGTCCTCCGCGCACGGCACGAACGCCGCGAGCGCCGTGATGGCCGGCATGAAGGTCGTGGTCGTGAAGACCAGCGACGACGGCGAGATCGACATCGAGGACCTGCGCGCCAAGATCGAGAAGCACCGCGACGAGCTGTCCGTGCTCATGATCACCTACCCGTCCACGCACGGTGTGTTCGAGGAGCACGTCGCCGACATCTGCGCCCAGGTGCACGAGGCGGGCGGCCAGGTCTACGTCGACGGGGCCAACCTCAACGCCCTGGTGGGCCTCGCCCAGCCCGGCAAGTTCGGCGGCGACGTCTCGCACCTGAACCTGCACAAGACCTTCTGCATCCCGCACGGCGGCGGTGGCCCCGGCGTCGGTCCTGTCGGTGTGCGCGAGCACCTCGCTCCGTACCTGCCCAACCACCCGCTGCAGCCCGCCGCGGGCCCCGAGACGGGCGTCGGCCCGATCTCCGCCGCGCCGTGGGGCTCCGCGGGAATCCTGCCGATCTCCTGGGCGTACGTACGCCTCATGGGTGGCGAGGGCCTCAAGCGCGCCACGCAGGTCGCCGTGCTCTCCGCGAACTACATCGCCAAGCGCCTCGAGCCGCACTACCCGGTGCTCTACACCGGTCCCGGCGGGCTCGTCGCGCACGAGTGCATCATCGATCTGCGCCCGCTGAGCAAGGCGACCGGTGTCAGCGTCGACGACATCGCCAAGCGGCTCATCGACTACGGCTTCCACGCGCCGACCATGTCGTTCCCGGTCGCGGGGACGCTGATGATCGAGCCGACCGAGAGCGAGGACCTGGTCGAGATCGACCGGTTCTGCGAGGCGATGATCAACATCCGTGCCGAGATCGAGAAGGTCGGCGGCGAGTGGACGGCCGACGACAACCCGCTGCGCAACGCCCCGCACACCGCTGCCGCGCTCGGCGGTGAGTGGGAGCACGCCTACAGCCGCGAGGAGGCCGTCTTCCCGGCCGGTGTCGTGCCCGCGGACAAGTACTGGCCGCCGGTGCGCCGCGTCGACCAGGCGTACGGCGACCGGAATCTGGTCTGCTCCTGCCCGCCGCTGGATGCGTACGAGGACTGATATCGGGTCCCGAACATGCGTGGGGGCCGGTCCGGAGGTTGTTGCTCCGGGTCGGCCCCTTTGTTCTCTGTGCCGTGCGTCGCCGCGTCAGGCGGCGGTCATGATCTCGTCCGTGCCCAGTGGCCGGTGCGGAGCGATGATCTGGCCGTCCGGCAGCAGTTCACCGGTGTCCTCGAAGAGCAGGACGCCGTTGCACAGCAGGCTCCAGCCCTGCTCCGGGTGGCTCGCCGTGAGGAGCGCGGCTTCCCGGTCGGCGGAGTCGGCTGTCGGGCACGGTGGTTGGTGCTGGCACATGGAAGGGTTCTTTCGCTGCGATGTGATGGCTGTGACGTCTGCCTTGCGGCTCGATGCGGTGTTCATGGCCGCCCCCCGTTTAGTCGGTCCGGTCCCAGTGTTGCCCTACGGCAGTCAATCCGCAGGGATTTGGCTGCAGCGCTCCTTACTGCTTAATGACGTATCACCCGCCCGGACGGTTCAGCCCAACTGCACTGTCTCTTCGGGTGGTTCGGGGTGGTCATACCGGGCTAGTCCGTATGGGCATACGTACGCGCGTCCGTAGGGGCACAGGATGCGCCGAGCCCCGCGGCCGGGAACGGCGGCGGGGCACGTGAACGTACGGCGAGGTCAGGCGGGTGAGCCGAGCAGCGGTGCCGGGGTCATGCGGTGGGTGAGGACCTTGAGGAGCTCCGCGGCGCGGTGCGGGCGGTGTGCCGCGATGCCGGGAGGCGCGGGCGCCAGGGGCACGAGGATGTCGGAGGGCGCGAGGTGACCGCCCGAGCCGTCCGCCGTGCAGTCGCCGTGCAGCCAGAGTGTCAGCATGTAGAGCTCGGGTACGGACAACAGGCGGGGCTGGTAGGGCATCGGCATCGCCTCGGCATGGCGCAGGGCGCGCTCGGTGGACGCGATGTAGGGGCCCTCGAAGAAGTGGGAGAAGGTCCATCCGTCAGGTGTCAGCATCGTGTCCGCCGCGGCGACGGCTCGCTCGCCGGAGCGGATCAGGAAGCGCCACCCGGCGAGCCGGGTGGGCGATGTGCCCGACGGGCTGATCCGGTCAATCACGTGGACGGGCAACGGGAGTTCGGGGCTCGTCGGTCCCTGTGCGGCGCGCAGGGACGGAGTGCGGGCTTCGCGTACGGCGGTGGGTGAACCGAGTGCCGCGAGGACGCTGCGCAGGGCGGGCGCGGGAGCCGGGGGGACTTGCAGCGGCATGATGGGTCGCCTCTCTCATTCGACAGGCACGGTGGAACGAGGACAGGTGCGGACGTCGCTGTCTGCTCCGAAGTCAGAGGGGGCGGGGGCAGGGGACCGCGAGCGCCAACTCTCTGCCTCGTTCGCGGAGTTTATACGACACGTGTTCAGGCATTGTTTCGTCTAACCGCACCAGATATTGCCTGCAAGGCGTTATTCGGTCGCCATTTTGCGGGCTTCATCCCGATTCCGGATGAGCCCGGGCGTTTGACCTCGGCCCCCTTGTCAGGAGCGGTCGGCCGATTCTCATCGGTGTTTTTCACCAGGGTGCGGTGCGAGGATTCCCCGACGTCCGTTCATGCCTGGTGAATGTGCCGCACGGATCGTGCGTCGAGCGTACTGGGCCGGAGGCATGTGCGGGGCGTTATCGATCACATTGCAGGGCATCATCCTGGGCATCATCCACCGAGACGCAGCGGCCGGATCATTGGCTGCCCATCCGAGGAGGGACGCTTCGATGGGGGAGAAGGTCGTAGCAGGAACGTTTGACCTGGCTGAGCGGAGCCGGTACCGGGCCAAGCTCAGGGAGTGTCTCGCGGGGCTCCGGAGGCTGTTGGACGAGGAGCGGTTCGACCGGCCCAAGAACCTGATGGGTGTGGAGATAGAGCTGAATCTCGCGGGCCCCGACGGCATGCCGAGAATGCTGAATGCGGAAGTGCTGGAACGTATCGCGAGCCGCGACTTCCAGACGGAACTCGGAATGTTCAATCTTGAAGTCAATATCGCACCGCACCGATTGGGCGGACGCGTTCTCGACCGACTCGCGGAGGAGCTGCGCACCGGCCTCGCCTATGCCCACCGCAAAGCGAACGAGGTGAACGCGGGCATCGTGATGATCGGCATTCTGCCGACGCTCGCGCACCACGACCTGGTCTCGGGAAACCTCTCCGACGTCGACCGCTACGCGCTGCTCAACGACCAGATCGTGGCCGCGCGCGGCGAGGACTTCGTCCTGGACATCCAGGGCGTGGAGCGGCTGACCTGCACGTCGGGGTCGATCGCGCCCGAAGCGGCCTGCACATCCGTGCAGTTGCACCTCCAGGTCACGCCGGGCAGGTTCGCCGACGTGTGGAACGCGGCGCAGGCCGTCGCCGCCGCGCAGATCGCCGTCGGCGCCAACGCGCCGTTCCTGTTCGGGCGTGAGCTGTGGCGCGAGTCGCGGCCCCCGCTGTTCCTCCAGTCCACCGACACCCGCCCGCCCGAACTCCAGGCGCAGGGCGTGCGGCCGCGGACCTGGTTCGGGGAGCGCTGGATCAGCGACGCGTACGAGCTCTTCGAGGAGAACCTGCGCTACTTCCCCGCACTGCTTCCCCTCATGGACGACGAGAACCCGCTGGAGGTGCTCGACGACGGCCGGGTGCCGCAGCTCGGCGAACTCGTCCTGCACAACGGCACCGTGTACCGCTGGAACCGCCCCGTGTACGGCATCGCCGACGGCGTCCCGCACCTGCGCGTGGAGAACCGCGTCCTGCCCGCGGGCCCCACCGTCACCGACGTCATCGCCAACGCGGCCTTCTACTACGGCGTCGTACGCGCCCTGGCGGAGGAACCGAGGCCCGTGTGGACCCGGCTGCCCTTCGAGGCCGCAGCCGCCAACTTCGACACCGCCTGCCGCGACGGCATCGAGGCCCGTCTGCAGTGGCCCCGGCGCGGCCGGTACGGAGGCGTCGTCGAGGTGCCGGCGGTGGCTCTGGTGCGCGACGAGCTGCTGCCGCTCGCCGCGGCGGGGCTCGACGCGTGGGGCGTCGAGCCCGCCGACCGGGACTTCTATCTCGGCGTCATCGAGGAGCGGTGCAGGCGGCGGGTGAACGGGGCGTCCTGGCAGGCGGCGACGTACCACCAGGCCCTGGAGACCGGGCTCGAACGCGAGGACGCCCTCGCCGCGACCACCCGGCGCTATGCCGAGCTGATGCACGCGGGGGACCCGGTGCACACCTGGCCGGTGGGGCTGCCCGAACCGGCGGTGCTGAGCTGAGCTTTCAGGGCTCAGCCGTGGCTGCCCGCCTCCATGATGGCTTTGAGGATGACCGCGTGGATCTGGGCCGGGTCGTCGACCTGGTGACCTGATCCGCCGGTCGCCTCCGCGATCTGCACGACCTCCTCCTTGTCCGCGTTCGGGCCGACCGCGATGGCGATGAGCGGCACCGGGCGCTTGGGGTCGGAGAGGTTCTCCAGCTGCGAGACGAGATTGCTGCGCGAGAGGGATCCGGGGTCCTGGTTGGCGCCGTCCGTGAGCACCACGAGCGCGTTGAACTTGCCCTTCGCGTACGTGGACGTGGCTTCCTTGTACGCCGCCAGCGTGGTGTCGTACAGGCCGGTCGCGCCGCCCGGGATGGGCGCCAGGCCGCTGAAGGCCTCGGAGACCTTGTCCCGCTGGGTGCCGTCGCCCTTGCGGTCGCCGAGGCGCTGGGTCGGCACGAGCTTGCGGTAGTCACGCTTGCCGTCCAGGAGGGTGGCGAACTCCCAGAGGCCGATCTCGTCCTCGTCGGTGAACCCCGCGAGCGCCTGCAGGAGCGAGGACTTGGTGACCTCCATCCGGGTCTGGCCCCGGCCCGGCACGAACTCGCCCATGGAGTCCGAGACGTCGACGACCGTGCTGATCCTGGCGCTCTGGACGGTGATCGTCCACATGCCGAGCGTCTCCTGGAGCTCCTTCTCGGAGGGAGGCTCGCTCGGATCGTCGGAGTACGGCTGGGGGGTGCGGCCGCCGGCGGCCGTGACGAGCTTGGCCGAGGGGTCGTCGGTGCCGGTCCTGAAGCCGTGCTTCTCCAGGATCGCGCGCCCCTGCTCGTCGCCGAACAGGGTCATGAAGCGCAGGGCGGCCCGGCTCTGGTCCGTCGACAGCTCGTCCTCCTGGACCAGCGTGTACGGGTAGTCGAGGCGCGGCGATCCGTCCTTCGGATAGAACATGTCCAGGCTGTTCTCCTCGCCCGCCGAGGCGTTGTGCTCGAACGCGGCCTGCTCGGAGAGGATCAGCGCCTGATTGCGGCGCGGGTTGCCCTGCTCCGTGCCGGAGGAGTCGCGGGCCAGGGTGTCCAGGAGCTGGCCATCGCTGTCGGACGTGCGCGCGGACAGGGCCTTGGCCATCCCGGCGGCCTGGGTGTCGCCGTCCTTGCCGCCCGACTTCTTCGCCGACGTGCTCAGCTTGGCGAGCGCAAGCAGGCCGGTCGCGCTGCGGGCGGGATCGGCGGCGCCGAGCCGCAGCTTGTCGCCCTTCATCGCCGCGCCCGCCAACTCCGGCCAGTTGTACGTCTTCTTGGGCCAGCCCAGGCCTTCGGCGGCGGAAGGGACCATGGCCATGCCAACCGGGGACGAGGCTATGTTCCCCGCGGGCGACACCTTGGTCTGCTTGCCGCCCAGGCCGACGCGCTGGAGCCAGAGCTCGGAGTCCGGCACCCACACGTCGTAGCCGGGGTCGCCCGTGCCCGTGCGCAGCTGGTCGGCGACCTTGTACGAATCGCGGGCGGTGACCCGTACGTCGATGCACGAGCCGTCGGAGGAGACCTCCTTCTCGCGCGCGTCGTCGGCGGCCGTGCGCAGGGCGGGGGCGATGGCGGGGGCGGCCACGACGTCCACCCTCACCGCGTCGTCGCTGCACGAGCCGCCGAAGGTGAGCAGATCGCTGCGGACGGCGACCGCGGTGCCCGCGGCGACCGTCAGGACGAGCGCCGTCGCGATGGTCACCGTGCGGCCGCGGGCGCGTGGCCGTGGGTCGGGTGCGTCCGTCCCGTACTCATCGGGCAAGCTGTGACGTCCCATGGCGGTGGTGCCCCTCCTTGAACGATGAAGCAAGGAAAGAGGGGGTGGCATGACCGCAATCGGCGTCCGTCCCCCTCGGCCTGTCGCGCACGATCTTCGCAACTACATTCGAGACCCTAGCGGGGCGGGGATGGGGATGAGGCGGGATTACTCAACTGGAGGCGGAGTGCAAGCGGAGTCCGGGCCGTTGGCCGGTTCTTTTCGGGGCGAGGGGCCATCGCGAAGGATCCTCAGGGACGAGACACTGCTCGTCCTGGCGCTCTCGCTGGGCGCGAGCGGTGTGTCCGCGCTGATCAGCTTTGTCGGATCGGTCACCAGACCGGGTGGTCTCAAGGACCAGGCGGCGACCATGAATGCGTCGGCCGCTCCCGGGCGGCCATGGCTTGATCTCGCGTGGCAATTGTTCGGAATCACGACGGCGTTGGTGCCGGTGGCGCTGGTCGCGCACTTCCTGATCAGGGAGGGCGCCGGGCTGCGCACGATCGGCTTCGACCGGAGCCGGCCCTGGCCGGACCTGGGCCGCGGGGCGGCGATCGCGGCGGTGATCGGCAGCACCGGGATCGCCTTCTATCTGGCGGCGCGGGGGCTCGGGTTCAACCTGACGGTGGTGCCGGAGGACCTGCCCGACGTGTGGTGGAAGTACCCGGTGCTCGTGCTGTCCGCGGTGCAGAACGCGGTGCTCGAGGAAGTGATCGTCGTCGGCTATCTGCTGCGCAGGTTCGGGCAGTTGGGGTGGACGCCGATGGCCGCGCTGGTCGGGAGCTCGGTGCTGCGCGGCTCGTACCACCTCTACCAGGGCATCGGCGGTTTCATCGGCAACATGGCGATGGGGGTGGTCTTCGTGCTCCTGTACCGGCGGTGGGGGAGGGTCGGGCCGCTGGTGGTGGCCCATTCGCTGCTGGACATCGGGGCGTTCGTCGGATACGCGCTGCTCGCGGGGAAGGTGGGGTGGCTGCCCACGCCTTAGGCGGCGGGCGGGCGGGTGGTTCCTGGCGTCACTGTGGGGACGTACGACGGGGTCGTACGTCCCCACAGTGATGCCAGGCGCGTCCGGCGTGTCAGGCGTAGAGCTCGCCCTCGATGACGGTGACGGCGCGGCCCGTCAGGAGCGTGCGGTCGCCGCGCAGTTCGGTGCGGACGAGGCCGCTGCGGGCCGAGGCCTGCAGGCCGGTGAGCTCCGCGCGGCCGAGGCGCTGGGACCAGAAGGGGGCCAGGGCCGTGTGGGCGCTGCCGGTCACCGGGTCCTCGTCGATGCCGACGTTGGGGAAGAAGCACCGGGAGACGAAGTCGTAGCCGCGGGTGGGGTCTTCGGCGGGTGCGGTGGCGATGATGCCGCGCTCGGAGAACTCGGCGAGGGCCTTGTGGTCCGGGGTGAGGGAGCGCACCGTCTTCTCGTCCGCGAGCTCGACCAGCAGGTCACCGAGGCTCGCCCCGGCGTCGAACACGGCCAGCGGCTCGGCGCCGAGCGCCTGGGCCGCGCCGTCGGGAATCTTCGCCGGGGTGAGCGGGGCGGTGGGGAAGTCCATGGTGATGGTGCCGTCGGCGCGGGCGGTCGTGGTCAGGACGCCGCTGCGGGTGGCGAACCGTACGGGGCCGTCGGCGGTGCCGGTGACCTGGAGGACGTGGGCGGTGGCGAGCGTGGCGTGGCCGCAGAGGTCGACCTCGGTGGCGGGAGTGAACCACCGCAGCGCCCAGTCGGCTTCAGCGTCCGCGGGGAGGGGGTGGGCGAAGGCGGTCTCGGCGTGGTTGACCTCTGCGGCCACGTTCTGGAGCCAGGCGTCCTCGGGGAAGGCGTCGAGGAGGAGGACGCCTGCCGGGTTGCCCGCGAAGGGGCGGTCGGTGAAGGCGTCGACGATGCGGATGCGGTGAGAAGTCGGCATGTCGACGACGCTAGCGGGCCGATGCGGAGGTGGGACAAGGCCAATCGGGGGTTGGTGGCCCGACCCGTGGTGACGCGGCGCGGCTCGGCCGAGGTGTCGCCGACGTGCAGTCGACCGGTCCACCGCCCAGCCCTTGTGTGACCCGCTCTCCCCGGCGTCGCCCCTCTGACCTGCGGCTCTGCCCGCCTTCCCGAGGAGCCTTGCCATCCGAACAGTTCCGATATATCGTTGACGCATCGCGACAGATCAACGATGGCGCGATAGATCACCTACGCAAGTACAAGATCAAGCACACTGAGGAGTGATTGCCATGCGTTCCCACGGTTATGAACACGAGCACGGACGCGGAAAGTGCGGCCCCGGACACGAGGGTCGCGGCGGCTTCGAGGGGCGGCGCGCCGCGTTCGGTCCCTTTGGGCCCGGCTTCGGCGGTCCCGGTGGGCCCGGCGGCCCCTGGGGTGGCGGACGAGGCGGCAGGGGCGGTCCGCGAGGCAGGGCGCGGCGCGGCGACGTACGCGCGTCGATCCTGGCTCTCCTGAAGGACCGGCCGATGCACGGCTACGAGATGATCCAGGAGATCGCCGAGCGCAGCGGCGGGGCATGGAAGCCCAGCCCCGGTTCGGTGTACCCGACCCTCCAGCTCCTGGAGGACGAGGGCCTGATCAGCAGCGCGAGCGAGGGCGGCAAGAAGCTCTTCTCGCTCACCGAGGCCGGCGTCACCGCGGCCGAGGAAGGTCCCGACGCGCCTTGGGAAGAGGCCGGGCGCGGAGTCGACTGGGAGACGCTGAACGAGATCCGGCAGGCCGGCTTCGGCCTGATGGAGGCGTTCGGCCAGGTCTGGAAGACCGGCAGCAAGGACCAGCGCGAGAAGGCCCTCACGGTCATCAACGACGCCCGCAAGAAGCTGTACCTGATCCTCGCCGATGAGGACTGAGGTGGTGGGGGTCGACGACCCCCAGTGCCATTGAGGCGCCCCGCACTGCGTGTGTGGGGCGCCTCTTTGTGTTCGTCTGAAGGGCGGGGGTTCGTGAAGGGCGGGGGCTCGTGAATACGCGGGCTCAGGTCACCAGGCCCGCCAGCTTCCGCAGCGACTCGTCCAGCGCCGCCGTCGCCGAGTCCTTCAGCTTGCCCGCCATCAGGGAGACCGCCGCGCCCGTGAACTCCCCGTCTATGCGTACCTTCGTCGCGCCTCCGTCGGGGGCGAGCGTGTAGCGGGTGCCGACCGTGACGCCCATGGGGCCCTTGCCCTTGATGGCCAGGGTGCGCTCGCTCTCCAGGTCCTCGATCGTCCAGTTGACCTCGGCGGGGAATCCCATCAGCTTCATGTTCTCCGCGAACGTGCCGCCCACCTCCAGCGTGGTGGGGCCGCCCTTCGGGAAACTCGTGTGCGTGGCGTTCCACTCGCCGTACGAGGAGAAGTCGGTGAGTTGGGCCCAGACCTTCTCTGCGGGCGCCTCGATCCGTGCTTCCGCGCTGACTTCGGCCATGCGACGACCCCTTCTCGTTGGGCGCTGCGGCGGGCGCAGCTGCGGTGTCGCGGAACGTAGCCGCAGGCCCTGGAACATTCAATACTGATGAACCGTCAGATATTGTGGACCCTCCGCCCGAGCCGCCCCGTACGGGGTCGGGTACTGTTGCCCTCCCCGCGACGGACGCGGGCAGAGAGACCCGGGAGGTGAGACCCATCACCGCAGCAGCAGGTAGGGCGCTCCCCCTTCGCGACCGCGCGGTTCACCCGGCATAGGTGACCGAGGGAGCCCCACAGGCGTCCCGAAAGGTTTCACTTCTGATGTCGGTCTCACCTTCGTCACCCGCGTCATCACCCATAGAATCCCTGGCCCCTTCCGCCATCGTCACCAGGCTGCGCGCCGCCGGCTGTGTCTTCGCCGAGGACGAGACGGAGTTGCTCGTCGCCACCGCCCGTGACCACGCCGAACTCGCCGCCATGGTGGAGCGGCGCGTCGCAGGACGTCCGCTCGAACACGTCCTGGGCTGGGCGGAGTTCCGCGGTCTGCGGATCGCCGTGGACGCCGGGGTCTTCGTGCCCCGGCGGCGCACCGAGTTCCTCGTGCAGGAGGCCGCCGCCCTCGCCGGTCCCGGGGCCGTCGTCGTCGACCTGTGCTGTGGCTCGGGCGCGCTGGGGGCCGCGCTCGGCGCCGCCGTCGACCGGGTCGAGCTGTACGCCGCCGACATCGACCCCGCGGCCGTGCGGTGCGCCCGGCGCAACGTCGCCGACGTGGGGGGACGGGTGTACGAGGGCGACCTCTACGCGCCGCTGCCCGGCACTCTCCGGGGCCGGGTCGACGTACTCCTGGCGAACGTCCCCTACGTACCCACCGAAGAGGTCGGTCTCCTGCCGCCGGAAGCCCGCATCCACGAGGCCCGTGTGGCGCTCGACGGCGGTGCGGACGGCCTCGACGTCCTGCGGCGGGTGACCGCGGACGCCGCACGCTGGCTGGCGCCCGGCGGCCGGCTGCTGTTCGAGACGAGCGAGCGGCAGGTGCCGTACGCGCTCGAAGCGGTCGCCGACGGCGGTCTCGTGGCGCGGTCGGTGAGTGACGAGGAGATGTACGCGACGGTCGTCGTCGGGACGCGGCCCGCCTAGGCCTCGTGTGGGGCCCGCTCGGTCGGGAGCCAGCCGACCTTGCGTATGACCGCCGCGTCGAACAGGTCGCACGCCCTGGGGAAGGGGCCCTCGTCGTGGCAGTGCCAGGCCTCCCAGAACAGGTCGGCGGGCAGTGCGTCATCGGGTGCGTACACCCGATACACGTACTGCCTGCCGTCGATCGCCGGCAGCGCGACCATCCAGCACCTGCACTCCATGCCTGAAAGACGAGTGACCGGTGCGCCACGGTTGCGTTCCCGGCGCGAATCAAGACGGCGCGCGCCCCTCAGGGAAGAAGAGTGGGATCTCATCCGTAAGGAGGAGAAGCCACACATGCGTACCCAACCTGTGTCGGACGCGAAGATGCTTCCCGCCGCCGATGACGCCGCCTTCGGGGGCTGATGGGGTGGGAGATGTGCAAAGCCGTACCCCGCAGGGCGCCGAGCCCGGCCCGACCCGAGCAGACATCGACTCCCGGCTCAGCGCCGCGCTGGCGTCGGTGGTGGCAGGCGCGCGCCGGCGTGCCGTGCGGGACGGGGACCGGCAGGTCGACACCGCGCATCTGCTGCACTCCCTGCTGGAGACCGACCCCGACGTGCGGGCCGCCTTCGACGACGGGGGCCAGGTGGTGCGGCTCCTCGGCTATCTCGTCCAGCGCAGCATCGGCTACGGCCTGCAGTGGCAGGGGACGGTCGAGGACTCCGGAGCGGTGCCGCTGGTGCGCCAGGGCGGCTCCGCGTCCGTGAAGGAGACGGGCTGGTCGCCGTCCGCCGCCGCGGCCATGGAGGCGGCCATCGGGCGGGCCGCCCTGCGCGGCGAACCGCGCACCCTCGGCATCGACCTCCTGGTGGCGCTCGTCGCCGATCCGGACTGCCGCGCGGTCGAGGTGCTCGGGCGGGCCGGAGCCGACGCGCAGGTGATCCTCCGGCGGGTCGAGGACGCTCCGTACGCAGAGACGTACGCCGATCCCTACGTCGGTCCGTACCCCGATCCGTACGCCGGGACGTCCGCCGATTGAGACAGGGTCTATCGGGGGTGACGCTCATGACACGTCCTGTCATGATGTGCCGGTGCAAGCGTCTCAGGGGAAACAGACGGGCTCGATGCCGAGCCGGGGGAGAGGCGTCGGGCTGGGGCTCGCCCTGGGGTCGGCGGTCGCCTTCGGCGGCTCGGGTGTCGCGGCCAAGCCGCTGATCGAGGCGGGTCTCGACCCGCTGCACGTGGTGTGGCTGCGGGTGGCGGGCGCCGCCCTGGTGATGCTGCCGGTCGCCTGGCGCCACCGCGGACTGCTGCGCCGCAGGCCCGCGCTCCTGCTCGGCTTCGGCCTGCTCGCCGTGGCCGGCGTCCAGGCCTGCTACTTCGCGGCGATCTCCCGTATCCCCGTGGGTGTCGCGCTCCTGGTCGAGTACCTCGCACCCGCGCTCGTCCTCGGCTGGGTGCGCTTCGTGCAGCGGCGGCCCGTGACGCGGGCGGCCGCGGTGGGCGTGGTGCTCGCCGTCGGCGGACTCGCCTGTGTCGTCGAGGTGTGGGCCGGGCTGAGCTTCGACGCCGTGGGGCTGCTCCTCGCGCTGGGCGCCGCGTGCTGCCAGGTCGGCTACTTCGTCCTGTCCGACCAGGGCAGCGACGCGGGCGACGACGCCCCTGACCCGCTCGGCGTCATCGCGTTCGGGCTCCTGATCGGCACCGCCGTGCTCACCGTCGTGGCGCGCCCCTGGGGCATGGACTGGTCGGTGCTCGCGGGGAGCGCGGACATGGACGGCTCGGCCGTGCCCGCGTGGGCGCTCATCGGCTGGATCGTGATCGTCGCGACCGTCGTGGCGTACGTCACCGGGGTGCTCTCCGTGCGCCGGCTCTCGCCCCAGGTGGCCGGGGTCGTGGCCTGTCTGGAAGCGGTCATCGCGACCGTGCTCGCCTGGGTGATGCTGGGCGAACACCTGTCGGCGCCGCAGATCATCGGGGGCGCCGTGGTGCTCGCGGGGGCGTTCATCGCGCAGTCGTCCACGCCCGCCAAACCGCGTGAGGGGCCCACCGCGGGCGGGTCGCCGGAGCCGAAGGAACAGTTGTCGTCGACCGGCACGGCCGCTTAGGGTGTCGATCATGCATTCACGCGCGCTCGTTCTTCCGCCTCCCGCCGCTTAAGCGCGGGCATCTCCTGGATCACGCCCGGCCGGTGGCCGGGTGGAACGACGCTGCCCGCAGACGGAGCCAAGGACCTCTCTTTTCCTTTCTGCGGAGAACTCACGTGTCGAATGTGTCGACTGCTGCCTCCGGCCTGTCCGTCGGGCGAGGCCTCTTCTATCTGATCGTCGCCGGTACGGCCTGGGGCACCGCGGGTGCCGCCGCCGCGCTGGTCTTCAACGCCAGTGACATGGGGCCGGTCAGCCTGTCCTTCTGGCGCTGTGCGGGCGGCTTCGTGCTGCTCTACGCCGTCCGTCTGGTGCGCTCGCGCCGACGGTCCTCGTACGTCGCCGAGAGCGCGCCGTTGCGGCGCAGGCTGCCGCGGATCGTGGCGACCGGCGTGGCCCTCGCCGTGTTCCAGACCGCCTACTTCGCGGCCGTCGAGTCGACCGGGCTCGCGGTCGGCACGGTGGTCACGATGGGCGCAGGGCCCGTACTCATCGCGCTCGGGGCGCGGTTCACCATGGGGGAGCGGCTCGGGCGCGGCGGGGTCGTGGCCGTGGCGGGGGCGGTCGCCGGGCTCGTGGTGCTCGTCCTGGGCGGCGGGGGCGCGAGCGTGCGTCCGGTGGGCGTCGGGTGGGGGCTGCTCTCGGCCGCCGCGTACGCCGCGATGACGCTGCTCACGCGGTGGTGGGGGCGGGACGGCGGCGCCGACTCGTCCGACACGACGGTCTGGTCGTTCGCCGTGGTGTCCGTCTGCCTGCTGCCGCTCGCCGCGGTGGAAGGGCTCGTCCCGCACGCCGCCGACCCGGCGCGGATGGGGCTCTACCTGCTCTACATCGTCGTGATCCCGACGGCCGTCGCCTACGCCCTGTACTTCGCGGGCGCCGCCGTCATCCGGTCGGCGACCGTCTCCGTGATCACGCTCCTCGAGCCGCTGAGCGCCGCGGTCATCGCGGTCGTGCTGCTCGGCGAGGAGCTGACCGTGTCGATGGTGCTCGGCACTCTGCTGATGCTGGCCGCGGTGACGGGTCTTGCGGTCGCCGAGACGGTCGCTGCGCGGCGGGGGAGGGATCTTGCGGGGCACGGTTGGAGTGGCCGTGCCCCGCGTGTTCTGTCCTGAACCGCGCGCCGGTGGGGGCTGGGCGCGCCCACGCGGCGGAGCCGCACATGTCACGGCCCGCGCCCCTGATGGGGCGCTCAGCGGCGGCGCAGCTGCTGGGCCTGTGCCGCCGCGTCACGCGGTCCGCCTCGTGCCGCGAGGCCCGCCGCGATCCGGTCCTGGACGTCCTGTGGCTTGTTGCCCGCGTACTTGAACTTCGCCCGTACGTCGGTCACTTCGAGCCACAGGACACGGATGCCGGAGAGCAGACGGCCGAAGGGGTCTTCGCCCACCTCGGCCGGGACCGTGCCGCCCTCCGGCTGGAAGTGGGCGACCTGGCGGTTGAGGAGCTCGGCCTTCTCCTGCGGGGAGTCCACGACGCGGGCGGTGCAGCGGAGCTGGACGGCGGCGTACAAGCTCGTCGGCACCCCGTGCTCGGCAGGGGTGCCCGCGGGCGCCTTCCAGGGGCCCGGCACGTACGCGTAGTCGTCGACCACGCTGAGCAGCACTTCGGGATCGGCTTCCAGTGCGGGCCACAGGGGGTTGGGCCGCGCCAGGTGCGTGATCACCCGGCCCCGCGGTCGTACGCGAAGTGCGCCGGCTGGACGTGCGGGGGCTCTCCGGGCAGGCCGTTCACGGCGAGCTGCCCGAAGTCGTGGCCGGCGAGCCACTGTTGCCACTCGGCGTCGGAGTGCGGGGCGTCCCAGGGGTGGATCAGCATCACAGTGCGCTGAGGTAGCCGGGGGTGTCGATGCCGGGGGCGAGGTCGGCCGACGGGATGACGGCGCCGTAGCCCGTGACCAGCGGGACGACGCCGGACCAGTACGGAAGGCCGAGGTCCTCGGCGTCGTCGTTCGGGCCGCCGGTACGCATCTTGGCGGAGACCGTGGCGAGGTCGAGGCTGAGCACTGCGGTGGCCGCGAGCTCCTTGGCGTTCGCGGCGCGGGAGTCGGCGGAGCGGCCCGGCACGACGTGGTCGACGAGCGCGTCGAGGGCGGTGCGCTTCTCCTCGGGGTCCGTGACCTGGTGGGCGGTGCCGTGGATCACCACGGAGCGGTAGTTGAGTGAGTGGTGGAAGGCCGACCGGGCAAGGACGAGGCCGTCGACGTGGGTGACGGTCAGACAGACCGCGAGCCCCGGGTCCTCCTCCTGCTGCCGGGTGTCGCCCGCCATCCGCAGCGGCCGGGAGCCCGTCGAGCCGTGCACGTACAGGCGCTCGCCCACCCGGCCGTACAGCGTCGGCAGGACGACGGGGGCGCCGTCACGCACGAAGCCGAGGTGGCAGACGTAGGCCTCGTCGAGTATCGCGTGCACCAGTTCCTGGTCGTACGAGGCGCGGTCACGGCCGCGGGTGGGGACGGTGAGTTCGGTCGGCGCGTACGAGGCGGTGTCGGTGGCGGTCCCGTCACCGGTCTCGATGCCGGACTCGGATGCGACGCTCATTGCCTTCTCCATTGCACTAGTGCATAATGTGGTTTGTGCTAGGAGAGTATCGGATCGAAGGCCGGCGCGCAGCTGAGATCGCTGCCAGCGTGGAGCGTGCGGTGGGTGGCGGAGACCTGGAACCGGGTCAACTGCTCCCGCCGATGCGCGAGTTGGCGGAGCGGCTCGGGGTGAATCCCAATACGGTGGCCGCCGCCTACCGCACGCTGCGCGAACGCGGCGTCATCGAGACGGCGGGGCGGCGCGGCAGCCGCGTACGCCCCAAGCCCGCGACGACGGTGCGCGAGCTGATCCGCGTGGACGTGCCCGCCGGAGTGCGCGACGTGTCGAACGGCAATCCGGACACGGCGCTGCTCCCGCCGCTCGCCGAGGTGTTCGCGGCCGCCGCCGCGGAGGGCGACCGGAATCCCGTGCTGTACGGGCAGGAGGCCGTGCACCCTGAACTGACCCGCCACGCGCGCGTGGCCCTCGACGAGGACGGTGTGCCGGACGGTCCCGTCGCCGTCACCTCCGGGTCCCTCGACGCCATCGAGCGCGTGCTCGCGGCGCACCTCAAGCCCGGCGACGCGGTGGCGGTCGAGGACCCGGGCTGGGGGAGCCTGCTCGACCTGATGCCGGTGCTCGGGCTGCGTACGGTCCCGATGGGCGTCGACGACGACGGGCCGCTGCCCGCCGACGTGGAGGACGCGCTGCGCGGCGGCGTCCGGGCGCTCATCGTCACCGACCGCGCCCAGAACCCGACGGGCGCCGCGATCAGTGCGCCACGCGCGCGTGCCCTGCGCAAAGTGCTCTCCGCGCACAAGGACGTACTGCTCATCGAGGACGACCACGGCCACGCCATCGTCGACCTGCCGCTGCACCCGCTGGCGGGCGTGACCCGAAGCTGGGCCTTCGTCCGCTCCACGGCCAAGGCGTACGGCCCTGACCTGCGCCTCGCCCTGCTCACCGGGGACGCGGTCACCGTCGATCGCGTCCAGGGGCGCCAGCGGCTCGGCCCCGGCTGGGTGAGCCATCTGTCGCAGCGCGCCGTGGTGCGGCTGTGGACGGAAGGGGCGGTGGACCCGGCCGAGGTGGCGGCGTCCTACGGGCGGCGCCGTGACGCCCTGATCGCCGCACTCGCCGCGCGGGGCGTCACGGCGCACGGGCGCAGCGGCATGAACGTGTGGGTGCCCGTGCCGGACGAGACGGGTGCGGTCTCCCGGCTGCTGCACGCGGGGTGGGCCGTCGCCCCGGGGGCGCGGTTCCGGATGAGTGCGCGGCCCGGGGTGCGGATCACGGTGTCGACGCTCGGGGACGGTGACATCGAAGCGGTGGCGGACGCCGTCGCCTCCGCCACCGGGCCCGCTCCCGCGCGGCGTTATGAGTGAGCGGGCTTCCGCGAGCGATCACGCGGCCTTGACTGGGTGAGCGCCGCGCCCGCCAGGACGATCACCGCGCCGACCGGCGTCGACCAGCTCAGGGACTCGCCGAGCACGGCCACGCCCGCGGCGGTGGCGATGACCGGGACGAAGTACGTGACCATCTGGGCCGTCGTCGGCCCGACCTCGGCGACGAGGCCGTACTGGATCAGGAACGCGACCCCGGTGCCGACGGCACCCAGTGCCACGATCGCGAGGAGCGGCACGACGGGGAAGTGCGTGGGGAAGGACGTGAACAGCGGGGTCACCACGGCCAGTTCGCCGGTCGCGACCAGAAGCTGGGCGCCGGTCAGGGAGAGGTTCGAGTGGGAGGAGCCGGCCAGCGTGCGGCGCACGTAGATCCAGCCGATCGGGTAGCACACCGAGGCGAGCAGGGCCATCGCCGTACCGCGGAAGTCAAGGCCGCTGAAGCCCTGCCAGGCGCCGAGGACCGTGAGCACTCCCAGGAACCCGATGCCGAGCCCCGCGACCCTGCGCCGCGTCGGACGGTCCTCGGAGAGCGCGACCAGGGAGAGCGCCATGCCCCACAGCGGTGAGGTCGCGTTGCAGATGCCGGCGAGCGTGGACGGGATCGTCAGCTCCGCGTACGCGAACAGCGAGAACGGCAGGGCGTTGAGCAGCAGCGCCGCGACCGCGAGATGGCCCCACGTGCGCGCCCCGCGCGGCAGCCGCTCGCGCTTGGTCACGAGGACGGCCGCGACGACCGCGGTGCCGAAGACCAGTCGTCCCAAGGTGACTTGGAACGGTGCGTAGCCCTCCGTGCCGACCTTGATCAGCAGGAAGCTGAAGCCCCAGATCAGCGAGAGGATGCCGAAGCGGAGGCGCCAGCCGAGGGCGCGGCGCTTCGGGTCTGTGGGGGAGTCAGGGGAGTCAGGGGCGGAGGGGGCGGCAAGGGAGCCGGACGGGGTGGTGGTGGCGCTCATGTACGTCACCTTGAAGCAGCCAACCTCGTAGAACAAGCGAAATAAACTGCCCGATATCCCGTAGCATCGCTTACATGTTGAACCTGGAGCGTCTGCGCACGCTCGACGCACTGGCCCGGCACGGCTCCGTCAGCGGCGCCGCGGCGGGACTGCACGTCACGACGTCGGCGGTCTCCCAGCAGATGACCAAGCTGGAGCGCGAGGTGGGCCAGCAGCTCCTGGCCAAGAACGGCCGCGGGGTGCGCCTGACCGACGCCGGACGGCTGCTCGCCGAGCATGCCGCGCGCATCCTCTCCCAGGTGGAGCTCGCCAGGGCCGACCTGGAGGAGCAGCGCGGCAAGGCCGTCGGTGAGCTGCGCATCGCCGCGTTCCCCACGGCGATGCGCGGCCTGCTGCCCGCCACGCTCGCCTCGCTGAGCGCCGGGCACCCCGGCCTGCGCGTCCGCTCCCAGGAGATGGAGCCGCAGCCCGCGGTGGCCGCCGTGGTGCGCGGCGACATCGACATGGCGGTCGTCCTCGACTGGTACAACAAGCCGCTGCCGATGCCCGAAGGCCTGGTCAAGGCGGCCCTCCTGGACGATCCCACCGATGTCGCCATGCCCGCGGGGCACCCCCTCGCCGACCGCGACGAAGTGGATCTGGAGGAGTTCGTGGACGACGAGTGGATCACCTGGGCGGAGGGCGAGTTCTGTCATGAGTGGCTGATGTTCACGCTGCGCGCCAAGGGCATCGAGCCGCGGATCGCCCACCGCGCGGAGGAGCACCACACCCAGCTGGCGCTGGTGGCCGCGGGGCTCGGCGTGTGCGTGGCGCCCCAGTTGGGGCGCGATCCGATGCCTGCCGGGGTCAGGACGGTCCCGGTGCGGCACCGGGTGCGCCGTCAGGTGTACGTGGTGTGGCGCGCGGACGCGGACCGCAGGCCGTCGATCAGGGCCGCGGTGGAGGCGCTCCAGGGAGCCGGGGCGGCTCTGGGGCGGTGATCAGGGGCGGGACTGCAGCTCGGCCAGTTTCCGGAAGTCCCAGGACGCGATCGCGTCGGGCGTGAGCCGGATCCAGGCGTGCTTCCCGTCGTACGGCATCGCGTCCATCCCGAAGTACTTCTGGGCGAACAACCGCTCGGGGGCGTCGAGTTCGGGGCAGGGCTCGCCCACGCGCGGTGACTCGGCGACGAAGACCGCCGTCCCGGACAGCTCCACGCCCCGCAGCTCTCCGTACTCCACGCCCGAGTCGATCACCACGGCGATCCGCTGGTCGCCCCGCAGGTCCGCCCAGCGCTTGCTGCGGGTGATCGAGAACAGCCACAAGGACGTGCCGTCCCAGGCGAACCAGAGCGCGCTGACGTGCGGGGCGCCGTCCGCGGACACGGTGGCGACCCGGCAGGTGCGCTCCTCGGCGAGGAACGCGTCGAGCTCGCCCGGCGACATCATGATCCTGCGGCCCCGGCGCTGTGTGACGGCCATCGGTCCTCCCGCGGCAAAGGGAAAAGGTGGGTGCACGAAGGGAACTGACTGGTCGTCAGTTTCGTGCGTCAGGAAAGCATGCGGTCTCTTCCGCCGTGGCGCAATGGCGGCTAACCTCCGCGCATCCCGGGCGCCGGTTGCCACGGCTGTCCCGGACGACCCGGACGACCCGGACAGGGGGAGCCATGCCGTCGTACGAACAGCTCAGGGAACTCCTCGATCCCGCCACCACCGTACTGATGACCGTCGAGTGCCAGCAGGGTGTGGTGGGGACGGAGAGCGCGCTGCCCGAACTCGCCGACGAGGCGCGCTCGTCGGGCTGTCTCGTCAATGTCGCGCGGCTCGTCTCCGCCGCCCACCAGGCAGGCGTCCAGGTCCTGCACGCCGTCGCCGAACGGCGGCCCGACGGGCGGGGCGCCAACCACAACGCGCGCCTCTTCCGTGCCGCGGGACGGCTGCCCGTGCAGCAGCTGTCCGGGACCAAGGCCGTACGGATCGCGCCGCCCATCGAGGTGGCCGACGAGGACTTCGTCGTACGACGGCTGCACGGGCTCTCGCCCCTCGCGGGCACGGACGTCGACCCGCTGCTGCGCAACCTGGGGTGCCGCACCCTCCTGGTGACCGGTGTGTCGGCGAACGTGGCGATACCGAACGCCGTCTTCGACGCCGTGAACCTCGGCTACACCGCCGTCGTGGCATCGGACGCCATCGCGGGAGTCCCCTCCGACTATGCACCCGCGATGATCCGCAACACGCTCGCCCTGGTGGCCACCATCGCCACCACCGAGGACGTCCTCGGCAGCTGGAAGCGTCCTAGGCCAGTGTGATCGAGTCCCCGTCCACGCGGATCTCGGCGGTGGGCAGCGGTTTCGTCGCCGGGGAAGCCTTCACGCTTCCGTCCGCGATGGCGAACTTGCTCCCGTGACAAGGGCAGTTGATGGTGCCGCCCTCCACGCTCGTCACCGGACACTGTTTATGGGTGCAGCGGTTCGAGAAGGCCTTGAACTCGCCCTCCGTCGGCTGGGTCACGACCACCCCCTCCTCCTTGAAGATCTTGCCGCCGCCCACCGGGATCTCCGAGGTCTTGGCGAGCACGGCCCCGGCGGCGCCTTCGGGCTCCGCGGCCTTGTCGGGCACTTTGTCCGCGGCCGGATCGGAGTCGTACGAGTCGTCGCTCTCCCCGCAGGCGGCGAGCGCGGCGGCCAGGCTGACGACACCCGCCGCCGCGACGACGGAACGGCGGGTGGGCGTGGGCAGAGGTTCCTTCGAAAGGGTCATGTCCGGTGGTACGAGACCGCGCACCGCCGTGTTCAAACGCTCAAGGACTTCTTGCGCGAGCCGAGTTCGGACCGGCATTAACCTGGGGCAATGCTCACCGAAGTCACCGCGGTCCGGTACGCGACGCCCCTGCGGGAGGGCGGATCGCTCCCCGGCCTCGTCGAGGCCGTCGACGGCCGGGGAATGTACGCCTCGTACGTCATGAAGTTCACCGGGGCCGGACAGGGCCGCAAGACGCTGGTCGCCGAGGTGATCTGCGGGCAGCTGGCGCGCGGCCTCGGCCTGCGGGTGCCGGGTCTGACGGGGATCACGCTCGACCCGGTGCTCGGCCTCGGTGAGCCCGATCAGCAGGTGCAGGCGCTGCTCAAGTCGAGCCGCGGTCTCAACCTCGGGATGGAGTACCTCTCGGGCGCGCTCGGCTTCGACGCGCTCGCCCACGACGTCGATCCGGCCGAGGCGGGCCGCGTCGTGTGGTTCGACGCGCTCATCAACAACGTGGACCGCTCCTGGCGCAACCCCAACATGCTCGTGGTCGGCGGCGACCTGTGGCTCATCGACCACGGCGCGAGCATGATCTGGCACCACAACTGGCGCACCGCCGAGACCGCGGCCGCCAAGCCGTACGACGCGTCCGACCACGCCCTGGCCCCCTTCGGCCCTGACGTCGCCACGGCCGCAGCCGAGCTCGCCCCGCTGGTGACCGAGGAGCTGCTCGCCGCGGCCGCCGCCGATGTGCCCGACGTGTGGCTCGTGGACGAGCCGGGCTTCGACGGCCCCGACGCCGTGCGCCGCGCCTATGTGGCGGCGCTGCTGCCGCGGGCCAGGACCATCCACGAACGGATCCAGCTGCCCGAGCCGCAGCGGAAGGGCGCCGACCAGTGACCGAGCAGCCGTTGCCTGTCCAGGCGATCCAGCGGGACGTCTTCGAGTACGCCCTGGTGCGCGTCGTGCCGCGTGTGGAGCGCGGGGAGCAGTTCAACGCGGGAGTGGTGGTCTACTGCCGGGCCAAGTCCTTCGTGGCCGCCCGTACGCATCTGGACGAGGCCAAGCTGCGGGCCCTGGACCCGGAAGCCGACCCCGAGAGCATCAAGGCCGCCCTCGGCGCCGTCGAGCGGATCTGTGCGGGCGGCGAAGGGGCAGGTCAGGCCGAGCGGGACGATGCCGGGCGGCGCTTTCGGTGGCTGATCGCGCCGCGCTCGACCGTCGTGCAGCCGGGGCCGGTGCACACGGGCCTCACGGCGGATCCCGCCGCAGAGGTGGACCGACTCCTCGACCTCCTGGTGAGGTGAAGAATCACAGCTCCCGGTGTGCCGTTGACACCGGGTGCCAGGGCTTCTAGCGTCTCGTTCAGCTGAAGGTACTAAGCGGTCGCTCACCATCGGGGCGTACCGTAGAGCCGCATCCCAAGGGCGAGGAGAACCAGCATGTCCACCACTGAGCAGCGCGTCGCGGTCGTGACCGGAGCAGCGCGAGGCATCGGCGCGGCGACCGCCGTGCGTCTGGCCGCCGAAGGCCGCGCCGTCGCGGTGATCGACCTCGATGAGGCCGCCTGCAAGGACACCGTCACGACGATCACCGCTGCCGGTGGCAGGGCGATCGCCGTCGGCTGCGACGTGTCCGACGAGGCTCAGGTCGAGGCGGCCATCGCCCGGATCGCCGACGAGCTCGGCGCCCCCACGATCCTCGTGAACAACGCCGGTGTGCTCCGCGACAACCTCCTCTTCAAGATGAGCGCGAACGACTGGGACACGGTCATGAACGTGCACCTGCGCGGTGCGTTCCTGATGTCCCGCGCGATCCAGAAGCACATGGTGGACGCCAAGTTCGGCCGGATCGTGAACCTCTCCTCGTCCTCCGCGCTCGGCAATCGGGGCCAGGTCAACTACGCCGCGGCCAAGGCAGGACTGCAGGGCTTCACCAAGACCCTCGCCAAGGAGCTCGGCAAGTTCGGCGTCACCGCCAACTCCGTGGCCCCGGGCTTCATCGTCACCGAGATGACCAAGTCCACCGCCGACCGCGTCGGCATGGGCTTCGAGGACTTCCAGGCCGCGGCCGCCACGCAGATCCCCGTGCAGCGGGTGGGCCGCCCCGAGGACATCGCCAACGCCATCGCGTTCTTCACGGGCGACGCCGCGGGCTTCGTCTCGGGCCAGGTCATGTACGTGGCCGGCGGCCCGCTCAACTAGTTCGGTACCGGTAGTTCTGTCCCGGAGGGATGCGGAGATGACAGTGCAGGACAGTGGCAAGGCAGCGCTCATCACGGGCGCGAGCCGCGGTATCGGCTATGGCATCGCGGAGGCGCTCGTCGCCCGCGGTGACCGCGTGTGCATCACCGGACGCAACGAGGACGCGCTCAAGGAGGCCGTCGAGAAGCTCGGCGCCGACCGCGTCATCGGCGTCGCGGGCAAGGCCCACGACGAGGCCCACCAGGCGGTCGCCGTCGAGCGCGCCATGGAGGCCTTCGGGCGGGTCGACTTCTTGATCAACAACGCCGGTACGAACCCGGTGTTCGGGCCGATGGCCGAGCTCGACCTCAATGTGGCGCGCAAGGTCTTCGAGACCAACGTGATCTCGGCGCTCGGCTTCGCCCAGCAGACCTGGAAGGCCTGGCAGAGCGAGAACGGCGGCGCGATCGTGAACATCGCCTCCGTCGCGGGCGTCGCCCCCTCGCCGTTCATCGGCGCGTACGGCATGAGCAAGGCCGCCATGGTCAACCTCACCCTGCAGCTCGCGCACGAGTTCGCCCCGAAGGTGCGGGTCAACTCGATCGCGCCGGCCGTGGTCAAGACGAAGTTCGCCCAGGCGCTGTACGAGGGCCGTGAGGAGGAGGCGGCAGCCGCGTACCCCCTGGGGCGGCTCGGTGTGCCCGAGGACATCGGGGGCGCCGCCGCGTTCCTCACGTCCAGCCAGTCGGACTGGATCACGGGGCAGACACTCGTGGTCGATGGCGGCATCTTCCTCAATGCGGGCGTCAGCTGACGAAGGCTGCACAATCGCCAGGTACGCCACTCAAAAGGGACGTACACGCGCATCAAGTGCCCCGTCGGCGCCGCAAGTTGGCCCGGCGGGGCATTGCGATATTGTCTCCCGACCCATGGCATGGCCGATCGAGGAGCGTGCGCGTGTTCAGTGAAGTTCGCCTGGTGGCGGCGGCGGGTCTCCGTGGCCTGGCCAGGCTGCCCCGCCGGGGCCTGCGGCCGGCCGCGGCGCTGGTGTCCATATCCCTGCTCTCGGGATGCGGAGTCTTCTCTTCGGACGAGTCCGACGAGGAGCAGAAGATCACCGTCGGCACGATGAGTGCCCCCAGTACCCTCGATCCGGCGGCCGCCTGGGACAGCTCCTGGGAGCTGTACCGGAACGTCTTCCAGACGCTCCTGAGCTTCCCCAGCGGGGCCGCCGAGCCCGAGCCGGACGCGGCCGAGTCCTGCAAGTTCACCGACGCCACGAACAAGGTCTTCACCTGTGAGCTGCGGGAGGACCTCAAGTTCTCCGACGGCCACGAGCTCGACGCGAAGGCGGTCAAGTACACCTTCGACCGCATGCGGCGCATCGACGTCAAGGGCGGTCCCACCGGTCTGCTCGGATCGCTCGACTCGGTCGAGACGAAGGGCGACCGGACGGTCACGTTCCGGCTCAAGAAGCCGGACGCCACGTTCCCGTTCGTGCTCTCCACGCCCGCCATGTCGATCGTCGACCCCCGCGAGTACCCCGCGGACAAGCTCCGCGAGGGCACCTCGATCGCGGGCTCGGGGCCGTACGCCCTGGAGGCGTACAAGGCCGGTGAGCGGGCGGAGCTGGTCAAGAACACCCACTACAAGGGTGCGGCCGACCGCAAGAACGACGCCGTCACGATCCGCTACTTCAAGAAGTCGGCCACCATGGTCGAGGCCCTGAAGAACAAGCAGATCGACGTCACCTTCCGCGGACTCGCGGCGGAGGACATCGTCGAGATGCAGGCCAACAAGCACGCGCGCGAGGGCATCCAGCTCGTCGAGGGCTCGGGCACCGAGATCCGCTACCTGGTGTTCAACCCCGATGACCCCTGGGCCAGGAAGAAGCCGGTCCGCCAGGCCTTCGCCCAGGTCATCGACCGCCCGGCCATCGCCCACAAGATCTACCAGGACACGGTCGAGCCGCTGTACTCGATGGTCCCCCAGGGCCTCACCGGACACGGCACGGGCTTCTTCGACGACTACGGAGACCCCAGCGTCACCAAGGCCGCGGACATCCTCAAGGGCGCGGGCATCAACGAACCGGTTCCGCTCACGCTCTGGTACACGACCGACCGCTACGGTTCGGCGACCGAGGGGGAGTTCAAGGAGATCAAGCGGCAGCTCGAGGACTCGGGTCTTTTCAAGATCACGCTGAAGGGCCGTCCCTGGACCGAGTTCGACGCGGGCACCAAGAAGCGCGAGTACCCCGTCTTCGGCCGTGGCTGGTTCCCCGACTTCCCCGACGCGGAGAACTTCATCGCGCCGTTCATCGGCACGAAGAACGTGCTCAACACGCCGTACCCGTCACGGGAGATCACCGACGAGGTGCTGCCGCGCTCGCGCCGTGAGGCCGATCGCGGCGCGGTGGCCGACGACTTCGAGCGGGCCCAGAAGCTCCTCGTCGACGACGCGCGCCTGCTCCCGATGTGGCAGGGCAAGCAATACATCATGGCGAGCGAGGAGATCGCGGGCGGCGAGCGCGCCCTCGATCCCTCGGCGATCATGATGATGTGGGAGCTCCAGCGCAAGACCAGCTGGTAGCGCGCGACCCGACCGGCTGGTAGCGCGCACGACTGGCCGGTGGTGGGAGTCCGCGGGCAGCGGGGCGGGGTCGGGCCGATTGTCAGTGGCCGCCGGTAGGTTCTGTGGTGAGAAGTGACCGCACACCGGAGGTTGTTGACGTGACCGACATCGCCATGCTGCCCGCGTCCTGGCGCGGAGTCCTCGGCGAGGAGCTGCAGAAGCCCTACTTCAAGGAGCTCACCGAGTTCGTCGAGGAAGAGCGGGAGAAGGGTCCCGTCTACCCTCCGCGTGACGAAGTGTTCGCCGCGCTCGACGCGACTCCGTACGACCAGGTCAAGGTCCTCGTCCTCGGTCAGGATCCGTACCACGGCGAGGGGCAGGGGCACGGCCTCTGCTTCTCCGTGCGGCCCGGCGTGAAGACCCCGCCCTCGCTGCGCAACATCTACAAGGAGATGAAGGAAGAGCTCGGCCACCCCGTGCCGGACAACGGCTATCTGATGCCGTGGGCCCAGCAGGGCGTCCTGCTCCTGAACGCGGTGCTCACGGTCCGCGCGGGAGAGGCCAACTCCCACAAGGGCAAGGGCTGGGAGAAGTTCACGGACGCGGTGATCCGCGCGGTGGCCGACCGCCCCGACCCCGCCGTCTTCGTACTGTGGGGCAATTACGCTCAGAAAAAGCTGCCGCTCATCGACGAGGAGCGGCACGTGGTGGTGAAGGGCGCGCATCCGTCGCCGCTCTCCGCCAAGAAGTTCTTCGGCTCGCACCCCTTCACGCAGATCGACGCGGCGGTCGCTGCGCAGGGCCATGAGGCGATCGACTGGCGGGTGCCGGATCTGGGCTGAGCTTGGCCGGGGTCTGGTGACGCCGGGGCCTGGTGGTGCTGGTGATGCCGGGGCCTTGTGGTGCGGGTGAACTTGCTTGCGGTGGCGGCGTGCGCGATGCGTGCGCCGCCGTTCGTTTGCCGTGCGGCCGCCCGTAGCCGTACGTGACCTTCTCGGGCTCGGCCAGGGCTGTCACCGGGCTGGCCCAGCGGTATGGGGGAGCGCCTCGCGGCCGATCGCGCCTGACCGTGATTGTCAGTGGAGGCGGATAGCGTCGAGAGCGGTGTGCACGATGGCCGTACGGCGTACGAGTGTGGAGGACCCGGTGGCGGAGCAGCAGGAGCAGGCGGCGGAAGACGCCATGATGACCCGGATCGGGCAGGCGGTCATGCTGCATCACGGGGGCGACCGTGAGGAGGCGCAGGGACGCTTCCTGGGGCTGTGGTCGGAGATCGGCGAGGAGGGCGACCCGCTGCACCGCTGCACGCTGGCGCACTACATGGCGGACACGCAGGAGGATCCCTCGGACGAGCTGGCGTGGGATCTGCGGGCGTTGTCGGCGGCGGACGAGCTGACGGACGAGCGCCTCCATGAGCACCACGACTCGATCGCGGTCCGTGGCTTCTATCCGTCCCTGCACCTCAACCTCGCCGCGGACTACGCGAAGCTGGGGCGCCCCGAGGCGGCGCGCAACCACATTCGGCGGGCGCGGGGGGCGGTCGGGGCGCTGGGGGACGACGGGTACGGGGACGGGGTTCGGGCGGCCATCGGGAGGCTGGAGATGCGGTTGGGGGAGGGTAGCGAGGTGGAGTGAGGTGGGGTGAGGTGGGGGGAGTGGAGTGGAGTTGGGGTGAGGCAGGTGGGGGCGGGGGCCGCGGGGCGGGTGCGGGTCAATGCCCGTAGGCGTCCTCGCAGATGACCGCCTCGGGGCTGCCGGGCTGCCAGCCGCCGTACTTCTTGCCGAGGGCGCAGAGGTCCGGGTTGGTCGGCGCCGCGGTGGGAATCGCGGGCGGTTCGACGGCCTCGGGGCGGTGACCGTGGCGCTGCGGGGGCGGGCCGGAGCGCTGCGCGGGGTTCGCGGTGCGGGGTGGTGCGGCGGGGACGGTCGGGGCGGTGCCGGTGGCGCGGGGCGCCGGGCCGCGGGGCGGTCCGATGAGCTCCAGGGCCTCGCGGGCGGGGGCCTCCACGACCCGCGGGCGGGAGTCGCCGTCGGTGCGGGGTGCCGGGGGTGGGGCGCTCGCGAGGGACGGCCCTGACGCGGGCTGCCGCTCGACGCTCACACAGCCGGAGACGGCGGTGACCGCCACAGAGACCAGGAGCGTGGCGGCGGTCGTGGTTCGGTGCATTCGCGCAACTCTGGGGTGTGGGGGGTGGCTTCGGCGAGGGAATGGGGGGAAGTTGGCCCGCACGAGTGAGTGCGCCTCTGGCCGGCGGGGGGAGGGGGTGGGGGGGGGCTGGTGAGGGGCTCTGTTGCTTCGCCACTCCGTGGTGGGGGCTCGGTGTTTTCGTCTGCGGGCCGACGCCGGTCTGTCCCGCCGCTTCGCGGCGGATCTCTCCCACCCACCCACCCGTTTGCCCCGTGGTGCCGTGGTGCCGCGGTGCTGTGCTTGCCTTCCCGTCCGCCCGGTAACGGGTGGGTGGGTGGGTGGGTGGGGGGCTCCGCCGCGCAGCGGCGGGAGGGGGCCTTTTCGTGGGGCCGGGTGAACGGGTGAGGGAGGCCCCGCAGCGGCGGAGCCGTTAGGGCTCGTTCAGCATTCCGGCGAGGAGCTCGCGGAAGCCGGTCCGCAGTGACTCCTCGCTCGGCGGGGGCGTGCCGAAGGAGCCCGCCGCGTGTGAGAACAGGAGGCCTTCGCACCACGCCGCCAGAGACAGCGCGTGCCGCTCGGGATCCGGCGAGCCCATCGTCCGCATCAGGGCCACCAGCGGCTCCCTGAACCGGGCCCCCGCCGCGTCGTAGTAGGCGCGCAGTTCCGGTCTGCGCGTTGCCTCCAGGGCCAGTTCGTAGCGGGAGACCAGCAGGTGGCGGTGGTCGCCGGTCAGGTAGCGGTGCAGGGCAAGGGCGAGCGCGGTGATCAGCGGCTCGCGGTTGCTCTTGTCGGGGGTGGTGAGGGTCTGCAGCTCGGCAGGGGTCAGTACCGCTGACTCGCGTACCGCCAGCCTCCCCACCGCCGCCTCCAGGAGGGCGAGCCGGGTGCGCGCGTGGTTCGAGGTCGAGCCCTGCGGGAGCCCCGCGGCCTCGTCCACGGCCCGGTGCGTCAGCCCCCGCATGCCGCGCTCGGCGAGCAGGGCCAGGGCCGTGTCGGCGATCAGTTCGCTGCGGGGCGGCCCCGCGCTGCGTCGGTGTACGGACATGGTGTTCACCCTAGCCGCATTCACTACAGGTGTAGTAGCGTCAGTGTCGTTGCTACTACAGATGTAGTGCACGAGTCGCGGAGGAGTCAGCCATGGCACAGCAAGACCGCAGGCCCTACGCCGTCGTCATCGGCGGCGGCATCGGCGGACTCACCTCCGCCATCGTCCTGCACCTCTCGGGCTGGCGGGTCACCGTCCTGGAGCGGGCCGCCACCCTGGAGCCCGTCGGATCCGGCATCGGGCTCGCCCCCAACTCCCAGCGCGCGCTTGACGTCCTGGGCCTCGGCGACCGGGTCCGCGCGCTCGCCGCCTGGGAGGGCGGCGGCGGGATGCGCGCGCAGAACGGGCGCTGGCTCGTGCGGATCAGCGGCGCGGCGACCGCGGCGGAGTTCGGCGGCGACCTCGTCCTCGTGCACCGCGCGACCCTCGTCGACCTGCTCGTCTCCGCACTGCCCGCCGACGCCCTGCGCACCGGAGTGCGGGCCGAGCTCGCCGATCCCGGAGCCGCCGACCGCAGGGCCGTCGTCCGTACCGACGACGGGGACATCGAGGCGGACCTCGTCGTCGGAGCCGACGGCATCAACTCGGCCGTGCGCTCGGCCCTGTTCCCGGCGCACCCGCAGCCGACGTACGCCGGATTCACGGCCTGGCGCCTGGTCGTTCCCGCGCCCGACCGCCCCTTCGAACCGCACGAGACCTGGGGGCGCGGCGGCGTCTGGGGCACCCATCCGCTCAAGGACGGCAGGATCTACGCGTACGCCACCGCCACCGTCCCCGAAGGCGGCCACAGCCCCGACGGCGAGAAGGCCGAGCTGGTGCGCCGCTTCTCCGCATGGCACGACCCGATCCCCGAGATCATCGCCGCCGCACGCCCCGATGACATCCTGCGCAATGACGTGCGCCACATGAGCACGCCCCTCGCGCACTACCACCGGGGCCGGACCGCCCTCATCGGTGACGCCGCGCACGCCATGGCACCCACCCTGGCCCAGGGCGGCAACCAGGCCATCGAGGACGCCGTCGTCCTGGCCCACCACGCGGCCCCGGGCGGCGACCTCACCGCGGGGCTCGCCGGCTACAGCGCGGTGCGGGTGCCGCGTACCACCGCGATCGTCCGGCAGGCGGCGCGCGCAGCCCGCATGAACCACCTGACGAGCGCCCCGCTCATCGCCGTACGCAACGGACTCATCGCCGCGGCGGCGCGCCTCGGTCCGAACCTCATCCTGCGGAGCTTCGCCTCGATCGCCGACTGGCGCCCGCCGCAGCAGCCGTATGCTGCGGGAACAGAACTCGCACAGCGCAGCAGTGAGACATGAGCGCAGCAGTGAGACATTTCGGCAGAGGAGACAGGGGACAGTGGTGAAGGTCGGCTGTATCGGACTTGGTGACATCGCGCAGAAGGCGTACCTGCCTGTGCTCACCACCCTGCCGGGAGTCGAGCTGCACCTGCAGACGCGCACGCCCGCGACCCTCGCCCGCGTCGCGGGCGTCCACCACATCCCCGAGGAGCGCTGCCACACCGACCTGGACGCGCTGCTCGCCCAGGGCATCGACGCCGCCTTCGTGCACGCCTCGACCGCAGCGCACCCCGAGATCGTGACGCGGCTGCTCGAAGCGGGGGTGGCCACGTATGTCGACAAGCCCCTCGCGTATGAACTCGCCGACTCCGAGCGGCTCGTGCGCCTGGCCGATGAGCGCTCGGTCAGCCTCGCCGTCGGCTTCAACCGCCGCTTCGCACCCGGCTACGCGCAGTGCGTCGAGCACCCGCGCGAGCTGATCCTGATGCAGAAGAACCGCGTCGGGCTGCCCGAGGACGTGCGCACGCTCGTCCTGGACGACTTCATCCACGTCGTGGACACGCTGCGCTTCCTCGCCCCCGGGCCCATCGACCACGTCGGCGTGCGCGCCCGCATCCAGGACGGGCTCATGGAGCACGTCGTGCTGCAGCTCGCGGGGGACGGGTTCACGGCGATCGGCGTGATGAACCGGCTGAGCGGTTCCACCGAGGAGATCCTCGAGGTGTCGGGACAGGACACCAAGCGGCAGGTGCTCAACCTCGCCGAGGTCATCGACCACAAGGGCCAGCCCAGCGTGCGGCGGCGCGGCGACTGGGTGTCCGTGGCCCGCCAGCGCGGCATCGAGCAGGTCGTCCTCGCCTTCCTCGACGCCGTCCGCGCGGGCAAGGTGCTCAGCGCCCGTGATGCGCTGGCGACCCATGAGCTGTGCGAGCGCGTGGTCCGTGCGGCTCAGGAGCAGGCCGCCTGAACCGCCCCTTCGCGGGTCCCCGCACGGAACGCACGCCCTGTGCCGCGCAGAGCACCGCCAGCACGGCGAGGGCGGCGTGCACGGGCCAGTCGCCCAGCCTGACGTACGGCGTGACGCCCTTGGCCAGCGGAATGTCGTACGTCGCCGTGGCGCTCGCCGAGGTGCCGAGCGGCGCTCCGACCCGCTCGCCGTCCGGGCCGTACACCGCGGAGACACCGGTGAGCGTGGCGTGCACCATGGGGCGGCCGGTCTCCGCGGCCCGCAGCGCGGCGAGCGAGGCGTGCTGCTCGGGCGCCCAGCTCGACTGGAACGACGAGGTGGACGACTGCGCGAGCAGCAACTGGGCCCCCTCGCGCGTCAGATGACGGCTCATGTCGGGGAACGCCGACTCGAAGCACACCAGCGGGCCGACCTTCAGGCCGTTCCCGACGTCCATCACGACGGGGCGCTCGCCGCGCATGCGGTCCTCGCCCGCCGCCTTGCCCACGGACGTCGCCCAGCCGAGTAGCTCGCGTGCGGGGACGTACTCGCCGAAGGGGACGAGGCGCATCTTGTCGTAGCGGTCGCCGGTGGGGCCCTGGGGGCCCACGAGGACGGAGCTCTTGAAGATGCCCGGCTCGTCGGAGCGGCGCGCGTCCACGTTCACCAGGATGTCGGCGCCGACCTCCCGGGACAGCGCGGCTATGCGCCGCGCGACGTCGGGGCGCTCCGCGAGGTCGTAACCGACGCTGCTCTCGCCCCAGACGACGAGGTCGAGGTCGCGGCCCGCCAGGCCGCGCGTCAGCTCCTCCTCGCGCGCGAGCCGCTTGTCGGCGCCGCCGACCCCGTCGATGACGCCGGGCTGGACGACGGCCACGCGCATCCCGCCCGCGGCCTCGGGGCGCGGCGCCCACGCCCAGGCGGAGGTGGTCACGGCGGCCACGGCCACGAGTCCCGCGGTGGCGGGGAGGGTGCGCGCGGCCGTACGTGACGTCCCCGGCGGGCGTGCGGCCTGGGCCACGACGAGCGCCGCGACGGCGGTGTTCAGGGCGACGATCAGGGCGCTGACCAGCCACACCCCGCCGACCGACGCGAGGCGCAGGGCGGGCCCCACCTGCCACTGACTGGAGCCGAGCAGACCCCACGGCCCGCCCAACCCCTCCCAGGAACGGACCAGTTCGACCATCAGCCAGCCGGACGGAAGGACGACCAGCGCGGCCGCGGTCCGACCGGCCGAAGGCATCCCGCCCAGCAGCCGCCGCACCAGCCAGCCCCACGGCGCCCACAGCAGTCCGAGCAGCGCGGCGATGACGAGGGTGAACACATGCAGGCTCGGCAGCAGCCAGTGATGCACCGCCACCATGAACCCGAGACCGCCGAGCCAGCCGTCGAGCGCGGCCCTGCGCCCGGTCCGCGCCGAGCGCGCGAGCAGGATCCAGGGCACCAGCGCCACGTAGGCGAACCACCACAGCGATGGGGCGGGGAAGGCGAGGGCGGGCAGGGCGCCGGCGAGGACGGCGAGGCAGCCGCGCCAGCGGGCCGAGGCGAGCAGCCCCGCCGCCGAGGCGGCCGAAAAGCTTGGCCACCGCCGGTCCCGGTCGTCGCTGGTTCGGTCCATGCAGCGCCTCCCTCCGCCCCGACGCCCGGTCGTTCCTCCAGTGTGCGCGCCCCGGACGATCTAGGACAGTGCGCCTACCGTGCCGTTTCTCAGCCGGCCGTATGGTTTTGGGACCGCTGCTGTACCTGGCGCCACTTCTCCTGCACGGTCACCTGACGCAGCCGCCAGCCTTGGGGCGTACGCAGTGCCGTGAAGGCGTAGCGGCCGCCGCAGATGAAGTCGGGGGCCGAGGACTCCGTGCCGGCGGCACCATCCCCGCCGCCCTCGGCTGACGTGAAGCGCATCGGGTTCACGTAGTCGGCCTGGACCTGCGCGATGTCGTCGATGTCCTGGTCGAGCGTCCCGAACCGCAGCCTCCTGTTGACGATCAGATGCTGGCGCATCGGGAAGAGCTCCATCGTCCCGGCCAGCCATCCGGCCACCTCCGCGGCGCTCGCGTCGATGCCGCCCGCCGAGCTGTAGTCGGCGCGTCCGTCCGGCGTGAAGAGCCGCTGGTAGGCGTCCCAGTCGCCGTCGTCGACGGTCACTGCGTACTCGGTGATGAGGGAGTCGATGGCCAATCGGTCCATCACGGCGGCCAGTTCCACGCGCTGCGTCATCGGGTCAGTGTTGGGCACGGGGGGTGCCGAGCCAAGAGGCGTGCAGGAACGTGCGGGAAAGGGTGCGGAATCGCGGCGCCCATGTTGCGGCCGGATCGGGTCGTGGTGCGGCGAACTGTCGTACTATGCCCGGCAGTTGAGAACCGGCAGGAGCAGGAACACTCCGATCTTGGAGGCCCGGTGAAGAACGAGATGCGCATCGCGGCGTACAAACGCCAGGGCAATCGCAGTGAACTGACGGGGCAACAGAAGCGCCGCATCGCGAAGAAGGAGCGCCAGGGCAAGGGCTGACACGGTGGCCGTTGACGGCGCGGCTGCGGCTCGGCGAAGGTACGGCTCATGAGCCCGCACTCCCGCGGTGTACTGATCGATGTCGGCGGCGTGCTCGTCCGCGACTACTTTCCCGCCGCCTCGGCCGCCTGGGGCAGGCGTCTTGGTCTTCCGGCCGCCGCCTTCATGGCCGCGCTGTACGAGGGGGACGAGTCCGGGGTCCTCGTCGGCCGCGTCAGCGCCGAGGCGTGGTGGGAGACCGTCCGGGAGCGGCTGCGCACGGGCCCGGACGTGATCGCAGAGCTGCGCAGGGACCTGGCGTCCAGGGAGACCTGGGACGAAGCGCTCGTGGCGGGCCTGCGCGGCCTGCGGGCGCGGGGTGTGCCGACGGCCGTCGTCAGCAACACCTGGCCCGGCCTTCGCACCCGGATGTCGCGGGGCGGGCTGCTGGACGTCGCCGACCACCTCGTCCTGTCCTGCGAGGCGGGATGCGCCAAACCGGACCGGCGGATCTACGAGATCGCGCTGCGGCTGCTGGGCATCGAGCCCGCGGACGCGCTGTTCATCGACGACACCGCCGCCAATGTCGCAGCCGCGCGGGCGCTGGGGATGGACGGTCACGTGCACACCGGAACGGCCGAAACCCTCGCGCGCGTCGAGGAGTTCACGGCTCGGCGGTGACCACGCGCAAGGCACTGGCCGACGACGATCGAGAGCGCCCCGCAGGGCGCCAGGGCGCCGGGGCGCCAGGGCGTCAACTAGGCCGCCTCCACGACCTCTTCGCGCACAGCGGTCGCCCACGCCGTCACCAACTGTTCGTACTCGCGGCGCTGTTCGGGCGAGAGGCGGCCGCCTGCACGCATCCACAGGCCGCGGATTCGCTCGTTCAATTCCGCGGCAGACCGTGCGGAACCACGGGACTGGGGGTTTAAGGGCATGCGTCAAGCCTAGGGGATAGCTACGACAATCGGAACTCTCAGCTACTGGACAGATCCTCCAAGTGAGCATCCGCACAGTGGTCGCCGCGTCACTCGTCCTTCACCCGTACGGCCCATCACCGCACCGTGCCCGGCCGTGGCCCCTGATATCCAGGGGGCAGGGACGCGCCGGAAGCCGCGCGCCGTGGGGGATCCGACGCCCTGGGACGCCGCCGTGGCGGCCGGGGCCCACCGAGTGGAGGACCACTCATGTCCCAGAACATCAGTCTCTCCGTGGACTTCACCCAAGGCCTGAACGACGCCTGGTCGAAGGTCGCTCAATTCGTGCCGAAGCTGATCGGCTTCCTGGTCGTCCTGGCCATCGGCTGGTTCGTGTCGAAGATGATCGCCAGGGTCCTCGACCGGGTCCTGCGCAAGGTCGGCTCCGAGAAACTCGCCGAACGGGCGGGCGCCTCCCGCATGTTGGCGAACTCCAAGTACGACATGACGGGGATCGTCTGCAAGGTCGTGTACTACGCCCTGCTCCTGATCACCCTGCAGCTCGGCTTCGGTGTCTTCGGCAGCAACCCGGTCTCCACGATGCTCGACGGCATCGTCTCCTGGATTCCGCGCGCCGTCGTCGCCATCGTCCTGATGGTCGTCGCCATGGCGGTGGCCAACGTCGTACGGGACATCGTCACCAGCGCCCTGTCCTCGATGTCGTACGGGAAGACCGTCGGCACGATCGTCTGGGCCTGCATCGTCGCGCTCGGCGTGATCGCGGCCCTCGGCCAGGCGGGCATCGCCACGTCGGTCACCCAGCCCGTTCTGTACGCGGCCCTCGCGGCCGGCGCCGGCATCCTGATCGTCGGTGTGGGCGGCGGGCTCATCGGCCCGATGCGCCAGCGCTGGGAGCGCTGGCTGAACACGGCGGAGCAGGAGACGGCCAAGGCCCGTGGCAGCGTCAGCGCCTACCAGGCGGGCCGGCAGGACGCGATGACCAACCAGCCGGTCCAGGAGCGCGAACGCAACGACATGTGACCCGCCCTTGCCTCGGGGCCCGTCAGGACCCCGAGGACTCCGGCACCAGGTCGTGCCGCCTCACCAGCCAGGAGATGGCCGTGAGGCGGCACACCGCGTAGTCGTGGCCCACCGGCTCCCGCCACCCGTTCTCGGAGAGCGCGTCGAGGAACCCCAGGGCGTAGTCGGAGAGGATCTCCGGGTCCGGCGCCGGCGGTACGAGGTCGGCCCCACGCATCTCGAGCCGCTCGCGCAGCTCCGCGACGTGCTGGTCCACGGCGGCCGTGAAACCGGGCTCGAAGGCGAACTCGGCGAAGCGCGGGGCGTACGAGGCGCTGATGCGGGCGAGGGGCGACATCCCTTCACCGTAGGCCGGGCAAACCCTCCTGAAGAGGGTCTTTCGGCATGCCTTTGGTCACAGCGCCCCGGCCGCGGCCGGAGGCACGGCGCTTCGGTAAACTCCCCGCATGATCATCCCGTTCCTCATCGGCGTCACCGTCCTGGCCACCGTCGCCGCCGTGGCCATCTGGGTGGGCCTGGAGTTCTGCAAGGCGAGCCGTGAACGAGGGAACGTGGAGCCCGGCCGGGGCTAGAAGAGCTCGGCGAGGTCCTTGGAGACGGTCCACGCCTGACCTGCGGGCCCTGCGGCGATTTCCGGGTCGGCCTTGGCCGCCGCCTCGGCGCCTGCCCGGTCCGCGTACAGGTTGACGCGGTCGCAGAAGCGGACCCGTACCGACCCGCCCGTGCCCGGGGCGAGGGTGAACCAGGCGTCCGGGTGCGAGGAGTCCTCGATGCCGTCCGGCGTCGCCGTGAACGTGATCTTCTCCCCGGTGGCCGGGCAGGTGGTCGTGACCGGTGAGCGGTCCCCGAAGATGATGGGGAACATCAGGGCATCCGCCACGCACCACTGATGGAACAGCGTCCCGTCGATCTCGGCGGTGTGCCGGGAATTGCTGATCAGCGACAGGCCGGCGCCGACGATGTTGCCGCGGCCGTCCATCTCCAGGTCGTACTTCCGGTCCCGGAAGAACCGCACCATGCCGATGCCCTTGGCGCGCTCGGCATCCGGCAGCATCGCGTCGGCGACCTCGATGGGCAGCGGCCCGTGATCCTTCAGATGAAGGACGATCTTCGCGCCTTCGCGGAGCAACTCCTGCCCCTCGACGGCACGCCACTTCGCGAACAGCGCCTCGACGAGGCCGGGCATCGTGGCGTTCTCGACGGGCATGGTCATTCCTCCTGCTGCCTGAGGGCTCTGCCGGGCTTCACCCCAGGGTGTGGCAGGCCGCTCGTTCCGGCACGCCGAGATCAGTGAGGGCGCCCCTCACCCCGCGGACTCACCCGCGTGGGGGCTCAGCGCACCCGCTCCCACCAGGGCGAACAGCACGATGCCGAGCAGGATGCGGTAGTACACGAACGGCATGAAGGACTTCGTCGTAATGAACTTCATGAACCATGCGATGACGGCGTACCCGACGATGAAGGCGATGATCGTCGCGAAGATCGTGGGGCCCCAGGAGACGTGTCCGCCCTCGCCCGCGTCCTTCAGTTCGAAGGCGCCGGACGCGAGGACCGCCGGGATGGCGAGCAGGAAGGAGTAGCGGGCCGCGGCCTCGCGGGTGTAGCCCATCAGCAGGCCGCCGCTGATCGTGGCGCCGGAGCGGGAGACGCCGGGGATCAGGGCCATCGCCTGGCAGATGCCGAAGATCAGGCCGTCGCGGACGCCCAGTTCCTTCAGGCTCTTGCGTTCCTTGACGGCGCGGTGCTTGCCGCCCGTCTCGTCGCGGGCCGCGAGGCGGTCGGCGATGCCGAGCACGATGCCCATGACGATCAGTGTCGTGGCGATGAGCCGCAGGTCGCGGAACGGGCCCTCGATCTGGTCCTTGAACGTGACGCCGAGCACGCCGATCGGGATCGAGCCGACGATGACGAGCCAGCCCATCTGCGCGTCGTGGTCCGAGCGCGGCACCTTCCCGAAGAGGGAGCCGAACCACGCGGAGATGATCCTCGCGATGTCCTTGCGGAAGTAGATCAGCACGGCGGCCTCGGTGCCGATCTGGGTGATCGCGGTGAACGCGGCCCCCGGATCGTGCCATCCGGCGAACGCCGCGGTCAGCCGCAGATGCGCGCTGGACGAGATCGGGAGGAACTCGGTCAGTCCCTGGACGAGCCCGAGGATGAAGGATTCAAGCCAAGACATGGAAACTGCGCCGTCCAACTACGGATCATGGGCTGCGGGTGCGGTCATGTGATGGGGATACGGGAGGTGTGAGAGCGAGGGGTGATCACTCCCTTGCCGTGGGGCAGCGTAGCGTCACTTGGTTACGAGACCGCTGGAGGGCCGTCGTCCGCGGGCGGCGTATCCCTGCGTGTCACCTTCCGTTCAGCCCCCGTACATGCGTACTGACGACGGCGTGATGCTGCCGTGGCTCAGCTCGAAGCGCGCGCCCGCCCCGAACGTCGGCACGACGGCGTCGACGAAGGGCACGACGTCCACCGAAGTGATCAGCGCCTCCTCGGCGCGGCTCCACGTGGGGCACCCCTTGCCGCCCGGCATGCGCGAGGCCTCGTCGGCGAGCTTCGCGTACGCGTCGTTCTCGATGTGGGCGAAATTCGTGCCGTCCGGGGGCTTCGGCCCGGAGACGAAGGGCCTGAGCTGGGGCGGGAGCCCCAGGCCGAGCGGCAGGACGGCGGCGTCCCAGGACGCGTTGCCCGCGACCACTTGATTGATGCCCGTGTTGTCGACTCCCTTGATCGTCACGTCGGCCCCCACGTCCTGCCAGGCCTTCTGGACCAGCTCGGCGGCGGACGCGGCCGGCTGCCCGATCTGACTGGGGTAGACGAGGGTCAGGGTGAGGCGCTTGCCGTTCTTGACGCGGATCTTGTCGGCGTTCTCCTTCCAACCCGCCTTGTCGATGGCGGACTTGGCCGCGCGCACGTCGTGGGCGGGCAGGTTCCCGGACACCGCGTCGCCCTTGCAGGGCTTCGGGTCGACGGTGAGGAGTCCCCGCGACGGCTTGCCGGTCCCGGCGGTGAGCACCTTGCCGATGTCCCCCAGGTCGGCGGCCTTGGCGAGGGCGCGCCGCACCGGCTCGTCCCGTGCGGGGCGCCCCGGAGCCTGGTTGAACCACATCTCGCCCCGCGCGGACGTCACATCGGCGTGGAACTGGCCGCGGCCGAGGAGCCGTTGCTGATCGGGTCCGCCGAGGCTCGCGGCGTTCAGTTCGCCGGACAGGAGCAGGTTCGCCGCGGTGGTCTCGTTCGCGATGACGCGGATGTGGACCTTGTCCGGCAGCCCCTTCTGGTCGGCCTGCCACGTGCCGGGGCCCCAGGTGTAGTCCTCGCGCCGGGTCAGGGTGTAGTGATCGCCCGGCACCGCCTCGGTGAGGGTGAACATGCCGGTGCCGTGCTGCCCTTTGGCGAGCGAGTCGCGGTCGTCCATGCCCTTGCCGCAGACGATGGGCACCATGCCGATGTTGCGCAGCAGGAAGGCGTCGGGGATCTTGCTGGTGACGGTGATCTCACGGGTCTCGTTGTCGGCCTTCACCGTGGCGCCCGGGTTCACGTACAGACCGGCCAGCGGCGATCTGTTCTTCGGGTCGGCCACGAACGCGATGTTCGCGGCCACGTCGCGCGCGGTCAGCGGCGCGCCGTCCGCGCAGGTGAGGCCCGGGCGCAGGGTGAAGCGGGCCGTGGTGGTGTCCGCCTCCCACTTCTCGGCGAGACCTGCCGTCACACCGCCGTCCCTGGCCACGCGGATCAGCGGGTCGTAGAGGAAGCGGTCGACCTGGATGGCGGTCGCCATGACGGTCATCGCCGGGTCGAGCGTGCCGGGGTCGGACGGGACCGCCATGGTGAAGCTCTTCCCGTCGGCCAGGCTGCCGCCCGAGGCCGCGGGGCCGCCTGCGTCCGGCGCACCGCCGCAACCGGCGAGGCCCAGAGCGGCGGCGCCGACGACTGCCGCGGCGATGCGCGCAGATCTCATCCGTGTCTCCCTGCGGTGGGTGGGTGTGTGGTGGGTGGTGGTGTGGGGCGGTGTGGGGTGGTGTGTGCGCGGCGGGCGCTGCCGCGGGCTCCGGCGGTGCGGGCCCGGCTCCGGTCGGGGGTGCGGGTTCAGGCGGCGTGACTGGTCGCGGCGTCTGTGGGGTTTGTGGTGCTCGCGGTGCACGCGGTGCTGGCGGCGATTGTGGTGCACGCGGTGCTGGCGGCGCTTCCAGCGCTGACGGCCCTCGCGGTGCTGACGTTGCTCACGGCACTCACGGCACTCACGTTGCTCACGGCGGCCGCGGTGCTCAGGGCACCCACGTTGCTCACGGCGCTCACGGCGGCCGCGGTGCTCAGGCCGCCCACGTTGCTCCCGGCCCTCGCCACGGCCCTCACGGCGCCACCCTGCGGTCGGCCCGCCCGGTGTGCAGGAACTGGGCGTGGCCCGCGCCGTCGTCGCCGACGAACGAGTGCAGCCGGTGCACGCCGTGCTCCGGCTCGGCGGCGATCAGCGTGCCCTCGCGCGAGGACACCAGCTCGATCCGCTCCCGCACGCCGCCGATTTCGGCGAAGATCCCCTTCGGGGTCCGCTCGGCCCATATCCGCCCCTCGGCGTCCTGGCTGACCACCGTGTCGGCGACCGACGACGCGTACGTCCCGACGTACCGCGACGCGTCGACGCGTGGTGCCTCGGGGTCCGGCACCGGCAGCGCGGGCAGTTTGATGCCTGCGAGGTCGCGCAAGACGCGTCCGACGATCTCGGTGTAGAGGCCGAACGGATTGCCGCCGTTGGTCAGGACCGCCACCGCGATGTCGTGCCCCGGCGCGACGCGCAGGAACGAGGACTGGCCGATGGTGCCGCCGTCGTGGCCGACGACGGTGCCGCCGGGAAAGTCGAAGATCTCCCAGCCGAGCCCCCAGGAGTCGCCCATGAGCCCCAGGCGCGGTACGTCCACCTGCGGTCGGCGCATGGCTCGCGCGCTGTCGGCGCCGAGTACGCGCGCGCCGTCCGGTCCCAGGCCGTCGGCCAGGTGCATCCGGGCGAACGTCAGCAGGTCGCGGGGCCGCATGGCGAGCATCGCGCCCGCCGCGGCGTTGGAGCGGACGAGCGCCCACACCGGTGCGGGCCGCGGATCGGCGTCCGGGGTGGCCCGGATGTGGCCGACCGCGGCCCGGTGCAGGATCGCCTCGTACGGTCCTGTGGCCGCGTGGGTGAGTCCCAGCGGGGCGAAGAGGTGCTCGCGCAGACACGCGTCGTACGGCTTCCCGCGCAGCACTTCGACGACCCGGCCGAGCACGCAGTAGGCCGCATTGTTGTACGAGAACCGCTCGCCCGGCGCGAACAGTTGAGGCGTGTCGCCGAGCGTGGCGACGAACTTCTCCAGGCAGTCGTCGCCCTGCCCGGTGTCGGTGAAGAAGTCGCCCTCGAAACCGGAGACGTGGCACATCAGCTGCCGCACGGTGATGCGGGCCGCGGCCTCGTCGTCGGCGAGCTTGAAGTCCGGCAGGTGGTCGCGCACGGGTGCGTCGAGGTCCAGTCTCCCCTCGTCGACGAGTTGCATCGCGAGGGTCGTCGTCCAGACCTTGGTGATCGAGCCGATCTGGAAGAGGGAGTCCGGTGTCGCGTCGACCCCGGTGTCCTTGCTGAGCACGCCCGCGGCGGCGTCGATCACCACGTCACCGACGCTCACGGCGACGGCGGCACCCGGCACCTGGTTCTCGTCGAGCAGAGCCGCGAGGCGCTCGCTCAACCAGGCCTGGAGGGCGTCGAGTTGCTGCCGTGATGCCTGTGTCTTCGACTGTGCCTTCGACATGCGTCTCCCTTGTCCATCGGGGGTCTGGCAGCGAGGCTAGGCCGTGGTCCGCGAGCGGCGATTCGTCCGCGCGCACCATGTGGGGGGCCACGTTCCATCGACCGGCACCAAACCGGTGGGGTGAGCTGCTGGGCCCTGTCGTCGAACGGACAGGACCTAGGACCGTCGCGCGTGCGGCCACAGCCGCAGTTGCAGCATGGCGGCGAAGCGCGCGTCGGCGTCCGTGAGGTCGAGGCCGCCCACCTCGGCGAGCCGCCGCAGCCGGTAGCGGAAGGTGTTCGGGTGCACATGGACGGCGGCGGACGCCGCGGCCACGTCGCCGAACGCGTCGAGCCACGCCCGCAACGTCTCGACCAGGCAGGTGTGGTGCGCCGCGTCGTACGCACCGAGCCGGGCCACCGGGCCGGACGGCGGGTCGCCGCGTTCGGCGATCACGTCCGTCAGTTCCAGGAGCAGCGACTCGACCAGTACGTCGGTGATGCGGGCCACCGAGCGGGTCCCCTCGCCCGCGCGCAGCACCCGCAGCGCCCGGTCGGCGCCGGCCCGGGACACGGGCAGGGCGGAGCTCTCCCGCGCGAGCGGGCCGACCCCGACGAGCAACTCCTGCCGCTCGCCCACGCGTTCAAGGAACTCGTCCGCGACCCGGCAGGCCCGCTCCTCGGCGTCGGGGCGGCCTGCCGTGGCCGGGACGATGCCGTAGACGACGTCACCCACGAGTGCGGCGGCCGAGCGGGGGTGGACGGCGGTCAGATGCATCGCGAACGCGTCGGCGAGGCGCTGGCGTTCGGCCACGTACCGGGCGTGCCGCGCGGCGGACCGGTCGCCGTCCGCGCGGTCCGCGACGGCGAGGGCGAGCACCACGCCGGGCTGTTCGGTGAGCCCGAGCCGGGCGACGGCGTCGGCCGCGCCGGGGCCGCCCTCAAGTGCCGTGCCCACGAGGTCGGCGCGCAGCCGCCGTTCGACGTCGGCGCCCGCGCGCAGCCTCAGCAGATGCAGTGCGACCAGTTTGGACGCGTCGCGCAGCGCCTGGTCGCGCTCGGCGCTGAGCGGGCCGTGGACCGCGGCCCAGATGGAGCCGAGTATCTCGTCACCGGCGCGGACGGCGAGGGCCACCCGGGGCAGACTGAGATCGCCGCCCTCCACCTCCACGAGGGGCTCCACGTAGACGGGACGGTCGCTGCGGTACATGGCCTGGAAGACTCCGCGCTCCTCCAGGACGCGCGTGAAGCGTTCGGGCACCTGGCGCCCGAGGATGGTCTCGACGCGCGAGGAGTCCGCTTCGTCCTGCCGCCCGGAGAAGGCGAGCACCCGCCAGCTGTGGTCCTCGAAGGTGACGGGCGCGTCCAGGAGCGCCCCGACCGCGTTGGCCAGCGCGAACAGGTCCCCGGACGGCACCCCGCCCAGCGTTTCCCGGCCCGTCTCCCCGACGTCTCCCTCCGCGATGAGCGCGCGCAGCATCGCGGCGAGCTGCGCCCACGAGGCGCCTCGCGTCAGGCCGAGGAGCGCCACCCCTGAACGCGTCACCGCCGCGGTGACCTTCTCGTCGACGGCGACCGGCGCGCGGACGACGAGCCCCGCGGCGCCTTGCGCGGCGAGTGCGTCGAGAAGCTGGACGATCTCCACCGGATCGTGCACCGCGACACCGAGCACCAGCGCCTGAGGGGGCGGCACGGGTTCGTCGTGCGGGTCGTGGATGACGACGCC
Organism: Streptomyces sp. NPDC047525; assembly: GCF_040643025.1. Taxonomy (NCBI): domain Bacteria; kingdom Bacillati; phylum Actinomycetota; class Actinomycetes; order Kitasatosporales; family Streptomycetaceae; genus Streptomyces; species Streptomyces sp. NPDC047525. The sequence goes on from NZ_JBEYTL010000006.1 coordinate 55,409, forward strand.
GCCGATGTCGTCGGCGCCGTCCGGGTCGCCGCACACGAGGTCGAGGAGGGTGGGCCCCAGGTCCTCGAGGACGCGCCGCAGGCTGGCTCGGGGATGGGTGGTCACCGGGATGAGCACGTTTCCTCCCGTAGGGGCGAGACACGGCTTCGGCCTTGTACGTCGGCGGCCAGCGTCCTATACGTCGTATAGGCCGTATGGATGCGATCTTACGGGGAGTTCCTCGCGTACGACAGGGGCGTGCGCGGCAGCGGCACTGGCACTGGCACTGGCACTGACTCCAGCACCGGCGTCACGCGGGAATCCACTCCGTGGAGACCGTCACCTCGTCGAGTGCGTCCGCCAGCGGCTCCACGCCGATGCCGGGCCCGGTCGGCACGGGCAGGTGGCCGTCGTCGAGGGTGAACGGCTCAGTGATGTCGGCGCGGTAGTAGCGGTCGGACGCGGAGGTGTCGCCGGGCACCGTGAAGCCCGGCAGCGCCGCGAGCGCGACGTTCGCGGCCCGCCCGAGCCCGGTCTCCAGCATGCCGCCGCACCACACGGGCACCCCGTGCGCCGCGCACACGTCGTGAATGCGGCGGGCCTCCAGATAGCCGCCGACCCGGCCCGGCTTGATGTTGACGATGCTCGTGGCGCCCAGCGCGATCGCGTCGGCGGCTGCACGGGCCGAGGTGATGGACTCGTCCAGGCAGATCGGCGTACGCACCTGGCGGGCGAGTTCCGCGTGGCCGATCAAGTCGTCCTCCGGCAGCGGCTGTTCGATCAGGAGCAGGTCGAACGGGTCGAGCCGGGCCAGGTGGCGCGCGTCGGCGCGGGTGTAGGCCGTGTTGGCGTCGACCTGCAGCAGTACGTCGTCGCCGAACCGCTCGCGGACGGCACGCACCGGCGCGACGTCCCAGCCCGGCTCTATCTTCAGCTTGATGCGTACGTAACCGGTGTCGAGGTATCCCGCGACGGCCTCCAGGAGCTGCGGCACCGAGTCCATGATCCCGACCGAGACCCCGCAGGGCACCCGCTCACGCACGGCACCCAGTTCCCGCGACAGCGGTACGCCCCGCTGGCGCAACTCCGCGTCCAGGACCGCCATCTCCAGGGCGGCCTTCGCCATCAGATGCCCCTTGAAGGGGCTGAGCGCGGGAGCGACCGCGGACGCGTCGAGCCGGTCGCGGCGGCCGGTGAGCGCGGGGACGAGGAAGCGGCGGAGTACGTCGGCGCAGGCGTCGACGTACTCGGAGGAGTACAGCGGATCGCTCATCGCGACGCACTCGCCCCAGCCCTCGGCGTCGGGCGTGACGGCGCGCAGCAGCAGCGCCTCGCGCACGGTCTGGGTGCCGAACGAGGTCCTGAACGGCGCCACCAGCGGCATCCGGACGCGGCGGATCTCGACTCCGTTGAGCTTCATGCCGTGTGCTTCCATTCCGTGTTCTTCCTTTCGACGATGTACCGGCCGTCCCGGTCGAAGCCGGTGATCCGTGCCCCGTCCGCGAGCAGCCCGCCCAGGACGTCACGCAGGGCCGAGCGCCAGTCGGCGGCCCGTGCGGGGTCGGTGGCGCGCAGCTGCTCGATGTCGGCGGGCACGGCCACCAGGACCGTCGGGCCTTCGAGGGTGCCGAGGACGGGGCTCTCCCGCGGGGAGACACCGAGGGCGGTGACGGCGCCCGCCGTGGGGCGCGGCGCCGGGCGCTGTCCCGCGCAGGCCAGGGCGACCTCGGGGGCGGCGAGGCGCCAGGTGACCAGGAGGCGGTCGGTGTCGTCGGTGCCGTTGATGCCGTCGTTCATCTGGCCGTAGAAGTTGGGCAGGTACTCGGTGGCCGCGGCGGCCAGTTTGCCGAGGTTGAAGTAGGCGTTGCGGCGCACCAGCGGGTCGAACGTCCAGGAGATCTCGGCCACTTGGCGCTGGAGCGCCCAGGCCCGCTGGTGCAGTTTCAACGCGTTGCCGACGCTGCGGCCGCGCATCCTCGCGGCCACGCCGGCGATGTGGCTGTGCAGGGCCCCGGCGGCGGGCGGCGAGAAGAACCCGACGCAGGCGCCGACGAGTTCGCCGCCGTCGAAGGCGCCGCCCACATAGCTGCCCGCCTTGGTGAGCGCGCGCAGCAGTTCGGTCGTCACCGGCGGGTTCTTGCCGTCCGGCCGCCAGATTCCCTCGTAGAGGTCTTGAACGGCCTCCAGGTGCGCCAGGTCGGCGAGTTGGCACACGGAGACGCGGGCCGAGCGGGCCGCGGACTCCGCGGCGGCGACCGCCTCGCCGACCACATCCCCCGGGCCTGCGGTGCGGCCCGTGTCGCTGGACAGATCAATCACTGGTGTCATCTTCTTTGCCGTGGGGGTGCTGGGCGTGATCAAGGAGTTCCCGCAGCAGCGCCGTGAGCAGGGCGGTCCGCCGGGGCAGTTCGGCCACCTCGACGTGTTCGTGGTCGGCGTGGGCGCCGCCGCCGACGGCGCCGAGGCCGTCCAGGGTGGGGGTGCCGACACCCGCCGTGAAGTTGCCGTCCGACGCGCCGCCGACGGCGACCGCCGAGAGCGGTCCGACGCCCAGGCCGTCGGCGATCCGGGCGGCACGGGCGAACAGGTCCCGCGACGCGCCGCTGGACATCGGCGGCCGGTTGGGACCCCCGACGACCTCGACACGGGCGCCGTCGAGCACCGGCCGCAGGGCCCGCATCGCGACGTCCACGCGATCCTGCTCGGCGGTGTCGCGCACCCGCACGTCGACGGCGAACCGCCCCTCTGCGGCCACGGTGTTCGTGGTCGTGCCCGCGGTGAGCACGGTCGGCGTGACGGTCGTTCCCGCGGCGGCGTCGCCGAGCGCCGCGGTGGCGAGGATCTGGTGCGCCGCCTCGACGCTCGCGTTCACGCCCAGGTGGGGTTCGAGCCCGGCGTGGGCGGCGCGGCCCCGCAGCAGCACCTCGTACCGCGACACTCCCTTGCGTTCCGTCTTCAGGGCCCCGCCGTCCGCCGACGCCTCCAGGACGAGGGCCGCGTCGCAGCCGCGGGCCTCGGCCTCGATGAGCGCGCGGGACGAGGGTGAGCCGAGCTCCTCGTCGCCGGTGATCAGGACGGTCACGCCGTCCGTGCCGTCCAGCGCGGCCAGGGCGTGGAACGCCATCACCACGCCGGTCTTCATGTCGAAGCAGCCGGGCCCGCGCAGCACGCCGTTCTCGACGCCGAACGGGTGCGTGGCGAGCGACCCGACGGGCCACACCGTGTCGTGGTGCCCGACGACCAGGACGCGGCGCGGCCCGTCGCCGAGCCGCCAGCGCAGGTGGGTGCGCCCGTCGAGGACGATGCGCTCGGGGGCCGCGGCCAGATGAGCGGCGCCCACCTCGGCCACCAGATCGGCGCTGCGGGCCACGGCCGCGAGGTCGGCGGAGGGCGACTCGCAGCGCACCAGGAGTTCGATGTCGGCGAGGATCTTGGGCAGCGCCGCCTCGAAGTCCCGTACGAGTGAAGCTGATTGAGGTGCGGGAAAGGTCATGTCAGATCACCTTCGGGGTGGCGCGGGCGCCGTAGTGGACGTACGGCTCACCGGTCGGAAGCGTGTAGAAGGTGACCGGGACCCAGGTCTGCGTGCCCGGCTGCCGGAAGACGAACCTGGAGTCGCCGACCGGGACGAGCGTGAACTCCTGGGTGGGCGTGGGGTCCAGCGCGGCGAGCGGCCCCGTCACGGTCTGCCGGAGCCTCAACTCGCCCTCTGCCACACGTACTTCGATGAGGGCGCCGGCCCGCTCGTAGACCCCCGTGTGCAGCGCGCCGTCGACGGTCGGCGGCCGGTCGGCGGGGGTCAGGGGGCGGGGCATGGTGACGCCCGCCAGCTCGGCGAAGATCTCCCGGTACAGGTCCTCGTACAGGTCCCGGGTGTTGCCGCCGTTCGTGAGCAGCGTCACCGCCAGGCCCTGGTCGGGCAGGATCCGCAGGAACGCGGACTGGCCGATGGTGTTGCCGTCGTGTCCGTACAGCCGCTGTCCGTCCCAGCCGAAGCGGATCCAGCCGAGGCCCCAGGAGTCGCCCAGGGTGTGGCGGTCCGGCAGGTCGGTCTGGTGGGCCGCCATCTGTGCCGCGCTCTCCTCGCTCAGGACACGGGTGCCGTCCGGGCCGAGGCCCCCGGTCAGATGCAGCCGCGCGAAGGCGAGCACGTCCGCGGTGTCGGCGCTGATCAGCCCGGCGGGGCCGACCGAGCGCGGCAGCCCCCACACCGGGGCGGGCGCGGGATCCGCGTCGCCGTCGGCGACGTGTCCGACGGCGGCGCGCAGGAGGAGCGCCTCCTCGGGGAGCGTCAGCGCACGCTTCAGGCCGAGCGGTGTGAAGAGGCGTTCGCGCAGCGCGCCGTCCCAGGTGAGCCCCGTCAGCTTCTCGATGACCCGCCCCGCCAGGTTGAAGCCCGAGTTGCAGTACGAGAACGTCGCGCCGATGGGGTGGCTCTGGAGCGTCTCCGCGAGGAGCTCGACGTAGCGCTCCAGGCAGTCGTCGCCGCGGCCGGTGTCGGTGAAGACGTCGCCGTCGATGCCGCTGGTGTGGGTGAGCAGGTGCCGCATCGTCACCTGTTTGGTGACGGCGGGGTCGGCCAGGCGCAGTTCGGGCAGTACGTCGACGAGCGGGGCGTCCAGGTCCAGCTTGCCCTCGTCGACGAGCTGCATGACGACGGTCGACGTCCAGACCTTGGTGATGGACCCGATCTGGAAGACCGAGTCGTCGGTGACGTCGACGCCGGTGGCGGTGTTCAGGACGCCGTGGTGGGCCAGCAGGACGTCGTCGCGCGCGCCGTCCGAGTCGCCTGCGCCGTCCGAGTCCCCCGTGCCGTCCGCACCGAGCCGCAGAATGCCGAGGGCCGCGCCGGGAACCCGGTGTGCCGTGGCCAGTTCGGCCAGGCGGCGCTTCCAGTGGGCCGTGTCGAGCGGCACCTTGCGCGGCCGTCCGGGCTCACCTGCGTACTGCTCCACCCAGTCCACGACGCGCCGGTTGAAGTCGGCCCGATGGGAGGGCGGGCCGTCGAGCGGGAACAGGTGCGCGCCGCCCGGGTAAAGCACCAGCTCGGTGGGCACGCCCCGCGCCCGCAGCGCCGTGAACCACTGTTCGGCCTGCCCGACCGGGCAGCGCTCGTCGTTGCCGCCCTGCAGGACGAGGGTCGGGGTGCGCACCTGGTCGACGTGGGTGAGCGGCGACTGGCGCGCGTAGTGCTCGCGGTCCGTCCACGGCGGACCGCCCAGCTCGGCCACGCCGAGCAGATGCGCGGCATCGGACGTACCGGCGACGCTGGTCAGGTCGCTGACCACACCGCCCGCGACAGCCGCGGCGAACCGGTCGTCACGGCTGGTCAGATAGCAGGTCATGAACCCGCCGTAGCTGTACCCGGTGACGGCGAGGCGCCGCGGGTCGGCGATGCCCTCGGCGAAGAGCTGGTCGAGGGGCTCGGTGAAGTCCGCGGCGTCCTTCAGCCCCCAGCCGCCGAGCGCCGCCGTGAAGAATTGCTCGCCGTAGCCGTCGCTGCCCCGCGGGTTGAGGAGCAGCACCGTCCAGCCGCGTGCGGCGAGCACCTGGTGGTAGAGGTGCCCGGAGTCGGCCGCGCCGTTCCACGCGTTGTGCGGGCCGCCGTGGATGTCCAGGAGCAGGGGAGCGGGGCCGCGGCGCGCAGGGTCGCGCACCAGCCAGCCCTGCACCACCGTGCCGTCGGACACGGTGAACTCGCGTTCTTCGCGCACGAACAGCTCGGGAGCTTCGGGAGCTTCGGGCGCCTCGGAGGCCTTGGGGCCGCCGTGCCCGGTGCGGGTGGTGACCGTTCCGGTGGCGAGGTCGACCGTGGCGATCTCCCCGTAGGAGGTCGCGGTGGACAGGACGACCGCGACGCTGCCGCCCGCCGTGGACACCCCGCTGACCTGGACCGCGTCACCGCCGACCACGCGACGCGGGGTGGTGCCGCTCCCGTCGGCGCCGACGACGTACAGATGGGTGCAGCCGCGGTCGCGCAGGCAGACGAGTACGTCGCGTCCGTCGGCGGTGAGCCGGGGCAGCGCACCGGGGTAGGCGGGGCCGCCGAGCATGACGTTGCGGTCCAGGGAGCCCGTGAGGTCGGCGGGCGGGGCTGCCTCCTCGCCGTCCAACGGCACGCGCAGCAAACGGGCGTGGCCGACAGCGGTGCCGGTCGAGCCGACGACGAGGAGCGCGTCGCCTTCCGCCGTCCACGTCACGGCCGCGGCCTGTCCTCCGGCCGACCCGACGCGCACCGGTTCCGCATGGCGCGGGCCCGCATCGACGACGTACGCCGCGCTGCGGAACGTCAGGTCGGAGTCCTCGTCGCGTGCCGCGGGGAACGCCAGGCGGGTGCCGTCGGGTGACCAGGCGGGGGCGGCGGCGTGCCAGTCGCCGCGGGTGATCTGCCGGACCTCGTGGTCGGCGACGCCGACCACGTGCAGGTGGGTGCGGACCGTGCGCAGCAGGCCCGCGCCGTCGGCCTTGTAGTCCAGGCGTCGGGCGACGACGGGTGCCTCGGCCCGCGCGTCGTCCGCCGTGCAGTCGTCCGCCGTGCAGTCGTCCGCCGTGCCGTCGGACGCCGTGGGATCGACCGGCGCGGTGAACGCGAGCGTGCTGCCGTCCGGGCTCCACACCGGCGCGCCCGCGCCGAGCGGCAGCGTCGTGAGCTGCTCGGGTTCGCCGCCCGCCACGGGAAGCAGCCACACCTGCGCGGGCTCGTCGCCCGGCGTGCGCAGGAACGCGATCCGGGTCCCGTCGGGCGACCAGGCGGGCGCCAAGTCGGCAGTCCCCCGCGTCAGTTGGCGTGGGGTGCCGCCGGTGGCGCCGACCTGCCACAGCGTGCGTACGTCGCGGTCGGCGGCGCGGTCGGTGGTGCGCAGCACGTACACGATCTCGGCGCCGTCCGGCGAGACCGCGGGCTGCTCGGGCACCGCGAAGTCGTACAGGTCGTCGATGCGCAGGCGTGGAATCACGGTGCGCCACCTCCTAAGAAGTCAGACGTCGGGGGCGGTGGTCAGGAGGCGGGCTGGCCCAGACCGTCACGGAAGAGGCGGAGCACGTTGCCGCCGAGGACCCGGGCGACGTCGCCGTCGGCCCAGCCGCGCCGCAGCAGCCCCTCGGTCACCAGCGGAAGCCCGGCGGGACCTTCGAGGCCGGGCAGGAACTGGTCGGTGCGGACGCCTTCGATCACGGGGTGCGCGCAGCAGGGCGGGGTGGTGTCGGCCATGACCTCCTGGACGAAGTCCGGGCCGAGACCGACGTGATCGAGGCCCGCGACGTCCGCGAGGTGTTCGATGTGGTCGACGAGCCGGTCCAGGGTGTAGTCGCTCTCGTGGAGGAACGGGGCGAAGAAATTCACGCACACCACGCCGCCGTTCGCGGCGGTGGCCTTCACCTGGTCGTCGGTGAGATTGCGGTGGTGGTCGCGCAGCGCACGCGCGGAGGAGTGCGTGGCGATGACCGGCCGCGATGCCAGCTCCAGCACGTGGTCCACACCGGCCGCACCGAGATGGCTGATGTCGAACATCATGCCGATGCGCTCCATCTCGGCGAGTGCGGCCACGCCCGCCCGGGTCAGCCGGCTCCCGGCCGCGTCCTCGCCGCTGCCGTCGGCGAGCGGCGTACGTCCGAAGTGGGCGAGGGAGGCGATCCTTACACCCAACCGGTAGAGGGTCTCCAGGAGTTCGACGTCCTCGGCGACGCCCGGCGCGCTCTCCAGGGCGAGCACGAGCGCGATCCTGCCGTCGTCCAGGGCGGCGTCCACCTCGGCGCCGTCGCGGCAGAGCCGGACCGCGTCGGCGTTGCCCGCGGCGATGCGGTGCGCGGCCTCGATCATGCGCAGCGTCTGGCGCAGCGCTCCCTCGGGCCGGTACGTGTCGTCGATGAACACCGGAAGGACCTGTACGTTCACGCCGCCCGCCAGGAGCTGGGGCAGCCACCGCTCGCGGAAGAACGCCGCCCACTGGTCGACGGGCCTGGCCGTCACCGCGCAGAGCAGGTCGTTGTGGGTGTCGGCGACGACGCTGCGCCGGTGCAGCTGGGCGGCTTCGCTCGGTGCCGTGGTCATGTCCGGGTTCCCTTCGGCTCGGCGGGTTCCCCCGCGAAGTGACAGGCCGCCAGGTGCGGACGCCGCTCGGCGTCCTGCGCGGGGTCGGCGGTGCGGCAGAGGTCGCGGCCGGCCCTGGCGAGGGGGCCGAGCGCGCACCGCGGGTGGTAGCGGCAGCCGGGCGGCGGGCGGTGCGGGTCGCTCGGCTCGGCGTCGGCGGTGCCCTCGGCACCGTTGTCCTCGAACAGAGGAGTGTTCCAGGACGGGGCGGCGCTCAACAGGGCGCGGGTATAGGGGTGTTGAGGATCGGAAAGCACCTGTTCTGCGGGTCCCGCCTCGACGATCCGCCCCAGGTACATGACGGCGATGACGTCGCTGAGATGGCGCACGACGGCGAGGTTGTGCGAGATGAACAGCATGGACAGGCCCAGACGCTGCCGTACGTCCCGTACGAGATTGAGCACGGCGCCCTGCACCGACACGTCGAGCGCTGACGTGATCTCGTCGGCGATCACCACCCGCGGCCTAGCGGCCAACGCGCGGGCCAGCGCCACGCGTTGGCGCTGACCGCCGGAGAGCCGGCCGGGCAGCGCGGCGGCGCGGTCCGGGTCGAGATTGACCAGTTCGAGGAGCCGCGCGACCTCGGCCCGCTTCTCCCTCGCCCGCTCGCCGCGCGGCATCGCCTCGCATATCGAGGCGCCGACGCTCATGCGCGGGTCCAGCGAGGAGTACGGATCCTGGAACACCATCTGCAGCGGACGGTGCCCCGTCAGGTGCCGTACGTCGGTGCCGTCGAGCAGCACCCTTCCCGCGCTGAGGGGCGCGAGGCCGACGGCGCTGCGGGCGAGCGTCGACTTCCCGGACCCCGACTCGCCCACGAGGCCGACCACTTGGCCGGACGGCACGGTCAGGCTGACGCCGTCGACGGCGGTGAGTCCGCCGCGCCGGCTTCCGTACCGCACGCTCACCTGTTCAAAGACCAGCTCGCTCACGCGCCACCTCCGGCGGCCTCGACGTCGACATGTGCACCGCTGCCCGCAGCCGGACGGGGCTCGGGCCCGACGCCCTGCGGATGCCAGCAGGCCACGCGATGCGCGCCTTTGCCGCAGCTCACGTCCGACGGCGCCGGATCCTCGGCCCGGCACCGCTCGTCGGCGAACGCGCAGCGCGCGGCGAACGCACAGCCCGCGCCCACCTGGCCGGGCTCCGGCGGCCGCCCCGGGATGACCGCGAGCGGCGCGTCCCGGTCCGTGTCGAGCGCCGGTACGGCGGCCAGGAGCGCCCGGGTGTAGGGGTGGCGCGCGGAGGTGCGCAGACCGGCGGTGGGCAGGTCCTCCACGATCCGCCCGGCGTACATCACCAGGACCCGGCGGCAGCTCTGCGCCACGACGGTGATGTCATGGCTGATCAGCAACAGCGCGGCGGGGACGCCCTGTTGACCTGCCCCGGCCTCGCCCTGCCGCGGCACCCCGGCCGCACCCTCTTGCCGCGCCCCGGCTTCGTTCTCGCGCACCTGGGCGAGCAGCCGCAGCACCTGGCGCTGCACGGTGACGTCCAGAGCAGTGGTCGGCTCGTCGGCGATGACCAGGCGCGGCTCGCCCATGAGCCCCATCGCGATCATCGCCCGCTGCCGCATGCCGCCGGAGAACTCGTGCGGATACTGGCGTGCGCGGCGCTCGGCCGCCGGCACCCGCACCTCGCGCAGCCGCTCGACGGCCCGCGTGAGCGCCTTGCCGCGGGAGAGCCCCTGGTGCTGCTCGGAGACCTCGGCGAGCTGGCGTCCGATCCGCCGGGTCGGGTTGAAGGAGGTCATCGGATCCTGGAAGACCAGCGCGAGCGACGTACCGAGAAGGCCGCGGGCCTCGGCGTCGGACGCCCTCAGGAGCGGCGTACCGAGGAAGTCCAGGCGAGCCGCGGACACGACTCCCGGTGCCTCGATCAGCCGGGAGACACCGAGCGCGGTCAAGCTCTTCCCGGAGCCGGACTCACCGACCACCCCGACGGATTCCCCGGCGCCGACGGTGAAGCTGACGCCCCGCACCGGCGTCACGGGCCCCGACGCACCGGGGAAGGAGACGCGCAGATCCTCCACGACCAGGACGGGGTCGCTCGCAGCGGACTCCGTCGACACGGCCACCGTCGCCGCGCCCTTGGCCTTCCGGGAAGCGGGAACCTTCGGAGCCGCCGAAGCGCGCGCCCCCACCACCCCCGCCACCGTCTCCCCGAACAGATTGAACGCGAGCCCGGCGACCACCACGGCGACCCCCGGCGCGAGGGCGGCCGTCGGATTGACGTAGATCTGGTTGAGCCCCTCCCCGAGGAGCCGCCCCCAGTCGTACTCCGGTGCCTGCACCCCGATGCCGAGGAACGAGAGCCCGGCGAAGGCGAGCAGCGCCATGCCCGCGCCGATGGTGGCGTTGACCACCAGCGGTTCAGCGATGTTGGGCAGCACGTGCCGCAGAAGGAGTCGGATCCGCCCCACCCCGGCCACCCGCGCCGCCGCCACGAAGTCCCGCCCCGCGATCCCCGCGGCCAGCGTCTGCGTGAGGCGGGCGAACGCGGGCGCCATGGCGAGCCCGATGGCGAGCACCGCGCCCTTGGCCCCGACCCCGAAGATCATGGCGAAGAACAGGGCGAGCAGCAGCCCGGGGAAGGCCACGGCGATGTTCACGACGGAGGTCACCAGCCGTCCCGCCCACCGGGGGAGCACGGAAGGCGCCGTCCCCAGGAGCGTGCCGGTCACCACCCCGATCGCCGTGGCCGTCAGGGCGAGCAGGAGGGAGAGCCGCGTCGCGACGAGGACGCGGGCGAGAATGTCCCGCCCCAGGCTGTCCGTGCCGAGCAAGTGCGCGGCGGTCGGCCCCTGTTGGAGCGCGTCCACGTCCACCGCCGACGCCCGGTCGCCCCACAGGACGGGCGCGAACAGGGCAAGGGCGAGCAGCAGCACGAGCAGCGCGGCGGAAGCGGCCCCCACGGGCGTGCGCACGACGGCCAGGATCTTCGTACCGGCGTTCCGCATGGCTCAGGCCTCCCGGATCGTCGAGCGCGGATCGAGCAGGGCCAGCACCACGTCGACCAGCAGATTCACGGCCAGTACGCCGATCCCGTAGACGAGGACGATCCCCTGCACCACGGGGTAGTCCTTCTGCTGGATCGACTGCACGATCGTCGAGCCGAGGCCCGGCCACGCGAAGACGTTCTCCACCAGGACCGTCCCGGCCACCAGGCTCGTCAGGACCAGGCCGCCCATGGTCAGCGTCGCGGTGAGCGCGTTGGGCAGCGCGTGCCGCGCGTAGATCCGCCGGGCGGGCAGCCGTTTGGCGCGTGCCGTGCGGATGAAGTCGTCGCCGAGGACCGCCAGCATCTCGACCCGCACGATGCGCGCGAGGACGGCGGCGGGGCCGACGGCCAGCGCGAGCACGGGAAGGACGTACGAAGCGAAGCCCCCGCGCCCGGCCACGGGGAACCACCCCAGGTGGACCGAGAACACGTAGACGAGCCCGACCGCCAGCAGGAATTCGGGCACGGCCGCCAACAGCACGCTGGTGGACGTGAACGCCAGCTCCCCGCCCCTGCGCCGCCCGCCCCGGGTCAGGACGGCCATCACCACGCCGACCGGAACCGCCACCACCATGGCGACGGCGAACGCCGCGAGGGCCAGTTGGGCGGTCGCCGGCAGGCGGTCACCGATCTGCTGCGACACCGGCAGGCCGCTCAGGACGGACGTCCCGAAGTCACCGCCGCACACCGAGCGCAGGTAGTGCCAGTACTGGGTGAGGAGACCGTCGTCGAGGCCCAGCGCGTGGCGCCGGGCGTTCACCGTCTCCACCGGCGCCGTCATGCCGAGCGCGGAACGCACCGGGTCCCCGGGCATCAGATGGATCATCGCGAAGGCGGCGGTCACCACCACCCACAGCGACACCACGAACCGCCCGAGCCGCCGCCCGAAGAAGGACAGCCACGGGCTTTCCAGCACTCCGGCCGACGCACCTGGTGGTGCGGGCCTGGCAACCACTGTGGACACCGGCAACGACCTCCGTCGGACTCCGTGTCGGATGACTCCGTGTCGGAACCCAGCGAGTGTCGCGTCAGTCAGGCAGCGGGCGATTCGTTCCCGCGCACAAGAAGAACCGCTCGGCTCGTGCCACAGGACAAGCCGGTCGCGCCCGCGCGGGACGCGCCTTGTGGCTGCGGGGCTAGCGGCCCCGCAGCTGGTGGCGCTTGAACCATGCCACCAGTGCGCCCGCGAGGCCCGTCACCGCGATGAAGCCCATCGCGACCAGGAAGGCCGGGGACGTCGGCGTCGACGCGCGGGCGCCCGCGATGACGTACGCGGCGGTGTTCGGGATCGACCCCAGGCCGGTGGCGAGCAGGAACGGCAGCCATCCCATGCGGGAGACCGCCGCGCAGTAGTTGGCGGCCGCGAACGGCACCCCGGGGAACAGCCGCGCCGCCAGCATCGACCGGAAGCCGTGCCTGCTCAGCTGACCGTCGGCCGCCTGGAGCCAGCGCCCGCGGAGCAGCGGGCGCAGCGCGTCCTGCCCCAGCATCCTGCCGAGCCCGAAGGCGATTCCGGCGCCGAGGACCGTGCCCGCGAGCGCGGCGGTGAGCCCGGCCTGCGAACCGAACAGGGCGCCCGCCGCCAGATTGAGCAGCGGACGCGGCACGAACGCCGTGGTGCACAGGCCGTACGCGACGGCGAACACCGTCACGGCGGCGACGCCGCCCAGCTGCCGGAGCCCTCCGTCGGACAGGAGCCGCTGCGGCTCGAAGAGCAGCACGCACGTCCCGGCCGCCGCGAGCAGCACCACCAGCAGAGACAGCCGCGACCAGGGCGAGAGCAGCGCCCTGGAACAGCGCACGGCGAAGCCCTGCGGGCGGGTGGCGGCGGTGTCGAGCATCCGGGGAGACTAACCGACAAGTGTGTGTGATCGCCGTATGGTGCGTCTCATGAGCGTCACAGTCCCGGGCAGCGACTTGGCGGACACCGTCATGGAACGGCTCACCGCGACGTACCCGACGGCGGCCGATCCGGACCGGGCCCAGCAGGCACGGGCGTACATGAAGGACGTCGCCCCCTTCCTCGGGCTGCCGTCGCCCCTGCGCCGCGAGCTGGCCCGCACGGTCCTCGCCGGGCTCCCGTGCCCCGACGAGACCGACTGCACGGCGATCGCGCTGCGCTGCTGGGAGCTGCCGGAACGCGAGTACGCGTACTTCGCTGTCGACTACCTGCGCCGTCACGTGAAGCACCTCTCGTCGGGCTTCCTGCCGGTCGCCCGCCACCTCGTCACGACGGTCTCCTGGTGGGACACGGTCGATGCGCTCGCCGCGCACGTCGTCGGCGGTCTGGTCGCCGCCGACCCGAAGCTCAGGGCCGAGATGGACGCCTGGGTCGAGGACGAGAACCTGTGGGTGGCCCGCACCGCCCTCCTCCACCAGCTCCGGTACAAGGACGCCACCGACACCGAACGTCTCTTCGCCTACTGCCTGCGCCAGTCGGGCCACCCCGACTTCTTCATCCGCAAGGCCATCGGCTGGTGTCTGCGCGAGTACGCCAAGACCGATCCGGACGCGGTACGCGGCTTCGTCGGGCGTGAGCGCGGACGCCTCGCGCCGCTCTCGGCGCGCGAGGCCCTCAAGAACCTCTGACCGCACCGGACTTCACGCCCACCCGGACCGCACGGACGACCCGGCGAAAACCATTCGACGTACCCCCGGCCGTCGGCAATGATCTGCCACATGTTCCGGTACGCCTTTCACGCAGCTTCGCCCGCAGTCGCGGGCGCTGCGGAGGCTGCCGTCCTCCACTTCGCCGCACTTCCTGTCGACGGCGCCCGACGCTGACCCTCCCCGGACACTCCGGCGGACCCCATAGGGGGAGGGTCGGTTCGGCCCCGGGGTCCCCGTCCCGAGCGCGCACGCGATGACGTGAGCCCAGGACTTCAGCTTCGAGTTCCCCAGAAGGAACCGCCATGTCCAAGACGGCATACATCCGCACCAAGCCCCACCTCAACATCGGCACGATGGGCCACGTCGACCACGGCAAGACCACCCTGACCGCCGCCATCACCAAGGTCCTCAGCGAGCGCGGCACCGGCACGTTCGTGCCCTTCGACCGCATCGACCGCGCCCCCGAGGAGGCGCAGCGCGGGATCACCATCAACATCGCACACGTCGAGTACGAGACCGACACCCGGCACTACGCCCACGTCGACATGCCGGGCCACGCCGACTACGTCAAGAACATGGTCACCGGCGCCGCGCAGCTGGACGGGGCGATCCTCGTCGTCTCCGCGCTCGACGGGATCATGCCGCAGACCGCCGAGCACGTCCTGCTCGCCCGCCAGGTCGGGGTCGACCACATCGTGGTCGCCCTCAACAAGGCGGACGCGGGCGACGAGGAGCTCACGGACCTCGTCGAGCTGGAGGTGCGCGAGCTGCTCTCCGCGCACGGGTACGGGGGCGACTCCGTCCCGGTCGTACGGGTCTCGGGGCTGAAAGCGCTTCAGGGCGACCCACGGTGGGCCGCCGCCATCGAGGCGCTGCTCGACGCGGTGGACACCTATGTGCCCATGCCCGAGCGGTACGTCGACGCGCCCTTTCTGCTCTCGGTGGAGAACGTGCTCACCATCACCGGGCGCGGAACCGTCGTCACCGGAGCCGTCGAGCGCGGCCAGGTGCGGGTCGGCGACCGGGTGGAGGTGCTCGGAGCGGACACGGAGACCGTCGTCACCGGGCTCGAGACGTTCGGCAAGCCCATGGAGTCCGCGCAGGCCGGCGACAACGTGGCCCTGCTCCTGCGCGGTGTGCCACGCGACGCCGTACGACGCGGGCACGTCGTCGTGGAGCCGGGGAGCGTCAGTCCCAGCAGCCGCTTCACCGCCCAGGTGTACGTCCTGTCCACCAAGGAGGGCGGACGGTCGACGCCGATCGCGACCGGCTACCGGCCGCAGTTCTACCTCCGCACCGCGGACGTGGTCGGCGACGTCGACCTCGGCGACGCCGCCGTGGCCCGGCCCGGCGACACCGTCACCATGACGGTCGAGCTCGGCCGCGACATGCCCCTGGAGACGGGGCTCGGCTTCGCGATCCGCGAGGGCGGGCGCACCGTCGGCGCGGGCACGGTGACCGAGGTCGGCTGACGGCCGCGCTGCCCGCCCGGCTCGGGGGATCCACCCCCGGGCCGGGCGGGCACAATGGAGCGGTGACTGAGGACCAACACGCGGACGAGGCGATAGCCGTCATCAAGGACGTGGATCACGGCACCGCCAAGCTGATGCCGGACGTGGACCGGCCCCGCGCCTGGCTGCTCACGGTCGACGGGGCGCCTCAGTCGTACGTCGATCTTGACGCGCCCACGCATCTGGAGTTCGAGTACGCGCAGCGGCTTGCCCACGTCATCGACACCGCGGCCGACCCCGACCGCCCCCTGGACGTCGTCCACCTCGGCGGCGGCGCGCTCACCCTGCCCCGCTATGTCGCCGCGACCCGGCCAGGGTCGCGCCAGGACGTGGTGGAGGCGGACCGGGGGCTGCTCGAACTCGTCACCGAGCGGCTGCCGTTGCCCGCGGACCCCGGGATCACCGTGCACGGCGCGGACGCCCGGCAGTGGCTCGAAGCGGCGGCACCCGACAGCACCGACGTACTCGTCGCCGATGTCTTCGGCGGCTCGCGGGTGCCCGCCCATCTGACGTCGGTGGCCTACGCGCGCGCCGCGGAGCGGGTCCTGCGCGTGGGCGGCGTCTACGCGGCGAACCTCGCCGACGGGGCGCCCTTCGGCTTCCTCCGCTCGCAGCTCGCCACCTTCGCCGAGGTGTTCGGGCAGGTCGCGCTGATCGCCGAGCCGACCGTGCTGCGCGGCCGCCGGTTCGGCAACGCGGTGCTCGTCGCCTCGCACGAAGCGATCGAGGTCGAGGCGCTGGCCCGGCGGGCGGCGGCCGACGTCTTCCCGGCGCGCGTCGAGCACGGGGCGGCGCTGCGCCTGTTCACCGGTGACGCGAAGCCGGTGCGGGACGAG
>NZ_JBEYTL010000006.1:71533-604859 GCF_040643025.1 Streptomyces sp. NPDC047525
GACGCGGTCGCGTCACCCGAGCCGCCCGGCGGGGCCTTCGGCATCGGCTGACGTTCCGAGCGGGGTCTCGATCGGGAGAGCGGCCGGGGGAGCAGCAGAGGAAGAGGCCGCCTTGGCGATCTCCTTGGGCGCCGTGCGCCTTCACCGGTGACGCGAAGCCGGTGCGGGACGAGGACGCGGTCGCGTCACCCGAGCCGCCCGGCGGGGCCTTCGGCATCGGCTGACGTTCCGAGCGGGGTCTCGATCGGGAGAGCGGCCGGGGGAGCAGTAGAGGAAGAGGCCGCCTTGGCGATCTCCTTGGGCGCCGTGCGCCTTCACCGGTCACGCGAAGCCGGTGCGGGACGAGGACGCGGTCGCGTCACCCGAGCCGCCCGGCGGGGCCTTCAGCATCGGCTGACGTTCCGAGCGGGGGGCCGGGCGGGGGCTCGACCGGGAGAGCGGCCACCTTGGCGATCTCCTTCGACGACGTGCGTCGCGTCAGATTGCGCACGTCCGGGACGAAGAGCACCAGCGCGGTCACCACGACCACCAGCGCCGCGCAGCCCCACAGCGAGGCCGAACGCCCGAAGGCGAGCTCCGCGGGGCCCGCGAGCGCCGTGGCGAGCGGGACCATCGCGATCGAGCCGAACCAGTCGTACGCGGCGACCCGCGACAGTTTCTCCTCGGGGATCTCCTGATGCATCGCCGTCATCCAGGAGACGCCGAAGACCTCGATCGCGACGCCGCTGACGAACATCACCGCCGCCAGACCCCACACCGGCAACGGCACCGCGAGCGCCGCCGAGGGCAACGCGAGCGGGAAGACGCAGAGGGTGCCCGCGAGCAGCAGGCGCCGCGGCTTCCACCGCATCATCAGAAACGCGCCGCCGACCGTGCCCGCACCGAACGCGCCGAGCGCCAGACCCCAGGGCCCCGCGCCGCCCAGCTCGTCCCTGGCGACCAGGGGCCCGAAGACGGCTTCGGCCGCGCCGACCACCGCCACCACCACGGAGAACTGCGCGACGATCGCCCACAGCCACGGCCGGCCGATGAACTCCCGCCAGCCTTCCCGCAGATCGGAGAGCAGTCCGCCGCCGGGCTCGCGCTTCGGGATGTGGCTGACGTCGAGGAACGACCGCAGGGCTCCGGCCGCCGCGAACGCCACCGCGTCCACGGCGAGCACCCAGCCGGGCCCGATCGCGGCGACCATCAGGCCGCCGAGCGCGGCGCCGCCGAGGCCCGCGCCCTGCATCGCCATGCGGTAGAGGGCGAAGGCGCGGCTCGCCTGTTCTCCGCTGACGGTCGACATCAGCATGCCTTCGGCCGCCGGGCCGAAGAACGCCTGGCCGGTACCGCCGAGCGCGGTGAGCAGCATCATCGACCACAGCGGGGGCGTGCCGGAGATGACGAGCACGGCGAAGACCGCCTGCGAGAGGCAGTTGAGCGCGTTGGCCGCGACCATCACGTGGTGGCGCGGCAGCCGGTCGGCGACGGCGCCGCCGATGAGCAGGAAGAGCACGAGCGGCAGCGTGCGGGCCGCCGCCACCAGCCCCACGTCCCCGCCGTCGCCGCCGGAGTCGAGCACAGCGAACGCCGCCGCGATCAGGGCGCCGTGGCTGCCCAGGTTGGTCACGATCGCGGCGGCGGTCAGCAGGCTGTAGTTGCGCCCTGCCCAGGCGGGGCGGCGCACGGCGGCGGGTTTGGTCACCAGGGGACTATCCCCGCCGGAACACCGACTTGCCAAACCGTTTCCGCCCGGGGCAGGACCCCGTCAGCGGCCCAGTAGCTGAGTAGCTGAGTAGCTCAGCGGCTCAGGACCCCTCGGCTTCGCCCTGCAGCCGTACCGTGCTGAGGATCTTCTTCACCGTGGCGTCCGGGATCTCGTCCTTCACGCCCTTCGCGCCGTACAGCGACCACGCGACGTACTCTCCGTCGCTGTTCTTGAAGGAGAACGTCGTGGCCTTGCCGTCCGAGTCGCACTTGTCGTTCTTGGTGACGCCGGAGGTCGTGGAGGTCGCGACGCTGCCCTTGATGCCCGACGTGGTGGTGTACGACTCCACCTTGCCGACCTTGATCTTCTTCTTGTCGGCCTTCTTCTGGTCCGTGTAGCCGCCGAAGACCCACCACGCGGAGTCGTTGCGCGCGACGTCCTTGGTGTTCTTGGCGCCGTTCTGGCCCTTGGTGCCGACGGCGCCGAGGGCGGTGTCGTCCTTGGTGCCGTCCTTGTCGTCGTCCGACGAGCACCACTTGGACTTGTAGTGCGCGGGCGCGGACATGCCGATGAGCGCGCTGCCGTCACCCTTCTCGCTGTCCTCGAAGCCGATGAAGGTGTCGGGGGTCGCCACCTCCCAGTCGGCCGGGACGTCGAAGGCGGTGCCCCACTTGGGGTTCACCACGACCTGCCAGCCCTCGATCGTCGGCTTCGGGCCCTTGCCCGTGCCGCGCTCGGTGCCGCCGTCGTCGGTGGGGCTCGGCTTCGGAGCCGCGGACTTGGCGGGAGTCTTCTTGTCCGGCTTGCCGTCCGCCGCGTCGTCCTTGTCACCACCGAGGACGAGGAAGCCCGTGACACCGGCGGCCACCACGACGGCGAGCGCCGCGACGATCGCGGTGATCTTTGTCTTGTTCCCGTCCCCGCCCTGCCCGCCGCCCGGCTGGGGCGGCATCGGCGGCGGAGTGGGCGCGGCCCACTGAGGCTGCTCCGGCTGCGAGTAGGCACCCGAGTGCGGCTGCTGCTGGTACCCCGGCTGCTGGTACGGGTTCGGCTGCTGGTACCCCGGCTGCTGGTACGGATTGGGATTCTGGTCCTGCGGGTTCTGCTCGCCCCCGGGCGGCTGCTGTCCTGGCCACATGGGCAGTAACCATAGAGGGGCTTGTGGCCTGATGTCATCGCTGCCCCCGCTGGGGGGCCGGCACATCGGGTCACAAGCCCCGCGGGCGTACGAAACGACTCAGGACTCCGTGGGGTCCCCGTGCAGACGCACCGTATTGAGGATCTTCATGATCGTCGCCTCGGGGATCTCGTCCTTGACGCCCTTCGCGCCGTAGAGGCTCCAGGCGACGTACTCACCCTCGGAGTTCTTGAAGCCGAAGGTGATCGCCTTGCCGTCCGAGTCGCACTTGCCGCTCTGCGGTGTGTTCGTCGAATGGGCGCGCGCGATGCTGCCCTTGATGCCGGTCTTCGTGGTGAAGGGCTCCGCCTTCTTGGGGACGGTGAGGCTCTTCTTGTCCGGCTGCGTGTACCCGCCGTAGACCCACCACGGCACCTGGTTGACCGCGACCTCGTCGGTGCTCTTCGCGCCGTTCGCGCCCTTGGTGCCGACGGCGCCGAGGGCGCTGTCGTCCTTGGTGCCGTCCTTGTCGTCGTCCGACGAGCACCACTTGGACTTGTAGTACGCGGGTGCCGACATGCCGATGAGCGTGCTGCCGTCACCCTTCTTGGTGTCCTCGAAGCCGATGAAGGTGCCGGGCGTCTCCACCTCCCAGTCGGCCGGGACGTCGAAGGCGGTGCCCCACTTGGGGTTCACCACGACCTGCCAGCCCTTGACCACCGGCTTCGGGCCGTTGTCGTTGCCGCGTTCGCTCCCACCGCCGCCCGTGGCCGGGTCCGGCTTCTTGGGCGCGGACTTGGCGGGGGACTTGGACGGCTTCGCGTCCGCCTCGTCGTCCTTGTCGCCGCCGAGCACCAGGAAACCGGTGACACCGGCGGCCACCACGACCGCCGTCGCGGCGACGACGGCGACCAGCTTGGTCTTGTTGCCGCTGTCACCGCCGCCGCTGCCGCCGGGCGGCTGCGGCGTGACGCCCAGGGGCGCGGTCGGCGCGCTCCACTGGCCCTGCTGCTGGCCCGGCCCCTGCTGCTGGTAGGGGTTCGGCTGCTGATATCCCGGCTGCTGGTACGGGTTCGGCTGCTGGTACCCCGGCTGCTGGTACGGGTTGGGATTCTGGTCCTGCGGGTTCTGCTCGCCCCCGGGCGGCTGCTGTCCTGGCCACATGGCGGGAAACGATACGGGGTGTTGGAGCGGACACGTCACGGCCGCCCCGGGCGCGGGCGGACGGATCGTGCGGTCGCTCAGGACTCGGGCCGGGGCTCGATCTCACGCACCGTGCTGAGCATCTTCTTGACGGTCGCGTCCGGGACTTCCCCCTTCACGCCCCGGGCGCCGAAGAACGACCAGGAGACGAGTTTCCCCTTGGAGTCCTTGAAGCCGAAGGAGGTCGCCTTGCCGTCCGTCCGGCACTTGTCCTCGTTCTCGACGCCGGACACCGAGGACGTGGCCACGCTGCCGGTGATGCCGGACCTGGTGGTGTACGACTCCACCGCGCCGGTCCTGATGTTCTTCCGGTCGGGCTGGGAGTACTGGCCGTACACCCACGTCGCCGAGTCCTCCTTGGCGATCTGCTCGGTGCTCTTCGCGCCGCGGTTGCCCTTGCTGCCCGCCTCCGCGAGCGGCGTGTAGTCCTTGACGCCGTCCCGGTCGGGATCGCTCGCGCACCACTGCTGCTGGAGCGCGGCGGGTGCCACCATCCCGATCAGGATGCTGTCCTCGTCGTCGGCCTCCCCGACGGCGTCCACCCAGTCGCGCGCCTTGAGCTCCCACTCGGGGGGTGCGTCGAAGACGATGCCCCGCTCGGCGTTCGTGACCGCCTTCCAGCCCGGAATGGTCGGCTTCGGCCCGCCGTCGACACCGCGCGCGTCGGACCCCTCGGACTCGGCCGGGCTCGGGGAGGTGGACGCGGACCGCGCCGGGTCCGGCTCGGCGCTGTCGTCCTTGTCGCCGCCCAGGACCAGGAAGCCGGTGACACCGGCGGCCACCACGACAGCGGCGGCGGCCACGATGGCGATGACCTTGGTCTTGTTGCCGTTGCCGTTGCCGTTGCCGTTGCCGTCGCCGTTGCCTCCGCCGCCCTGCGGGGCCTGGGGCGAACCGCCGGGAACGGTCGGCGTGATCCAGGGCGCAGGCTGCTGATATCCCGGCTGCTGGTAGGGGTTCGGCTGCTGGTTCGGCCCGCCCCCGGGCTGCTGCTCTCCTGGCCACATGCGCAGCAACCATAGGTGACGGCGATCTACGCCGGGCGGGCTCCTGGCCAAAGAACGCTACTCGTGGGTAACATCCCGGCCATGAGCGCTGACCAGATGTCGATAGGCGAGATGCTCGCCGCAACCGTGCCGATGGCCCGGACCCTGAACCTCGAGTTCCGTGAGACCACGCCCGAGAAGGCCGTGGTCGCCCTGCCCGACCAGGCCGAGTACCACAATCACGTCGGCGGGCCGCACGCCGGAGCCATGTTCACGCTGGGGGAGTCGGCGAGCGGTGCGATCGTGCTCGCCGCGTTCGGGGACCAGCTCTCGCGGGCCGTGCCGCTCGCCGTGCGCGCCGACATCGCGTACAAGAAGCTCGCCATGGGGCCGGTGACCGCCACCGCGACCCTCGGCCGCCCGGCCGCCGAGGTCGTCGCCGAGCTGGACGCGGGGCAGCGCCCCGAGTTCCCGGTGGCGATCGCGATCCAGCGCGAGGACGGCGCCGTGACCGGCGAGATGACCGTCGTGTGGACGCTGCGCCCCAATAACTGAGTCGCGCGGGGGCGTTCGCTTCCGTACGTTCATTGAACACAGCGGCGTCGCGTCGGCCGGGCCACGGGGGTCCCGACCGGCGCGGCGCCGTTCTTTCCGACCTCATCCCGCCGTTCCGGGCGGTCTTCTGTTCAACTCATTGACACGAGTCAGTAACCGCCATAGTTTTCCGCCGCCAGTGGGTCGACGTCATCTCATCAAGGGGAGTCGCCGCATGAGCCGCACGACAGGAACAGGTCGAAGCAGCACGGGAAGACGCGGAGCGGGCCGGGCGCGGCGCGCCGCAACCGCCTTCGTCGCCATGGCGGCAGCCGCCGCGGCGATGCTCACCCCGCACGCCGCGCAGGCCACCGCGCGGGAGGACGCGCCCCGCGCGGGCGGCGGCACGCTCGTCCGTACGGACGCGGGCTGGCTGCGCGGTGAAACCACCGCCGAAGGGCGGCAGTTCCTCGGCATCCCGTACGCGCGGCAGCCCGTCGGCGCCCTGCGCTGGAAGGAGCCCAGGCCCGCCAAGTCCTGGCAGGGCGTGCGCGGTGCGACCTCCTTCGGCAACCGGTGCGTGCAGAGCGCGAGTTGGGATCCCGGGTACGAGAACCCCAGCCACACCGAGGACTGCCTCGACCTCAACGTCTACGCACCCGACGGGCAGCACAAGAAGCGTCCCGTCATGGTCTGGCTGCACGGCGGCGGGCTGACCGCGGGCGCGGGCGAGGACATCGTGCCCGACGCCTTCGCCCGGCGCACCGGCACCGTGGTCGTGACCGTCAACTACCGCCTCGGCGCGATGGGGTTCCTCGCCGGGAAGAGCCTCGACGGTGAGGCGTCCGACCGCGTCTCGGGCAATTACGGCATGCTCGACCAGCAGGCGGCCCTGCGCTGGGTGCGCGCCAACATCGGCTCGTTCGGCGGCGACCGGCAGCGCGTCACCATCGCGGGGGAGTCGGCAGGCGGCCGCTCCGTCTGCACCCAGCTCGCCTCGCCCACCGCCGAGGGCCTCTACCGCGCGGGCATCGTGGAGAGCGGCGCCTACGGGGACTGCGCGGCCCGCGAGCGCGAGGAGGCGCTCACGCAGGGCGCGGCCTTCGCGAAGAAGGCGGGCTGCCCGGACCAGGCGACGGCGCTCGCCTGTCTGCGCAAGAAGCCCGCCGCCCAGATCCTCGCGGCGCAGGCCGGGTTCGACTGGGGTCCGGTGGCGGGCGGCGACTTCCTGCCGGTCCAGCCCGAGGAGGCGTACCAGGACGGCAGTGCCTCGCGTGTGCCCGTCCTGAACGGGGCGAACAGCGACGAAGGGCGGCTCTTCGCCTACGGGCAGTTCGACGGACAGGGCAAGCCGCTGACCGAGGAGCAGTACCCAGGCGCGCTCACCCGGGCGTACGGCGAGGACCTCGGCGCCAAGGTCCTCAAGCGCTATCCGGTGTCCGGGTACGCCTCGCCGACGCACGCGTACGCGGCCGCCCAGGGCGACATGATGTTCGCCTGCACGGCGCTGCGCATGGACCGCTCCCTCGCAGGGCGCGGCCCCGTCTACGCCTATGAGTTCGCCGACCGCACCTCGCCGCCCTTCGCCTCGATCCGCGAGGCGGGCAGGACGTTCGACTTCGGGGCGACCCACGTCAACGAAGTGCAGTACCTCTTCAAGCACTTCGGGCTCGCGACGCCGCTCAACGCGGAACAGCGGACTCTGGCGCGGCAGATGGTCCAGTACTGGGGCTCCTTCATCCACGGCGGTGCCCCGCGCGCCGACGGCCAGCCCACCGCGCCCGACCAGCGGACCCGGCCCGGCACGGTGCTCTCGCTGCGCACCGCGTCCGCGGGCGGGAACGAGCTGAGCGCCGCTGTGGCCCGTGAGCACCGGTGTGACCTGTGGGACCGCGAGGACCTCAAGGGCTCCGCCCCGGCCGACGCCGGGTGAGCGGGTAGGCTGCCCGGCGTGCGCGATCTTGGGGGGAACGCGCACGCCGGGTACAGGCACACCAGCACAGGAGGAACCGGCGTTGCACGTCCAGGAATGGCTGGAGACCGTACCGGCCGTCAGCATCTACGCGCTGGTCGGCGTGGTCATCGGTCTGGAGAGCCTGGGCATCCCGCTGCCCGGCGAGATCGTCCTCGTCTCGGCGGCGCTGCTCTCCTCGCAGCACGGCGAGCTCAACCCCGTCATCCTGGGGATCTGCGCCACCGCGGGCGCCATCATCGGCGACTCCATCGGGTACGCGATCGGACGCAAGGGCGGCCGGCCACTTCTGGCCTGGCTGGAACGGAAGTTTCCCAAGCACTTCAGCGCCGCGAACGTCGGCAGCGCCGAGCAGTCCTTCCAGAAGTGGGGCATGTGGGCGGTCTTCTTCGGCCGCTTCGTCGCCCTGCTCCGGATCTTCGCGGGGCCGCTGGCGGGCGTCCTTCGCATGCCGTACTGGAAGTTCCTCATCGCCAACGTCCTGGGCGGCATCGTCTGGGCGGGCGGCACCACGGCCGTCATCTACTACATCGGTGTCGTCGCCGAGGACTGGCTCAAGCGGTTCTCGTACTTCGGCCTTGCCATCGCCGTGCTGATCGGCGTCGGCTCCATGCTGCTCGTCAAGCGCCGCGCCAAGAAGTCGGCGGCGGCCCGCGACGCGGCACAGGCCGACGCGGCACAGGCCGGAAGCGGTGAGAAGACGGCGGCCGAGCCGTTTGCCGTTCCGGCCGCCGACTGAACGTCACTTGGCGTGGGCGTCCCGGTGGGCCTTGGCGAGCTCGACGTACATCGTGCCGTTGAGCGTGATGCCCGCGCGCTCCTCGTCGGTGAGCGGCCTGCGCACCTTGGCGGGCACGCCCGCGACGAGTGAGCCTGGCGGTACGACCATCCCCTGGGGCACCAGCGCCTGCGCCGCCACCAGCGAACCGGCGCCGATCACCGCGCCGTTGAGGACCGTCGCGCCCATGCCGATCAGGCAGTCGTCCTCGACCGTGCAGCCGTGCAGGACGGCGTTGTGGCCGACCGAGACCCGCTCGCCGATGGTCATCGGGAAGCCCAGGTCGACATGGAGGCTGCAGTTGTCCTGGATGTTGCTGTCGGCGCCCACGACGATGGGCCCGCCGTCCGCGCGGAGCACCGCCCCGTACCAGGCGCTCGCCCCGGCGTGCAGCGTCACCTCGCCGATGACGACCGAGGTGGGCGCGGTGAAGGCGTCCTGATCGATCTTCGGGTCCTTGCCGCCGATCCCGGTGATGAGTGCCTCGTGGCTCATCGGATTTCTCCATTCGTACGTGTCTCGCGCCTGGCGGAACCGTACGGGACGGCGGCAGGCGCGACGCCGTGTGGGGTGAAGATCACAGGGGGCCGGGCTCACCGGGCCGCCCGGGGCTGAGTAACGTGAGCGCGTGCCGAAGAACAGGAACACGTTCTCATCCGCGGTCGCCGACTGGCGGCGCCGCGCGACCCAGCGCGTCGTCCACGCGGGCTGGGCGTGGGTGCAGCGCACGGGCGCCGTCACCGCGCAGCGGCCGGGGCGGCTGCGGTTCGGCGCCATCGGCCAGGACACGAAGCTCGCCTTCCCGCTGGGGACCGTCTTCGGTGAGCCCTGGATCCGCATCGGGGACCACTGCATCATCGGCGAGCAGGTCACCCTCACCGCCGGGATGATGCCCGATCTGGACCTCGGCCCCGACCCGATCCTGCGCATCGGCAACGGCGTCGTGCTCGGCCGCGGCAGCCATGTCATCGCCGACACGACGGTGACGATCGGCGACGACTGCTACTTCGGGCCCACGGTGTACGTGACGTCCACGAACCACTCGTACGACGATCCCCACACGCCCATCGGCAAGCAGTGGCCGCGCATGGAGCCCGTCGAGATCGGCCCCGGCTGCTGGATCGGCACGAACGCGGTGATCCTGCCGGGTGCGAGGCTCGGTCGCAATGTCGTGGTCGCGGCGGGTGCGGTCGTCCGCGGCGATGTTCCCGACCACGCTGTGGTGGCCGGGGCGCCTGCGCGCGTGGTGCGGCGCTGGGACGCGGAGGCCGGGTGGCAGCCGCCGTTGCGTACGCCTGCGCCTGTTCCCATTCCTGATGGGGTCACGCCGGAACAGTTGCTTGCTCTGGGGGAGTTGGAGGGGTAGGCGCGGCTTGGCTCGTTTCAGCTGGCCAGCAGTACCGTGCCCACCAGTGCCAGGCCCGCCCCGGCTGCCTGCACCCCGCGCAACCGCTCCTTCAGTACCGCGCGTGCCGCGAGTGCCGTGATGACCGGGTAGGTCGAGGAGAGCACCGCGGCCAGGGTGACCGGGCCGTTCTGGGCGGCCATCGAGTACGTGCCGTTGGCCGCGACGTCGGCCAGGCCGACGAAGGCGAGCGCCGGGAGCGCCGCCCAGAGCACGCCCATGCCCATGCCCTCGGGGAGTGCGGCGCCGCCCCGCTGCACGGAGACGAACAGCGCGGCCCCGCCCGCGGCCACGTTCGTCACGCGCTGCACGAACAGGGCGAGGAACAGGCCGGTGAGGTTGCTCGACGCCTCGGAGATCAGGGCGAGGACCGCGCCGAAGCCGAAGGCCGCGAGCAGGGTGAGCAGGACCGCCTGGCGCTGCACGGGGGCGCCGCGCAGCTCGGGGCCGCCCGCGAGCACGATGCCCACGATGGCGACGGTGAGCCCGGCGAACTGCGGGACTCCCGGCCGCTCGCCCAGGAAGAGACCCACCGCCACCGGTACGACGACGCCCACGGAGGCGAGCGGTGAGACGACGCTCATGGGGCCGATGGCCAGGGCCTTGTAGAAGGCGAGCATCGCCACCGGGCCGAGGAGTCCCGCGGCCACCGCGAACCACAGCTGCGGCCCCCACTCCGTCCAGCCTCCCGTGGCGACCACGATCACGCCGAGCACGGTCACGGCGATGGTCTGCGAGGCGACGACCACGGTGAGCGCGGGGATGCGCCGGGTCAGCAGTCCGCCGCCGAAGTCGGCAAGCCCGTACATCAGGCTGGTGGCCAGCGCGAACAGTGCTGTCATCGGAGATCCTCGCAGTACAGTGTGGTGAACCCTTAAGTGCACCACACCGTAGTTCAATATCCTGAACTCTGTCATCCAAAATATTGGACGGAATGTGTCGGACCTCGACCAGCTCACTCAGTCGCTCGCGCGCAACCTCAAGCGCTGGCGCTCGGAACGCGGTTTCACGCTCGATGCGCTCGCGGCCCGCGCGGGCGTCAGCCGCGGCATGATCATCCAGATCGAGCAGGCCAGGACCAACCCCAGCGTCGGCATCACCGTGAAGCTCGCCGACGCCCTGGGCGTCAGCATCACCACGCTCCTCGACTACGAGCAGGGCTCGCACGTCCGGCTCGTGCCGCCGGAGCAGGCGGTGCGGATGTGGTCCACGGAAGCGGGCAGCAGTACGACGCTCCTCGTCGGGGCCGAGGCGCGCGGGCCCTTCGAGCTGTGGGCGTGGAAGCTGGTGCCCGGTGAGGGCAGCGACTCCGACGCGCACCCGCCGGGGACCATCGAGCTGCTGCACGTCACTGCGGGCGAGCTGACGCTCCTCGTGGACGGCGTGGAGCATCTGGTGGCCGCGGGGTCGTCCGCGACGTTCGAGGCGAACGTGCCGCACGGCTATCACAACAACGGCGCCGAGCCGGTCGAGCTGACGATGTCGGTGTCCGTGCCGCCCGCGCACGCCTCGTCCTACTGAGTCGTACCAAGGTGCACTGAGCCGTACCGGCGCCCGCGCAGTGAGACGCCAAGGCCCGTGGCCAGGGCGCCTGTTAGCGTGCGGCCATGCGTGCACCCATGGGAGATTTCGACGACGTCCGCCCCGCGCCCGAGGCCCTCGACCTCCTGGTCGGGCCCGTCGCCGACGCCGTGCGCGGCTGGAGCGGGACCGTACCGGCCGAACAGATCCTGTACGTCGACACCGACCCGCAGTGGGCCGACACCGCCACCTTCGTGGAGCACTACGGCCAGGACATCCTGGAGCAGTCCGCGAACTGCGTCGTCGTCGCGGGCAAGCGCGGCGGCGAGGCCTCGCTCGCCGCGTGCCTGGTCCTCTCCACGACCCGCGTCGACGTGAACGGCGCCGTGCGCCGCCAACTCGGCGCCCGCAAGGCCTCGTTCGCACCCATGGACACGGCGACCGGCGAGACGGGCATGGAGTACGGCGGCATCACCCCGGTCGGCCTGCCCGCCGACTGGCCGCTGCTCGTGGACGCCGCCGTCGTCGACCTGCCGTACGTCCTGATCGGCAGCGGCCGCCGCAGGGGCAAGCTCATCGTGCCGGGCAAGGCGTTCGCCGAGCTGCCGGGCGCCGTCGTGCTCGAAGGGCTCGGCGTCGCCTGAGGGGGCTCGGGCGGGTGAGGCTCACCCGCAGACGCCCTTCGCGCACAGCCGGGCGATGTCGTCCGGGCCGCGCCCCAGCTCCCCGAGGATCCGCTCGGTGTGCTCGCCCGCGGCCGGTACCGGATCCATGCGCGGGTCCACGCCGCTCAGGTCCGCGGGCGGCACCAGCGCCTGCACGGGGGACGGGCTGCCCGGGATCGAGACCTCCCGCCAGCGGTCACGTTCGCCGAGCGCGGGGTGGTCGAGGAACTCGGCGACCGAATTGACGCCCGCGTTGGCGATGTTGGCGCGGTCGAGCAGCTCCATCGCCTCCTGGCTGCCGAGCGCGGCGAAGCGTGCGGAGATGATCGCGTCGAGTTCGTCGCGGTGCGCGACACGGTCGGATCCGGTGGCGAACCGCGGGTCGTCGGTCAGCTCGGGCCGCCCGATGACCTGCTCGCACAGGGCGGCCCACTCGCGCTCGTTCTGCACGGACAGCAGGACGTCCTTGCCGTCGGACGCGGTGAACGGGCCATAAGGCGCGACCGTCGCGTGCCGTGCGCCGACGCGCGGCGGCTGCGTGCCGCCGTAGCGCGTGTAGTACGCGGGCTGGCTCATCCACTCGCCGAGCGCGTCGAACAGGGAGACCTCGACGGCCGGTGCGCGTCCGGTGGTCGCCCGGGTGAAGAGCGAGGTGAGGATGCCGGTGTAGGCGTACATCCCGCCCGCGATGTCCGCGACCGAGATGCCCGCCCGCACGGCCTCGTCCGGTGTGCCGGTCAGCGAGAGCAGCCCGGTCTGGCACTGCACGAGCAGGTCGTAGGCCTTGCGGTCTGCCCAGGAGCCGCTGGTTCCGTACCCGCTGACGGTGCAGGGGATCAAGGACGGGTAGCGGGACTGGAGTTCGTCCGCGCCCAGGCCCAGGCGGTCGGCCGCGCCGGGGGCGAGGTTCTGCACGAACACGTCGGCGCCCGCGAGGAGTTCGTGCAGGATCTCCATGCCCTCCGCGGACTTGAGGTCCAGGGTGAGGGACTCCTTGGAGCGGTTGAGCCACACGAAGTAGCTGGCCTGGCCGTGCACCGTGGTGTCGTAGCGGCGGGCGAAGTCGCCGCCGCCGGGGCGCTCGACCTTGATCACGCGGGCGCCGAGGTCGGCCAGCTGACGGGTGGCGAAGGGAGCGGCGACGGCCTGCTCGAGGCTGACGACGGTGATGCCCTCCAGGGGGAGCCGGCCTGCCGGTTCGTGGTGCGTCGTCGCCATGACTGCCTCTCGTTCGCGGGTGCTGCCTGCCTGATTCTGTACGGTCACACGGGCGCTCCCTCAGTCGCCCTCACCCACGACCGACTTGGACACGAGCCGCCCGTCGGCGAAGCACAGGCGGTAGCCGTCGGACGACATGAAGCGCGTGCTGTAGTACGCGCAGTCCTGGCCGCGCGGCGTCGCGGGCGCGCCGTCCGGCGGGCCGTCCCTGGTGAAGTCCGGCAGCCGGGACTCCACTTCGTCGCGTGGCTCCCCGGCCGTCAGGCCGTCGTACACCTCACGGTCGAGGACCGAGAAGACGGAGCTGATCAGGCTGAGGGGGATCATGAGCAGCAGGATCCCGGCGAGGACCGCGAGCGGGGCCAGGACCGCCTGGACGAGCCGCCGTCTGACCTGCCGCCTGGCCTGCTCCAACTCCCGCGCGGATGTGGTCGGCCGGGGTGCGTCGACGGCGCGCGGGGCGGCACCCGCCGCGGGCAGCTCGGCGGTCACCGCGAAGCCGCCGTCGTCCGTGGGGTCCGCGCGCAGCGTGCCGCCCGCCAGGCGCACCCGCTCGTCGAGGCCGACGAGGCCGCTGCCGCCCGACGCCACCCCGGGCAGGCGCCCCGCCCCGGCCGGATCGTTCGCCACCGTCAGGCGCAACGTGTCGCCGTCCCGTGCGAGGCGGACCCGCACCGCCGCGCCGGGCGCGTGCTTGGCCGCGTTCGTCAGGGACTCCTGGAGCACGCGGTGCACGGCGAGCCCGACCATCGGCGGCAGGTCGTCCGTGGCCCCCGACCGTTCGAGCGTGACCTCGACCCCGGAGGCCCGCGCGCGCTGGACCACGGCGTCCGCGCTCTCCTCCGAAGGCGCCCTGGGCGGCACTTCGTCGTCCGCCCGCAGCACGCCGATGATCTCCCGCAGCCGTTCGGTCGCCGCCCCGGCCGCCTCGCGCAGTTCGCCGACGGCAGCCTGCTGCCGGGCGTCGAGAGTGGGATCGACCTCAAGGACGCCCGCCTGGACCGCGATGAGCGTCAGGTCGTGGCCGAGCGAGTCGTGCATGTCGCCCGCGATCCTGGCCCGTTCGCGGATGCGGGTGCGGTCCGCGACGGCCTGCTGCTCGTGCTCCATGTGCTCGGCGAGCCGCCAGCCGGTGGCCGTCAGGTCGGCGTACTGGCGGCGGTAGCGGCCGAGCAGCCAGGGCAGCACCGCGCCGATGAGCAGCGTCAGGAGCATCGACGGCCAGCCCCACAGATCGTTCGACACGACCGCGCACAGCACGAGCCCGGCCACGGAGACCGCCCCGAAGAACCACAGCGCGGGACGCACCGCGACGCTGCGGCTGCCGGCGAGATACCCGAGGACGGCAAGGGCGGCCCAGTACACGGGCGTCAGCATCTCCGCGTCCGTCATCAGACTCAGCGCGACGGGCACGGCGAGCGCCACCAGCGGCCACCGCCTGCTGACCGCCACGGCGCCCCCGAGCAGCGGGACGCCCACGGCCGCCACGACCGCGTCGGGTCCGTCCAGGCCGATGGCGGCCGAGACCGGCGGTGCGCACACCACGAGCCACAGTCCGATGTCGAAGAGCCGGGGAAGCCAGCCGTGTACGCCGCGCATCCGCCAAGCATCGCCGATCACCCCCGGCCCGCGCCCCTGACGAAAGTAGGGGATCGCCTCGTGGCGCCCGGCTCACTCCTCGCCGACGAGTCCCGCCTCGTACGCCAGGATCGCGGCCTGCACGCGGTTCTTGAAGCCGAGACGGGCGAGGACCTGGCTGACGTACGCCTTCACCGTGCCCTCGACGACATGCAGCCGTCCGGCGATCTCCGCGTTCGACAGACCGGCCCCGACCAGCGCGAGCACCTCGCGCTCGCGCGCCGTCAGCTCCTCGGCGCGGGCCCGCGCGGCGGCCTGCTTGCCGAGCTGCCCCGCGCCGAGGTGGGAGATGACCCGCCGTGCGATCGACGGGGAGAGATACGCGCCGCCCCCGGCGACGGCCTGGACCCCGGCGATCAGCTCGCGCGGATTGCCGGACTTGAGGAGGAAACCGGCGGCGCCCGAGCCGAGCGCGCTCGCGATGTACTCGTCCTCGGAGAACGTGGTGAGCATCGCCACCGCCGTCCCGGGCGCGGTCTTGTGCAGTTCGGCCGCGGCCTGGAGGCCGTCGAGCCGGGGCATCCGGATGTCGAGGAGGCAGACGTCGGGGCGGTGCTTGAGCGCGAGGTCGACCGCCTCGCGGCCGTCGGTCGCCTCGGCGACGACCTCGATGTCCTCGGCGGTGCCCAGGATCGCCCGCACCCCGGCCCGGATCATCGCCTCGTCGTCGGCAAGCAGCACTCGGATCATGCGAGCACGCTACCCGGCCGCCGTGGACCGTGAGGGACGTGTGCCGGGGACCTGACGAAAGTGCAGGGCAGGTGCTGACCAAGGTCCCCTGTCCCCGGCCGCCCCGCTTCGTAGCGTCCCTGTCATCACCGCCGACGCGAACCGAATGCGTGGGCACGGAGAGGGACTTGGGGAACGATGCTCACGCTGCGGAGCCTGACCAAGAGATACGGCGAGAAGACCGCCGTCGACGCACTGTCCCTGGAGGTGGCGCCCGGGAAGATCACCGGCTTCCTCGGGCCGAACGG
Source organism: Streptomyces sp. NPDC047525 (assembly GCF_040643025.1). Taxonomy (NCBI): domain Bacteria; kingdom Bacillati; phylum Actinomycetota; class Actinomycetes; order Kitasatosporales; family Streptomycetaceae; genus Streptomyces; species Streptomyces sp. NPDC047525. The sequence continues at coordinate 87,238 of NZ_JBEYTL010000006.1, forward strand.
CGCGGGCAAGTCCACCACGATGCGCATGATCCTGGGCCTTGACCACCCCACATCGGGCACCGCCCTCATCAAGGGCAAGCGGTACGCCGACCACACGCATCCCCTCAGGGAGGTCGGCGCGCTCCTGGACGCCAAGGCCGTCCACCCCCGGCGCACCGCGTACAAGCACCTCCTTGCCATGGCGCGCAGCCACGGCATCCCCGCCCGCCGCGTCGAGGAGGTCCTTGAGGCCACGGGGCTCGGCGATGTGGCGGGCAAGCAGGCGGGCTCCTTCTCGCTGGGCATGGGGCAGCGCCTGGGCATCGCGGCAGCGCTGCTCGGCGATCCGGAGGTGCTGATGCTCGACGAGCCGGTCAACGGGCTCGACCCGGACGGCGTGCTCTGGATCCGGGGCTTCCTGCGGTCGCTCGCCGCGCAGGGCAGGACGGTGTTCGTCTCCAGCCATCTGATGAGCGAGATGGAGGTCACCGCCGACCGGCTTGTCGTGATCGGCAGGGGACGGCTCATCGCGGACGCGCCGATGGAGGACATCCTCGCGCGCGGCTCCCGCAACGCGGTCCGCGTGCGCGGGCCCGAGGCGCAAGGCCTGCACGCCCTGGCGGAGCGGCTCGTGCCGGAGGCGCACGACATCCAGTGGGTCTCGGCGCACGAGCTGGTGGTGACGGGCCTGACGCCGGAGCGCGTCGGCGATCTGGCTCACGAGGGCCACGTACGACTGCACGAGCTGCGCGCCGTCGAGGCGTCACTGGAAGAGGCGTACATGGAACTGACCGCAGGCAGCGTCGAGTTCGGGGAGGCACGGCTGTGAACGGCATCCAGACATCCGCACGGGGCGGCCGGGCGTCGCTGCGTACGGCAGGCGGCGGCGGTCTTCGCGGGGCCGTGGCCGCCGAGTGGACCAAGCTGTTCTCGCTCCGCTCGACCTGGTACTTCCTGCTGACTGCTGCCGCCGTGATGGGAGTGACGGCCACGTGCGTCGGTGTGGTCACCCATGACGCGGGAGCGTCGGTCGCCGATCCCGCGACGCTCGCCACCGTCTACGGCGTCGAGTTCGTCGTCGCCGGCCTCGCCCTGCTCTGCGTCACCGGCGAGTACGCCACCGGCAGCATCACCAACACCCTCCAGTGCGTGCCGGACCGCGCACGCCTGATGATCGCCAAGAGCCTCACGGTGGGGGCCGTCGCGTTCGCCGCCGGGATCGTGCTCGCCGTGCTCGGGGTCGTGGCGGGGGCGGCGGCCCTGGAGGAGTCGACGTCCGATGGCGCGCAGGTGGCGGGCCGGGTGTTTGCGGTCGCCGTTCACCTGATGCTCATGAGTGTCCTGACCGTCGGCCTCGCGGCCATCGTGCGCAGTTCAGCCGGGGCCATCACCGTGCTGTTCGTGCTGCTGCTCATCGTGCCGACGATCCTCCAATCGATTCCCCTCGACTTCCTCACGAACCTGGCGCAGTTCCTGCCCCAGGCGGCGGGCACGCAGTTCCTCACGGCCGACGCGGATCTCTACGGCCCCGCGACCGGGCTGCTGCTCCTCGCAGCCTGGACGGCCGCCTCCCTGACCCTGTCCACGGTGATCCTCGGGCGCCGCGACGCCTGAGCCCCTCCCCGAACGGAGACCGGATCTGTCATGCCCTCGACATCCGCTGCCTCGACGCCCACCGCTCCCGCCACTCCCAGCGCTCCCGCCACTCACGCAAGCCCCGCCGTCTCCAGCGCGTACGTCACCTCCATCGCCGACTCCCAGGAGCAGATCCGGGCCGCGCAACGCCTGCGGTACCGCGTCTTCGGCGAGGAGATGGGCGCCACGCTCCACACCTCCCTGCCCGGCCACGACGTGGACCCCTACGACGACCTCGCGGACCACCTGATCGTCACCGACACCACCACCGGCGAGGTCGTCGGCACCTACCGCCTGCTGCCTCCCGGGCGGGCCGAGCGGTCCTACTCCGACAGCGAGTTCGATCTGCGCGCGCTGGAGGGGCTGCGGTCCTCCATGATCGAGGCGGGCCGCTCCTGCGTGCACCCGGACCACCGCTCCGGTGCGGTGATCAACCTGATGTGGTCGGCGCTCGCCCGCTACGTCCTGCTCTCCGGCCACCGCTATCTGGCGGGCTGCGCCTCGGTGCCGCTGTCCGACGGCGGCAAGGCGGCGGCCGGTGCCTGGCTGCTCGGCACGTCCAAGCACGCGTCGCCGCCCGAGCTGCGGGTGCAGCCCCGGCGCCCGTGGGTGCCCACCGGGCCGACAGTGGACCGGCCCACCTATGCCGATCTGCCGCCGCTCCTGAGGGGATACCTCCGCCTCGGCGCGTGGATGTGCGGGGCGCCCACGCACGACCCCGAGTTCGACGTCGCGGACTTCTTCGTCCTCCTCGACATGGACCGGCTGGGCGACCGCTACCGCCGCTATTTCCTGGGGGAGACGCCATGAGCCCCGCGGGAGCCACGGGCGCGCTGTGCACCCCGGCCTGCGTCACGGGCCCGGTGCCACGGGTGCCGCGGGCCGAACTGGTCCGCCGGTACGCGGCGTTGGCGTACGAGATCGGCCTGGGCGTGGCGCAGGGCGAGCGCCTCGCCGAGCCCCACGCGCTGCGGGTGCGGGCCCGGGGGATCCTGGGCGCGCTCGGCGTACGCGTCGAGGAGGGGCCGGAGAGGCTGACGGTGAACGGCCCGTGGCCCAGCACGGTGAACGGCCCGCGGCCCGGAACCCTGATCGTCGCCAATCACATCTCCTGGCTGGACGTCGTCAGCCTGCTGGCCGTCGAGCCCGTGACGGTCCTCGCCAAGCGGGAGGTGGGCCAGTGGCCGGTCATCGGCGCGCTCGCCCGGCGGGCAGGGTCCCAGTTCATCGACCGCGACGGGCTGCGCCAACTGCCGCACGCGGTGGCCGATCTGGCGTCGACCCTGCGCTCGGGCCGCTCCGTCCTCGTCTTCCCGCAGGCGACGACCTGGTGTTCCGTGCCCGGCGGCCGGTTCCGTCGGGCCACCTTCCAGGCGGCGGCCGATGCAGGCGCACCCGTGCGGCCCGTGACCATCCGCTACTACCAGCACGGCACCCGAAGCACCGCCGCCGCCTTCCTCGGCGACGAGACCTTCGGGGCCTCGCTGCACCGAGTCGCCCGCGCCCGGGGGCTGACCGTGCGGGTCACCGCGCACGCCCCGCTGCACGGGTCCGACCGCCGGGAGCTGGCCGCCGAGGCCCAAGCGGTAGTCGGCGCCCATGAGATGCCCGCCCATGTCTGACCTGCTCGAATGACGCTGGGCCCCTCAGGAACCTTGGAGGGGCCTGGCCCGCGTCACCTCGCGGACATGCACCACGGCGTCGAACCACTCCGCGAGGGAGCCGCCCGACAGGTGGTGGTCGGCGTCCTCGCGCGCGTCGTAGAAAGGACCGACGACGCGGGTCATGGCCGGGGCGCCGAGCCAGGCGTCGACGGCGGCGGGGCGGCGCGCGCGCAGGTCCAGGGAGTACGCGGGCAGGTCCGCCGCGCCGAGCAGCGCTTCGGCGAACTCCCTGGGCGGAACCGGGTGGTCGATGCCGTGGTGGAAGGTCAGCCCGACGGACGCGTAGCCGCTGCCGAAGTGCTCGCGTAGGTGGCCGCCCACGTTGCGGTGGGTCTGGGGCGCCGGGGAGGAGACCGACCGGGGGTCGCCGACGGCCGTGTGGGCGAGGCCACCCCAGTAGACGGTCTTCTGGCGAGTGCGTTCGCGCCACCGGATCGCCTCGTCGGCCATGTCCCGCTCGATCTCCGCGAGACCCGCGCCGGGCGGCGGCGACTGCGAGGAGGGCACGGCCAGTTGGACGGGGTCGTGCGGGTTGCGTTCGTTGTGGGCGCGCATCCAGTGCAGCACGTCGAGGCTCTCCCCCGTCCGCCAGAAGGGACGGGCCTCGGCGAGCACCGCTTCCGGATCGCCCGCCCCGGTCAGGACGTACGCGTCGAGGCCGAGGCGTGCCGGATCGTCCCCTTCGAGGACGAGGGACCTGAACCCGTGCTCCTCGACCAGCAGGCGCAGCATCCGGTGCTGGAGGACGGACAGTTCGTGCGTGGCGCGGGATCCCACGCCGAGCGCGACGATCTCGGCATCCGCCACCGCGTCGGCCAGTGGGCGCAGGTCGTCCGACGTCGCGTTGGTGTCGAAGGAGTTGATGGGGTGAGCGTGCTGGGTCAACCAGTCCGCGACGGCTTCCGCGGCTGTCGCCGATGTCCTGTTCATGGGGCAAGCCTCATTCCTGAAGCTTGGTTGAGGTCAAGCGTCTCGTGCGTCGGTCTCGTGCGCCGGTCTCGTGCCTCACGGGAACTGGGGCTCCTCCGCGGCCGACTCCTGACCTGAAGAGGCGCGGGCGCGACGGATCCGCGCTGTCGCGTTCACGAGTGTCAGGAGAGCGGCGATGAGCGATCGCCCCCAACTTCCCCTGCTCTGCGGGTTTCTCGCGCTGCTCGCGGTGATCTTCGCGGTGTCGTACGCCGTGGGGGAGGCCGTCGGTCCTGTCGCACCCGGAATGCAGCGGACCGAGACCGAGACCGGGACGGACAAGGGGCCCGGCGGCGGTGACGGCGGATCGCATGGGGGCGGCGACATGGGGGACATGCACTCCGGCGGCGGCCGATGAGCGGGTCCGCGGCCGCCGCCGGAGCGGACACCGACGTCATCACCGATCTGACCGTCGGGGGGATGACCTGCGGTGCCTGCGTGGGGCGCGTCGAGAAGCGGCTCGGCAGACTGGACGGCGTGAGCGCGGTGGTGAACCTGGCCACCGGGCGGGCCCGGGTGACCCATCCGAGCACCGTCCCCCTCGGCGAACTCGTCGCGGCGGTGGAGCGGGCGGGCTGCACGGCGGAACCCGTCCGGCAGCCGGAACCGCTCCCCGAGCCCGCGCCTGCGGGGCCTGGAGAGCCGGAACAGGCGCAAGGAGAGCAGGCGGCGCAAGGAGAACAGGCGCAAAGCGACCGCGACCGCCTGCTGATCGTGGCCCTGCTGGCGGCCCCCGTCCTCATCCTCTCGATGGTGCCCGCCCTGCAGTTCCGCAACTGGCAGTGGCTGTGCTTCATGCTGGCCGCGCCGGTCGCCGTCTGGGGTGCCTGGCCCTTCCACGCCCGCGCGCTGCGGGGCCTGCGGTACTCGGCGGCGACCATGGACACCCTCGTCTCGCTCGGCGTCGTCGCCTCCTTCGCCTGGTCCTCGTACGCGCTCTTCCTCGGCGGCGCGGGCGACCCCGGCATGCGGATGCCGTTCAGCCTGCTGCCGTCCGCGCCGGACGGGGCCGCACACATCTACCTCGAAGCGGTGGTCGCCGTACCGCTGTTCGTCCTGACGGGGCGGTATCTGGAGGCGCGCGCCCGGCACGGGACGGGCGCGGCGCTGCGCTCGCTCGCGGGCCTGACCGTCAAGGACGTCGAGGTCCGCGACGGCGACACGGAACGGCGCATCCCCCTCGCCCGCCTCCGCGTGGGCCAGAGCTTCGTCGTGCGCCCGGGGGAGCGGGTCGCCACCGACGGGGTGGTGCGGGAGGGCAGTTCGGCCCTGGACCTCTCCCTGATCACCGGGGAGAGCGAGCCCGTCGAGGTCGGCCCCGAGACGTCGGTGACCGGTGGCGCCGTCAACGTCGGCGGGCTGCTCCTGGTGCGCGCCACGGCGGTCGGCGCCGACACCCGGCTCGCCCGCATCACCCGTCTGGTCACCGAGGCCCAGGCCGGCAAGGCGCGCGCCCAGCGGCTCGCGGACACGGTGGCGGGCGGGTTCGTGCCGGTGGTGCTCGCGCTGGCCGTCACGGTGCTCGGCTTCTGGCTCGGCGCGGGAGCCGCCCCGCAGTCCGCCGTGACGGCATGCGTGGCGATCCTGGTCGTGGCCTGCCCCTGCGCGCTCGGCCTCGCGACCCCCACCGCCCTGCTCGCCGCCACGGGCCGTGGTGCCCAACTCGGCGTCCTGGTGCGGGGACCGCGCGCCCTGGAGACCTTGCGGGACGTCGATGCCGTCGTCCTGGACAAGACCGGCACGCTCACCTCCGGGCGGATGAGCGTCGCCCGCGTCACCGTGACGGCGGACGGCGTCGGGCGCGAGGACGTACTGCGGCTCGCCGGTGCGGTGGAGCGGGGTGCGGAACATCCGCTGGGCCGGGCGGTCGTCGCGTATGCGGGGCATCCGCTGCCGCAGGTGACCGAGTTCCACGCCACTCCGGGCAGCGGGGTGAGCGGCCGCGTCGAGGGCCGCTTCGTGGAAGTCGGTGCCCCCGAGGGTGAGTTGCCCGAAGAGCTGTCCCGTGCGCTGAGCGCCGCCGAGGCCGCCGCGCACACCCCGGTCGTGGTCCGCGTGGACGGCACGGCCCAGGCCCTGATCGCGATCGGCGACGTCGTGCGCCCCGGGAGCTACCGAGCCGTCGACCGGCTCCGCCGCCTCGGCGTACGTCCGGTGCTCGCCACGGGGGACAGTGGGCCGACCGCCCGCGCGGTCGCCGCCGACCTGGGCATCAAGGAGGTCCACGCACGCTGTACACCCGAGGGGAAGGCCGATCTCGTAAGGGAGTTGAGGGAGCAGGGCCACCGTGTCGCGGTCATCGGGGACGGCGTGAACGACGCGGCGGCCCTCGCGGGAGCGGATCTCGGCATCGCCATGGGCGGCGGCACCGACGCGGCCATCGGGGCCGCCGACATCACGCTCGTACGCGGCGACATCGAGACCGTCGCGGACGCGGTCCTGCTGGCCCGGCGCACCCTGCGCACGATCCGGACGAACCTCGGCTGGGCCTTCGGCTACAACGCGGTCACCGTGCCCCTGGCGGCGGTTGGCCTGCTGAACCCCATGGTCGCGGCCGCCGCGATGTCGGCAAGCTCGCTCCTGGTGGTGGGCAACAGCCTGCGGCTGCGCACCTGGCGGCCGGGTCCGGCGCGGGCGCGGAAGGGCGGCACGCGATGAGCGAGGACCTCCGGTCGGCGGCCCGCCGCCTGCGCGCACCCCTGCTCGCGGCGCTCGCACCCGTCACGGCGTGTGCCGTCGCGCTCGGCGGGCTCACCACGTGGGTGGGCGCGGGCGGTGCGGGCAGGCCCGCGCGGATCGAGGTCGGGACGGGGCGGGTGTTCCTGCCGTACGGGGACACGAGGGACACCTCCGCGTACTTCCGCATCACCAACAGGGGCGGATCGGCGGACCGTCTCACCGGCATCACCTCGGACTCCCCGGCCGCCGACCAGACCATGCTGGGCCGCCACCGGACCACGGAAGGCCGGGCTGCGTACATGAGCGGCGCCGCGTCGGTGGAGGTTCCGGCGCACGGGACCCTTGCGATGTCGCCGCTCGGCACCAACGTGATGCTGCGGGCGCGCGGCCGGTGGCAGGCGGGCGACACGGTGCCGTTCACGCTGCACTTCCGGGACGGGGGCAGCATCCGCGCCGACGCGGTCGTGGTCCGGCCGCGCTAGCGGTCCTCCCCAGAGGTCGGAGCGGAGGGCCGCCCAGTTCCCGGGGGTCGTTGTGTCGTGACTCACACGTACGGGGCGGGTGAGCGGTCCGGGTCGAATTCGCGTACCCCTCCGTGAAAGGAGGGGCGCGAATGCAAAGATGGCCCCGCCATGACTGACGGGTGGTGTTCTCGCGCGGTACGGGCTGCGGTGTTCGCCGCCGCCTGTGTACTGCTCGCTGCCCTGGGGCACGTGCTGATGTCCGGGACCGCGGTGCCCTCGTGGACGCTGGGTGCCGGAGCCGTCGCGGTCGGCGGCACGGCGTGGACGCTGGCCGGGCGCGAGCGGGGGCTGCCGCTGGTCGTCTCCGTGACGGTGGCCGCACAGGCCGCGCTGCACTCGGGGTTCTCCCTGGCGCAGGCCGCCGCGCAGCCCGCGGGCGGAGCCACGCTCTCGCGGCGGTGGGTGCAGCACATGCTCTGCGCGGCGCCGATGGGCGCCGACGCGACGGGGACGGGCCAGGGCTCGGCCATGGCAGCGCCGATGACCGCATCGGGGACGACGCCGATGCCCTCGGCCTCGGCCTCTTCCATGGAGCACATGGAACACATGGGCGGCGGCCACGACATGAGCGGCATGTCGCCGACCGGCATGCTCGCCGCCCACCTTCTCGCCGCGCTCCTCTGCGGCCTCTGGCTCGCGCACGGCGAACGCGCGGTCTTCCGCGTCGCGCGCGCCTTCGCGGGGTGGCTCGTCGCCCCGCTGCGGGTGCCTCTCGCGCTCCCGGCACCCGCCCACCGCCCCCGCATCCGGCGCCATCGCCCGCGCGCTGCGGGCCGGCCGCGGCAGTTGCTCCTCGTGCACGCCATCACTTCTCGGGGTCCGCCCGCGGGGACCGCTGTCGCCTGACAGCCGGTTCCCCGACGCCGTTCCCGCGCGCCGCATCGCGCGCGGCCGGGCGGCTCGGGCATCGGTCGTACGCACTCGCGCGCGGCCGTACCCCCCTCACCGGATACGCCGGACGCATGTAGGTGCGGCGTACCCGGATCCCGGATCCCGAGAAGGACACCAGGTGATCATTCCTGCCCTGCCCAGCTCACCCGACGAGTCGATAACGGCCTGGGCGCTCGCCGCCCGCACCGGAGACCCCGAAGCGGTCGAGCACTTCGTACGCGCCCTGCACCGGGACGTCCGCCGGTACGTGACGTACCTCGGCGGCGACCCGCAGGCCGCCGACGACCTGACGCAGGACACGTTCCTGCGGGCCCTCGGCAGCCTGCACCGTTTCGAAGGGCGCTCGTCCGCCCGCACATGGCTGCTCTCCATCGCCCGGCGCGCGGTGATCGACAGCCTGCGGCACGCCGCGGCCCGGCCCCGTCTGTCCGACACGGACGACTGGCAGTCCGCCGCGGAGCGCGCCCAGCCCAGAGGGCTGCCGGGCTTCGACGACGGCGTGGTCCTCGCCGACCTGCTCGCGACGCTGCCCGACGAGCGGCGTGAGGCCTTCGTCCTCACCCAGCTCCTGGGGCTGCCCTACGCGGAGGCCGCGCTGCTCACCGGCTGTCCGGTGGGCACGGTCCGCTCGCGTGTGGCGCGGGCCCGCATCGCGCTGATGGAGCGGCTGCGGGAGGCGGAGCGCCCCGCGCTCGCGGGCGCCGCAGCCTGACGCGCCGCCCTGAGGCCGCCCGGTCAAGACGCCGGGCGGCCTCAGCCCGTGCGGGCGGCCAGCTCCGCGCGCGCCGCCCGCACCTCGTCCACGGCCTGCTGGTGCCCGCCGTCGGCGGCACAGCGCTCGGCCCGGTCGAGGAGGGCGCGGGCACGGTCCGGATCGACGGCCGTCCGCACCCGGGCGAGCGCCGTGAGCGCGAACGCGAGGACCGTGCCGCCGAACGGCTCGGCCAGGCCGACGGCCGCGTCCGCGAGCTGCTCCGCCTCGTCCGCCTCGCCGAGCAGCAGATGGATCTCGGCGAGGTTGGCGCGCTCGAAGGCGGTGGCCGTGGGCCGCCCGGCCTGTTCGGCGAGGGTGAGGGCGCGCCGCCCGTGGCCGAGCGCCTTGCGGTGCAGCCCCGCGCGGCGCGCGTTCTCGCGCAGGACGGACAGGACGGTGGCGAGGAGGGCCGGGTCGCCGGACTCCTCGGCCGGTGCGAGCGCCTGCTCGGCAGGCTCGATGGCGTCCTCGTGGCATCCCAACAGGCCGTGGCAGATGGCCTGTTGGGCCAGGCATCGCGCGAGCAGGGTGCCGTCCGCGTCCGGCCCGAGAACCACGTGCGCGCCGCGCGCCGCCGCGAGCCCCGCCTCGTACCGCCCCTCGTGGAAAAGGATCATCGACTCCGCCATGCGGTGCGCCGCCCGCACGTCCGCCGCGGCGTCAGGACCCGGCGGGTGGGCGTCGAGGACCGTGCGGGCCTCCCGCGGCGTCGCGGTGTGGGCCAGGATCTCCGCGAGGCGGGTGGCCGTCAACGTACGGGCGTCGGCACTGTGTTGGAGTTCGTACGCCGTCAGCGCCTCCCGCAGGACGCGGATCGCCTCGGCGTAGCGGCCCGAACGCTCCAGGGTGCGGGCCAAGGCCACGCGCACCCGTGCGGCATCCGCCTCGGGCTCGGCGGGCCGGTCGAGCGCAGCGCGGTGGAGCGCTGCCGTCTCGGGGCCCGGACGCGCTCCCGGGTCGGCGGCGTCGAGGGCCTGCGCGCACAGCTCGTACTGCCGGATCGCCGCGCGCCGCATCCCCTGCCGCAGCCAGGCTCTGATCAGCACGCGGTGGGCCCGCTCGTCCGCGGGGGCGGACTCCAGGAGGAGGCGCGCGCTCGCGCAGGCCTCCTGCGCCTCGCCCGCCGCGAGCTGCGCCTCCGCGAGGGCGAGCACGACCCGGTCGCGCAGCTCGGCTAGCCGGGTGCGGTGCGGTTCGGCCCAGGGGGCGTAGCGGTCCTCGGGGAGCAGCTCTCCGGTGAACGCGGCCAGCGCGGCGGCCAGTTGGGGTGTGTCACCGTCGGACAGCGCACTTTCGGCCAGGGTCTGGGCGCGGTCCGTGTCGACCTGGACCGCGCCCGGGGCCAGGCGCAGCAGTGCCCCGTCGGTCACCAGGTACGAGGATGCCGACCGGGGCGTCAGTTCGGGCTCGAGGGCGTGGCGTGCCGCGTGCACCACCACCCGCACGTTCCGCTGGGCGGCCGGGAGTTCCGCGTGCGGCCAGCACGCCGCCATGATGTGCTCGCGGTGCAGCTGGTGCCCCGGGGCGAGGGCGAGCAGTTTCACCAGCGTCCGGGCGCTGGGGCGTGGCCACCGCTCGGCGGGCTGCACCCCGTCGGTCCGCTCCGCACGGAAGCCGCCGAGCAACTGGATGCGGAGCACGGGGGGAGAGGTGCCTGGGCTCCCCTGAGTGTCGTACGCGTGTGCCGTTCCGCCCGTGCCGCCCATGAGGCCAGTCACTCTAACCGCTCGCTCCCACCGGCCTGTTACCGGTGCGTTACTGGCCGGATCACGCCCCTCGTCGCCCCACGTCAGACGGGTCCCGCTCAGCCGATCGCGTCGACTTCGCTCAGCCGCCCGCGAGCCTGCGGCAACGCGTTGACCTGCGCGGAAAGCCTCCCGAAGATATTGCCGATCACAGCTGCCGTCCCCTGTGTCCCCTCTCTGGAGGAAGCGTGAAGCGTTCCCAAGTCCTTTCCGTGGGCGTCGCGTTGTTGCTCTCGGGCAGTGCCGTCGCGGCCAACGCCGCCGACAGCCCCGCCGCGCCCGCGGCCGGGCCCGCCGCCAAGCGCGCGTCCGCCGACGCCACTTGGTGCAAGAAGCAGGGCGGTGCCGCACAGAAGCAGGTCCCGTACTACACCAAGACCGGAACGCAGATCGTCCGGCTCGGCGGCGAACGCGAGATGTGCGTCTTCACCGGCGAGGACGGCACCAAGATCACGATTGGCGCCGACAGCCTCGCCGCGGACAAGCCCACGCTGGCCGCGCTCGCCTACGTCCACAAGCCCGCCGACCCGGGCGGCCACCCCGGCAACCCGTCCCTCGGCTACTGCAAGTCCATCAACGGCACCGCCCTGTACGGCCCGAAGCCGACGGACGGCGGAGGCTGGGCCAAGAAGGGCGAGACCAACCCCTCGAACGTCGTCTCCGCCTGCATGTTCGCCGACGGTTCGGTGATCGACGCGTGGGGTCTCAAGTACCACTCGGGCGACGTGATCCGCGGCGCGGACCTGACGGAGAAGTTCCGCGCGGACATCCCGTAGCGGCCCCCGCACGAAGTGCCCCGCACCCTGACTGCCCGGCGTGCGGGGCGCTTCCCCCCTTCTCCCCGGCGGCCACGGCTAGGAGGCAGGTCGCCCCAAGGCCTTGAGCTGCTCCGGAGTGAGCCGGTCCGGTCCGGTGAGGAGCAGTGCACCGGTGACGCGATCCCGGGGCCAGCCCAGCGCTGCGGCCAGTTGGTGCTCCGTCAGGGATGCGCCCGCGTGCCGCAGTGCGGCCAGCACGGTCAGGGCGTCGTCGACGGTTTCCGTGCCGCCGCTCATGTCGTCGCTGAGCGTCGCGAAGAACTGGCTCATCTGGGCCAGCCGCGAGCCCGCGGGGGTCGCCGCGTCGAGGACGTCGACCCCTCGCTGTGCGGTCTCGGCCCACATCGCGTGCTTCTGGGCGCTCGCCATCCAGGCGCTGAGCCAGACGTCGTCGTCGATGACGTACCGCTCGCGACGGTGCCCCGGATCGCGTACGCGGCCGATCACCTCAAGGCCCTCCAGATAGCCCACGGCCTTGGACACCGAAGCGGCGCTGACCCGCAGCCGCCGGACGAGGTCGGCGGCGGTGAGACTGCCCGAGTCATCGGTGATCAGGCGGGCAAGGACCCGCGCGGCCATGCGGGGCACCCCGGTCCTGACCATGAGCGCCGCGAGCTGCTCGGCGAAGTCGCGTACGGCATCGGGGTCGCGTCCGTACGCGTCGGCGGGTGCGGCCGGCTCGCGGCGAGGGATCTGCCTGCGCCGGCGGGCGCGTCGTTCGGTGGCGAGGTGGGCGTGGTCGACGCGGTACGCGTCGGGGCCGCCGTTGCGGGTCACCTCACGGCTGATGGTCGACGTCGGTCTGCCGAGGCTCCTGGCGATCTCGGTGTACTTGAGCCCCTCGGCGAGCCCCGCGCCGATGTGCCTGCGGTCCTGGTGGGTCAGCCTGCCTCCCGGCATACGCGTGGACCTCCTTGCGTTCATCGGCAAGTTCATTGCAACAGATCCTTGAAATCCCCTACTGGGGACGGTTTCCAGGTCAGTTATTCATTGATGGCTCACTGAACGCAACGTAGCTTCGCCGACATCTGCACGGATACGGCGAGGAGTTGACGTGACGACGACGAGCGAGGACGTCGTGCTCGATGTCGAGGGGCTGCGCATGCGCTACGGCACGGCGGACGTGCTGCGCGACGTGACGTTCCGGGCCCGGCACGGCGAGGTGGTCGCCCTGCTCGGGCCCAACGGGGCGGGCAAGACCACCACCATCGAGATCATGGAAGGGTTCCGCATGCGCTCGGCGGGCCGGGTCAGGGTGCTCGGCACGGATCCGGCGCTCGGCACCGAGGCATGGCGTGCGCGCATCGGGGTCGTCCTGCAGTCCTGGCGCGACCACGGCAAGTGGCGGGTGCGCGAGCTGCTCGCGCACCTCGGGACGTACTACGCCCCCTACTCCACCGGTACGATCCGGCGGCCGTGGGACACCGACGAACTCATGGCGGCGGTCGGCCTGACCGCGCACGCGGGCAAGAAGGTCAAGACGCTGTCCGGCGGCCAGCGGCGCAGGCTGGACGTGGCGATCGGCATCGTGGGCCGCCCGGAACTGCTGTTCCTGGACGAGCCCACCGCGGGCTTCGACCCGGAGGCCAGGCAGGAGTTCCACGAACTCGTCCACCGCCTCGCCGACGATCACCGGACCACGATCCTGCTCACCACGCACGACCTGCACGAGGCGGGCAGGCTCGCCGACCGCATCATGATCCTCTCCGGGGGACGGATCATCGCGGACGGTTCGGCGGACGAGCTGGCGCGGCGGATCGCGGGCGAGGACGAGGTGCGCTGGACGTGCGAGGGGCGGCAGTTCGTGAAGTCGACGGCCGAATCGACGTCCTTTGTCCGTGAGTTGTTCCGCGAGTACGGCGATGGCGTGAGCGAACTGGAGGTCCGCAGGGCCTCGTTGGAGGACACCTATCTGGCGCTGGTCCGAGGCGAGGGCGAGACCGGGACGGCGTACGGGACCGGCACGACGCGCGGGACCGCGAAGGCGGTGGCCCTGTGAACGCGACGAGTACGACGAGCGTGGCGGTCCGGGCGGGCTGGAGCCGTGGCCTGATCGAACTGCGGCAGTCCTTCACCAACGGCGGTGACGTGCTGTCGCATCTGCTCTGGCCGGTCCTGATGCTGACCGTCATGTTCTTCATGCGGGACACGGCGTTCGGCACCAGCGGACTCCTGCTCGGCACCCTCGCCCTGCCGAGCATCCTGGGCATGAACGCCGCGATGGGCATGGTCAGCATGAGCCAGGCGCTCACCGCCGAACGCGAGGACGGCACCCTGCTGCGCGCCAAGGCGACGCCGCACGGGATGCCGGGCTACCTCATCGGCAAGGTCGTCTCCGTGGCGGGCGGCCTTCTCGCCGACCTGGCGATCCTGCTGATCCCCGGGATCTTCGTCGTCGGGGGCCTCGCGATCGGCGGCCCCGGCTCCTGGGCGACGCTGACCTGGGTCCTTCTCCTGGGCATGGTCGCGACCCTGCCCATCGGCGCGGTCCTCGGCTCGGTGTTCACCAGCGCGCGCAGTCAGGGCCTGATCCAGCTGCCGGTCCTGGGCATGATCGCGATCTCCGGCATCTTCTACCCGATCACCGCGATGCCGGACTGGCTGCAATGGGTCGCTCAGGCGTTCCCCATCTACTGGCTCGGTCTCGGCATGCGCTCGGCGCTGCTGCCGGACGGCGCGGCCGGGATCGAGATCGCCGCATCCTGGCGGCACTGGGAGACGGCCGGGGTGCTGGGCGCCTGGGCCGTGCTCGGCCTGCTCGTGGCCCCGGTCGTGCTGCGCCGCATGGCACGCAGGGAGTCGGGCTCCAGCGTGGCGGCGCGACGGGAGAGGGCGCTGCGGCGGGTGGGTTGACGGTGGGGTTCCCCGCGCCCGTCAGGGGCGCGGGGAACCCCACGACCACCGGCCCGCGGGCCGGTCACCGGGCCCGCGCACCCGCACCGCACCCCCGGCGGAGCGTTACCCCAGCATCGGCAGTTCGATCGCCGGGCAGCGGTCCATCACCATGTCCAGGCCTGCCGCCCGCGTCCGCTCGTACGCCGCCTCGTCGATGACGCCCAGCTGGAACCAGACCGCCTGTGCGCCGATCGCGACGGCTTCCTCGGCTGCCTGGCCCGCGAGGGCGCTGTTGAGGAAGACGTCCACGACGTCGATCTTGAAGGGCACGGCGGAGAGGGACGGGTAGCCCTTCTCGCCGTGCACCGTCTCGGCCTTCGGGTGGATGGGGACGACGCGCTTGCCATAGCGCTGCAGGACGCCCGCGACCCCGTACGCCGCTCGTTCCTCGTTCGTGGAAAGGCCCACGACCGCCCAGGTGTCCCCGAGCTCCGTCAGGATCTTGCGCACTGTTGCCGGATCGCCGTACACGTCCCGCTCCTTCTGCCGCCGATGGTGGGTGGATGGGCGCGTGCGTCAGACATGCACGCCGAAGTCCGACGCGATGCCGCGCAGCCCACTGGCATAACCCTGGCCGACCGCGCGGAATTTCCACTCCGTGCCGTGGCGGTAGAGCTCGCCGAAGACCATGGCGGTCTCGGTCGAGGCGTCCTCGGAGAGGTCGTAGCGGGCGATCTCCACGTTGTCGGCCTGGTTGACCACGCGGATGAAGGCGTTGCGGACCTGGCCGAAGCTCTGGCCGCGGTTCTCGGCGTCGTGGATGGAGACCGGGAAGACGATCTTCGTGATCGTGCCGGGGACCGCCGCGAGGTTCACCTTCACGGCCTCGTCGTCGCCCTCGCCCTCACCGGTGAGGTTGTCGCCGGTGTGCTCGACCGAACCGTCGGGGCTCTTGAGGTTGTTGTAGAAGATGAAGTGCTCGTCGGAGACGACCTTCCCCGATTCGTCGCAGAGCAGTGCGCTCGCGTCGAGGTCGTAGTCCGTGCCGGTGGTCGTGCGGACGTCCCAGCCCAGGCCGACCAGGACGGCGGTGAGGCCGGGGGCCTCCTTGCTGAGCGAGACATTGCCGCCCTTGGCCAGGGAAACTCCCACGATGTCCTCCTGATGTCCTGAGGTGAAGTGCGTACCGGCCTTGGTCAGGGCCGGAGTGGAAAATCTACAGCACTGTAGAAGTAGCGGGTGTGTCGCGTCCCGGCACCTCGTCCCGGTACTGCGTCCCGTTACGATGTGGCGCTCCTCAAGGGGCCGTCAAGAGAGCCGTCAAGACAGCCGTCGGGACAGATGGCCGGGCATCCGGGAGGGACGCGGGCATGGAGCGGCACGAACACGAAGCGCGGCAGCCCCGCCTCCGTCGGCGTGCGCAGGGCGAGTTGGAGGCGCAGGTGCTCGCGGTGCTGCACGGCGCGGCGGGGCCGGTGAACGCGGCCTGGGTGCAGGAACGTATCGGCGGGGATCTCGCGTACACCACGGTGATGACGATCCTGACCCGGCTGCTGGCCAAGAGCGCCGTCACGCGCGAGCGCGTGGGCCGGTCGTTCGCGTGGAGTTCGGCGGCGGGCGGGGCGGGGCTCGCCGCGCTGCGGATGCGCAAGGTGCTCGACGGCGAACGCGACCGGGGGGCCGTCCTCGCCAGTTTCGTCACCACGCTCTCGGCCGACGACGAGCGGATGCTGCGGGGGCTCCTGGGGCCGGCGGGCGCGGTGTAGCGGGCCTGCGACCCGAGGGCTCGCGGTGAACGGAGGCGGCCCGCCACCTGGGCCGCCGCACCGCGAGCCCCTCCGGCGGCGGTGGTTCAGAGGTCGAACTCGTGCGGCGGCAGGTCGAGCGCGAAGCACGCCTCCCGCACGACGGCCCGCTCCGTCTGGTCGAAGTCGCCGTCCGCGCCGCCGATGACGATGCCGATCTGGATCACGGCGCGCGCCTCGGCGGGCTTCTTCTTCGCCTTGGCGACCTCCTGCAACACGCTGACCTTGCCGAACGCGAAGTCGGCGGTCAGCTTGTCGACGTACTCCTCGAAGCGGCGGCGCAGCTCGTCGGCGGAGAAGTTCTGCAGTACTTCGTTGGTGGCGATGAGCTGGGCCACGCGCTGTCGCTCGGACGGATCGATCGAGCCGTCAGCGGCCGCCACGAGGGCGCACATCGCCATACTGGAGTCGCGGAAGGCGCCGCTCTTGAGGTCGTTCTTCTTCGCCATGAGCTGGGTCTGCATCGTCGATGCGGATTCCTTGACGCGGTCCCACAGGGCCATGAGAGCTCCGTACGTTGATTTCTTGTTTCTACAGTAGTGTAGAAACTAACAGGGGTGCCGAGAAGTTCCGCCGACGGCAGGGAGGACGGACGATGACACGGACCGCACAGGAGCTGCTCGACGCCGTGGCCGCGCGGCTCGCACCCGACCCGGCGGCCAACCCGCTCGTCCCGCGGTTCGCGGACGGCACCGCGCACCGTTCCGCGATCGCCGCTCTCGCTCTGGAGCAGCGCTCCGTGATCCCCGCCGACCGCCGCTCCTTCCTGCACCTGGCCGAACGCTCGGCCGCCGCGGGGGAAGCCGAGTGCGCGGCCTTCTTCCGCACCCTCGCCGAAGGCGAGACGCTCGCCTTCGAACGGCTCGGCGCCCTGGTCGCGGCGTGCGGCGTGGACAAGGCCGACGCCGACGCGTACGAACCGAGCGTCGGCTGCCAGGCCTATCCGGCGTACGTGGCCTGGCTCGCCCTGAACGGCACCCCCGTCGACGTGGTCCTCGCCCTGAACGCCAACTTCGCTGCCTGGGGCGCCTGTTGTGCGACGCTGGCCCAGGCGCTTCCCGTCCACTACGGCTTCAGCGACGAGGCCTGCGCGTTCTTCGCCTTCTTCGCGGAGCCCGCGCCCGACCTGGAGCGGCAGGCGCTCGCCGCGGTGCACGCGGGCATGGACCGGGGCCTGGACGCGACAGGGACCGCTCTGCGCCACGGCAAGCTGTTGCAGCGCTACGAGGCGATGTTCTGGGAGACACTCGCCGATCCCACGCGCGGCCTCTGACCGCTTCTGACCGTCCGCCCCCCCCGGAACTCACCGTTCTACTCCCCGCGGAACTCCGCGAGTTGAGCCACGAGGCCGCGGACCAGCGCGTCGAGCCCCGCCGCGAACGCCTCATCGGCCCGCCCCGCCTTGTCGCCGCCGACAGCACTGTCCAGCGCGGCGGCCAGGACGGGCACCCGGGGCGCGTGCCCGGCGGGGTCGATCATCAGCGGCGGCGCCACGAGATCGAGCGCCGAGCCGAGAAGGAAGGACTCGACGCTGGTCAGCGCCGCGACCAGGCGTTCCTGCGGCCAGCCGCCACGGGCCAGCGCCGCGACGACCGCCTCGTACATGCTGAGCGTGGCAGGCGAGCTGATGGTCGTCGTGGCCAGCAGGTCGATCGAGTGCGGGTGCCCGGCAAAGGCGTCGCGGTACGAACGGGCCCACGCGGCAAGGGCGTCGGGCCACGGCAGCGTGTCGAAGGCGGAGACGTCCATCTCCTCCACGATCAGGCGCCGTACGCCCTCGATGACCTCCGCGCGGCCGTCCAGATGGTTGTAGAGCGAGGCGGTCTTCACACCGAGCCGCTCGGCCAGGCGGGACAGGCTGAACGCGTCGGCCCCCTCGGCGTCGATCAGCGCGAGGGCCTCCCGCGCTATCAGGTCCGCGCTGAGCACCGGTATGCGAGGTCTCCCTCTGCCCATGGCCTGGCAACTCCCTTCTCCGGACGGGGTCTTCACAGCCGCCCGTGTGCAGAGTACGGTCCTGCCAAGGCCGGACTAAAGGCTTTAGTTTTCGGACCTGCGTGCCTGACCGCTTGGAGTGTCCGCGTGACCGCACCCACCTCCCGCGCCGCCAAGGGCCTGAGCGGCGGCGCCGTCGGCACCGGAGATCTCGTCTTCTTCGTCGTGGCCGCGGCCGCGCCGCTGACCGTGATGGCCGGAGTGGCCCCGCTGGCGATCGGCATGGCGGGCGAGGCGGCGCCGCTCGGCTACCTGATGTCGGGGCTGCTGCTCATCGTCTTCGCGGCCGGATTCACCGCGATGAGCCGCTTCGTCCGCAACGCCGGAGCCTTCTACGCCTACATCGGCCGCGGTCTCGGACGCCCGGCGGGAGCGGGGTCCGCCTACGTCGCGCTCTTCTCGTACAACGCCATCGAGGTCGGACTGCTCGTCGCCTTCGGGTGGTTCACCGAGTCCGGGTTCGACGACCTGACCGGGGTGCGCGTCGCCTGGTGGATCTGGGCGCTCGCCGGGCTCGTCGCCATCGGTGTGCTCGGCTATCTGAAGGTCACGTTCAGCGCCAAGGTCCTCGGTGTCGCGCTGGTCCTCGAAGTCCTCGTGCTGCTGGTCTTCGAGGCCGGGCTGCTCGCGCACGGCGGCGGGCCGCGCGGGCTCGACCTGGGCACGCTCTCCCCGGAGCACCTGGGCGGATCGGGCGTCGGCGGCATGTTCGTGCTCGCCGTCGGCGCCTTCGTCGGGTTCGAGGCGACGGCCATCTACGCGGAGGAGGCGAGGGAGCCGGAGCGCACGGTGCCGCGCGCCACCTACATCGCCGTGGCGTTCCTCGCGCTCTTCTACACCTTCACGGTGTGGATGATCATCAACGCCTATGGATCCGACCGCGCCCAGGACATCGCCAATGGGGAGGGCGGTGCCGACATGGTCTTCACGGCCACCGAGCGGTTCGCCGGGGCCTGGGCCGCCGACTCCCTGCACGTACTGATCATCACCAGCGCCTTCGCCGCGACCCTCGCCTTCCACAACGGCGCCGCCCGCTACTTCTACGCCCTGGGCCGCGAAGGGCTGCTGCCGCGCCGCCTCGCCGCCGTGTCGCCGAAGACGCGGGCCCCCGTGACAGCGGTCGTGACGCAGTCGGTCATCGCGCTGGCCGTGGTCGCCGTGACCGTCGCCTCCGGCGCGGATCCGTACACCGTCACCTTTCTGTGGAGCAACGGCTCCGGAATCCTCGGCGTGATGCTGCTGCAGGCGCTCGCCGCGCTCGCGGTGTACGGATTCTTCCGGCGCGAGCGCCGGGGCATGCCCGCCTGGCGGGTGGTCGCGGCCCCGCTGACCGCCTGCGCGGGCCTCGCGGTACTGATCGCCCTGGTGTGTGCCAACCTCGATCTCCTGACGGGGGCTTCGAACGGCGTCAACGCGGCACTCGTCGCACCGCTGCCCGTCCTGTTCGCGGCGGGGGTGGCAAGGGCCCGGTGGATCCGGCGGCGTGATCCGCGGGCGTACGAACGGCTGACGACGGTGGACGCGGAGAGCGTGTGACGGAGGGGCAGGGCGGCATGAGGGAAGAGACGGGAACGCGGGTGTTCCTGGGGGCGGTGCGCACCGGAAGCGACGCCCATCCGGACACGACGGCACTCGCGGTGCGCGACGGACGCGTCGTCGCACTCGGGGATGAGGCCCGCGCGCTCGCCGAAGTGGCGGACGACGTGGTCGAGTTGGGTGACGGGCTGCTCCTTGCCGCCTTCGGCGACGGGCACGCCCACCCGCTCTTCGGCGGTCTGGAGAGCTTCGGGCCGCAGATCAAGGACCTCACCTCGGTCGACGCGATCGTCGCGGAGGTCGGACGGTGGGCCGCCGCGCACCCGGACGCGGAGTGGATCGTCGGCGCTTCCTACGACCCCGCGCTCGCGCCCGGCGGCGAGTTCGACGCGCGATGGCTCGACGCGGCGGTGGCCGGGCGGCCCGTCGTGCTGCGGGCGTACGACTACCACACGGTGTGGTGCAACACGGAGGCGCTGCGCCGGGCAGGCGTGCATGACGCGACGCCGGATCCGCGCCTCGGCTGGATCGTCCGGTGCCCCGACGGCTCGCCCCTGGGCACGCTGCGCGAGTGGCACGCCTGCGACCTGGTGCTCGATCAGGTGCCGGCCCGCGACGAGGCCGAACTGGTCGAAGCCGTGCGCCGCGCCGGTCAGGCGTACGCGCGTGCGGGCATCACCTGGGTGCAGGACGCCTGGGTCGAACCGGAGATGGTCGATGCCTACCTCGCGGCGGTCCGGCACGACGCCCTGAGCGTCCGCGTGGACCTGGCCCAGCGCGCCGACCCCGACCACTGGCGCAAACAGCGGGAGCAGTTCGACGCGGCGCGCGGGCGCGTGGCGGCCGAGGGAGGCCCGCTGCTGTCGGCGCGCACGGTGAAGTACTTCAGCGACGGCGTGATCGAGGGCGGTACGGCCGCGCTGCTCGACCCCTATCTGGACGCGCCGCACAGCTGCGGCATGCCGGTGTGGGAGCCGCGCGCGCTCGCCGAAGCGGTGTGCGCGTTCGACGCCGACGGCTTCCAGACGCACATCCACGCCATCGGGGACGCGGGCGTACGGGCCGCGCTCGACGCGGTTCAGTCCGCGGTCCTCGCCAATCCGGCCTGGGACCGGCGGCCCGTGATCACCCATGTCCAGCTCGTCGACCCGGCCGACCTGCCGCGCTTCGCCGCGCTCGGCGTCATCGCCAACTTCGAACCCCTGTGGGCGCAGCCCGACCCGCTCCAGACCGATCTGTCGATGCCGCGGATCGGCGCCGAACGGTCCGACCGGCAGTACCCCATGGGGGAGTTGGCGCGCGACGGGGTGCGGCTCTCCTTCGGCAGCGACTGGCCCGTCAGCTCGCACGAGCCGCTGGAGGGCATCCAAGTCGCCGTCACCAGGCGCACGTTCGACGGGATTCCGCAGGACGGCTGGACCCCGCACCAGCGGCTCACCGTGGAACAGGCGCTGGCCGCGGCCACCAGCGGCGTCGCGCACCAGGCGGGCGCCGACGACCGCGTCGCGCTCGTGCCCGGCGCGCCCGCGGATCTGGTCCTGCTCTCCGCCGACCCGCGCGCGGTCGACCCGATGGCCATCCGGCACGTGCGCGTGCTCGGCACGTGGCTGGGCGGCGTCCCTACGTACCGGACTCCGCAGGAGTGAGGGGCAGGACGATGGCGGTGACGGCGATGCCGTCGCGTATCTGCCAGGTGCCCCGGAACCCCGTCAGCTCGCGGCCCGCCACGCGCGGTCCGGGGACGAGGAGCGCCGCGCTGAACGTGCCGTCCGGATCGAGGTCGAGGCGGGCGTCCTCGAAGCCGAGCCAGCGCCCGGTGAGCGGGAACCACGTCTTGTAGACGGACTCCTTGGCGCTGAAGAGCAGCCGGTCCCAGGGGACGTCCGGGTGCCGGATGCCGAGTCCGGCGAGGGCCGCGCGCTCCGTCTCGTCCGAGACAAGCTTCAGGACGTCGGCGTCGGCGAGCGGAGCGGCGGGCTCCGCGTCGATGCCGATGGACCGGACCGCCGAGGAGCGGGCCACGACCGCGGCGCGGTAGCCCACGCAGTGCGTCATGCTGCCGACGATGCCGTCGGGCCAGCGCGGTGCGCCCTTGGGACCCGGCAGGATCGGCACGGGCGGTATGCCGAGTTCGGACAGGGCGGTACGGGCGCACTGCCGGACCGTGGCGAATTCGCGGCGCCGCTTGTCCACGGCCCGCGCCACGACGTTCGCCTCCTCGGGGAACAGGAAGGGGTCGGCCGGGTCCTCGCGGGTCTCCACGACGGTGACGGGCGCAGCGGCGAGCAGCGACTCCAACACGTCGGTGCCGCGGGGGACTTGGCTCAAGTGATTCGAAGGTGACGTCACAACGGATCACCGTACCGGGGCCGTGGTCTGCGCGGGGGCCTACGCTGGCGTGATGCACGACGAGTACCGCACAGTGGCCCGCGAGGCCGTGCACGAGACCGAGATCAACCGCTCGCGCTTCCTGTGCGCCCTCGCGCCCGCGGCCACCGAGGGGGAGGCCCAGGACTTCGTCGCGCGCATCCGCAAGGAGCACCCGTCCGCGTCGCACAACTGCTTCGCGTACGTCATCGGGGCCGACGCCGGGGTGCAGAAGGCCAGCGACGACGGCGAGCCCGGCGGGACCGCCGGTGTGCCGATGCTCCAGATGCTGCTGCGCCGCGACATGCGGTACGTCGTCGCCGTCGTGACCCGCTACTACGGAGGGGTCAAGCTCGGTGCGGGCGGACTGATCAGGGCCTACGGAGGAGCGGTCGGCGAGGCGCTCGACGCGGTCGGCACGCTGACCCGCAGGCGCTTCAGGCTCGCCACCGTCACGGTCGACCACCAGCGGGCGGGAAAGATCCAGAACGACCTGCGGTCGGCGGGGCGCACGGTGCGTGACGTCCGCTACGGGGACGCGGTGACCATCGAGATCGGCCTTCCCGACGCCGACGTGGAGGCCTTCACGGCCTGGCTCGCGGACGCGACCGCGGGCAGCGCGGTGTTCGAGCTCGGCGGGGAGGCGTACGGGGACGCCTGATGCGCGGCGGGGAGCTCGGCGGGGCTCCCGGCAGGACTCCCGGAGGGGCGCTCGGCCCAGGGTGAGGCCATCGACCCCAGGCGTGAATGCGTCCGAATGGGTAGAATTCGGGCATGGGAGAGCGGCCTGTAACGCCGACTGCGCCCGAACTCGTCCTGGAGACCGACACCGGTTCCACCGTGATGAGTCCGAGCCGGGACTATCACGTCGGGCGCGATCCACTGAGCGACATCGTCATCGACGATGCCCGCGTCTCCTGGCACCACGCCGTCCTCCACGCCGAGCTCGACCACTGGACGATCGAGGACGAGCACAGCACGAACGGCACGTACGCCGACGGGCGGCGCATCCACGAGTGGGGCGTCGGACCCGGCAGCATCCTCCGCTTCGGCAGCGTCGCGGACGGCCCGCGCGCGGTGCTCGTCGGCCGTGCGCCACCCCCGCCGGCCGCCCCCGAGCGCCCCTCCGCCGTCCGCACCCCGTCGGCCACCGGCACCTTCCGGCAGCCCACGACCGTGCGCCCGCTGCCCGCCCGTACCGTCCGCATCGGCCGCGCCGCCGACAACGACCTGGTCATCGACGATCTGGTCGTCTCCCGCCGCCACGCCGAACTGCGGGTCCTCGCGGACGGCACGTACGAGATCGTCGACCTCGGCAGCCACAACGGCACCTACCTCAACGGCCAGCCGGTCGGCCGCGCCCCGGTCCTGCCCGGGGACATCGTCGGCGTCGGCCACCGCGCGTACTGCCTCGTGGGCGATGAGCTGCAGGAGTACGTCGACACCGGCGAGGTGTCGCTCGACGTCCAGGAGCTGACGGTCGCCGTCGACAAGGGCCGCAAGACGCTCCTCGACAAGATCTCCTTCCCCGTCGGCGAGAAGTGCCTGCTCGCCGTGGTCGGTCCCAGCGGCGCCGGGAAGTCGACCCTCCTCAACGCCCTCACCGGTCTGCGCCCCGCCGACGACGGCACCGTCCTCTACGACGGCCGCGACCTCTACCGCGACTACGCCGAGCTCCGCCAGCGCATCGGTCTCGTGCCGCAGGACGACATCCTGCACGCGCAGCTCACCGTGCGCCGTGCCCTCGGATACGCCGCCGAACTGCGCTTCCCCCAGGACACCGAGAAGGCCGAACGCCGGGCCAGGGTCGACGAGGTCATCCGTGAGCTCGGCCTCGAGCAGCGCGTCGACCAGCCCATCCACAGCCTCTCCGGCGGACAGCGCAAGCGCGTGAGCGTCGCACTCGAACTCCTCACCAAGCCGTCCCTGCTCTTCCTGGACGAGCCGACGTCCGGGCTCGACCCCGGCATGGACCGCTCGGTGATGCACATGCTGCGCGGCCTCGCCGACGACGGCCGCACGGTCATCGTCGTCACGCACAGCGTGCTCAGCCTCGACGGGTGCGACCGGCTCCTCGTGCTCGCGGCGGGCGGCAGAATCGCCTACTACGGGCCGCCGCAGGACGCGCTGCCGTTCTTCGGCTTCGAGGAGTGGCCCGAGGCGTTCGAGGCCTTCGAGGGGGACCGCGACCGGGACTGGGCGGAAGAGTACCGGCGCTCGCCGTTCCACCAGCAGTACATCGTCAACTCCTCCGCGCAGCCGTACCTGCCGCAGGGGGCCGCGGCTCCGGCCGCCGGCTACGCGCCGCCGCCGAAGGCACAGAGCTGGGGGTCCCAGCTGCGGACGCTGGTGCGGCGGTACGCGGCCGCGCTCGGCGCGGACCGGACGTTCCTCGCGATCATGGTCGCGCTGCCGTTCGTGATGGGCGCCATGGCCCGCGCGCTGGCCGGGAGCAAGCTGACGCAGGAGACGGCGATGAACGCGCTGCTCATCCTGTGCGTGGGCGGAGTCCTGACCGGCGCGGCCAACGCCGTGCGGGAACTGGTCAAGGAGCGTGTCATCTACCGGCGCGAACGGGCCGTGGGGCTCTCCAGATCGGCGTACCTGATGTCCAAGGTCGTCGTCCTGGGAACGATCACCGTGCTGCAGGCCGTCGTGCTGACCCTGGTGGCGCTGCTCGGCGTCGATCTCAACGCACCCGGCGGCGAGGGCGTGCTGCTGCCGCCGCTCGTCGAGATCACCCTGGCGGTGGCCCTCCTGGCGTTCACGGCCATGATGCTGGGGCTCCTGGTCTCGGCCCTGGTGCGCAAGGAAGAGGTGACGATGCCGCTGCTCGTGCTCCTGGCGATCGTCCAGGTGGTGTTCTGCGGCGCGCTCCTGAAGCTCAACGGAGTGCCCGGCGTCGAGCAGCTGGCGTGGCTCGTGCCCTCGCGGTGGGCGCTGGGCGCGATGGCGGGGACCATCGGGCTCGGCAGGATCGTGCCCGGTGAGCTGACGGCCGATCCGCTGTTCCGCCACTCGGCGGGTGTCTGGCTGCTCAACATGGGCATGCTGGTGGCTCTCTGCGTCGTCTTCGGATACGCGGTCGCCAGGCTCCTGCGACGGCACGAACCCGCCGTCATGCGGAAGTAGGGGCGGACGGGATGACCACCGCCGACTTCCGGCCCACACATGTCGTCCCCCAGGACGGGCTGCCCGCCTGGGAGGCGCCGGACGTGAACCGCCCGACGGCGCCGCTCGACGCGCTGCTGCCCGTGCACCTGGCCGACCGGCTCGGCGACTGGGGCCGGATCGTCTGCGCCAACGGCTGGTCGGCCTGGATCGACGCCCGCCTCCTGATCGCCGTACCCCGCGACCCCCCGGCCGCGGGCCACCCCCTGACCCGCACGGCGGATCCCGGTCCGCTCCTGGCGAGAACGGAGGAGGCGCTGAGCCGCTATCGCCGCGCGACGCAGGACCTGTCGACCGGCGACACCGACGGAGAGTCCTTCCGCAGCCGGACGCGCGGACTGCGGGTGGGCATGGTGGTGGACGGCGAGTCGATGTGGCTCTACGACGCGGAACACGAGCGGTGGGTGTACTGCGACGGGACACGCCTGAGCACGTACGCGGCGGGGGAGACCCCGAGCGCGCAGCCCGCCGCGGACGGGAC
The DNA here is from genome assembly GCF_040643025.1 of Streptomyces sp. NPDC047525. NCBI lineage: Bacteria > Bacillati > Actinomycetota > Actinomycetes > Kitasatosporales > Streptomycetaceae > Streptomyces > Streptomyces sp. NPDC047525. The sequence goes on from NZ_JBEYTL010000006.1 coordinate 113,086, forward strand.
ACCGAAGGGCGACCCACAGCCACCGCAGTCCGAGGCCGCGGCGGAGCAGGGCGGGGCGGGGCCGGTGAGCGGCGGGGGTGCGGTGGGCCCGGAGCCGACGCGGGTGGTGGAGGCCGCCCGTGACCCCGGGCAGGCGCAGGAGCTGTCCGGCGCCGGGGTGCCGGAGGCGACGCAGGTCGTGGGCGCGGCGGACCCGGACGCGGCGCACGCGTCACCCCGTGAAGACAGCGCCCGTCGTGACCCGCCCGTGAGTGGCGCGGCGGAGCCCACGCAGGTGGTTGAAGCCGTTCCCGGGGCGGGGGCCCTTCTCGATTCCGATTCCGATTCCGCCTCCGCTTCCGCTCCTGATCCGTACGGTCAAGAAGCCACCCGTCGCATTCCGCCCGTCACGGTCGACTCCGATCCGCCCCTTCGGCCCGGTGACGCCTGATGGGGACCGCACCGCGCGACGACGTGTCGGCGAGCGCGAGTCCCCCTTCCGGGCGGCCCTCCGACCTCGTCGGGAGGCAGATCGCGGGCTACCGCGTCGAGCGTGAGATCGGGCGCGGCGGCATGGCCGTCGTCTATCGCGCCAAGGATCTGCGGCTCGACCGGACCGTCGCCCTGAAGCTGCTCGCCCCCGAGCTCGCCCGCAACGACACGTTCCGGCAGCGCTTCACGCACGAGTCGCGCGTGGCCGCCGCGATCGAGCATCCGCACATCGTGCCGGTCTTCGAGGCGGGCGAGACGGACGGTCTGCTCTACATCGCCATGCGGTACGTTCCCGGGCTCGACCTGCGCCACCTGCTCGACGAATCGGGTCCGCTCCCCGTCGGAGCCGCTCTCCGCATCGCCGCGCAGGTCGCTTCCGCGCTCGACGCGGCCCACGATCACGGACTGGTCCACCGCGACGTCAAGCCCGGCAACATCCTCGTGGCCAAGGGCACGGACAGCGACCACCCGGAGCACGTCTACCTCACGGACTTCGGCCTGACGAAGAAGTCCCTTTCGCTGACCGGTTTCACCACCGTGGGCCAGTTCGTCGGCACCCTCGACTACGTGGCGCCGGAGCAGATCTCGGGCCGTCCCGTGGACGGCAGGTGCGACGTCTACAGCCTGGCCTGCGTCGTCCACGAGACCATGGCCGGCGGCCCGCCCTTCCAGCGTGACGACGACATGGCCCTGCTCTGGGCCCACCAGTACGACCAGCCGCCCCGCCTGACCGAGAAGCGCCCCGAGGTCCCCGCGGCCCTCGACGGCGTCCTCGCGAAGGCGCTGGCCAAGAGCCCGGACGACCGGTACGGCTCCTGCCTGGAGTTCGCGGCCGCGCTGCGAGCGGCGGTCACCGGAAGCGCGGAGGGGCACCCCCCGACGCAGGTGGACCTCCACGTCGTGGGCGCCCGCCAGGACCCGGGAGCGCCTCCGGAGCCGCCGAACTGGGCACGTCCCGTCTTCCGGCGGCTGCCCGGCTAGGGCTCTGCGGGCCCGTCGTCCGCCACGTCGCCGCGCCGGTGGACCCGCCGCGCGAGCAGGCCGCCGATGAACCCGGTGACCAGGCCCCAGGCCACGGCGAGGATCAGCGCGGTACCCAGCTGGGGATCCAGTTTCACCAGGCCGGACAGGCCGCCGCCGAGATCCCCGATGCCCAGGAGCGACAGGCCGTAGTGGGCGGAGAGGCGGGCGAGCAGACAGACGGCGAGCACGGTGAGTGCCAGCGCCACCGCCATGTGCACGGCGTGCTGCCAGGCCCGCATCCGGGCGGGCGAGCGCGCGGCCATGAGGAACGCGGCCCCCAGGACCATGACCGCCGCGACGACCAGGAGCCACCACACCCGGCCGTCGTAGTCGGAGAGCGTCCGCAGACTGAGCGTGGAGTCCTCCGGAGTACGCAGTACGTCGTCCAGGACGCGCGGCATGGGCAGTCCGAACGGCCCGTCCACGCGGCCTTCCCAGGACGCGCCGAGCCCCAGGGTGAACGCGAGCCAGACGAGGTTGGGCAGCCCGAGCAGCAGTACCGCGAGCGTCTCTGCGGCATGCCCCTTGGCCGCCGCCACGACCAGGCCGATGACCAGCCCCAGGGCGACGTACGCGAGCAGCAGGACCACCATGGCGTAGGCGGCCGGACGCACCGACTCCTGGAACCGCACCAGGCGGGCGGGGAGCGGGGCCCCGCGCGAGACCAGCAGCGCCACGGCGAGGACGCCCACCAGCCACAGCAGCCCGAACACGAGGGTCAGCGGCACATCGGTCTCGAAGCCGACCTTGGGCGATCCCGCGCCCAGCAGGTCACCCACGTCGGCCGCGTCCCCCTCCCCGAGCGAGATCGTGAACCGGTGGCGCGCCAGCAGGCCCAGGCCGATGAGGAGCAGGACCCACAGCACCGCGAACCGGGCGGCCCAGCCGAGGAGTTCCTTCGCGTCGGCGACGGCCCGGTGCCGCAGCGGCCTGAGGAATCCGGCGCCGACCACCAGAGCTCCGGCGAGGGTGACCGAGAGGGGGAGCACGGAGAGCCCCGCGTTCGTCTCGGCGATGGCCCCGGCGTCGCCGGAGAGCCCGACGGAGCCGCCGACCGCCATCACGACGACGGCCGCGACGACACTGGGGAACGCGCCGTCCGGCAGGTCCGCCGCCCCGGCGGCCCACAGGCCGAGCGCGGCGACGACGGCCATGGCCACCAGTGCGGCGAGCACGGCGACCAAGGCGTGGGGCCAGCCGTGGGGGGCCCGCCGGCTCTGCTGGGCGCGTTGCGCTCCTGCCCGCTCAGGCGGTGTCTGGTCGCTCACGTTGTCACGCTAAGCAGCGCCGGGGCTGCCCGCCCGTCGGGAGGGCCGACCGCGTCGGCTTGCGGGTCCCCGGGAGCCGGGACACACAATAGGCGCGTAACGGATTTATGCGTGCAGAGCGGTCGAAGGGTGACCGCAGACGTGTGCCGCAGCAGGGCCCTACACAGGGAACGTGTGCCGCAGCAGGCCCCGACACAGGGAAGAAGTGTTCGTGAGCGTCGAACCGCCGTCGTCAGGACGCCCCACAGGACCCCCGTCAGGCCCGCTCTCGGGCCCTTCGCAGCCGGGGGAGACCCAGGCAGGTTCGACGCCGCCGACCAGCGGGGACCGGCCGTCGCCGCCCCCGGGCGGTCCGCCGAGCGGTCCTCCGGGTGACACTCCGAGTGGCCCTCCCGGAGGCGCGAGCCCGGACGAGGGTCCCGGCGGGGGTCCGGAGCCGGACCGCCCCTGGTGGAGGTCGGCGCCGCGCGTGGCGGCGATCTCCCTCGTGCTCGTGGCCGCTGTCGTGCTGACCGTCGTGCTCACGCGGCCCGACAGCTCGGACGGCACCAAGGACGCGGGCGGCGAGGTCATCCTCCAGCCCGCGGGGAAGTCGGGCCCCGACCCCTTCACCGAGTCGACGGCACGGGACGACTCCACGCCCTCGTCACCGAGCGCGCTGCCGAGCTCATCGGCATCGGCCAATGTGACGCGCGGCGTCGACGGCTCCGCCCCCGGCCTCTACGGCGGGACGCGCAAGGTCGGAAGCTGCGACGTGGAGAAGCAGGTCACCGCCCTCAAGGGGGACCCGGCGAAGAACAAGGCGTTCGCCTCGGTCCTCGACATCGACGCGTCAGCAGTCCCCGCCTACCTGCGGGCGCTCACGCCCGTGCAACTGCGCATGGACACGCGCGTCACCAACCACGGATACCGCGACGGCGCCCCCACCTCCTACCAGGCCGTCCTCCAGGCGGGCACCGCCGTGCTCGTCGACGACCGGGGCGTGCCGCGCGTGCGCTGCGCCTGCGGGAACCCGCTGCTTCCTCCCGTCGCGCAGAAGACCCCGAAGCGGACGGGCGACGCGTGGCCCGGGTACCAGTCCTCGAACGTCGTGGTCGTGGCGCCCGCCGTTCAGGTCGTGAACGTGTTCGTCATGTACGACCCGAAGAGCGGCGACTGGTTCGAACGTGACAAGGGCGACACGGGCGCCGGTGACACGAAGACCGAACCGCCGGTGACAGAGCCGTCTCCGTCGGCCTCCACTTCCTCGTCCTCCTCCTCGTCCCCGCCCCCGTCCTCCGGCGAGCCCTCCTCACCGCCTGCCTCGTCCGAGCCGCAGACACCCTCCTCGCAACAGGAGCAGCCGCCGACCTCGCAGTCCGCGCAACCGCCGTCGTCGCCGGTGGCAGATTGAGGTTCGTGATCGCGCAGGTGCCGACAGGCGCTAGCGTGGTGGGTGCTGTCGGCGAGGCCCGTGCTGGGGCGGTGCTGGATCCGCGGCACAGGAGGGGTTGAGCGAGCATGCGGGCCGGAGCGGCGTCTTGAGAATTCTGCACACGTCCGACTGGCATCTGGGCCGGTCGTTCCACCGCGTGAACATGCTCGGCGCCCAGGCCGAGTTCATCGGCCACCTCGTCGCCACGGCGCGGGAGCGCGAGGTGGACGCCGTCGTCGTGTCCGGGGACGTGTACGACAGGGCGGTGCCCCCGCTCGCCGCCGTCGAGCTCTTCGACGACGCGCTGCACCGGCTCGCGGACCTCGGCGTCCCGACGGTGATGATCTCCGGCAACCACGACTCGGCGCGCCGCCTCGGTGTCGGTGCCGGACTCATCGGCCGCGCGGGCATCCACCTGCGCACCGCGCCCGCCGCCTGCGCGGACCCGGTGGTCCTTGCCGACGACCATGGGGACGTGGCGTTCTACGGCCTCCCCTACCTCGAACCGGCGCTGGTCAAGGACGAGTTCGGGGTGAAGCGGGCCGGTCACGAGGCGGTGCTCGGCGCCGCCATGGACCGGGTGCGCGCCGACCTGGCCGCCCGGACGCTGGGCACCCGCTCCGTCGTCCTCGCCCACGCCTTCGTCACCGGCGGCGAGGCAAGCGACAGCGAGCGGGACATCACGATCGGCGGGGTGGCCGCCGTGCCCTCCGGCGTCTTCGACGGCGTCGACTACGTGGCGCTCGGCCACCTGCACGGCAGCCAGGCCATCAGTGAGCGCGTCCGCTACTCGGGCTCCCCGCTGCCGTACTCGTTCTCCGAGTCCGCGCACCGCAAGAGCATGTGGCTCGTCGACCTCGGCGGAAGCGGAGAGATCGAGGCCGAGCGGATCGACTGCCCGGTGCCGCGCCCGCTCGCCCGCGTCCGGGGCGACATCGAGACGCTGCTCGCCGACCCGGAGCTCGCCCGCCACGAGGAGGCCTGGGTCGAGGCGACGCTCACCGACCCGGTGCGCCCCGACGACCCCATGGCCCGCCTCTGCGAGCGCTTCCCGCACACCCTCAGCCTCGCCTTCGACCCGGAACGCAGCCCCGAGGACCCGGACGTCTCGTACGCCCAGCGCCTGAAGGGCCGCAGCGACCAGCAGATCGCGGAGGACTTCGTGACCCATGTGCGGGGCGCGGGACCCGATGTGCCCGAACAGGCGGTGCTGCGGGCGGCGTTCGACACCGTGCGCACCGACGACACGGTGCGCGAGGTGGCCCGATGAGGCTGCACCGGCTCCGGATCACCGCGTTCGGCCCCTTCGGCACCACCCAGGACATCGACTTCGACGAGCTCTCCGCCGCCGGGCTCTTCCTGCTGCACGGGCCGACCGGCGCCGGGAAGACCTCCGTCCTGGACGCCGTCTGCTACGGCCTGTACGGCTCGGTGCCGGGACCCCGGCAGGGCAGCGGCCAGGGCGTGACCCTGCGCAGCGACCACGCGCAGCCCGCCGTGCGGACGGAGGTGTGCCTCGAACTCACCGTCGCGGGACGCCGGTTGGAGGTCACCCGGCAGCCGCCGTGGGAGCGCCCGAAGAAGCGCGGCACCGGCACCACCATGGAGAAGGCGCAGAGCTGGCTCCGGGAGTACGACGCGGCCGACGACGGCGGCGCGTGGAAGGACCTCAGCCGCTCCCACCAGGAGATCGGCGAGGAGATCACACAGCTGCTCGGCATGAGCAAGGAGCAGTTCTGCCAGGTGGTGCTGTTGCCCCAGGGCGACTTCGCGCGCTTCCTGCGGGCCGACGCCGAGGCCCGCGGCAAACTGCTCGGGCGGCTCTTCGACACGCGCAGGTTCGCCGCGGTCGAGCAGCGACTCGCCGATCAGCGGCGCGATGCCGAGGGTGCGGTGCGGGAAGGGGACAGGGAGCTCCTCGCCGACGCGCACCGGATGCAGCAGGCCGCAGGGGGCACCCTTGAGGACCTTGAGTACGCGGAGTCGCCGCTGCCCGATCTTTCGCCCGGCGATCCCGGGCTCGCCGAGTCCGTCCTCGCCTGGGCCGCCGTGGCCCGCGCCGGCGCCCGTGAACGGCGCACGATCGCCGGGTGCGCTCTCACGGCCGCGGAATCCGTGCAGGCCGCTGCGGGGCGCCGACTGGACGACGTACGCGAACTCGACCGGCTGCAAAGGCGGTTCGGCCAGGCGCGGGAGCGGGCCGCGCGCCTTGAGGGGCGCGCGGAGGAACACCGGGAGAGGCAGACCCGGATGGACCGGGCGCGCAAGGCCGAGAGGGTCGCCCCCACGCTCGGCCTTCGCCGGGCCGCCGAGGAGGAGCACCGCCGCGCGACCGTCGAAGAGACACGCGCGCGCGGCCACCTGCCCGCCACGTTCGCCGACTCCGGCGCGTCGGGACTCGCCGCCGCCGCGCGCAAGGCCGCCGAAGAGCTCGGCGGCCTCGACTCCGCCCGGCGCGCCGAGCGCCGCCTCGCCGAACTCACCACGGAACGTGCCTCCTTGGAGCGCGAGGAGCGGGCCGACGACGAGCTGCTGCGCGAGGCGGCGGACTGGCTGGAGGGCTGGGACGCGAATCGGACCGCGCTCCAGGAGCGCATCGAGTCCGCCCAGGAGGCGGCCACGCGTGCGGAGCACCTCGCGGGCCAACTGGAGCCCGCCCAGGGCAGGCTGGACGCGGCCCGCCGCCGCGACCGCCTCGCCCAGGAGGCGACCGTCGCCCACGAGCGCGCACTCGCGGCCCGCGAGCACGCCACCACGGCCCACGAACACTGGCTGACCCTGAAGGAACAGCGCCTCACCGGTATCGCCGCGGAGCTGGCCGCGGGCCTGAGTGACGGCACCCCCTGCGCGGTCTGCGGAGCCACCGAACACCCCGCGCCCGCACCGAAGACCGCGGGTCACGTCGACCGCGCCACGGAGGAGTCGGCGCTCGCCGCGTACCGGCAGGCGGAGGAGCGGCGCACGGAGCGGGAGCGGCACCTCGGCGAGGTGCGCGAGTCGCTGGCGGCGGCCGGGGCGGCGGCGCTCGGGTCGTCCGGCGGGGACGCCGCCACCGGGGTGGATGCCGCCACCGAGGAGGCGGACGCCGGGCGATCGGCGGTCATGGCGCTCCCGGAAGGCCCCTCGGCCGAGCAACTCGCCGCATTTGTCGAGAAGGTGCGAGGGGAACACGCCGATGCGCGGGGCCGCGCATCGGGCCTGCACGCCGCCCGGGAGGCCCTCGCCCAGGTCGAGCGTGAGCACGACCGCAGGGTCGCCGTGCAGCAGGAGGCCGCCGTGCGGGCCGCGTCGCGTGCCGCCCTTCGGGACACCCTCGACCGCGAACAGGCGTCCCTGGACGTCGAGTTGACCCGGGCGCGGGGCGCAAGCGGCAGCGTCGCCGCCCGCGCCTCCCAGCTGGAGCGGCAGACCGCGCTCCTGAGCGAGGCGGCGGAAGCCGCACGCGTCGCCGACGACACCGCCCAGCGGCTCAAGGACGCCGACGCGCGACTCGCCGACGCCGCCTTCCGCGCCGGGTTCGACACGCCGAGGGCCGCGGCCGAAGCCCTGCTCGACGACGCGCGCCACCGCGAGCTGCAGCACCGTATCGACGCGTGGCAGAACGAAGAGGCGGCGGTGCGTTCGCTCCTCGCCGAGCCGGACGCGGCCGCCGCGGCCCAGCAGCCGCCCGCCGACCTGCGAGCCGCCCAGGAAGCCGCCGAGCAGGCCGACGGGCTGGCCCGAGCTGCCGCCTCCGCGCTCGACGCGGCCACGCGGCGCTGCACCGAACTCGACCGGCTCTCCGAGCGGTCGGCCGCCGGGGCCCGGCGGCTCGCGCCGCTGCGCGCCGAGTACGACCGCGTGGCGCGCCTCGCGGGCCTCGCCGCGGGCACGTCGGCGGACAACGAACGCAAGATGCGCCTGGAGTCCTACGTCCTGGCCGCCCGGCTCGAACAGGTAGCCGCCGCGGCGACCGCACGCCTTCGGCGCATGTCGTCGGGCCGCTACACCCTCGTCCACTCCGACGACCGCACGGGGCGCGGCCGTTCGGGCCTCGGCCTGCACGTGGTCGACGCGTGGACGGGCCGCGAGCGCGACACGTCCACGCTCTCCGGCGGCGAGACCTTCTTCGCCTCGCTCGCCCTCGCCCTCGGCCTCGCGGACGTCGTCACCGACGAGGCGGGCGGCGTACGGCTCGACACCCTCTTCATCGACGAGGGCTTCGGCAGCCTGGACGACCAGACGCTCGACGAGGTGCTCGACGTCCTGGACTCACTGCGCGAGCGGGACCGCAGTGTCGGCATCGTGAGCCACGTGGCGGACCTGCGGCGCCGCGTCCACGCGCAGCTGGAGGTCGAGAAGGGGCGCGCGGGCTCAGTCGTACGGCAGCGCGGCGGGGTGTGAGGGAGCGCGGTCAGCGGCCCAGCGGGCGCCTCGGCAGGGGCGAGGAGTAGACGATGCTGGTGGTCACGGACCCCAGCGCGCCGATCTTCCCCGCGACCTCCTCCAGGTGGCTCATCGAGCGTGCCGCGACCTTGATCACGAAACAGTCGTCGCCGGTGACGTGGTGCGCCTCGAGGACTTCGGGGGTCGTCTCGACCAGGTCGTGGAACGGCTTGTAATTGCCGTTCGGGTAGCGCAGCCGCACGAACGCCAGGATGGGCAGGCCGAGCCGCTCCGGATCGACCACGGCCGCGTACCCCTGGATCACGCCCGCCTCCTCCAGGCGGCGGACCCGTTCGGTGACGGCGCTTGCGGACATGGAGACGGCACGCGCCAGCTCGGCGTAGCTGGCGCGGCCCTCACGCTGGAGGACATCGAGGATGCGCCAGTCGGTGGCGTCCGTGGAATAACCGGTCATGACTGAGAGGTAACAGGGGAATCCCCGGCTGATCAAGGGGTACGCCGGTGATCGGCTCTTCTGGGTCCGCGGCGTCGCCCGTAGATTTTTGGCCATGAGCGCAACGACGAAGACACAGCACACCGAAGCGAAGACCGCCACGAGCACGGCCGCGAGCACCGCCTCCGGTAGCGCCGGTGGCGCCCTGGCCGCCCCCGCCGGCGCCCCGAACTCCGTCCTGCGGGTCGCCCCCGCATCCCCGGCTGCCGCCGCCGCGTACTTCGGCGCGAGCCTCGCCTTCCACGCCGACGTGTCCGACGTCGCCTCGGCGCTCGCCGCCGACGGCGACCCCGGTTTCGTCGTGGTCGACTCCCGCTCGACCGAGTCCTGGGACCAGGGGCACATCCCCGGCGCCGTCCACCTGCCCACCGCGCTCATCCCGGAGCAGGCCGAGCAACTCCTCGACAAGGCCGTCCCCGTCGTCACGTACTGCTGGGGCCCCGGCTGCAACGGCGCCACCCGCGCCGCCCTCGCCCTGGCCCAACTGGGCTTCCAGGTCAAGGAGATGCTGGGCGGCTTCGAGTACTGGGCCCGCGAGGGCTTCGGGTTCGAGACCTGGGAGGGCGCCGAGCGCCGCACGCCCGACCCCCTGACGGCCCCGCTGGACGCGGAGGACTGCGGCTGCTGAGAGGGGACGGCGGGGCGAGCGCGATCCTCTGCCGCTGCGTGGCCGTGCCCCGGGGCGCCGACCGCCCCGCCGACGTCGCCGCCGGAGTGCGCGAGGCGCTCGGAGATCCGGCGGCGGACGTCCACCACGGGCCCGTCTATCTGGCGGACCCCGCAGCCCCGGCCCCGTGGACACGGATTACCTGACGGGCGACGACTGCGCGGCCATCGCCGCCAGGTGATCGACTCCGAAGGCGGGTTCCGCCGTTGAGGCGGCCCTGTTCCTCAGAGCGCCGACAACTCGTCCACCAGGTCGTCGAGCCCCAGCGACCCCTGCGACAGCGCGGCCATGTGCCACGCCTTCGCGTCGAACGCCTCGCCCAGGCGCCGCTGTGCGTTCTCGCGGCCGAGCAGCCAGGCCCGCTCGCCCAGTTTGTAGCCGATGGCCTGGCCGGGGATGGAGAGATAGCGGGTCATCTCGCTCTCCACGTACTCCGTGGGGCGGCTGCAGTGCGCGTCGTAGAACTCCTGCGCGAGGTCAGGGGTCCAGCGCTCGCCCGGGTGGAAGGGCGCGTCCGCCGGGATCTCCAGCTCCAGGTGCATGCCGATGTCGACGATGACGCGCAGCGCCCGCATCATCTGGGCGTCCAGATAGCCCAGCCTGCGCTCGGCGTCGTTAAGGAAGCCGAGCTCGTCCATGAGCCGCTCCGCGTAGAGCGCCCAGCCCTCCGCGTTGGCGCTGACGAGGCCGATCGTCGCCTGGTAGCGCGAGAGGTTCTCCGCGACGTGCGCCCACTGGGCGAGCTGGAGGTGATGGCCGGGCACGCCCTCGTGGTACCAGGTGGAGACCAGGTCGTAGACGGGGAAACGCGTCTCGCCCATCGTCGGCAGCCAGGTCCGCCCGGGGCGCGAGAAGTCCTCCGACGGGCCGGTGTAGTACGGGGCCGCCGCGCCGCCCGGAGGGGCGATGCGGGACTCCACCCTCCGCACCCGCTCGGCGAGTTCGAAGTGGGTGCCGTCCAGCGCCTCGATCGCCTCGTCCATCAGCTCTTGGAGCCAGACCCGTGCCTCCTCCACGCCCTCGATGTGCGTGCCGTGCTCGTCGAGGTGCGCGAGCGCCACCCACGGCGTGGCCGCGCCGGGCAGGATCTTCTCGGCCTCGGTGCGCATCTCGGCCAGGAGCCGGTGGAATTCGGACCAGCCGTACGCGTACGCCTCGTCGAGGTCCAGGTCGGCGCCGTTGAAGTAGCGGGACCAGCGGGCGTAGCGCTCGCGGCCCACCGTGTCCGGAGCGCCCTCGATCGCGGGCGCGTACACGTCCCGCATCCAGTCGCGCAGCGCCACGACCGAAGCGGTGGCGGCCCGCGCCGCGTCGTCCAGTTCGGCGCGCAGCGCGTCGGGGCCGTCCGCGGCGAACTCCTCGAACCAGCCGCGGCCCTCGCTGCCGCCGGGACCCGCCCACTCGCCGAGCTGCCCGATGAAGGTGGCGGTGGGGCGCGGAGCCGCGAACAGCTTGCGCTCCAGGCCCAGTTCGAGCGAGGCCCGATACCCCTCGTACGCGGCCGGCACGGCCCGCAGCCGCTCGGCGATCGCCGCCCAGTCCTCGTCCGTCTCCATGGGCGTCACCGTGAAGATCTCGCGCACCGCGTGCGGCATCGTGTGCAGATTGCCGACCGCGCGCAGCCCCTCGTCGGCCTCGTGCACGGCGATCTCGGCGGTGAGCCTTTCGCGCAGCAGACGCGCGCACCGGCGCTCGGCGTCACTGTCGGCTCCGGGCACACGCTCCGCGTCGTCGAGCCGGGCGAGCGTCGTGCGGGCAAGCTCCGCGATGGCGTCCTGGCCCGCCGGTGAGGTGTCCGGGAGTCTGCTGTGGCTGGCCTTGACGCCGAGGAACGTGCCGTTGATGGGGTCGAGGGCGATGAGTTCGTCGACGTAGGCGTCGGCGACCTGGCGAGGCAGCGGGCTCCTGCTCTCGCTCGCGTTCGGGATCTTCGTGTCTGACATGCGGACATCCTCGTACGAGGGACCCGTCCGCGTCATCAGGATGGGCCGGGGGCCCGCCCTTGGTCATCGGCCCCGGCGCCCGGCGGCAGGAGCGGCCCGCACTCCCACTGCTGGAAGATCAACCGTGTCTCCACGCGGGCCACTTCGCGCCGGGACGTGAATTCGTCGAGGACGAGCCGCTGGAGGTCGGCCGTGTCGGCCACCGCCACATGCACCAGATAGTCGTCGGGCCCCGCGAGATGAAACACCGACCGGGACTCGGGCAGCGCCCTGATCCGCTCCACGAACGGCCCGACGAGCTCCCGCCGGTGCGGTCGCACCTGGACGGAGAGCAGCGCCTCCAGGCCGCGACCGAGCTTCGTCGGGTCGAGCCGCAGCTGGTGCCCGAGGATCACACCGGAGCGGCGCAGCCGGGAGATCCGGTCCAGACAGGTCGACGGGGCGACGCCGACCTGGACCGCGAGATCGCGGTAGGTGATCCGGGCATCGTTCTGCAGCAGCCGCAGTATGCGGAGATCCACCGGGTCAAGTACGACAGATTCGGCCACTCGCCGAACGTAGCACGGGGTTCAACTACCAGAGACCGGCCTTTGTTCAGGCTGTACGGCATGGACACGAACACCGCATCCCGCACCGGATCCGGCCACCGGGCCGCACCGGCGTCAGCACAGTCGGGGCCGCGCGCCCTCGCGACCGAGGCCGTGCACGCCGGACGCGACGACCTCGCCGGGCTCGGCCTGCACGCCGCGCCGATCGACCTGTCCACCACCTACCCGTCGTACGACACCCGCGGCGAGGCGGCGCGCATCGACGCCTTCGCCGCCGACGGCGCCCTGGACGAAGGGCCGCCCGTCTACGCCCGCCTCGCGAACCCGACCGTCGCCCGCTTCGAGACCGCCCTGGCCCGGCTCGAAGGCACACAGAGCGCTGTCGCGTTCGCGAGCGGCATGGCGGCGCTGACCGCGGTCCTTCTCGCACGGGGAGCGGCAGGCCTGCGCCATGTCGTCGCGGTCCGCCCGCTGTACGGGTGCAGCGACCACCTGCTGACGGCGGGGCTCCTGGGCTCCGAGGTGACCTGGGTCGACCCCGCGGGGATCGCCGACGCCATCCGCCCCGACACGGGCCTGGTGCTCGTCGAGTCGCCCGCCAATCCGACGCTTGCCGAACTCGATCTGCGCGCGGTGGCCAAGGACTGCGGCACGGTGCCGCTGCTCGCCGACAACACCTTCGCGACGCCCGTCCTGCAACGGCCCGCCGAGAGCGGGGCGCGGCTCGTGCTGCACAGCGCGACCAAGTACCTGGGCGGCCATGGCGACGTACTCGGCGGTGTGGTCGCGTGCGACGAGGAGTTCGCGCGCCGGCTGCGGCAGGTCCGGTTCGCCACCGGCGGGGTGCTGCATCCGCTCGCCGGGTATTTGCTCCTGCGCGGCCTTTCCACGTTGCCGGTGCGGGTGCGTGCCGCCTCCGCGAACGCGGCGGAACTGGCCCGCCGGCTTGCCGCCGACCCGCGCGTGCGCCGCGTGCACTATCCGCGGCTCGGCGGCGCCATGGTCGCCTTCGAGGTCATCGGCGACCCGCACGCGGTGACCGCCGGGGTGCGGTTGATCACCCCGGCGGTCAGCCTCGGCAGCGTCGACACGCTCATCCAGCATCCGGCGTCCATCAGCCACCGGGTCGTGGACGCAGTGGACCGGCGGTCCTCGGGCGTGAGCGACAGCCTGCTGCGCCTGTCGGCCGGGCTCGAGGACGTCGACGACCTGTGGCGGGACCTCGACGGCGCCCTCGGCCCGCAGCCGTCCCGCACCGACGTGCGGGCCTCAGCTCCTCGGGTCAGCGCTGCTCCGACCGACCCTGCGGCTGGTCGTACGGCAGTCGGGAGTTGACCGGCGTGGCTTCGAGGCGGGCGGTGATGACCAGCGTGCCTTCCTCGATCTGGTAGTCGAGGGGAAGGCCGAGGCCGCGCATCGCCGCGACCATGCCCGTGTTGGACGCCTGCGTCACCGCGTACACGCTCTCGCAGCCCGCCTCGACCGCCAGCGTCACCAGACGGCCGAGCAGTTCGCTGCCGATGCCGCGGCGCTGCCAGTCGTCCTCGACGAGCAGCGCGATCTCGGTCTCGTCGCCGTCCCACAGTAGATGGCCGATGCCGACGATGCGCCCGGACGCGGTCTGCACCGCGAGGGTGCGGCCGAACCGCGGGCTGAGCAGGTGGTTGAGATAGCGGTCGGCGTCCCGCACGGGGCCGTGGTAGCGCATGCCGAGCGTGCGCTGGGAGCAGCGCTCGTGCATGGCCTTGGCCGCGTCGACGTCGGCGGTGTCGGCCCGGCGCACGGTGATGGAGCTGCCCTCGGCGAGCGTCAGTACGTCCTGACTGCGCGGGATGCGCGGGCCGAGCCGGGTGTCGAGCTCGACCAGGGCACGCGCGCGGGCGAACTCGGTGGGCGTGAACGGCAGGTACGGCCGCTCCACGGTGATCACTTCACCGTCCGGGGCCTGCAGCCGCAGCACCGTCCCCTCACCTTCGAGACCGCCCTCGACGGGCGCGCCGTCCGCGGGCTTGTCGGGCCGTGGCCCGGACGCGGTGCCCTGCGCCTTCGCGGGCAGCGAGCGGATGGTGCAGCGGCCCAGCAACTGGCGCAGCGCGAGCGGCAGTTCGGCGGCGTCCAGGGCGGTGCGGGTGGCCAGGCCGAGGATGCGGGTGGGGGCGTCCACCAGGTCGTGGGCGTCCGCACGCTCGATCCAGGTGCCCGAGCCGCCCGCGTGGGCGACGCCCCGGGTGATCTCGGCCGCGGGCAGATCGGCGGGGGCGCGCAGCAGGAACTCGTCGACGGTGCCTTCGGCCAGCGGGTGCGCCTGGAGGCTCAGGATGTCGACCTTGCCGTGGGCGAGCGCCGTGCACAGGGCGGCGAGCGAGCCTGGCTCGTCCCGCACGGTGGTGCGCATCCGCCACAGCGTCGTCGCCCCTGCGGACGACTCCGTGGCGAGGGCCCCGGCCCGCTCCATGGCCGTCGGGGACCCGGTCCGCTGCCCGGCGGTGTCCGGCCGGGCGCCGGTATCGTCCGCCGTCGGGGGTGCGTGGTTGTGGCGGCGTGCCCACCATGTGTGGAACCCGACCGTGGCGCACAGCACCACGGCCGAGATCACGAGCAGGGCGGGGCCGTCGGGGCCGTGCCCGATCATGTTCGCCACCGCGTCGGCCACGGCCACGGCCGTGAACAGGGCGGCGAGCTCCACCAGATCCCGCCGCCAGTGGTGAACGGGACGGCCGTGTTTGGTTCGCGTCACATCAGACATGTCTGCACTCATACAGCCACTGTGGAGGAAGGGTGTTGCGTGATCACGAACGTTTTGTGACTGACGAGTTAAGAGGCCTTCTGCCCGTTTAATTCCTCTTTGCTCGCGCTTGGAGTGCGGGCGTGACTCCTTGGTGTGCGTTCGGGGGCGAAATCACTGCTGTCCCACCCGGCCCGGCTGCAGCACCTTGGTGAACAGCACTCCGCCGCCCTCCTGCCGCAGCCGCACGGTCAGCTCGCCGCTGTCGCCGTCGATGTCGATCTCGCCGAAGTACTGCGGGGTCTCGGCCGGTGAGGTGTTGGCGCGGCTGGGCGCCTTGATGAAGCGCTGCTCGGGGCCGAACGTTCCGTCGAGCTTGAGGGCCTGGAACCCGCCCGCGGCAAGCGGTCCGGAAATGAACTCCCAGAACGGCGCGAAGTCCTTGAAGGCGGCGCGCGAGGGGTCGTAGTGCTGGGCCGACGTGTAGTGCACGTCGGTGGTCAGCCACACCGTTCCGGTGACCTTGCGGTGCTTGATGTGCCGCAGCAGCTCGGCGATCTGCAGCTCGCGGCCGAGCGGCGCGCCGGGATCGCCCTGCGCGACGGCCTCGAAGTTCGCCGAGCCGTCCGGCACGACGAGGCCAAGCGGCATGTCGGACGCGATGACCTTCCAGGTGGCGCGCGAGCGCGACAACTCGCGCTTGAGCCACTGCAGTTGCCGGGCGCCCAGGATGCCGGTGGTGTCGTCGGGCTGCCGGCCCGGCGAGTTGGCGTTGCGGTAGGAGCGCATGTCCAGGACGAACACGTCGAGGAGCGGTCCGTGCCGCTGCACGCGGTACACACGGCCGTCCTCGTCGCCCGGCTGGAGCGTCGAAATGGGGAAGTACTCGCTGAACGCCCGCAGGGAGCGCCCGGCGAGGACGTCCACGTTCTTCTCCGTGTAGCGGGCGTCGGTCAGGATCTGCCCCGGATACCAGTTGTTCTTCACCTCGTGGTCGTCCCACTGGACGATGGAGGGCACCTGCGCGTTGAAGCGCCGCAGGTTCTCGTCGAGCAGGTTGTAGCGGAAGGCGCCGCGGAACTCCGCGAGCGACTCGGCGACCTTCGACTTCTCCTCCGTGGTCACGTTCCGCCACACGTTGCCGTCGGGCAGGGTGACGCTGGGCAGGATGGGCCCGTCGGCGTAGATGTTGTCGCCGCTGCACAGGAAGAAGTCCGGGTCCCTGCGGCGCATCTCCTCGAAGATGCGCCAGCCGCCGCGGTCCGGGTTGATGCCCCATCCCTGGCCCGCGATGTCGCCCGACCACAGGAAGCGCACCCCTTCCTTGCGTCCCTTCGGAGTCGTACGGAACGTGCCGGTGACCGGCTCCCCGGTGCGTCTGGGGTCGTCGGGGTCGGCCAGGATCGCGCGGTAGTGGATCTGCTCGCCCGCGGGCAGCCCGCGCAGCCGCGTCGTCCCCGTGAAGTCGGTGTCCGGGCCGAGCACCGGGCCCTTCCAGCGGGTGGGGTTGCGGAACGACTCGGTGGCGGACGTCTCCACGATCATGCGGGCCGGACGGTCGGAACGCACCCACACCAGGCCCGCGTGCGCGGTCACGTCACCGGCCTGCACACCCCACTCGGCCCGCGGACGGCCCGACAGGGCGAACGCGGGAGCGGCCCCGGCCAGGGACGGCACGGCCAGCGCCGCCGGAACGGCGAGCGAGCCGCGCAGCACACTGCGGCGGCGAGGGGACGGGCTCGGCTGAGGGTGTGACATGAATGCGCCTCCAGTGACAGGTCAGACCAGTGTGCAGGGCCACAACTAGTGGTGCGCGGCGGCGCACACACAAACCACAAGTGAACAACTGCCCATGGGTGCAAGGGAACCGGTGTGCGAACGCTATGTCGCCCACAACGTCGCCCGAGGCGCCGACTACATCTCCGGTCGGAGGTCCCCGGTTGTAGGTTCCGGGCCCGCGACCGGGCCGGAAGGCCGATGCCCGAAGATCGTTCGCTGTCTAGGCTCGGCGGCAGCGGTGCGCGCCCGAGCGCGCCGCGCGCGAAGGGGGAGTCCCATGCCGGTCAACGGTCAGAGCCACATCCGCATCGCCCGCCCGTCCCGCGACCTCGCGGCGGCTGAGCGCTTCTGGGTGACGGGCCTCGGCCTGGACGTCGTATGGCGCTCGGAGGGCGGCGCCGCTCCGGGCGAGCACGACCTGCTCATGGCCGGATGGCCCGACGCCTCCTGGCATCTCGAACTCGTGCACGATGCGGACAAGCCGGTCCTGCCCCGCCCCACGGAGGAGGACCTGCTCGTCATCTATCTCGACGAGCCCGTCCCGGACGCGCTGGTGGCCCGCCTCGAGGCGCACGGCGGCACACGCGTCCCGTCGCCCAACCCGTACTGGAACGAGTGGGGCGTCACCGTCGAGGACCCGGACGGCTACCGCCTGGTGCTCTGCACGCGCGCGTGGTCCAACTCCTGATCAGGCCGTCCGGGCGGCATCGGCGAGCAGCCGCACTCCCTCGGTGATCCTGGCGGGCGTCAGGTGGGCGTAGCCGAGGACAAGGCTCACTTCCGGGCCGACCGCCGGGCGGTGTCTCACTCCGGAGCAGGACGCCGGGCCCCGGCCGTCGGCGTAATCGCTCAGCGGCCGGACCGCGACCCCGGCCGCCGAGGCCCGCCGCAGGAAGGCCTCCTGCGGCCCACAGCGTCCTGGCAGCCGGGCGATGACGTGCAGACCGGCGGCGATGCCGGTCACCTCCGTGCCGGGAAAGTGCTCGTCGAGCGCCGCGACGAGCACGTCCCTGCGCTCCCGGTAGGCGCGCTGACAGCGGCGCAACTGGCGGTCGTAGTCCCCGCGTTCGACGAAACGCGCGAGCAGCGCCTGGTCGAGCGCGGGATTGCCCAGGTCCATCATGCGCTTGCGCGCGACGACCTCGTCGGTCATCGACTCCGGCACGAGCAGCCAGCCGAGGCGCAGCCCCGGAGCGAGCGACTTGCTGACCGAGCCCGTGTACGCGACGTGCCCGGGGTCGAGCCCTTGCAGCGCGCCCACCGGGGCGCGGTCGTAGCGGAAGTCCCCGTCGTAGTCGTCCTCGACGACCAGGCCGTCCACGGAGCGCGCCCAGTCGAGGAGTTCGGTGCGCCGCCGTGCCGAGTAGCCGATCCCCAGGGGGAACTGATGGGCGGGCGTGGTGACCACCGCGCGCAGACCCCGCTCCCTCAGCACGCCCGTGACGACGCCCTCGTCGTCGACGGGGACCGGCACCGTGGCGACGTCCGCCGACGCGAACAGCTCGCCGTGCTGGGGGCTTCCGGGATCCTCGACGCCCACGGCGCGCACCCCGCGCGCGTGGAGCACGAATCCGACCAGCGCCATGGCCTGCGCCACTCCGGAGCAGACGACGATCGACTCGGGGTCCGCGACCACGCCACGGCGGCGTACGAGCAGTTCGGCCAGGGCCGTACGCAGCCGGGGAAGCCCGCGCGGATCCGGGTAGCCGAGAGCGTCGTGGGGCAGTTCGGCCAGGACGCCGCGGTGAGCGGCCGCCCACGCGGCGCGCGGGAACAGGGAGAGGTCGGGGGTGCCCGCGATGAAGTCCACGCGCGCGTGGACGGGACGCGGCGCCAGATCGCGTGTGCCTCGCGCGGCCGTGCGCGCGGCGCCGCCCACCCAGGTCCCCGCACCGCGGTCGCTGCGCAGATAGCCCTCGGCCGTCAACTGCTCGTACGCCTCGGTGACAAGCCCCCGTGACACCCCCAGATCGGCGGCGAGCTCACGGCTGGACGGCAGCCGCGTGCCCGGTGCGAGCCGCCCCGACCTGACCGCGTCGCGCAGCGCCGAACGGAGGCTGCGGCCACGGCTGCGGGCGGGCGCGGACGCGGCGGGGAGCAGCAGCTCCCAGGCGGCTGTACCGGCCTGGACCGATCTCGATGTCACCGGATGCGCCTCCAGAGGAGAGAAGGGAGGAAGTGGTTCCCCGAAGTGGTCCCCGAACCAGCCCCGGAAGTGGACCTTAAACCGGTCCGCTTCTCTTCCTAGCGTCAGGGACATGAACGCGAACCTCACACGCGGGTCCCTGCTGGCGGCCCTCGCCTGCCTCCTCGTAGGCGGCTCCTTCACCGCCAACAGCCTCCTGGGCGACTATCCGTACGCGGGCGGCCAGTTCCTGCGCTACGGCCTGGCCTGCCTGTTGCTCCTGCCGCTGCTCGGGCGGGGCGGCACGGCGCCGCTCCGCCGTCTGACGCGGCGCCAGTGGGGGCGCCTTTCGGTCCTCGCCGCCGTCGGCATGGTCGGCTTCAACCTGGCGATCCTCGCCGCCGAACGCACGGCGGAACCTGCCGTACCGGGTGTCTTCGTAGGCTGCGCCCCGGTCGTCGTGGCGGTCATCGTGCCGCTCCTTGAGGGGCGGCAGCCTCAACGGGCCGTCATGTACGGGGCGTTGATCGTGGCCGCGGGCGCCTTCACCGTGCAGGGGTGGGGCCGTACGGACGCGCTCGGCATCCTCTTCTCCGTGGGCGCGCTGGCGGGCGAGGTCGGCTTCGCGGTCCTGGCCGTCCCCGTGCTGCGACCGCTCGGCCCGAAGCTGCTCTCCGCCACGGTGTGCGGGATCGCCGCCGCCGAGTCCGCCGTCATCGGCGTCGTGGCCGACGGCGGCCAGTGGCTGCGGGTGCCCGACACCACCGAGGCGGCGGCCCTGCTGTGGCAGGCGGCGATCGTCACCGTCATCGGTTTCGTCTGCTGGTACTCGGGCATCCAGCGCATCGGCGCCGAGCGGGCCACCCTCTTCTCCGGTCTGATCCCCGTCGCGGCGGCCTTCACCGCGCCCTTGGTCGGCACCGGCACCTACGGCGCCCCGCAGGCCGTGGGCAGTGCGCTCGTCGGCGCCGGGGTGGCCCTGGGCTCCGGAGTGCTACGCCGACGGCACGCGGCGGCACGTGTCGAGGACGACGCGCGAGACGAGCGCCGGATCGTCGTTCATCGGGACGTGCCCGCAGCCGGGAAGGCGCACCAGGCGGGCATCGGGCACGGCGTGCTTGGCGCGGACGCCCTGGCGGCGCAGCAGGATCCGGTCGCGCGTGCCCCACGCGACGGTGACCGCGAGTCCGGGCACGTCGTCGCTGAAGGACACGTCGCGCCCGGCGGCGAGGGTCTGCTCGAACCCCTCGGCGTCGCGCAGCGCGAGCGTCTCGGCGACGACGGCCTCGGGTGAACGGCGCCCCGGGTGGGCGTAGATGGAGCTGGTGAGCGCCGCCCGCCCGGCCACCGTCCGCGAGAGCCGCTCGATCAGCGGCAGCGGAAGCAGCCGCGCCCCGTGCCGCATCGCGAGCAGGGTGTTGAACGCGTACCGCCGCTCCCCGGGCGTCCAGAAACCGGCGGGGGACAGCGCGGTGACCGAGCGC
Source organism: Streptomyces sp. NPDC047525 (assembly GCF_040643025.1). NCBI lineage: Bacteria > Bacillati > Actinomycetota > Actinomycetes > Kitasatosporales > Streptomycetaceae > Streptomyces > Streptomyces sp. NPDC047525. The sequence continues at coordinate 133,412 of NZ_JBEYTL010000006.1, forward strand.
ACGAGCTTCTCCCGGCCGAGCTCCAGGGCGAGCAGACCGCCCAGCGAGTTGCCCGCCACGTGCGGACGCTCGACCTCCAGCGCCTCGCACAGCGCGCCGAGCACGGACACCACGGTCGATATGTCGTACGGCAGCCCTTCGGGGAGCGCGGGGGACTCCCCGAAGCCCGGCAGGTCCACGGCGATCACGTCGTACTCGGCGGCCAGAATGCCGAACACCGGGTCCCACGCCTGGCGGTGGTGGCCGATGCCGTGCAGCAGGAGCAGCGGCTCGCCCTTGCCCGCGCGTTCGTAGGCGACGGACAGTGTCCGCGGGCCGCCGGGGGATTCGACGCTGAAGGACACCTCTGCGGCCATTGCTGCTCCAGTCCCCGCCGCCTTGCGACGGCCCTCAGACACTTTAGACACGTTGTCAGCAACAATTACCGCTCAGTAGCCCCCAGTTCAAGAGGGTGAGGGCAACGGTCGCCGGTCCGATGTGGGGCGCGACGCACCTGTACTGCCTGGACAGCCGGTGGCCCGTCGGCTGGGATGGAGACGTGGCAGCAACCGACACCGCTATCGACGTCTTCGAAGAGCACCGGCCCGTCCTGATGGGCGTGGCCTACCGCATGCTCGGCAGGGTGGCCGACGCGGAGGACGTCGTGCAGGACGCCTGGCTGCGCTGGTCGGCGGCCGACCAGGCGCACGTGCGCGAACCGCGTGCCTACTTGGTGCGCGTCACCACACGGCTCGCCATCGACCGGCTGCGCCACGTGCAGTCGCGGCGCGAGTACTACGTGGGTCCCTGGCTGCCCGAACCGCTCGTCACCGACTACGGGCCGACCGTCCCGGACACCGCCGAGCAGGCCGTGCTCGCCGACTCCGTGTCCATCGCCGTCCTGGTCGTCCTGGAGTCCCTCTCGCCCCTGGAGCGCGCGGTGTTCGTGCTGCGGGAGGCCTTCGGGTTCCCGTTCTCGGAGATCGCCCTCACGCTGGACCGCGGCGAGCCGGCCGTGCGGCAGCTCGCCGCGCGGGCCCGCAAGCACGTCGACGAGGGAAGGCCGCGCTATGAGGTGGATCCGGACGAACGCCGGAACCTGACCGAGCGGTTCCTCGCCGCGGCGGCGAGCGGCGACCTGGAAGGACTGATGTCCCTGCTCGCGCCGGACGTACGCCTGGTCGGCGACAGCGGCGGAAAGGCCAAGGCACCGCTGCGCGTCATCGAGACGGCCGGCAAGGTGGGCCGCTTCCTCGACGGCGTGGCCCGCTCGGGCCTGCGGGAGGGGGCGGAACTGGAGGTCCGGTTCCTGGAGCTCAACGGCGCGGACTCCGTGCTTCTCCTGGTGGACGGCAAACCGGACTCCGTCTTCCAACTGGACGTCGTCGACGGGCAGATCGCGAGCGTCTACATCATCCGCAACCCGGACAAGCTGGTCGGGTTCGCCTCCTAGAGGGCTCCCCGGCAGCCTCCTGGTCATCAGGTGGCAGACCCCCGTCCACGCAGGGCGGGGGTTTTGTCTTGTTCGCTACGCGCGCGTGACCCGACACCAACACCGCGTGAATGCTCTGTGGCATCGTCCCTGTGCGGGCTGTAACGGATCGAGGATTGGTCTTGACCAAGGGTGGGTGCCGCTCTATCGTCGCAGAGATAGTGCAGGAACCTTTAATAAACAAGGGCGCTAAAAAGCCGCCGGCACACGGCGATTGCGGAGGACAGGGTGGGGACCACGCAGCTGGAAACGGCACCGGAGCCGAAGTACTGGCACCTCAAGACCGTGCTCAGCGAGGCACTCGACTCAGAGTTCGCCGTCGGCGAGATCCTGCCCAACGAGCGTGATCTCGCGGCCCGGTTCGGCGTGGCCCGCGCCACGCTCCGCCAGGCACTCGAGCAGCTGGAGCTGGAAGGCAGGCTGCAGCGCCGCCGCGGGGTCGGCACGACCGTCGCCCCGCCGCGGATGGGTGTGGCCGTCGGATCCGCACAAGGCACGTGGCCGGGCGAGGTCGGCGACGCCTGGCAGCCCGCTGACTGCGCACCGGCGGTCCCGCCCACCGAGGTGGCCCGCATGCTGGAGACCGACCCCGACGAGCAGGTGCACGTGGTGCGTCGTACGCGCGTCTCGCACGGCCAGCCCGTGGCCGCCGAGCTGCTGTACGTGTCGACGTCGTCCGTCCCGGAGCTCTCCGCCATCGACGCCCCGTCCGGACCGTCACGCGCGCGTGGCGTGCTGCGCGAACTGCACCGGCTCGGCCTCGAAGGACAGGACCGCGCCGTCGAGCTCGGCTCCGCCCGCGCGGACGACGCCAAGGCGCTCGACCGTCTCCCCGGAGCCCCGGTCCTCGTCGTGACGACCCGCTTCCTCGCCGAGGGGCGCACCGCCGCGGTATCCGTGGCGACGTACCGCGCGGACACCTGCCGCCTCACGTTCGGTGACGCGGGCGGCGTCGAGATCCACCACGGCCCGGAGCGCCGGGCTTCCTGACCCCGGCGCCGGCGCGGCGCCTCAGCGCCGCGCCGTGACGGTCCCCTCGACCGCGAACAGCTGCTCCTCGACATGGTCGAGGGCAAGCCGCAGCGCGCCCGTCGCGACGGCGGCCTCGCCGAGCACCGAAAGGGCCACCCGGGGCGGCCGCAGGCAGTAGCGGGCCAACTCCCGGCGCAGCGGCTCCAGTACGCCGTCCAGACCGGCCGCCCAGCCGCCCACGACGACCAGTTCGGGGTCCAGGGCGAGCACCAGCGCCGCCACGTCGTGCACCAGGCGCTGGATGAACCGCTCCACGGCCTGCCGCGCCCGCTCGTCGCCCTCGCGCGCGTGGGCGAACACCTCCGCCACCGCCTGCTCGTCGAGCGGGTGCAGCGGCTCGTCCGTGGTCGAAAGAAGCGTCTCCGGCGTCACGTCACGGCCCAGCAGATGCAGGGCACCGATCTCACCGGCGGCGCCGCCGTACCCGCGGTGCAGCCGGCCGCCGATCAGCGCCCCGGCCCCCGGGCTGAGGCCCGCGAGGACGAACACCATGTCGTCCACCTCGGTCGCGGCGCCCTTCCAGTGCTCGGCCACGGCCGCCGTGTTCGCGTCGTTCTCCACCAGGACCGGGCACTTGAAGGACCGGCGAAGGCGCTCGCCCAGGGGGAGTCCCGTCCACTCGGGCAGCGCCGTGCCGAGCCGGACCGTGCCGTCCGCCTCGACGATGCCGGGGCTGCCGACGCCCACCGCGCGCAGTGAGCTGCGGGCGATCCCGCCACGGCGCAGCAGATCGGCGACCGCGGTGCGCAGGCGCTCGATGCGTTCGTCCGCGGGGGCCGTCTCGTCCACGTCCTTGGCGGTCGTGCCGAGCACCCGGCCGTCCAGGTCCGAGAGGACCGCGGCCACCCGGTGCGGGCCGATCTCCAGGCCGAGCAGATGCCCCGCCTCGGCCCGGAAGCGGAACCTCCGGGCGGGCCGTCCCTGGCGTCTGGCCGCGCCTTCCTCGGCGGCGGTCTCCACCACGAGCCCGGCATCGATGAGCCCCTCGACCACGCCTTCGACCGTGGGTCGGGAGAGCCCGGTCACCCGGGTGACCTCGGTGAGTGTCGCGAAGTCCGCCCCACGCAGCGCGTGCAGCACCACCGCGGAGTTGATCCGCCGCAGCAGAGAGGGATCCCCGCCGGTCAGCCGCCCCAACGTCCGTCCTCCCAGCTCGTGCGCATGATGGGCGGATCGTACTCGCCGGGGCCGACCGCTGCGAGTGCCGGGCCCACCTGTGACGGAGAGTGCCGATCAGGAGTGCTCACCCGGGCGCGACGAAACCGGATTCGTACGCGGCGATGACGGCCTGCGTCCGGTCGCGTGCCCCCAGCTTCGCGAGCACGGAACTCACATGGGACTTGACGGTCTCGGCGCCGACGATCAGCTCCGCGGCGATCTCCGCGTTCGACAGGCCGCGCGTCATCAGACGCAGTACGTCCGCCTCGCGCTCGGTGAGCGCCGCCCGCTCCAGGGCGGCCCTGGCCTGCGCGTTTCCGGGGCGCTGCCCGTACTCGCCCGCCAACTGCCGCACCGCGGCGGGGAACAGCAGCGACTCGCCCTCGGCGACCAGACGGACGGCGTTCACGATCTCCGCGGGACGGGCGCGCTTGAGCAGGAAACCGTCGGCACCCGCGCGCAGCGCCTCGTACACGTACTCGTCGTTCTCGAAGGTCGTCACCACGAGGATCTTCGGCGGGTCCTGCACCGTGCGCAGGACCGCGCGCGTGGCCTCGATGCCGTCGAGGAGCGGCATCCGCACGTCCATGGCGACCACATCCGGCCGCAGTCGGCGCACGAGCGGAATCACCGCGGCGCCGTCCGCCGCCTCGCCGACCACCTCGATGTCGGGCTGCGCCTCCAGGACGGCCCGCAGACCGGCGCGTACGAGGGGTTCGTCGTCGACGAGGAGGACAGTGACCGGCATCCGGTCAGCCTAGATCACCTCAGGGGCAGCTCGACGTGCACCTGCCATTCGCCCTCGCGGGGGCCCGTGGTGGCCCGGCCGCCAAGCAGCGTGGCCCGTTCCCGGATGCCGCGAAGGCCGCTGCCGCCCCGGCCGGTCGGCGGTCTCCCCTCGGGCAGCGTGTTGAGCACCTCCATGCCGAGCACGCCGTCGCCGACGGCGATCCGCACCCGCACCGGGACAGGACCGGAGTGGCGCAGCACATTGGTCAGCGACTCCTGGAGCATGCGGTAGCCCTCGCGGGACACCGGGCCAGGGACGCTCTCCAGGGGACCCGTCACCTCGGTCTCGACCTTCGCGCCCGAGGCGCGCGCGGACTCCAGGAGGCGGTCGGCGTCGGCGAGCGTGGGCCGCCGGCTCGCGGGCCGCTCGTCCTCACGGAGCACCCGCAGGACACGCTCCAGGTCTTCGAGGGCGGCCCTGCCGGTCTCCTCGATGGCGTCCAGCGCGCGGTCGGTGAACTCCGGGTCCGCGGCGGCCCGCGCGGCGCCCGCCTGGACGACCGCGACGGTCAGCGCGTGCCCGATGGAATCGTGCAGTTCCCGCGCGATGCGGTTGCGTTCGAGGAGCTGCTCGGTGCGCTCCTCCAGGGCGGCGAGGCGCTCCTTGGGGGAGGGGCCGAGCAGGTGCCGGGCGGCCGAGGCCATCAGCCGGCCCGCGACCACCATGACCGCAAGGAGCGCCGCGACAGGGATGGGCACGAACAGCGCGTTCAGCGGGTTCTGGTCCGGCAGCGGAACGAACAGACCGGAGGCGTCGCCGGGCTCGGACGTCGATCCCAGCAGGGCCAGTGCGATCCCCAGGAGCTGCACCGTGACGAGCATCGCCGCGCAACCTGCCTCCAGGCGCAGCACGGCCCACAGCGCGGTCCTGCTCCGGTCGCGCCACGAGGCCGAGGGGGCCACGGAGATGCCGTGATCCTCTTGGCCGCCCGGCACGCGCGCGTGCTGCCCCGCGAACAGCATCAGCCGGGCCTGCAGCCCCTCCGCCCGGCGCAGCGACGGCAGCAGCAGAGGAGCCGCCGCCACGAGCGGGATCGGCTGGAGCGCGATCAGGACCCAGTCCCCGGTCGAGGGACTGCTGAGACCCGGCGTGACGAACGCGCCGATCAAGGCGATGGCCGAGCCGATCAGCAGATGCAGCCAGCGCGTGTAGGTCACCGCCTGCGTGAGCGGCCTGAGGAAGCGGGGCATCCCGTCATCGTGCCAGCCGCGCCCGGCCGCACGGTTCCCCCGTGCGGGGGAGAGCGCATCCCCGGGCGGGGGAAGACCCGGCACACCCCCCACCGCGAGGCTGAAGCCATGACCAGCATCGACGTCCAAGACCTCACCAAGGAGTACGGCACCACCCGCGCGGTGGACGGACTGACCTTCACCGTCCGCCCGGGGAAGGTCACCGGCTTCCTCGGGCCCAACGGCGCCGGCAAGTCCACCACCATGCGCCTCGTGCTCGGCCTCGACCGGCCCACCTCGGGCACCGCGACGGTGGGCGGCCGCTCCTATGCGGCCATCGAGGAACCCCTGCGCCACGTGGGAGCCCTGCTCGACGCCCAGGCCGCGCACGGATCACGTACCGCCCACCACCACCTCCTCGCCCTCGCCGTCAGCAACCGCATCCCCGTGCGGCGCGTGGACGAGGTCCTCGAAGAGGCCGGACTCGCCACCGTGGCGGGGCGCCGGATCAAGACGTTCTCCCTCGGCATGCGCCAGCGCCTGGGCATCGCCGCCGCGCTGCTCGGCGACCCGCGCGTCGTCATGCTGGACGAGCCCTCCAACGGCCTCGACCCCGAAGGCATCATCTGGATCCGCGAACTGATGCGGCGCCTCGCCCGCGAAGGCCGGACGGTCCTCGTGTCCAGCCACCTCATGAACGAGACGGCCACGTTCGCCGACCACCTGGTGGTCCTGGGCCGGGGCAAGCTGCTCGCGGACACCTCGATGCCGGACTTCATCGCGGCGCACAGCAGCCCGCGGGTGAGGCTGCGCACCCCTTCGATCGACCGGCTGCGCGGCCTCCTGACGGACAAGGGGTACGCGATGGCCGCGGGGGACGACGGCCGCTGGACGGTGGAGGGCGCGAAGGCAGGGGAGATCGGGTCCATCGCGGCCGGACACGGCATCCCCCTCCTCGAACTCTCCGACGAGCAGGCCTCCCTGGAGCAGGCCTACCTCGCCCTCACGGCCGACGACACCGAGTTCGCCGCCGCCACCCCGATGTCCCGCCAGGAGGCCTGACCATGTCGACGACCGCCGTGCTCCGCTCGGAGTGGATCAAGATCAAGTCGGTGCGCGCCAGCCTCGGTTCGCTGATCGCCGTCTTCGTGGCCACCGTCGCCATCACCGTGCTCGCGTTCGCCGCGGTCGGCACGGCGGAGGCGGACAACGCCGACTTCGAGCCCCTCTTCGGCGCCTTCTACGCGCTCAACTTCGGCCAGATCGCCGCCATCGCCTTCGGTACGACGGCGATGTCGTCCGAGTACCTGAACGGCGCCCTGCGGATCTCGCTCTCCGCGGTGCCGCGCAGAGGGCTCTTCTACGGGTCCAAGGTCGCCGTGGTGGGCGCCCTGGCGCTCGGCGTGGGGCTCCTCACCAGCTTCGTGGGCTTCCTGGCCGGTCAGGCCTTCATGGGGGAGTACGCCATCGGGCTCGGCCATGACGGCGCCCTGCGGGCATGCGTCGGCGGGGGCATCTACCTCGCGCTCATGGCGCTGCTCGCCGCCGGGCTCACCATGGTGCTGCGCAGCGGTGTCGCCGTCCTGAGCATCCTCATCCCGTTCACGCTCATCGTGTCCTTCGTGGTCGGGGATGTCGCGAGCGGTGTCGCGCAGTTCCTGCCGGACAAGGCGGGACAGCAGGTGCTGCACGAGAACCCGTCGGGAACTCTCGGCCCCTGGGCGGGACTTGCCGTCTCGGCGGCGTGGGCCGCCGCCGCGCTGCTCGCGGGCTGGTGGGCGGTGCGCAGGCGCGACGCCTGAGGCGCCGAGCGGGGCACGTGTCCGGATGGTGACGCCGAGGGCCTGACGGCGGGCCAGTTGTCAGTGTCGGCCGCTTTACTGGGTGTCATGAGTACCGCACAGCATCTCGCCGCGATCGACCTGCTGCGCTCACGGGAGTTCCCCGCGGAGCACGGCAGGTCGTCGTGCGGCACCGGCGGTCCGGGGTATCACATCGCCGAGTTGCTGACGAGTGGCGACTTCTGGGAGGACGACGGCACGCAGTGGGAGGCGACCGCCGATCAGTACGAGGCGGAGCGCGACGGCCTGACGGTCCTGCTGACCGAGCGCTGGGGAGCGCCCCAGATGTTCAGCCTGGCGAGCCTCTTCGAGCGGACGCTGAGCGACGGTGACGGCGAAGGCGACAGCGAAAGCGATGAAGGGGCGGGCGAGGACATACCGGAGCCGTGGGGCTCACTGAGCTCCTCGGTGCCGGACCTCCACCTGTGGCGGGTCGACGGACGGTGGATCGCTCTCGGCGTCTCCCAGTGGGACAAGGAGCTGCCGTTCCAACTGCTCGCCGTCGTCACGGAGATCGATCCGCCGTAGCGGGAGCGTTCAGGGCGTGGACGCGGATGGCGCGGCCGCAGTAGGGGTCGAGGGTGGCGCGCTCGACGCGCATGCCGAGCTTGTTCATGATCCGCTCCGATGCGTCGTTGCCCACCTGGGCGATGCTGACGACCCGCTCCAGACCGCGGTCGGCGAAGCCGAAGTCGAGGGCGGCCCGTGCGGCCTCGGTGGCAAGGCCCTGCCCCCAGAAGGAGCGCCCGAGCCGCCAGCCGATCTCCACCGCGGGCAGCACCTCGGGGAGGTAGTGCGGCACGGACAGACCGGTGAACCCGGCGAGTTCACCGGTGGCGCGGACCTCCACCGCGAAGAGCCCGAAGCCCTCGGTCTCCCACCCGTGCTCCCACCTCGCCATGGTGGACCGGGTCTGCTCCGCGTCGTGGACGGAGCCGTCGCCGATCCACCGCATCACATCAGGGTCCGCGTTGATGGTGGTCATGGGGGCGATGTCCGACTCGCGCCAGCGCCGCAGGACGAGGCGGGGCGTCAGGATCAGGGGCATCGCGGGGCCGCCTCGGGGGCGAGGCCGAGCTCGTCGCCGTCGCGCGGCGCGAAGTGACGGGCCACCTCCGCGTCGGTCACCTGCGTGAGCCCGGCGGGGGACCAGCGCGGATTGCGGTCCTTGTCGACGACCTGGGCGCGGATGCCCTCCACCATGTCCGGCGCGGTGATCGCGGTGGCCGACACGCGGTACTCCTGGTCGAGCACCTGCTCGAGCGAGGCGAGGGCGCGGGCCCGGCGCAGGGCGGCGAGGGTGACCTTCAGGGAGGTCGGCGACTTGCCGAGGATGGTCTCGGCCGTCTCCTTCGCGGCCTGGTCACCGGAGTTGTACAGCCGGTCGACGATCTCCTCCACGGAGTCGGCCGCGTAACAGGCGTCGATCCACTCGCGGTGGGCGGCGAGTTCACCCTCGGGCGGGGCGACGGCGTACCGCGCGACCGCCTCGCTCACCTCGGTGTCGGCCAGCGCCGCGGTGAACTCCGCGAGCCGCTCCGAGGGCACGTAGTGGTCGGCGAGGCCGCACAGCAGCGCGTCGCCCGCGCCCACCGCCGAGCCGGTCAGCGCGAGGTGGGTGCCCAGTTCACCGGGCGTCCGCGTCAGCAGATACGTACCGCCGACGTCCGGCACGAAGCCGATCCCGGTCTCCGGCATGGCGATCCGGGAGCGCTCGGTGACGATCCGCACGCTGCCGTGCGCCGAGACGCCGACCCCGCCGCCCATCACGATGCCGTCCATGACGGCGACGTACGGCTTCGGGAAGCGGGCGATGCGGGCGTTGAGCCGGTACTCGTCACGCCAGAAGGCCACGGACGCGGCGCCGCCGCCCGCCCGGATGTCGTCGTGGATGGAACGGATGTCACCCCCGGCACAGAGCCCGCGGGAACCGGCGCCGGTGAGGACCACGGTGGCGACGGCGTCGTCCTGCTCCCAGCCGGTCAGGGCGCCGTCCATCAAGCGGACCATCTCGTGATTGAGGGCGTTGATGGCACGGGGGCGGTTGAGCGTGATGTGCCCCGCGCGGCCTTGGACACGCAGGAGAACGGGAGCTTCGTCGGAGTCGGCGGTGGGCATGGGGCGAGTGGCTCCTTCGAAGGCGGATGGTTCGCTCGTCGGGCACGCGAGGGCTGTGCCCGCACAGATCGAATCTACGTCGTGGGCCCGGCGAGCGGCGGCGGGGGCCGTCCGGTTCCGTCAGGGCGAGTGGAAGGCGACCTCCGGGTTGGCCGGTGAGGGGCCGTTCAGCAAGGGGCGGTGCCGGTCGTCGAGGTGCTTGTCGAAGAAGGCCCTGACGTAGGCGGTGGTGATCTGTCCCGAGCGCTCGCCGGAGAGGGGCGCCTCCGGGTCGGTCATGCCGAGCTGGGCGCCGAGTACGGGCATGTCGGTGAAGGTGAGGTGCCCGGAGTCCGCGACGGTGAGCCAGCACTTCCAGCCGTGCAGGCCGCGCCACTGGCGTGGCCAGGTGACGTCATCGGCAAGGGGGTTGTGATCCTTGCGGGTGCCGAGCATGAGGACGGGGCGGCCGGTGCCCGCGGCCGGGACCGGGGCGAAGAACGAGCCGTCTAGGTTGGCGGCGGCGCGGATCCGGCGGTCCGTCCCGGTGGCCACGGCCGCCGCGTTCCCGCCGAGCGAGTGGCCCGCGGCCCCGATGCGCCGGGTGTCGACGAGCGCCGCGTAGTCGGGGTGGTGCCCGCCGGCCGGGCGGGATCGGCCGGTCAACGCGTCGATGACGTACGAGATGTCCGCTGCCCGGGTCCGTGCGGCCTTGGCCAGCATCCTCTTCTCCCCGGCGTCTCCGCCCGGGGCCTGCTCGACCTTCTCGCACGCGATACAGGTGCGTATGCGCGAGGAGTCCGGGGAGTCCGGGGAGTCGGAGGAGTCCTTCGTGTCCGGGAACTCCGTTCCGTAGGACTCGTACGCGTGGTCGACGACGGCGACCACGTAACCGTGCGAGGCCAGCTCCTCCGCGAGTGTGCTGAGGGTGGCGCGGTGCAGTGTGAACCCCGGGGAGAGGACGACGAGAGGGTGCTTGCCCCCGGCGGGACGGGCGGCGGGGCGGGCGTTCGTACGGACGGAGGTCAGCTGACCGGCGTCGATCCTCTGGTCAAGCTTCAGCCCCTTCAGGAGCAGTTCCGCCTCCTCGGCCGCCAGGTACGGAGCACGGCCACCGTCCCGGTCGGTGCCGCCGGCGCCGGGCCGGGCCGGATAGAAGACGGACACCATCAGCTCTCGGGGCCCCGCTGAAGGCACCCACGGGTCACGGCGCTTCTGGTCCACGAGGTGGAGGGTGTCCCGTCCGATCTCGTGGGAGCCGGAAGGACGGGGAAGGGAGAGCGCGGCTTCCGAGGCTGCCGACGGTGCTGATGGTGCCGACGGGGAAGCCTGCCCCGGCGGGGACGAGCCGTCGGCCTCGGCGCAGGCCGCGACGGTCGGGGTGAGGAGGGAGACGGCCAACAGGGCGGTGACGGCGCTGCGCCGTGTGCGGATTCTGATCATGCACAGGAGCGTAGGGACCGCGGGAGACGTCCGGTACAGACGAAGGTGTGGAGCAACCCACTACTTTCGTAGGGGGTTTGCCGCCCTAGCCGGCCCTGGAATCCCCATCCCCCCGACCCTGAAACGCCTCCAGAATCCGCTCGGCCGCCAAAGTGGCCGTCAACGTGCCCTCCCGTACCCGCTGCTCAAGATCGGGGGCCAGATCCCGCACCGCCCCGTTCCCCCGCAGCCGGTCAAGCAGCTCGTCCCGCACCATCGTCCACGTCCAGTCGACCTGCTGGTCACGCCGCTTGGCGGCCAGACGTCCCGTGGAGTCCAGAAGCGTGCGGTGCTGCTCCAGGCGGTCCCAGACCTCGTCGAGGCCGCTGGACTCCCGTGCGCTGCAGCTGAGCACCGGCGGGGTCCACGCGGCGTCCGCCGGGTGCATCAGGCGCAGGGCGCCCGCGAGTTCACGCGCCGCCGACCGCGCGTCGCGTTCGTGCGGGCCGTCCGCCTTGTTGATGGCGAGGACGTCCGCCAGTTCGAGTACGCCCTTCTTGATGCCCTGCAGCTGGTCGCCGGTGCGGGCCAGACTCAGCAGCAGGAACGAGTCGACCATGTTCGCGACCGCCGTCTCCGACTGGCCCACGCCCACCGTCTCCACGAGCACCACGTCGTAGCCCGCCGCCTCCATCACCACGATCGACTCGCGCGTCGCCTTCGCGACACCGCCGAGCGTCCCGGCGGTCGGGGAGGGGCGTACGAACGCGGACGGGTCCACCGCGAGGCGTTCCATCCGCGTCTTGTCGCCGAGGATCGAGCCGCCCGTACGGGTCGACGACGGGTCGACGGCGAGGACGGCGACCCGGTGCCCGAGCCCGGTCAGCATCGTGCCGAGGGCGTCGATGAACGTCGACTTGCCCACGCCGGGCACGCCGCTGATGCCGATCCGCCGCGCCCGCCCGCTGTGCGGAAGCAGCTGGGTCAGCAACTCCTGTGCCAGGGCCCGGTGTTGGGGCCGGGTCGACTCGACGAGCGTGATCGCGCGCGCGATCTGCGCCCGCTTCCCGTCGAGCACGCCCTTGACGTACGCGTCGATGTCGATCCGCGGCGCCGCCATGCTCACAGCTCGTGGCCGAGGTCGGCCGCCAGCCGCTTCACCAGGTCGTACGCGGCGTCCGGGATCACCGTGCCGGGCGGGAAGACGGCCGCGGCGCCCATCTCCAGCAAGGTCGGCACGTCCTGCGGCGGGATCACGCCGCCCACCACGATCATGATGTCCTCGCGGCCCTCGGCGGCGAGCTCCGCACGCAACGCCGGTACGAGGGTGAGGTGTCCGGCGGCGAGCGACGAGACGCCGACGATGTGCACGTCCGCCTCGACGGCCTGGCGCGCGACCTCCGCGGGCGTCTGGAAGAGCGGGCCGACGTCCACGTCGAAGCCGAGGTCGGCGAAGGCGGTGGCGATGACCTTCTGGCCGCGGTCGTGGCCGTCCTGGCCCATCTTGGCGACCAGGATGCGCGGACGGCGCCCCTCGGCCTCCTCGAAGGTCCCGACGAGCGTGCGGGTGCGTTCCACGGACGGGGACGAGCCTGCTTCGGTGCGGTACACACCGGAGATCGTACGGATCTGGCCCGCATGACGCCCGTACGAGGCCTCCAGGGCGTCGGAGATCTCGCCCACGGTCGCCTTCGCGCGCGCCGCGTCGACCGCGAGGGCGAGGAGATTGCCCTCAAGGCCGGGACCGGGGTCACGCTCGGCCGCCGCCGTCAGAGCCCGCAAGGCGTCCTGGCAAGCCTGCTCGTCGCGCTCCTCGCGCAGGCGCTTCAGCTTGGCGATCTGCTGGTTGCGGACGGAGGAGTTGTCGACCGCGCGGACGTCGATCTGCTCGTCGGTCTCCACGCGGTACTTGTTGACGCCGATGACGGGCTGGCGCCCCGAGTCGATCCGCGCCTGAGTACGGGCCGCGGCCTCCTCGACGCGCAGCTTCGGGATGCCCGCGTCGATGGCCTGCGCCATGCCGCCCGCCGCCTCGACCTCCTCGATGTGCTGCCAGGCGCGGCGCGCCAGGTCGTGCGTCAGCTTCTCGACGTACGCGCTGCCGCCCCACGGGTCGATCGTCCGCGTCGTGCCCGACTCCTGCTGGATGAGCAGCTGGGTGTTGCGGGCGATGCGCGCGGAGAAGTCGGTCGGCAGGGCGAGCGCCTCGTCGAGGGCGTTCGTGTGCAGCGACTGGGTGTGGCCCTGGGTCGCCGCCATCGCCTCGACGCACGTACGCGTGACGTTGTTGAACACGTCCTGCGCGGTGAGCGACCAGCCCGAGGTCTGCGAATGGGTGCGCAGCGAGAGCGACTTGGCGTTCTTCGGGTCGAACTGCTTGACCAGCTTCGCCCACAGCAGGCGCGCCGCGCGGAGCTTGGCGACCTCCATGAAGAAGTTCATGCCGATGGCCCAGAAGAAGGAGAGCCGGGGCGCGAACGCGTCGACGTCCAGGCCCGCTTCCTGACCGGCCCGCAGATACTCCACGCCGTCCGCGAGGGTGTACGCCAGCTCCAAGTCGGCCGTCGCGCCCGCCTCTTGGATGTGGTAGCCGGAGATGGAGATGGAGTTGTAGCGCGGCATCTTCTGCGAGGTGTACGCGAAGATGTCGGAGATGATCCGCATCGAGGGCTTGGGCGGATAGATGTAGGTGTTGCGGACCATGAACTCTTTGAGGATGTCGTTCTGGATGGTCCCGGCCAGCTTCTCGGGCGCCACGCCCTGTTCCTCGGCGGCCACGATGTAGAGGGCGAGTACGGGGAGCACCGCGCCGTTCATCGTCATCGACACCGTCATCTTGTCCAGCGGGATGCCGTCGAAGAGCTGACGCATGTCGTAGATCGAGTCGATCGCGACGCCCGCCATGCCGACGTCACCTGTCACGCGCGGGTGATCGCTGTCATAGCCGCGGTGCGTCGGCAGGTCGAAGGCCACCGAGAGGCCCTTCTGGCCTGCCGCGAGGTTGCGGCGGTAGAAGGCGTTGGACTCCTCGGCGGTGGAGAACCCCGCGTACTGCCGGATCGTCCAGGGCTGGTTGACGTACATCGTGGGGTAGGGGCCGCGCAGGTACGGCGCCACACCCGGATACGTCTCCAGGAAGTCGAGGCCTTCGAGGTCGGCGCCGGTGTACAGCGGCTTGACCGCGATGCCCTCCGGGGTCTCCCACAGGAGGTCGTCGTCCGCCTTGCCGGTGGTCTCCTTGACGGCGCTGCGCCACTGGTCCTTGGAGACCTGCTCCTTGGAGACCTCGGGGGAGGCGTCCGGCGTCAGGCCGACGCCGGAGAAGTCGGGGATCGCCATTACGCCACTCCCATGTGGTCGAGGGTGGAGGAGAGCACGGACACGGCGTCGCAGCCCGCGAAGACGTACGCGTCGACGGCTGTGTACTCGGTGGTCTCGGCGGGGCGTCCCGCGAGGAACACCCGCTGCGCGCCTGCCGACTTGAGCGCTTCGGCGACCGCTTCGGCCTGCTCCTCGTAGAGCGCGTCGCTGGAGCAGAGGCACGCCACCGTGGCACCGCTCGCCTTGAACGCGTCGGCGGCCGTCGTCGCGTCCACCGACACCGGGTCGTGGACGGCTTCGATGCCGCCGGCCTGGAAGAGGTTCGCGGCGAAGGAGGCCCGTGCGGTGTGCGCCGCGGCGGGGCCGATCGCGGCGAGGAACACCCGCGGGCGGGCCCCCGCCGACGCGAGGTGGGCGTCCGAGCGGGAGCGCAGGATCTCGTACGCCTCGTCGCGGCGGACGCGCGGCAGGCCGCCCGACGCCTCGGGGGCGGGCGGGGCCACGCGCTCGACCGGACGCTCCGTCAGGTTCGGGAACTCGCTGACGCCGGTGATCGGTTCACGCCGCTTGGCCAGCTTCGCGCTGCGCTTGGCCCAGGTGGCGGCGAGGCGCTCACCGATCAGGCCGGAGCGCAGGGCCGCGGCCTGGCCGCCCGCGCGCTCGATCTCCTGGAAGAACTCCCAGCCCGCGTGGGCCAGTTCGTCGGTGAGCCGCTCCACGTACCAGGAGCCGCCCGCCGGGTCGATGACGCGGGCGAGGTGCGACTCCTCCAGGAGGATCGTCGAGGTGTTGCGGGCGATGCGGCGCGCGAACGCGTCCGGCAGGCCGAGCGAGTGGTCGAAGGGCAGGACCGTCACGGAGTCGGCGCCGCCGACGCCCGCGCCGAGGCAGGCCACCGTCGTCCGCAGCATGTTCACCCACGGATCGCGGCGCGACATCATCACGGGCGAGGTCACCGCGTGCTGGCGCTGCGCGCCCGCGTCCGGGGCGCCGCAGACCTCGGCCACCCGGGCCCAGAGCCGCCGCGCGGCCCGCAGCTTGGCGATGGTCAGGAACTGGTCGGCGGTGGCCGCGTACCGGAACTCCAGCTGGGCGCAGGCCGCTTCGACCGTGAGCCCCGCCTCGGTCAGCTCGCGCAGGTAGGCGACCGCCGTGGCGAGCGAGGCGCCGAGCTCCTGCCCGGCCGAGCCGCCCGCCTCGTGGTAGGGCAGGGCGTCGACGGCCAGCGCGCGGAGGTTCGGGTACTCCTGCCCGCACTGCCGGGCCAGTTCGACCGCGGCGGCCGGGTCGAGCCGCTCGCCGGTGCGGGCCTCGTGGCCGAGGGGGTCCGCGCCGAGGGTGCCGCGCGCGGTGTCCTTCGGGATGCCACGCTCCTCGTAGAGACGGAACAACTCGCGTGCCGCGGGGCCGACTTCGCTGCCCGCGTCCAGGGCGAGGGGCGCCAGGTCGAGGAAGACGCCGTCGAGGGCGCGTTCGATGCCGGACACCGGGAGCGCGCCGGGGCCCACGCCGAGCCACAGCGAGGTGACGCCGTTCTCCAGGTCCGCGAGCACGGTCTCGTTCGTGCCCGCGGGATCCGCGGTCGCGTGCCGCTGCCGTACGTCCCAGCCGGCCGCGGCACTGCCTGCGGCGGTGCCGCCCCTGACAAAGGGGGCGAAGCCCGGGTAGCCGGCGTCGGGCGCGGCTTCGCGGGCGGTGTACAGGGGGCGGGTGCTGAGCCCGTCCTCGAGTGCGGTGGACAGCGCTTCCTCCGCGGCCGACCCCGATACGTCCTTACCCGATTTGCGCAGTACGCCTTCCACCAGGCGCTGCCACTGCTCATGGGTCGCATCAGGGAACTCGGCGGCCAGGGAAAGCCCGTCGTCAGGCAGGACCGTCATGGGCATGATGCTAGGGCGGAACCCCTGGCACCCGGTGCCGTGTGGGGCTGTGACCTTGGCCTCCTCCGGACGCTCTTGATCTCGAACGGGCGGGCGGCTACGGCGGGGAGCGGACCCCGGCCTCTCCGTGCCCGCTCCGGAGTCACTCCAGGCCAGAGGCCCTGAAGACCCCCTCGGCCGTATCGCGGTCGATACGTTCCGAGAGCCGGCGCAGGGCGGTCGCCCCGCACAGGAGCGAGCCGCAGGCCACTGATGCGCGGGCGCCGTCGGACACGAGGTGCCAGAGCTCCGGGTTGACGACGAGCACCTCGGGATCGAGCACGACCTCGCCACCGGCCGCGTCCCGCAGCGCAAGGCGGGGCGAGATGCCGTCGGACCGGCGCACCGCGACGAGCTGATCGAGGCGCACCGACCGGACACGCAGCGGCCCGCGCGAGACCAGGGTCCTGTCCCGCGCCGCCACGCGCGGCGGAGTGAGGACGGCGAACAGGAGCACGCCGAGACCCAGCCAGAGCAGCGCACGCCAGACGGTGAGCCTGCCGACCGCCGCGTCGAGCGCGAGCAGCAGCCCGAGGAGCAGGAGCGAACAGGCGGCCGCCGAGCGGGCGTCACCGGCCCAGGTGCTGTCGTGCGCCCAGGGAACGCGTTCCGGGGGAGCGCCGGGGATGCGCCGTGCGGGGCGCGTCGTACGTCGGGCCATGAGGCGACGCTAGGGGCGCCTCGCGGGGCCCCGTGCCGCCGCGCTCGACCCTTGACGCACCGCTGATGCCGCGCCCGGCCGCGTTGACGTCCGCCTGATGTCAGGCGACGCCTTCCGGGGTGCTGAGGCTGTCGGGCAGGGCAAGGGTGGGACGTCCGCCGACAGGCTCGCGGAAGGGCTTCACGCCGAGATCCTGGTGCGGCAGCGGCTGCGGCTGCGGCTTTGGGCTCGGGCTCGGCTTCGGGCTCGCGCTCGCCTTGGACGCGGGGTGCGCCGCCGGTCTTCCGGTGACGTAGTGGACGTACTCGCGATGGAGCCGGAATCCCGCGGTCCAGGCAAGGAGGCGGCTCGGCCGGTTGTCGCGCGCGCAGGACCAGCTCGCGGTGTGGCCGCGGGCGGCGATGTCCCCGCACAGGGCGGTGACGCAGGCCAGGGCGAGGCGCTCGCGGCGGTGCTCGGGCGCGGTGACGACGGCGACGTCTTCGTACGTGTCACCGGCGAAGTAGCCGCAGGCGACGGTGGCGATCCGGCCGTCCCGGTCGAAGGCGGCCCAGCCGTGGCCGGAGGCGGCGAGCCCTTCGGGACCGCCCCAGCTGTCGTGGATCCAGGAGGTGTCGGGAACTTGACCGGTGAGCGCGGCGAGAGCGGGGGCGTCGGCGCCGACCAGCCGCCGCACGGCAAAGCTCCGCGGCGGCTGGGGCGCGGACACGGGTTCGCGGTGCACGTAGAGCATGCGCTCGGCGGGCACGATGCGGTCGAACGCGGCGCCGAGTACGGGAAGGAAGCGGGCCAGGGCCCCGACATGGCTGCCGGCGAAGGGAGCTAGGCCCGCGGGGTCAACGGCCTCCGGGGCGCCGCGCAGCAGGACGTGCCCCGCACAACTGACGGCCACGACACGCGGATTCAGCACCCGGTCCGCCCACCACGTGCCCACACCGGTGGTGAACGCGTGCTCGGGCAAGGAGGCCACACCGGGTGACCCGGCGGGGAACCAGCGAGCGAGCGCGGGCAGCTTGTGGGGCGGAAGCTGGATCACGGGACGGTCCTCCAGGGTGTGTTGCGGCGCGGGCGCCCGGAACGGGGCCTCTGCGGCACAGTCATGCGGAGTGTGCCGCATCCCCGCACGTCCTGGTGTCAAGCCCTCGTCAACGGGGGTCGTATGACCGTCAATGTCGCGTCATGGAGGGGCAGGAGACACCCGGCGCCGGGCATAGCGTCACCACATGCCCCCGGGTTCTGCCCGGGCCCGGGGGCCAGGACCCTCAAGGAGGAATCCCATGGCAGAGCCCCAGTGCGGCGAGGACCCCGAGCCCTCCGAACCCGGCCCGGCCGGACCGCTCTTCGTCCCCGTCCGGCCGGGACCCGCGGGCTGCGTCGCCCGCCTGTTCCGCACGCCCGTCGGCGGCCGTACCGCCGTCGCCTTCACGACCCCTCAGCGCCTGAGCGCGGCCCTCGGCGACCGCCAGGCCTGGATCAGGCTCTCGGAGCCCGCGCTGCGTGCGCTCACCGAGCCGCTCGGGGTCCAGGAAGTCACCGTCGACCCGCGGCTCGCCGCGCACCCCGTCGAAGCACCCCGGCGGCGCACCCCCGCCTGGCGCGAGTGGGACCCGCAGGCGGTCGGCGCGCTGCGCGTCACCGGGGCCGCGGCGCTGGTCGGCGCCCTGACCACCTGGATCGGCTGAGGACGCTGAGCACCAGCGGCACAGGAACAGCAGCAGCCACCACAGCATCAGCCACAGGACGAGGCGAAGAGAGAGCCTGCCCATGACCACCCTGCACGAACCCGTGACCCCGGACGCCACCGCCGACGACGACCTGTCCGTCTGGCCCGCGTCCACCGTGCGTCTCGCCCACGGCGACCTCGCCGTCGGCGGCGTACCGCTCACCGAGATCGCCGAACGCTTCGGCACCCCGGCCTACCTCATCGACGAAGGCGACGTACGCACACGCTGCCGCACCTACCTGCACGCCTTCCCCGACGCCGAAGTGCTCTACGCCGCCAAGGCGTTCCTGTGCCGCGCGATGGCCCACTGGGTGGCGGAGGAAGGGCTCGGGCTCGACGTCTGTTCGGCCGGTGAGCTGGAGCTGGCCGTCACCACGGGCTTCCCCGCCGAGCGCATCGTGCTGCACGGCAACGCCAAGAGCCCGCACGACCTGGAGGCCGCGCTGCGGCTCGGCGTCGGACGCATCGTCATCGACAGCGCCTCCGAGATCGCGCGGCTCGCCGCGGCCGTGCCGCCGGGCAGCCGCCAGAAGGTGATGGTCCGGGTGGTGCCAGGGATCGCGGCGGGCGGCCACGCCAAGATCCGCACCGGGACCGACGACCAGAAGTTCGGCCTGTCGATCACCGACGGTTCGGCGCAGCACGCCATCGCCCGCATCATCGACCAGCACGGCCTCGAACTGACCGGACTGCACTGCCACGTGGGCTCGCAGATCACCACCGACAAGCCGTTTCTCGCCGCCGTACGCCGACTGGTCGGCCTGATGGCCCGCATCAAGGAACAGCACGGCGTCACCCTCCCCGAGCTGGACCTGGGCGGCGGCCACGGCATCGCCTACCGGCCCGGCGAGGCGGCCCTCGACATCACCGCGCTCGCCCGCAAGGTGCGCGGCGAACTGATCGAGAGCTGCGCGGCGGCCGGGCTCACCGTGCCCAAGCTGCTCATCGAACCGGGGCGTGCCATCGCGGGCCCCGCAGGGGTGGCCCTCTACCGCGTGCTCGCCGTCAAGCGCACCGGCGGACGCACCTTCGTCGCCGTGGACGGCGGGATGAGCGACAACCCGCGGCCCGCGCTGTACGGCGTGCGGTACGCACCGCGCCTGATCGGCCGGCGCTCCATGGTGCCGTCCGCGCCGGTGACCGTCGTCGGGCGGCACTGCGAGGCGGGCGACGTGCTGGCCTCCGACATCGAACTGCCGGGCGACGTAAGGCCGGGAGACATCCTGGGCGTGCCGGTGGCGGGTGCCTACCACCTCTCCATGGCGTCCGGCTACAACCTCGTCGGGCGCCCGCCCGTGGTGGCCGCGGCCGACGGGCACGCGCGGCTCCTGGTGCGGCGCGAGTCGCTGGAGGACTTCCGCAGCAGGGACATCGGCCTGTAGCGGAAGAGCCGAGGCCATCAGGCCTCGGCTCCCGCTGCGGCAGCGGACGAGCGGCGTCCCGTCCGGAACTCCGGACGGAACTCCAGACTCCGGACGGAACTAGAGAATCGCGCCCGGGGTGTAGGCAGCGGCCTCGGGGTGCTCCTTGAGCAGCGCCTCGATCTGGGCGACGACGACGGCGACCTGGTCACCGGCCGCGCCCGTGAACGACAGCTTGTCGGCCATCAGCTCGTCGAGCTCGGCACGGTCCAGCGGAATCCGCGAGTCGGCGGCGAGCTTGTCGAGGAGTTCGTTGCGCTCGGCGCCCTGCTCGCGCATGGCGAGCGCGGAGGCGACGGCGTTCTCCTTGATGGCCTCGTGGGCCTCCTCGCGGCCGACGCCCGCGCGCACCGAGGCCATCAGGACCTTGGTCGTGGCGAGGAAGGGGAGGTAGCGGTCCAGCTCGCGTGCGACGACGGCAGGGAAGGCGCCGAACTCGTCAAGCACGGTCAGGAAGGTCTCCAGGAGCCCGTCGAGCGCGAAGAACGCGTCCGGCAGGGCGACACGGCGTACGACCGAGCAGGAGACGTCGCCCTCGTTCCACTGGTCGCCCGCGAGCTCGCCGGTCATCGACGCGTAGCCGCGCAGGATGACGGTGAGGCCGTTCACGCGCTCGCAGGAGCGGGTGTTCATCTTGTGCGGCATCGCGGACGAGCCGACCTGGCCCGGCTTGAAGCCCTCGGTCACGAGCTCGTGCCCGGCCATGAGCCGGATCGTCTTGGCCATCGAGGAGGGCCCGGACGCGAGCTGCACCAGGGCGGTGACGACCTCGTAGTCGAGCGAGCGCGGGTAGACCTGGCCGACCGAGGTGAAGGCGCGGTCGAAGCCGAGGTGCCCGGCGATCCGCTGCTCCAGCTCGGTGAGCTTCTCGGCGTCGCCGCCGAGCAGGTCGAGCATGTCCTGGGCGGTGCCGACGGGGCCCTTGATGCCGCGCAGGGGGTAGCGGCGCAGCAGGTCGTCGACGCGGCGGTACGCGACGAGCAGCTCGTCGGCGGTCGTCGCGAAACGCTTGCCGAGCGTCGTCGCCTGCGCGGCGACGTTGTGCGAGCGGCCGGCCATGACGAGCTCGGCGTACTCGCCCGAGAGCTTCCCGAGCCGCGCGAGCACCGCGACGGTGCGGTCGCGCACCAGCTCCAGGGAGAGCCGGACCTGCAGCTGCTCCACGTTCTCGGTCAGGTCACGGGAGGTCATGCCCTTGTGGACCTGCTCGTGCCCGGCGAGTGCGTTGAACTCCTCGATGCGGGCCTTCACGTCATGGCGCGTGACCTTCTCGCGCTCGGCGATCGAGGCGAGGTCGACGTCGTCGATGACGCGCTCGTAGTCGGCGAGGGCGGCGTCCGGCACCTCGATGCCCAGATCCTTCTGGGCCCGCAGGACGGCGAGCCAGAGTTGACGCTCCAGCTTGACCTTCTGCTCGGGCGACCAGAGGGTGGCGAGCTCGGCGGAGGCGTAACGCCCGGCGAGGACGTTCGGGATACGGGGCTTTGCAGGCGCGGCAGTCACGTGTACGGAGTTTACCTGCCGTCCGACCTGCTCTTTGACCGTCCGTACAGTCCGGAAAGCGCAGGTCATTGGAGCATCGTCCAGGCCGCGGTGCGCGGTGTGCGAGAAGAGCGCGCAGTGCGTGCGCGCCGTGACGACTATTCGGCAGGCGCCCTGAGGACTCGCCGCAACGCCTCGACGCTCCTTCGCCAGGGCTCCCCGTCGGACTCCGACCACAGCTCGAGGAGCTCCGAGTCGTCGGACAGTACGCGGTCCAGAGCCTGGTGCGCCGACGTGCGCAGCGACAGGAGGCCGGGAAGCGGCTGCTCCGGCCCGTAGACGGGGTCGACGGGCTCCCCGCCGGGACACTGCGCGGCCACCAGAGCGGCGGCGGCCACGGCTGTCTGCGCGACGTCGGCGTCCAGATCCTCGTCGGCACCGGCGGCGTCGCTCAGAGCGGCACGGACAAGGCCGAGCCGGTCACCGTCAGACGCGTCGTCGAGAGCCCCGCAGAAATCAGCCGCGGTGTCGTTGTCGAACGGTCCGACGTCCCAGGTACCCATGCGCGCTCCCGAATGTGTTGAGGTCCGGAGATCGTGTCACCCGGCACTGACAACGGCCGGTCGCCCCAAGCCGCTCACCGGACCGGGGCACATGGACCACGCCACCACCCAACTCGCCCTCAGGGCCCACCGATGGCGGGGATGGCGGGCGGTCCACCCGGGCGTGCTCCGGCTCTCGTGATCCACGTACGTCTAGGCTTCGACGTATGGAGCAGCGCGAGATCATCCAAAGAGTCGTCGGCATCCTGACCGAGGCGATCGAGATGCGCCGACAGGTACGCGAGAACCCGGACGGCGAGGTCGAACCCAGCGGCGCGGTCGGCACGATGCTGGAGGAGATGCTGCCGCGCATCGAAATCCCCGCCGACGCCACCCCCATCGAGGTCGCCGAGGTGGTGGGCCGCGAACTGAGCCCGGTCATCGAGCAGATCACATCGGCCTTCGCCTTCTCCTTCGCGCAGCTCGCGGAGGCGCACGACGAGGGCCGCACCGACGTGACGTCGGCGGACGTGCTGCAGTCCATCGCCCTGCACTTCGAGGACGAGGTGGAGGAGTAGAGCGCTGTCGTGCGCGATGTGCCTGCGGCTGACGGAGATGGGTACCCCGCCCTGCTCGTCAGAGTCTGCGAAGGGCTCCGCGTGCGGGATGGCAGGGCGGGGCGGAACCTGAAGGAATGAGTGACAAGACGCCGCGGGGAAGCCAGGGGGATTCGCCTCCGGGGCCGCCCGGAGGGCCCCTGCGTTGGGGAGCAGCGGTACCGCCGGGAGCGCCGCGTTCTCGGCGAGGCTGGCTCACCCATGGCGCTGCGGCCGTGGCCGGGTTCGCCATCGGCGCCGTCATCGTGGCCGCGGTGACTGGAGGGTCGGACTCCGGTGAGGGTGCGAAGTCGTCCGCAACGGTCACCGCGACGGAGACGGTGACGGGGAGCGTGATGCCCGAATCCACGCCGAAGCCCAGCGCCTCCGCGTCCGAAGAAGAGGAATCGGCCGGCGACGGGATACCCGGCGACGGCACATTCGTCGTCGGAACTGAGATCAAGCCGGGCACCTACCGCACGGCGGGACCCGCCGACGGTGACATCGACAGTTGCTATTGGGCACGCCTGAAAGGCACCTCCGGGGACGCCGGCGACATCATCACCAGTGGCGTCACCAAGGGGCCGGCAACCGTAACGATCTCACCCGGGGACAAGGCGTTTCAGACGGGTGACTGTAAGGACTGGAAGAAAGCCGATTAGCGCCTCCGAGCCGCAACATCATCGCGTCGCCTCGCGGAGCCCGCTTACGCGAACGGATCCTCGTAAGGCAGCAGATCCGGTCGCTTGGCCGGGAGGCCGTCGCCGGAGGAGCGGCCGGTGAGGCGGCGGGCGATCCATGGGGCGAGGTGCTGCCTGGCGAAGCGGGCGTCTGCGATGCGGCGCGCCGTCCAGTTGGGCGGGGCGGTGGCCGGGAGCGGGGAGTTCCAGTCGTCCTCGGGGGCGTAGCCGAGCGACTGCCACACCGCTTCCGCGACCCGGCGGTGTCCCTCGGGCGTCAGATGCAGCCGGTCCACGTCCCAGAGGCGCTGGTCGCCGAGCGCGGCCGATCCGTACAGGTCCACGACCGTGGCGCCGTGCCGCACCGCCAGCTCGTCGATGTGCGCGAAGAGCTCTTCCATGCGCGGGCGGAAACGCGCCAGCACGGGCCCGTTCCGGCCGGGGCTGCGCATCAGGACGAGCTTCTTGCACGACGGGGCGAGGCGTTCCACCGCCTCCTCCAGGAGGTCGCGTACGCGGACCATGTCGCACTTGGGGCGCAGCGTGTCGTTGAGGCCGCCCACCAGGGTGATCACATCGGGCTGCATCGCGGCGGCGACGTCCACCTGCTCGGCCACGATCTGTCCGATGAGTTTCCCGCGCACCGCGAGGTTCGCGTACCGGAAACCGGGGGAGGCGGCAGCCATCCGGGCGGCGAGCAGATCGGCCCAGCCGCGGTAGCTGCCG
Source organism: Streptomyces sp. NPDC047525 (assembly GCF_040643025.1). Lineage (NCBI taxonomy): Bacteria > Bacillati > Actinomycetota > Actinomycetes > Kitasatosporales > Streptomycetaceae > Streptomyces > Streptomyces sp. NPDC047525. Next base: position 157,463 of record NZ_JBEYTL010000006.1, read on the forward strand.
TCGGGCAGCCGGTCCGACATGCCCTCGGTGAAGGAGTCGCCGACCGCGACGAGACTGGTGTAGTTGTCATTCATCTGCATGGCGGGAGCGATCGTACATGGAGCTTCGGCCCTTCGCCGTGGCGGATGCGGCCACCGTGGCGAGCTGGCCGGCCTCGGCCGGTGAGGTGGCCCTGTGGTGCGGGCTGCGGGACTTTCCCGTGGCCGCGCGGGTGATCGCCGGGTGGCAGCTGGACGGGGATGTGCGCGGGTGCGTGCTCACGGCAGGGGAGCGGCTCGTCGGCTACGGGGAGGTCTGGTGCGACGCCGAGGAGGGGGAAGCGGAGCTTGCCCGGATCATCGTCGCGCCGGGCGCCCGTGGCGAGGGAGCCGGGCGCGTGCTGGTGCGGGGGCTGACCGAGCTGGCCCTGCGGGCCGGGTTCGCGGAGATCTTCATGCGTGTCCATCCGGAGAACTCCGCGGCCCTGCGCTGCTATCGCGCGGCCGGGTTCCGGCAGGTCGACCCCGCTCTGGCCGCGGAGTGGAACGCCCCGCAGCCCGTCAGCTACGTGTGGCTCCGGCACGCGGACGCGGCGGCGTGAGCAGCGTCGCCACCGCGTCGAGCACCGCGTCGGCGTCCCCGGTGAGGGCGGGCGTCGCGCGGAACCGCCGGTCGGGCGTGAGGTGGTCCTCGATGCCGGGGACCGACAGGGACCTCGGCGCGGGGCGCAGGCCCACCCGGTCGAGCACGGGGCGGAGCATCTCGACGGCGGGGGCGCCGCCGGAGGTTCCCGCGCTGTAGCTGATCAGGCCCACCGGCTTGCCCTGCCACTCCTGGTGGAGGAAGTCGATGGCGTTCTTGAGCGGGGCGCTGAAGCCGCCGTTGTACATCGGCATGACGAAGACGAAGGAGTCGGCCGCGCCGACCGTCGCGCTCCAGTTCTTGGTGTGCTGGTGGAGATAACGGCCTTCGGACGGGTGCTCGGGTTCGTCGAGGAAGGGCAGGGCGACCTCGCCGAGATCGATCAGGGTGGGCTCGAACTCCCCGTGTACGCGGGCGCGTTCCGTCACCCAATGGGCCAGGGGGCACCCCGCCGACGTAGGGCGGGTACTGGCGGAGACGATGTGCAGGCGGTGCGTGGCCATGGTCGCGGATCCCTTGGGTCGTCAGGTGAGTGAGGTCAGGCGGAGACGGCTGGGTCGCCAGGTGAGGGCGTCAGGGCGTCAGGTGAGGTCAGGCCGAAACGGCGCAGCGAGAGCTGGGTCAGCGGGCCGATGGCCACGGCGAACAGGACCGTTCCCACGCCGACCGTGCCGCCGAGCAGCCAGCCGGTCGCGAGCACGAGGACCTCGATCGCCGTGCGCGCGGCCCGGATCGAGATGCCACGCCGCGCGAGGCCGGTCATCAGGCCGTCACGGGGGCCGGGGCCGAGCCCCGCTCCCACGTACAGTCCGGTCGCCACCGCGTTGAGCGCGATGCCCGCCAGGAGCAGCGGCACACGCACCGCGATGTCACCGGGCGAAGGCAGCACGGCGAGTGCCGCGTCGGCGACCAGGCCGACGACGAGGACGTTGCTGATCGTCCCGATGCCCGGACGCACGCGCAGCGGTATCCAGGCGAGCAGGACCAGGGCGCCGACGCCGTTCACCACCCAGCCGAAGGGCAGGCCGGAGCTGCGCGCCACGCCTTGGTGGAGGACGTCCCACGACGGGACGCCCAGGCCCGCGTCGATCATCAGGGCGAGGCTGACGCCGAACAGGACGAGGCCCGTGAACAGCCGCGAAAGGCGGCGCGTCATTCTGGACGTCGACGCTTGGGCAGTGGTCACGGCGACTGCACCACCCTCTGCCTCCAGCCGGTCAGGGCTACCTAGTTGACGTGTCACCTATGACTCTAGGCGATGTAGGTGACGTGTCAACCGTTGCTGGGTAGGGTGGACCCGTGAACCAGGACCCACGGTGGCTGACGGATCGCGAGCAGCGCGCCTGGCAGGCGTACCGGCGGATGACGCTGTTGCTCAACGCCCAGCTTGCGCGCGACCTCGCCAAGGACAGCGGCCTCTCCGAGCCCGACTACGACGTGCTGTCCAACCTGGGCGCGAGCCCCGGTCACCGCCGCCGGATCACCGAACTGGCGGACCGCATGCTCTGGTCCAGAAGCCGTATGTCCCACCACCTGGCCCGCATGCAGCAGCGCGGTCTCGTCGTGCGCGAGGAGTGCGAGACCGATGGCCGGGGTGCTCTCGTCGCGCTGACGGACAAGGGGGTGCGCACCATCGAGGCCGCGGCCGTGCCGCACGTCGAGTCCGTGCGCAGGCACTTCGTGGATCTCCTGACCCCGGAGCAGATCGAGGCGTTCGCCGGGATCGGGGAGACCGTCGTGGAGCGTCTTACTGGCCCTGGGGAGTAGCTTCCGGGTCGATCGACGTACGGCCGACCAGCCGTTCGTAGCGTTGCCGCGCCGCCTGCGGAGTGCCGAGGCCGAGCCCGAAGGCGATCTCCGGCCAGGTCATGCCGCGACCGCGCGCCATCTGAAGGAGCCCGGCCTCCACTTCGTCCATCTCGCCGCGCGCCGTCGGCATGAGCGTCAGCGCCGCGGTGATGTCCGCGTGGTCCACCTCCGGTTCGTCCTCATCGGGCTGCGCGATCCCGCTCAGCAGGAACGTCACGAGCCGCGCCGCCTCGTACGGGCCGATCGTGGTGGCGTGGGCCTGACGGCGCCGCTGCTCGTCGGTGGCCGCGTGCCGCTCCGCGATGCGGAACAGGGAGGTGTGGGCGCGGCCCGCGCGCACCTGGTCCGGGTGGGTGGGGCTGAAGGGGTCGGTCTCGGCGTGCTGCTGTTCCGGAGTCGAGGACATGAGATCAGCGTCGATGGCACTCGCCATGTTGTCAACGCTTCGTTGTGAACAGTTTGTTCGCATGCGGCGAGGTGATCTCGGCCCAGCCCGACCCGGCCGGAGCCAGCCCAGTCGCCGGTCGTGGCGTCGTATGAAACGGTAGAAAATGTCCTAAATGCCGATACTGGCCTGGCGAACCTGGTGAGAGGGGAATCGCATGTCATCGAAGCGACGCCGCAAGAAGAAGGCACGCCGCAAGCACGCGGCCAACCACGGCAGCCGTCCCCAGTCCTGATCTGCGACCGCGCACCGGTTTCTGTGTGATCCCGTGAACACCCTTGCCACCTGGGTCAACGGGTGAACAATGGTGCAATGTTGGAGCTGTTGCGAGAAGTCGGCGTAGAACTGCCGGGCGGCGCTGGACTGTTGAAGTTCGGGATGACACCCGGCGAGGTCCTGGAACTGCTGCCGCCCGACAGGGTCACGCACCACCGGCAGTGCATGGGGCTGACCCTGGACCAGTACGCGGAGCTTCGGCACGCGCACGACGCCTGGCTCGGCGGCCTCCTCTTCGAACCGGACTGGAGCTTCGACGCCGAGCTCGGCGGCGTCGTCCTGGGATTCGGCGGTGGCGGGCCCGGGGCCACGGACCGGCTCGCCCGCGTGGAGATCCAGGCGCGGGCCCAGGCGGACGGCCCGGAGTCGACTCCCGTGGCCTGGGACGACATCGACCTGTTCGGCTATCCCGCCGCGGAGATCGCGGCCGTGCTGCCCGGGATCCCCTCGCCCGGCGGCCCGCCGCCGGCCGAGATGGCGGTGGACGAGCTGGGCCTGCGCCTCTCGCGGGCCACGCCGACGGCGGAGCACTGGGAGCGGGTGACCCTGGTCGGTCCTGGATCCGGCGGTTGGGGCGCCTGCTGTGCGGGAGGGCTCGTCTGCGCCGAGCAGGGGGACGGCCTCGTGGGGATCATGTACTGAGCTGCGGCCGCGCGCCGTGGACGTCGACGGCGTCCTGGTCAGCGGTGAGTCGCGGCTGCCGCCGCGTGCGCCTCGGCCCGCAGAACTTCGGCGTCGGGCTGTTCGCTCGCCCAGGCGACATGGCCGTCGGGGCGGATGAGCGCGGCACGCACGGTGGACCAGGCAGGGCGTGGGTCGGGCCGGTGTGCTGTGTGCGTGACGATGTGCGGGGTGGCGGGCGGCGCCGGGGTGCCGGTGAAGTGCAGCAGGACGTGGCGGCCGGTCCGGAGCAGTGTGAAGAGGTCCGTGCTGTCACCGAGTGCGAGGTTGGGTGCGCGGTGACCGGTCAGGGGGTGGTGGTGTGCGGGGCCCGGGTAGGTGACGGCCAGTGCGGAGAGCCGTTCGGCCAGGCTTCGGGAGAACTCGGGCACGGTGACGATGAGTTGGCTCAGGAGTGCGCGCAGGTCCTGGCCCTCCGTCGAGTAGGCGTTCATCAGTGCCGTCTGGGCGCGGGTGCTGCGCAGCAGGTCGGCGCCGACCGGGTGGCGTTCGGCGTGGTAGCTGTCCAGGAGTCCGGCGGGGGCGGTGCCTGCCACGGTGGCGGCCAGTTTCCAGCCGAGGTTCGTGGCGTCCTGGATGCCGACGTTGAGGCCCACGCCTCCGGCCGGGTAGTGCATGTGCGCCGCGTCGCCCGCGAGGAGGACACGGCCCCTGCGGTACTCGGCGGCCTGGCGGGTGGCGTTGCCGAACCGGGAGAGCCAGCTCGGGTCACGCATGCCGAAGTCGGTGCCGGCGATCCGGGTCACCTTGGCGCGCAGCACGTCGAGGGTGAGTTCGCCGGGGTGGCCGGTGCCGGTACTGTCCGGGTCGCCGCCGACGATCCGGTGGATGCCGCCCGGCAGCGGGACGATCATGACGCCGCCGGTCGGGCCTGACATGGCCAGCACCGCTTCCTGCGGCGGGTTGTCCAGGACGACGTCGCCCAGGAAGCCCCAGGTGGTGGCGTCGTTGCCGGGGAAGTCGATGCCCGCCGCCTCGCGCACGGTGCTTCGGGTGCCGTCGCAGCCGACGATGTAGTCGGCGCGCAGTGTGTACGGGCCGTCAGGGCCGGTTGCCTCGACGCTCACCCCGTCTTCGTCCTGGGCAAGTCCGGTCACTTGGTGCCCGCGCCGGATGGTGGCTCCGGCCGCATTCGCGTGCTCCTCCAGCAGCTCCTCGGTGCGGGCCTGCGGCAGGGCGAGTGTGAAGGGGTAGGGGGTGTCGAGGACCCCGAAGTCCATCCGGTCGTCGAGCCCGCCGAAGTGGCCGCTGGGGATGCGCCGCCCCTCCGCGAGGAAGGGCTCCAGCACGCCCCGGGTGGCCAGGGCCTCCAGCGTGCGCGGATGGATGGTGAGGGCCTTGGAGTGGGGATCCCGCTCGCGGCGAGTTTCCAGGACGGTGACGGGCGTCCCGCCGAGCCGCAGTTCGGCGGCCAGCCACAGCCCGGTGGGGCCGCCTCCTGCGATGACTACGTGCTCGTGCTCCATGGCAGCTCCTCATGAATCTCTTGGTCAGTGACCAAGACGCGGTGCGCCCAGTAGACTAGGTCGGTGACCAAGAAGCAAGCGGCGGATCTCGCCCGGACCCGGCTCGACCCCGCAACGGTGGTGCGAGCGGCCCTGGAACTGCTGGAGGAGAAAGGCGCGGACGGGCTCTCGATCCGCGGCATCGCGGACCGGCTCGGCGTCCGGATGAACACGGTGCTCTGGCACGCGAAGACCAAGGCGCGGCTGTCGGAGTTGATGGCGGACGCGATCGTGGCCGGGGCGCCGGTGGACGGACTGCCCGAGCCCTGGGAACCACGGGTCCGCGAACTGCTCCACCGCTACCGCCGCGCCCTGCTGGCCCACCGGGACGGGGCCAGGATCGTGGCCGGTACGTACGCCGCCGAACCCGCCACGCTCCGCTTCGCCGACCTGATGACCGAGGCGCTGCTGGCCGGTGGTCTTGCGGAACGTGAGGCGGTCTGGACCGGCTGGAGCCTTGTCTACTTCGCCTTGGGGCTGGCTCAGGAGGAACAGGCGCTTCCTGACGCGATGGGTCAGGCGTTCGCGCGACGGCTGGACACGGGCGAGTACCCCTCACTGTCCCGAGCCGCCGCGTACTTCGAGGACACCTCCTTCGACGAGCGCTTCGACTACGGACTCTCCCGCATCCTGGGGGTGGACTGACCAGCAAGATTCAGCTGGTCAGCGACGCTGTGGGCGACAGGACACGCGGCGCCGTGGCGCCCGAGCCTCCGCCCCGCCAAGCGACGACGCCCGAGCCTCCGCCCCCGCCAAGCGACTACGCCCGAGTCCCGCCCCCGCCCGCCCCCTCCAGCGCCGCAAGGATCCAACTCCTCGACTCCGCCGGGTCGATGACCGCGTCGATCTCCAGCGCGGCCGCGGCGTTCACCGCCTTGCCGTGCTCGTACAACTCCGCGACATGGGCGTCGAACACCCGCCGGCGCTCCTCGGGATCGGCGATCGCGGCCAGTTCCTTGCGGTAGCCCAGACGGACGGCGCCCTCGAGCCCCATGCCCCCGAACTCGCCGCTGGGCCACGCCGCCGTGGCCACGGGTGCGCGGGTGGAGCCGCCCATCATGGCCATCGCGCCGAGCCCGTACGCCTTGCGCAGCACCAGGCTCACCAGGGGCACGCGCAGCTGGGCGCCGGTCACGAAGAGCTGGGCGAAGTGCCGTACGGTGGCGGTCCGTTCGGCGTCCGGGCCGACCATGAAGCCCGGTGTGTCGCAGAGCGAGACGACGGGGAGCCCGAACGCGTCGCACAGCCGCAGGAAGCGTTCCGCCTTGTCCGCCGCGTCGCGGTCGATCGCCCCGCCCAGGTGTCCCGGGTTGTTGGCGAGCAGCCCCATCGGCCGGCCCTCGACGCGTACGAGAGCCGTGACGATGCCGACGCCGAAACCGCGCCGCAGTTCAAGGACCGAGTCCGTGTCCGCGATGCCCTCGATCGCGGCCCGCACGTCATAGGCGCGCCGCCGGTTCTCCGGAACCGCGTGCCGCAGCAGCCGCGGGTCCGGCGCCTCCCAACCGGGGCCCGCCCCAGGGGAGTACAAGAGGTCGCCGTGCGAGAAGTAGGCGAGGTACTTCCGCGCCACCCGCACCGCCTCGCCCTCGTCCGCCACCGCGATGTCCACGACGCCGTTCGGCACCTGGACGGACAGGGGGCCGACCTCCTCGGGGCGGTACACACCGAGGCCGCCGCCCTCGATCATCGCCGGGCCGCCCATGCCGATGCTCGCCTCCGGCGTCGCGATCACCACGTCGCAGCAGCCGAGCAGGGCGGCATTGCCCGCGAAGCAGCGCCCCGACGCGATGCCCACCAAAGGGACTTGGCCGCTCAGGCGGCCCATCTGGTGGAACGTCGTCACGTCGAGTCCGGCGACGGACGTCGTGTCGGTGTCCCCGGGGCGTCCGCCGCCGCCCTCCGCGAACAGCACCACGGGCAGCCGGCGTTCCTCGGCCAGCTGGAGCATCCGGTCCGTCTTGCGGTGGTTCTGCAGGCCCTGGGTGCCGGCCAGCACGGTGTAGTCGTACGACATCGCCACGCACCGCACGCCGTCGATCCGCCCCGTGCCGGTGACCATGCCGTCGGCGGGCGTCGACGCGATCAGGTCGTCGAGGGAGCGGCGGCGGCGCTGTGCCGCGATCGCGAGGGCGCCGAACTCCGTGAACGTGCCGTCGTCGCACAGGTCCTGGATGTTCTCGCGTGCCGTGCGGCGCCCGATGCGGTGGCGCTTGGCGACGGCGTCGGGGCGGTGCTCGTCCAGGCCGAATGCGTGCCGGGCCAGGGTCGCGGCCAGGTCGGGGCGGATGGTGTCCGGGTCGGCGGCCTCCTCGGCGTGTGCCATGGATCCTTCGCCCGCGGCCGACGCGTCCACCGTCACCAAGGGGTGGCCCTCTGCCGCCGTGTCGCCCACGCGCGCGTGCAGGGCGGTCACGGTTCCGGAGGCGTCCGCGCGCAGCACGTGCTCCATCTTCATCGCTTCGAGCACGAGCAACTGCTGCCCTGCCGACACCTGTTCGCCCACCGCCACGTCGACACCGACGACCGTCCCCGTCATGGGGGCGGTGATCGGCGCATCGCCCGAGAACGCCTGCGGCGGCACCTGGGGAGGCTCTTCGGGCAGCAGCTCCGCGATGTGCTCGGCCACGAAGCCCGTGTGCGCGCCGCCCGCGGTGAAACCCGGGTGGGCGAGCAGCGCGCGGAGCAGCGGAATTCCGGTGTGTACGCCCTCGACTGCGAAGTCCGCGAGCGCGCGCGACGCGCGTTCGCAGACCGCCGCGAAGTCCCCGTGCGGCGCGTGCGTGATGACCTTCGCGAGCAGCGAGTCGTAACGCGCCCCGATCTCCGTGCCGTTGCGCGCCGCGGTGTCCACACGCACCCCCGGGCCCGTCGGCACGTCGAAGCGGGTGAGCGTGCCCGTGGAGGGGAGCGCGGTGCCGTCGGCCGTCGGTGACTCGGCGTTGACGCGCGCCTGGAGGGCGTAGCCGCGGGGCTCGGGCGGAGGGCCCGAGAGGCCGAGTGACGCGAGCGAATCGCCTGTGGCCAGGCGCAGTTGCGTCACGACGAGGTCGACGCCCGTCACCTCCTCGGTGACCGTGTGCTCGACCTGGAGGCGCGGGTTGGCCTCGATGAAGTGGAACTCCGAGCCGTGCAGCAGGAACTCGAAGGTGCCGAGGCCCACGTAACCGCACGCGCGGGCCATGCGGAGGGCGGCGGAAAGGAGCTGCTCCCGGACGGCCACGGGGAGTCCGGGCGCCGGAGCGATCTCGACGAGCTTCTGGTGGCGGCGCTGGGCGCTGCAGTCGCGCTCCCAGAGGTGGGTGACCTCGCCGGTCGCGTCGCCGAGGATCTGGACCTCGATGTGGCGGGCGCCGGTCAGCAGCTCCTCCACGTACAACTCCGCACGCCCGAAGCCCTGCAGGGCTTCGGAGCGGCAGCGCTCCCAGGCGTCCGCGAGCTCGTCCGGGTGGCGCACGGCCCGCATGCCGCGCCCGCCTCCGCCACCGATGGCCTTCACCATCACCGCGCCCGAAGGGCCGAGCCCGGCAAGGAACGCGGCGGCATCGGCCAGGCTCGTCGGTCCCTGGGTGCCCGCCAGGACGGGCACCCCGAGCCGCTCGGCGAGCGCACGCGCCCGGCCCTTGTTCCCGAACAGGCCGAGCACCTCGGGGGACGGCCCCACGAACCGCAGTCCGGCCTCCGCGCACCGCGCCGCGAAGTCCGCGTTCTCACTCAGGAAGCCGTAGCCGGGGTGGACCAGTTCGCACCCGGAGCGCCGGGCCGCCGCGAGCACCGCCTCCGCGTCCAGATACGCGGCCGGACCCGTGCCGCCCAACGGCTGCGCCTCGTCGGCCAGTTGAACGTGCCGCGCGGCGGCGTCGTCCTCGGCGTACACGGCGACGGTCCGCAGTCCGGCCTCCGCGGCGGCCTGCAGAACGCGGACGGCGATCTCCCCGCGGTTCGCGACGAGTACGGCGGCAGCACCCATGAAGCCCTCCTGAAGTATCCGGCGCCGCCATGCTCATTGACATTGGCGTCAACGTCAATAAGCTCGCCGCGTGGCACGACATCAGCAGCCCTGGGCGACCCGCACCGCCCGCGACCGCACCGACGCCCCGGCCCACGGGAGGCTCCTTGACGCCGCCGAGGCCGTGTTCGCGCGGCGCGGCTATGGGGCGACGACGATCGCCGACATCACGGCGGAGGCGGAGGTCTCGCGGGCGGGCTTCTATGTGTACTTCGCGTCCAAGGAGGAGATCTTCCGCGTCCTCGCGGTGCGCGTACGGGACGCGTTCCTCGCCGCGCAGGACGTGCCGGGCGTCGACCGGGACGACGCCCGCGAGGTCGTCGCGGCCTCCACCGCCGCCTTCATCGCCGCGTACGCCCAACACCTGCCGCTGCTGCGGCTGTTGGAGCAGCAGGCGCAGACCGACGACGACGTGCGCGCCTTGTGGGAGGAGACCCAGGAGCGCCCCGTCCACCGCTCCGCCCGCTACATCCGGCGGCTCGCGGCCGAGGGCAAGGCCCGGCCCGTCGCCGATCCGCTCGCCGTGGCCCGCGCGGTCGGCGGCATGAGCATCCAGTTCGCCCGGCTCACGGCTGCCGCCCCGGAGACGTACGACGCGGCCGTGCGCGATGTGACCGCCATGTTCCTGCACCTGCTCGGAGTCGATCCCCCACGCTGAGGAGCCGCCCCCATGCGTACAGATGACCAGCCGCTGCCTGCCGGTGACCGGCCGCTGCGCTTGCGCGCCGAGGACCAGCTGCGCGACCTGCGGGCCCGCCAGGACAGGGCGCGGCGCGGACGTCAGCAGGACACCGCGGAGCACCGCGCGGGACTGCGCACCGTGCCGGGGCATGTGGAGCACTGGGCGCGGACCGCGCCGGAGAGGGCCGCGCTGGTCTTCGGTGACGAGGTCATCTCGTACCGCCAACTCGACGAGCGCACCGACCGGTTGGCGGGCTGGCTCGACGCGCGGGGTGTGCGGCCCGGTGACCGGGTGGGCGTGCAGCTGCCCAACTGCCCGCAGTTCGTGATCGCGATGCTCGCCGTGCTGCGGGCCGGTGCGGTGCATGTGCCGGTGAACCCGATGTTCCGCGCGGCGGAGCTGAGCCACGAACTGCGGGATGCCGGGCCCGAGATCGTCGTCACGCACAGCTCACTGGTCGGTCTGCTCGACGAGGTGCGCGCGGGGACGGCCGTACGGGACGTCCTCGTCGCCGACGACAGCGCGGCCTGGGATGCCGCCGTCGGGCACGCGCCGCTCGGCCGGACGGCCGACGACCTGGACGCGCTCGCCGCCCTCAACTACACGGGCGGCACCACCGGAATGCCCAAGGGCTGCGAACACACCCAGCGGCACATGGTCTACACGGCCACCGCGCTCGACAACGGCCGCGGGCCACGGCCGTCGGACGACGGCATCGTCTCGCTCTGCTTCCTGCCGGTCTTCTGGATCGCGGGGGAGAACCTCGGGATCCTCGCCCCGCTCGTCTCCGGCGGCACCAGCGTGCTGCTGCCGCGCTGGGACCCGTCCGCCGTGCTCGCGGCGGTCGCGCGCCACAAGGTCACCACCATGGCGGGAACGGTCGAGAACTACCTCGAACTCCTCGCCCACCCCGACTTCGCGCGCCACGACCTGAGTTCGCTGACGTCCCCGCTCACCGTGTCCTTCATCCGCAGGCTCACTCCCGAACTGCGGGCCCGCTGGCGCGCGGCCGTCGGCGCGGACAGCGTGCTGCGCGAGGCTTCGTACGGAATGACCGAGACCCACACCAGTGACACCAACACGCTCGGTTTCCAGGACGGCGACCACGACCTGTCGGGCGACGCGACGTTCTGCGGCCTTCCCGTGCCCGGCACCGACTTCCTGATCCTCGACTTCGCGACCGGCGAACCGCTGCCGATCGGGGAGCCCGGCGAGATCACGGTCAGCGGCCCCTCGGTCCTCACCCGCTACTGGCGGGCCCCCGAGGCAACGGCGGCCGCCCTGCGCGACGGCCGGCTGCACACCGGCGACATCGGGCGCCTGGACGAGGACGGCTGCCTGCACTACCTGGGCCGCGACAAGGACATGATCAAGGTCAAGGGCATGAGTGTCTTCCCCGCCGAGGTCGAGACCCTGCTCGCCCGCCACCCCGATGTCGTCGCCGCGGCCGTCGTGGCCGTCGAGGACGCGGAGACGGGCCAGCGGCCTCATGCGTACATCCGCACGGTGGCGGGCAGCGCGGTCACGGCGCAGGAGCTGCGGACCTGGGCGGCGGCCTCCATGGCGACGTACAAGGTGCCCGTGGTGGAGATCCTGGACGAGCTGCCCCTCACGGCGACCGGCAAGATCAAGAAGACGGAACTGGCGGAACGGGCCGCGGCGATGCCTACGTCTGCGCCTACGCGTCCGGCGACGGCTACGGTCGCGACACCGACGCCAGGTAGTCCCAGGCCGCCCGCGCGGTGAACTCGGCCTGTCCGCCCGGCAGGAAGAGATCCGCCGCGGTGAAAGCGGGTGCGTCCGCGTGGGCGGTGACGTAGGGGATCGCGATGCAGCGCATGCCCGCCGCGTGCGCCGCAGTCGCGCCCGGGGCGGCGTCCTCCAGGACCACGCAGTCGGCCGGCTCGGCGCCGAGGAGCGCGGCGGCGGCCAGGAAGACGTCGGGCGCGGGCTTGCCCTGCGCGACCTCGTCGGCGGAGACGACGCTGGTCAGGTGCGTGTCGAGGCCGGTGCCCGCGAGGATCGCGTCGATGGCCGCCCGCGAGGACCCGGAGGCCACGGCCATCGGCACCCCCGCTTCGTGCAACTGCTCGACGAGCTTCCGCATCTCCGGGAAGACGTGCGTGTCGGCGCGTGCGAGCGCGAGATAGCGCCGGTCGAGTTCGGTGAGCAGCTCGGCCACCGGTACGCCGATGCCGTACCGGTCCTTCCAGGTGGCGAGGGTCTCCTGGGTGCCGATGCCCACGTACTGCTCGTTGTCGGCCCAGGTGTACTCGACGCCGTGCTCGGCCAGCAGCTCGCGCGAAGCCTCGTAGTAGTTCGGCTCGCTGTCCACGAGTGTGCCGTCGAGATCGAAGATGACCGAGATGGTGCCGAGGTTGCTCATGCCCTCCAGCATGCCAAAGCCGCAGATCACCGCCGCACGGGCACCAGGATCACTTCTGCGCCGCGGAGGCCCGCCCGATCGACTCGACGAGCGGCAGCAGCCGGTGCGGGACGCGCTCGCGCAGGGCCATCTCCGTACGGGTACGGACCACGCCGGGCATCTGGATCAGCTGCTGGACGACGTCCTCCAGGTGGCCGTTGTCCCGTGCGACCACGCGGGTCAGGAGATCGCCGCCACCCGTGATCGAGAAGGCCTCGATGATCTCCGGCACGGCGGCGAGCGCATCGCCCACCTCGTCCAGATGCCCCTGAGTGACCTCGATGTGCACGAAGGCGAGCACGGGATGCCCGAGCGCGGCAGGAGAGAGGGACGGCCCCGTCCCGGTAATGACTCCACCCCGCTCAAGCCGGTCGAGCCGGGCCTGCAGGGTCCCGCGGGCGACACCGAGCACACGCGCGTACTCACGGACACTGGTGCGGGGCTGCTCCAGGAGGAGACGCAGGATGCGGGTGTCGAGTTCGTCGACGGCCATGGTGCGGGGTCTCCCGGGTACGAGGGATGAACCTCGTGACTGTACCAATGGCACAGTCCGGCGCGTCCGACGTCGAAGCGCTGACCAGGCCAACCACCCTGGCGCGGCGCTCGATCGCAGTGGCAGAGGGATCTGCGTGTACGCCGGCGGCTGCACCGCTCCCGCGAGGGTGGGCTTCTGGTGCAGCGTGACGTGCATTACGCATCAAGATTTTGGGGCGTATGAGTAACGCGCAAACGAACGAGGAGCATCCGCCGACGAGTTATCAACTGGCGCGTTCTGGAATCGACGTTCGGGCAGGTCGCACCTCACCGGATATCTGCGCGGCTCTGGCCGGCATGGCATGCCAGTGGCATCCTTTCCTGAAGAGGGGTAGAGCCATGAGCGCGCTTCGCTTCAAGCTGCTGCGGACGTGTCGCGATCGGGGGAACCGTATGAGGAATGCGCGACGTGCCACCAGGGAGATGCATGCCGAGCGTTCGAAGGGGAAATCCCTTCGCATCGCAGAGGTGCTTGGAACGCTTGTTGCGGTCCTGACCGTTGCCAGCCTTGCTGTGGCTCTCTGGCCATCCGGCGTCTGGCCGCGGCAAGAGGGAGAGCTGCCGAGCCCCAAAGTGAAAGTGGAGAGCAATATAATCGCAAGTGGCGTTGAGACCAGGTATTACGTTTCTCGGCCAATAGATCAATTGACGGCCCCGGTCGGAGCGGAAGCGTGCAGTGAAGAGCTTGGCGACTGGCTCGAATCGGACTCGATTCGCGGGGTGCCTATCGGTGATCACATTCGCGCATATCTGACCAGTGAGCGACCGGAATCTATGGTCATCACGGGGATCAACGTTAAAGCAAGAAAACTTGATCTCCCTGCGCGCACTGTCGCGACCGCTTGCGAGGGTGGGAATGGAATAGTTGTAAGAGGTGCATCAATAGTGGTCGACAAAATTCCATTCGAACTTCAGTTCTATGATGAAGACGCCAAGGAGATCGACAGCCTTCGTATCAATATAGGCAAGGGTGATGCTGCGGAGATCAACTTGGTGGTGACGGTGAGTACGCCAGGATCCGTGTACGAATGGACCGGCGAGTTTGAGGTCTTGATCGGTGGAGAGGAAGCCAGTATTCCTCTTCGGGACGGCGGAAAGCCGTTCCGTGTGGCAGGGCCTCCCTCTCGTGAAGCGAAGACGTGGGTCCATCCAGACTATCGATGAAGGCGCTTCCTTCCGCTGAGGCCCTGTCAAGGATCTCGGTATTGCTCGCCCAGGAAAGTGAACCTGTGCGATGAGGGCCGTCAGGCAGCGTCGGCCCTCCTCTGAACCGCCCGTACCGCCTCGATCAGCGCGGTGACCCCCCGCTCGGCCTTGGCCCGAGGGCAGCCCACGTTCAGGCGCAGGTGGCCTGGGGAGCCGTATGGGGTGCCCGGCATGATGGCCACCTTTTGCGTTTCGATGAGTTCGCGCTGCAGTGCTTCGTCGTCCACTTCCAGGGGGCGTACGTCGATCCAGGCCAGGTAGCCGGCCTGGGGCGGAGTCCAGTTCAGGGGTGGGAACGCCTTGTTGAGGTGGTCGGCGACCAGTTGGAGGTTGCCGCGGAGGTAGGTGCCGAGTGCCTCCAGCCAGGGGGCTCCCTCTCGGTACGCCGCGATGTGTCCGACCAGCGACAGCACCGCCGGGGATGACAGGCCGTCGGCCTCCTTGAGGTGGCGCAGGTACGCCTCGCGCGTGGCGGCGTCGCCGATGATTCCGTAACTGCCGGTCAGGGCCGGGATGTTGAAGGACTTGGACGCCGACGTCACCACCGCCCACCGCTCGTCGAGGCCGCCGTGCAGGGCCCATGGGCGGTGGACGTGCGGCGGGTGTGCGAGGTCCGAGTGGATCTCGTCGCTGATCACCGCGACGCCGTACCGCGCGCACAGTCCCGCGATGCGGTTCAGTTCCGCCTCCGTCCAGACATGGCCCGTGGGGTTGTGGGGCGAGCACAGGAGCAGGACCGACGTGTCGGGCAGCGCGAGCAGCCGTTCCAGCGCGGCCCAGTCGCCGAGCGGGCAGCCGAGCAGGCGCCGCTCGTTCGCGGCGATGGTCTTGGGGAACGCGTCGTACGTGGGCGTGTGGACGACGACGCCGTCGCCGGGGGCTGACCACAGTCCCAGGAGCCGGGAGATCTGGTAGATCACGGACGGGCCGTAGACGATCGACTCCGGGGTCACCTCGGTCGCGTGGCGCGTGCCGTACCAGTCGACGATCGCCGAGAGGAAGTCGTCCTGGCGCCAGCGGGAGTAGCCGAGCACACCGTGATCCAGGCGGCCGCGCAGTGCGGACAGGACCTCGGGTGCCGTCTCGAAGTCCATGTCCGAGATGGTGAAGGGCAGGAGGCCGGGGACGCCGAAGCGGTCCTCCACGTAGTCCCACTGCGTGCACCAGGTGCCGTGTCGGTCCACGGGGGTGTCGAAGTCGAAGGCGTCGCAGGACTGGTCGGCGCGTGACGGGTGGTGCACTGTTCAGCCCACCCCTACCAGCGACGCGATCGCGTCCTTCACCGACTGCACCTGCGGGCCGATGATGACCTGCACGTTGTGCGCGTCGAGCTTGATGACGCCGACCGCGCCGAGCTTCTTGAGGCGGGTCTCGTCGACCTGTTCGGCGTCTGCGACCGTCATGCGCAGGCGCGTGATGCAGTTGTCGAGCGACTGGATGTTCTCGGCGCCGCCGATCGCCTTCAGGATCGCCACCGCGTCGTACTTTCCGGCGATCAGCTCGCGCGGAGCCTCCTTGGTGCCAGATTTCTCGGTCCCGACCGGGCCGGAGCCCTCCGCGTCTGCCTCCTCCGTCGCCAACTCGTCGCGGCCCGGCGTCTTGAGGTCGAAGCGGACTATGGCCCAGCGGAAGAGGAAGTAGTACACGGCGAACCACACCGCCGCGATGACGGGGATCAAGTACCACTTCGTGGTCGTGCCCTGGAGAACGCCGAAGACGAGCCAGTCGATGACATTGCCGTCCGTGTTGCCGATGAACACACCGAGCACGGCGGCGGTCAGGAACCCGAGGCCGACCAGCACGGCGTGGATCAAGTACAGCCACGGCGCGATGAACAGGAACAGGAACTCCAGCGGTTCCGTGATGCCGCCGACCACGCAGGCGACGACGCCGGAGATCAGGAGCGCCTTGATCTCGGGGCGCATCTTCTTGTTCGCGCAGTGGTACATCGCCAGGGCCGCGCCCGGCAGCCCGCCGAGGTAGACCGCCATCTTGCCCTGGGACAGGAAGTGGGTGGCGCTGGTGACCGCTTCGTTGGGCGCGTGGGAGCAGTTGAGCTGCGCGTAGAAGAGGTTGAGCGCGCCGGAGACGTTGTCTCCGCACACCGCGCCGGAGCCGCCCACGTCCGTGAAGCGGAACATCGCGACGAGGATGTGGTGCAGGCCGATCGGGCGCAGCAGCACCTCTCCCATGCCGAAGAAGAACGGGCCGAAGACGCCCGCGTGACCGATCGCGCGCCCGAGGTCCGTGATCCAGCCGTTGAACGTCGGCCACACCAGCGGGATCAGCAGGCCGAGCACGCTGAGCGTGAGCGTGGAGATGATCGGCACGAACCGCAGGCCGCCGAAGAAGGCAAGCGCGTCCGGCATCCGCTGGCCACGGAAGCGCCGGTGCAGGACGCTGACAACGATGCCAACGGCCACGGCGCCGAGCAGTCCCGTGTCGATGGACTGGATGCCGATGACGTCGGCGATGCCGTAATGGGCGATGGCATCGTTGTCATCGAAGTCGACGCCCTTGGCGGTGAGGTAGAAGTTCACCGCCAGATTCATCGCGGCGAACCCGACGAAACCGGAGAACGCCGCCACGCCCTTGTCCTCGCGGGCCAGGCCCAGCGGGATGGCTATCGCGAACATCACGGGGAGGAACTTGAAGGCGACGAGGCCGGTGCTGGCCATCCACGTGAAGACGAGGTGGAACCCCTCGCCCTGGAGGAAGGTCAGATTGTCGGTGACGGCCTCGCTGGAGAGCGACGAGCCGATGCCCAGCATGATGCCGCAGAACGCGAGCAGGGCCACCGGGAGCATGAACGTCTTGCCGAGGCCCTGGAGGAATTCCCAGAGCGCGGACTTGGTCTTCTGCATGTGTGGGGGTCTTTCGGGCCTGAGCGGAGGCGTGCAATGACCGGCCCACGGGCGCGCGGGCCAGGACGGTGGCCGGTCACACGCCGCACGCAGGGATCGCCTGCTGACCGGCGTGGCAGGTCCGTCGATCCACGCCGAAGGTCGATCGATCCGCCCGGACGGATGAGATCACAGCAGCTCGGGCGCTGTCCATGGGGGCAAGCGGCCCGCGCAACGCCTCAGGAGTCCCGCATCCGCAGCACCGCCGCGCCCGCGACGAGCGCCCCACCCGCGACGAGCGCCGCGCCCGCGTACGCGGCGAGCACCCCGATCCCCGCCCGCGGTCCGATCGGCAGCTGGTCCAGGTCGACGGTCGCCAAACTCGGGCTGCGCGACCGCACCCAGGCGGTGGTCGCGGCGTACGAATCGGGGCTCGTGGTGCCGAGGGCGGGGTCCTGAGCCCAGGCCCCAGGCCCGGCTGCGCGCCCGCCGTGCAGCGCCTGCCCGCCGTACACTGGAAGGGCGGCAATGTGCATGACGGCGTGACTCGATCATGAACGCACGCATCGAGGACTACGCCCTCATCGGTGACCTGGAATCCGCTGCCATGCTCGGCACGGACGGGTCGATCGACTGGCTCTGCCTGCCGCGCTTCGACTCACCGGCCTGCTTCGCCGCGCTGCTCGGCACGGCGGACAACGGATTCTGGCGGGTTTCCCCCGTCGGCGCAGGCCCGTGCGACCGGCGGGCCTACCGCCAGGACACCCTGGTCATGGACTCCCACTGGGAGTGCCCCACCGGTGCCGTTCGCGTCACGGACTTCATGCCGCCCCGCGCACAGCTGCCCTGCATCGTGCGCGTCGTCGAGGGCGTCTCCGGCGCCGTGGCCATGCGCAGCGAACTGCGGCCGCGCTTCAACCAGGGCCGCGTCATCCCGTGGGTGCGGGCCCAGGAGCACTGCACGGTCGCCGTGGCCGGGCCGGACAGCCTGTGGCTGAGCGCCGATGGCCCGATGGAGATACGCGGCGGCGACCACACCGCCTCCACCGTCCTTGACTTCACCGTATCGGCGGGCCAGCGCCTCACGCTGCAGCTCGTGTGGGCGCCCTCGCATCTGCCCGATCCGCCCGCGCCCCTGAGCGTCCCGGCGGAGACGGCACTCAAGGCGACCGGCGACTTCTGGCGGCGCTGGACGGCCCAGTGCCGCTACCAGGGCCCCTGGCGGGAGGCCGTCACCCGCTCGCTGATCACGCTGAAAGCCCTCACCTACGCGCCCACGGGCGGCATCGTCGCGGCACCGACGACTTCCCTGCCCGAGTGCGTCGGCGGCGAGCGCAACTGGGACTACCGCTTCTGCTGGCTGCGCGATTCCACGCTGACCCTGTCCGCCCTGCTGCGCAGCGGCTACCGCGACGAGGCGACGGCCTGGCTCGACTGGCTGGTGCGTGCCGTGGCCGGAGACCCCGCCGGTCTGCAGGCGGTGTACGGGGTGGCGGGACAGCGGCGGCTGCCGGAGGCCGAGGCGCCGTGGCTGCCCGGCTATGAGGGGTCGCGGCCCGTACGGTTCGGGAACGCCGCGGTCGATCAGCTCCAGCTCGACGTCTACGGCGAGGTTCTCGACACGCTCTACCTGTCCTTGCGGGCGGGCATCCCGATGCAGCCCCACCTGTGGAGCCTGGTGGAATCCCTGATGAGCCATCTGCGCGAGCACTGGCGTGAACCCGACCAGGGCCTGTGGGAAGTCCGGGGAGGCAGGCGGCAGTTCGTCCACTCCAAGGTCATGTCGTGGGTCGCCGCCGACCGAGCCCTGCGCATGGGCGAGCTGCTCGGCAGGAACGAGTCCGCGGGGGAGTGGCGCGCCATGCGGGACGCGGTGCACCGGGAGGTGTGCCGCGAGGGGTGGGACGACGGGCGGAGGTCGTTCGTGCAGGCCTACGGATCGCCCGCCCTTGACGCGTCGGCCCTGCTGATCCCCAAGGTCGGCTTCCTGCCCCCCGACGACGTGCGCGTGCGCGACACCGTCCGGGCGATGGAGGCACTGGACCACCACGGGTTCGTGCGGAGGTACGCACACGACGGCAGGGGCACGCCCGACGTGGACGGAATGCATGGATCCGAGGGCACGTTCGTGGCGTGTTCCCTCTGGTACGCCGACGCGCTCGCGGCGACCGGCCACCTCCGGCAGGCGCGCGAGACCTTCGAGCGCGTCCTGGACGTACGCAACGACGTGGGCCTGCTCGCGGAGCAGTGGGATCCGGACGGCCGTCGCCAACTGGGCAACGCACCGCAGGCGTTCAGCCACATCGCGCTGGTGGAGACGGCGTTCGCACTCCAGGAGGCGGGCGCCTGAGGAGCGGGGTCACGCACCGCGCCTCGCCGCCGTCAGGAGCACCATTCCGGAGTCTC
Source organism: Streptomyces sp. NPDC047525 (assembly GCF_040643025.1). NCBI lineage: Bacteria > Bacillati > Actinomycetota > Actinomycetes > Kitasatosporales > Streptomycetaceae > Streptomyces > Streptomyces sp. NPDC047525. The sequence goes on from NZ_JBEYTL010000006.1 coordinate 176,905, forward strand.
CGTAGTCCGGCAGCGTCGGGTCGGCGTCGATCCTCGTGACCGTGAGGCGCTCGGTGAGCGGGGCGAACACCTCGGTGACGACGGCCGGGTTCACCGGGCAGCCGGGCCAGCGCGACGCTGGCCCGATGCGGTACGTCGGCATGTTCTCCATGAACGCCGCGACGAGATGTCCGCCCGGCGCGACGGAGCGCACGAAGCGGTGGCAGAAGTCCGTGAACTCCGCGAAGTCCTCGGTGACGCCCTCGGCCACGAAGTTCATCGACGCGATGTCGTACGTCCCGGGCGGCAGCGCCCTGATGTCGCCGTGCACGACGCGCACACCCGCGAGCGCCTCCACAAGCGTCGGCGGCAGATCGGGGTTGAGGCGGCGGCACAGCGCGTGGAACGGCAACCAGCTCTCGTCCGGCCCTTGTTCGAGCTGCCGGGTCAGATAGGCGACGCCCGCCGCGCTCGCCTCGACGGCGTCGACGCGGCGGCTCGCGGCAGCGGCGGCGATCAGCGGATAGAGGTTGGGCCCGGCCCCGAACTCCAGGGAGCGTGCGGCGCTCCCCGGGGCGAACTGCCGGTAGAAGGCGCAGTGGTGGGCGATGACCGCGGCGTCGGACGGATGCAGCTCGCGGTAGTTCTCGCCGAGATAGTCCTGCACGGGCCAGCTGTCCCAGTCCACGTCGTCGTTGCGGGTCGGAGCCATGGGGTGTCAGCTCCCCGGTCGCAGCGGGAACCGTTCGGACAGGCGCGTCAGGGCCGCGTTGAGCCGGTCGATGTCCTCGTCCGAGTTGAGCGCCGTGAGCTGCACGCGGAAGCCGACCCGGTCGTGCGGCACCAGCGGATAGGCCGCCAGGGTCACGTAGATGCCCTGCTCCCACAGGAATCCGGCCACCGCGTCCAGGTCGGATCCGTCGGCCAGGGGGATCTCCACGATCGGCAGCTGATCGGAGTTGAGCGTGTCGACGCCGAGCCCGGCCACGTGGTCGAGCACCCGGACGGTCTTGCGGTGCAGATCGGCGCGGATGGCGTCGCCGCGCCGGTCGTTGACCTCCAGGCCGGCGAGCGCGGTGGCGAGCGAGGCCGTGGGCGAGGGCCCGGAGTAGAGGTAGGGGGCGGTGGAGACCTTCAGATGGTCCTTGAGCCAGGACGGCAGGGCGAGGAAGGCGAGCAGCGACGAATAGGCCTTGGAGAAGCCGCCGACGAGCACGATGTTGTCGTACGTCTCGCCGGTGTGCCGTACGACGCTGTTGCCGCGCAGTCCATACGGGCACGGTTCGTCGGCGCCGCGCTCTCCGATGACGCCGAATCCGTGGGTGTCGTCGATGTACAGCGTGGCGTCGAAGTCCCGGCACATCCCGGCAAGTTCGGGTACGTCGGCGATGTTCCCGCTCATGCTGTTGACGCCGTCGACGCAGACCAGGCGGGCCGCGCCGCGGGGCGCCGCCCGCAGCAGGGCGGCCAGTTCGTCGGGGCGCTCCGCGTGGAACCGCCGCAGGGTGGCGCCCTGCCCGCGGGCCGCCACGCAGCCGTCGTACACGGTGCGGTGCGCCGTGGCCTCGACGAAGACCTCGCCCTTGCCGGCGAGGACGGGGATCACCGAGGAGTGGATCAGCGTGGCCGTCGGGAGCAGCAGGGTGTCGGGTGCTCCGAGCAGCGCGGCGAGCCGCTCCTCGATCTCGGGGTACAGCCGGGGGCTGCCGAGCAGCCGGGACCAGCTGGGGTGCGTTCCCCAGCGGCGTACGGCGGGTTCGATGGCGTCGATGATCTCCGGATCGCAGTCGAAGCCCAGGTAGTTGCAGGAGGCGAAGTCGATGAGCCAGTGGTCCCCGCTGCGGATGTGCCGGCCGCGGACCTCGTCCAGGACGCAGTCGCTCATCGGGCTGGTCCGCCGCAGGTGGTCGAGATCGCCCCAGCGCGGATCGCGCGGTGCTTCCAGGAGTTCGGTGTCCGGTTCGCTCATGGTGCTCTGCCTCTCCGAGGAGATCGGGGCGGTCGGGGCGGCCGGTGGGGTGACGGCGACTGCGACAGCGGGGGCGGCAGGCACGACCCGGCCGCCCCGCGCGGCCCTGGGCCCCGTGGCGGCACCGTTGTCGCCCCGGCGCCGGCGCAGCAGCCGCTCCCCCTGCTCGGCCGTCAGCGGCCGTGCGAAGAGATAGCCCTGCCCGAACCCGCAGCCCATCCCGGCCAGCAGGTCCCGCTGCGCGGACTGCTCGATCCCCTCGGCGATGACCTGCAGGCCCATCGTGTCGGCGAGGTGCACGATTCCCTCGACGAGGGCGAGCTGCCGGGCGTCGTCGGTGATGTCGTCGATGAACGTCTTGTCGATCTTGAGTACGTCGATGGGGAACTCGCGGAGGTAGCGCAGCGAGGAGAAGCCCGTGCCGAAGTCGTCGACCGCGATCCGCACGCCCAGGTCCTTCAGCGCCTGCATGACCGCCTGGATCTGTCCGTCCCGCCGCATCAGCACCGACTCGGTGAGCTCCAGCTGCAGGGAACCCGGGGCGAGTCCGGGCGTGTCCAGGGCCTTGCGCACCTCGTCGAGGAAGCCCGCGTCACGGAACTGCCGCGCGGACACGTTGACGCTGATGTAGGGGCGACGGGCCCGGGAGGGCCCCACGCCCTGCAGGCCGGCGATGTCCGCGGCGGCGTTGCCGAGGACCCAGGCGCCCAGCGGCGTGATGTGCCCGGTCTCCTCGGCGAGCGGAATGAACTGCTGTGGCGGCACCAGGCCGCGCCGGGGGTGCGGCCACCGGGCCAGGGCCTCGAAGCCGACGATCTCGGCCGCGCCCGCCGCACCGCCCGCCCGGCCGCCGTTCGCGCTGATGTCCACGACGGGCTGATAGCGCAGCGCGAACTCCTCGTCGGCGATGGCCCGGTCCAGGCCCGCCTGCAGGTCGTGCCGCTCCCTCATGCGTACGTGCAGCCGCTGCTGGAAGCGGCGCCACTGGCGCTTGCCCGCCGCCTTGGCGGCGTACAGCGCCAGGTCGGCGTGGGCGAGGAGTTCCTCGGCGCTCGCGCTGTCCGCGGCCGTGGACACGCCCACGCTCGCCGAGACGCTCACGCTGTCGCCGGACAGGTGGAACGGCCTGCTGAGCGCCTGCACCACCTGCGCGGCGAGGATCTCGGCGTCGACGGGCCGCTTCGCGTCCTCCATCAGGACGGCGAACTCGTCGCCGCCGAGGCGGGCCGCGGTGTCGCTGCGGCGCAGCGACCGCGAGAGGCGCGATCCCACCGCGGTCAGGAGCCGGTCGCCGACCGAGTGCCCCAGCGTGTCGTTGACGACCTTGAAGTCGTCGAGGTCGATGAAGAGCACGCAGGTCAGCGCCGACTCGCGGCGGCCTCGCAGCAGCGCGCGCTCGATGCGCTCCAGGAGCAGCGTCCGGTTGGGAAGGCCGGTCAGCGCGTCGTGGAAGGCCCGCTGGGTGAGCTCGTGCTCCAGCTGACGCTGCTCCGTCACGTCCCGCAGCGTGACGACGAGCCCGCGGACGGTCGGGTCCTCGCGCAGGTCGCTGCACCGCACCTCCACCTCGATGCGCCCGCCGTCCCGGGGCATCCACCAGTAGTCGTGGGGCTCGTGCCGCGCGCCGCTGCGCATGGCCGCGAGTACCCGCGCCGCCCGGTCGCTGTCGCGCGGGTCCACCAGCGCGGGCAGCTCCGCACCGATCAGCGGGGCGTCCCCGAAGACGGCCTGGGCGGAGGGGCTGGCGTACCGGACGGTGTCGTCGTCGTCGACGATGAGGATGACGTCGGAGGCGTTGCGCACCAAGGTACGGAAGTACGCCTCGCTCTCCCTTCGGATGATCTCCTGGCGCAGTGTGATGCGCTCCTTCGCCAGGCCCGCGTGCGAGGCGAGGATCTCCAGGGAGCCCCAGATCTCGGTGAGCTGCTTCTCGGAGCCGCCCGTGATCAGCACACCCGGCGGCTCCTCCCCGGCCGGGCGGTCGCGCTGGATCATCGGGCACACCAGCGCATGCTGCTCGGCCCCGAAGCGGGCGGTGATCTCCGGGCCGAGGTCGGCGGCCTGCACCAGATGCGTGCGGCGCAGGCCGAGGGCGGCGTAGGGGGCCGGTGGTGCGTCGCCCGGCTCCAGGATCAGGGTCCACGAGCGGGTGTCGGGACCGGACAGCGCGGCGACCGTCGTCTCGCAGGTCTCGGCGATCTCCTCGGTGGTGATCGCGGACACCAGCGACGAGGCCGCGCCGCGCAGCGCGAGCTCACGGTCCACGGCCTTGCGGTGCACCACGACCATGCCCGCGAGCCGCAAGATCACCAGGAGGAACAGCGTGCCGGAGAAGGCGGCGATCACGGCCGCGTCATGGGCGCTGTCGAGCAGGCCCTCCGCGAACAGGATCGCCGGGGCGATGAGAGTGGCCGCGGCGAGCAGCACGAGCCTGCGCGGCGGCGGGAGCAGGGTCTGGCGCTGATGCGTGTAGGCGGTCAGCTCCACCATCGAGGGGTGCAGCGCGGCGAGGCCCCACGCCGTGTAGAACACGATCCAGCCGGTGTCCAGCAGGGTGCCCGCCTGCCACAGGCCGTTGAGCTGCAGAATCCCGTACGCGATGTCGAAGGCGAGCAGGGTGAGCGTGCCGAGGACGAGCAGGCGTACGGCGGGATTGTGACCGGTCACGAAGCCCGGCGTGAGCAGCCGGGCCAGGAGGGCCAGGACCAGCACGTCACCCAGCGGGTAGGCGATGCTGATGGCGCGCTGCGGCCAGGTCAGGCCCTCGACCTCGGTGAGCGGCTGGACGAGGTAGACCCAGACGGGCAGCGCGAGCCCGCCGGTGATGATCAGCGCGTCCAGGAGGCTCGGCAGGTCGCGGCCCGCCCAGCGGTAGCGGACGAGGCCGAAGAGGCCCGCCGCGAGCAGCGGATACACCGCGAGGTAGCAGGCGTCCGCCGGGGAGGGGAAGGGATTCGACGCCTGGAAGTACTGCTCGACCACGTTGTAGTACGTGTCGCCCGCGGCGAACGCCAACAGCCCGGCCGCAAGGACCCACCACGGCCAGCGGTGCGCGGGGCGGTGAACGTGCACCCCGATGAGGACGGCCGCGACGCCGCCGAGCCCGATGAGCGCCCAGAGCGGGGCGCGCAGGCCCGGCAGCGTCATGTAGACGGCGGTGAGAACGGCGACCAGGGCGAGGTAGGCGGCCATGAGCCGATGGGCGCGCAGGTGTCCCCGAGGATGTGCCCGAAGCAATGGCAAAGCGCCTCCCTGCGTGGCAGGGACACCCGGCCGAGAAACGCGTCAACCTGGGGTCTCGCTCCCTCGATCGTAGGCACGGGCGGTGGACGCCTGCATCTTCAACCGGCTCTAGTCCGGCGCGGGCAGCGCGGCCCCGACCGGCGGAGGCGTACCGACGGTGCGGCCGAAGTAGTCGACGGAACCGGGGTCGATGCCGAACAGCTTGCGCAGGTCGAGGCCCTTGTCCGCGAGGGCGGCGCAGTCCGGTGCGAGCCGGGGCGCGTCGCCGGGGGATTCGACGGCGGGCAGCTCGCCCCCGGCGAAGCAGGGGTCGACGGTCAGGCCGGACGGCTCTCCGTCGACGCGTTCCTGGCCGGTTGCCTTCCGCCATGCGTCGAGGCCGGTGTAGGCGTGGTCGCCCCATTGCAGGGCCCACTGTCCCTGCGGCGCACGGTAGTTGTTGCCCTGCACCAGGACGTTCTTGGCCGTGAGGCCGCGGTCCACCAGGGCCAGCGGGGAGCCGTCGGTGACGAAGGTGTTGTTGCGCACGGTGACGCCCGTCTGGCCGTCCATCAGGCGCAGGGCGGGACCGCTCTTTCCGTTCTCCAGAGCCGTCATGACCACGGTGTTCTGGTAGATCCGCAGGTTGCGCACATCGTGGCCGTAGACGGCGAGTCCGCCGAAGCGCGGCAGCTTGCGGCCGTCGTCGGACGTGATGTTGTAGCGGATCGTGTTGTCGGTGTGCGCGCCGTTCGCCTTGCGGGTGTAGGCGTAGAAGCCGGGGCCGTCGTTGTGGAACGCCAGGTTGTACTGGATCGTCGAGTCCGAGACGTTCTCGTCGAATCCGAACCCGGCACCGTCGACGTCGGAGCCCGTGTGGTTGCGGTAGGCGGTGTTGTGCTCCAGGAGCACGTCCGTGGCGTCGTAGGCCCAGATGCCCACCGGACCCGACGGCGCCTCGGTCGCCGATGCCGATCCGTTGTCGTGGGCGCTGGAGTCGCGCACCGTGGCGTGGCGCACGGCGCCGAGGATGATGCCGTCGCCGGTGTGGCGCTCGACCGCCTCGGGATCACCGCTGTTGCGGTAGGCGTCGACGTCCGAGATGTCGAAGTCCTCGTGTGCGTAGGCGGGTTGGCCGGGGTCGAACTGGGGGCCGTACGTCAGGAGACCTGCGTCCTTGTTGCCGTGCAGCTGTGCCTGACGGATCGTCACGTTCTTGAATCCGTTGCCCTTCTCGATGCCGCCGACCGCGATGCCCACCTGGAATCCGGAGACGGTGACGTCGGAGACGGAGACACGGTCCAGCTTTCCGCCGCCCGGACGGTCGGCGTAGAGGTTGATGCCGCCGTCGCGGGCGTAGGCGGCGCGGTCCCCCTTGACGGTGAGATCACGGATCTGCACGCCCGCCGTGTTGTGCACGGAGATGCCGGGGGAGTCCTCGGCCTCTACGGTCGCCCGCCCTTCGCCGTACGACCCGACCACCACGGGACGGTCCGCGCTGCCCGCCTCGGTGTCGTTCAGGGTGATGGTGCCGGTGAACCGGGCGCCGCCTTCGAGCAGCAGCCGGTCGCCGGGTTCGAGCGCCACGCGCTCGGCACGGGCGAGGGTCCGCCAGGCCTGACCGGGCGACGAGCCGTCGTTCTGGTCGTCGCCCTCGGAGCTGACGTAGTACGTGCCGGCCTTCGTCTCGGGCGCGTAGTGGGGCGTGGCCGCACAGCCGCTCGCGCCGATCAGCACGACCGCGGCGGTGAGGACGCCAGGGCCGGTGCAGCGCCTGGCGGCGGCGGTGGCGGCTTTCCTGCGCATGGGGATCAGGCCTCCACCGGTATCCGCGTGAGCGGCGGTCCGGACCGCGTGGCGAACCACGCCACCGTGCGCCGCAGCCCCTCGTCGAGGGGGACGCGCGGCATCCAGCCGAGCTGTTCCACGGCCCGGTTGATCACCGGGCGGCGGCGGGTCGGGTCGTCGACGGGCAGCGAGCGGTAGGCGATGCGCGAGGGCGATCCGGTGATGTGCAGGACGAGCTCCGCGAGCTCGCGGACCGTGCGCTCGCTCGGGTTGCCCAGGTTCACCGGTCCGCTGCGGTCGCTGTCCAGCATCGCGATCAGACCCCGGACGAGGTCGTCGACGTAGCAGAAACTGCGGGTCTGGCTGCCGTCGCCGTAGAGGGTCAGCGGCCTGCCCGCCAGGGCCTGGCGGACGAGGGTGGAGACCACGCGCCCGTCGTGCGGCCGCATCCGCGGACCGTACGTATTGAAGATCCGTACGATGCCGACGTCGACGCCGAGGCTGCGCCGGTACGCCATGGCGAGCGCCTCCGCGAACCGCTTGGCCTCGTCGTAGACGCTGCGCGGGCCGACCGGATTGACGTGGCCCCAGTACTCCTCGGGCTGCGGGTGGACCTCGGGGTCGCCGTAGACCTCGCTGGTGGAGGTGAGCAGGAAGCGGGCACCATGCCGCTGCGCCAGGCGCAGGGCGTTCTCGGTGCCGCGGCTGCCGACGGCCAGGGTCTCCAGGGCGAGGCGGTGGTAGTCCGGCGGGGACGCGGGGCTCGCGAGGTGGGCGACGGCGTCCACGGGGCCCGGCACGTCGAACGGCTCCGTCACGTCGGCGCGGATCAGCCGGAAGCGGGGCGCGCCGCGCAGGTGGGCGACGTTCTCCGGTTCACCGGTGCAGAAGTTGTCCAGGCAGCAGACCGTGTCTCCTCTGCGCAGCAGGGCCTCGCACAGATGGGATCCCACGAATCCGCCGCCGCCCGTCACCACGACCTTCATGACGCACCTCCGGCGAGCGCGGCCACCTTGGCCTGGGAAGGGACGGGCGGGGAGAGCCGCGGCCGGCCCGGGGCGTGCACGGCCCAGCCGGCGGCCGACCAGGACCGCGGGTCGAGGCTGTTGCGCGCGTCCAGGAGGACCGGGGAGCGCACCAGCGCGGCGAGCGCGGCGGGGTCGATGTCCTGGTACTCGGGCCAGTCGGTCAGATGCAGGACCAGGTCGGCGTCCTCGCACGCCTTGTCGACGTCCAGGGCGTAGGCGAGCTCGGGGTGGACGGCGCGCGCGTTGTCGACGGCCTCCGGGTCGTGCACGCGGACCTCCGCGCCTTGCTGGTGCAGGGCCGCGGCCACGACCAGGGCGGGCGAGTCGCGGACGTCGTCGCTGCCCGGCTTGAACGCCGCGCCGAGCACGGCGATCCTGCGCCCGGTGAACGAGCCGCCGAGCAGACGGCGGGCCCGCTCGACGGTCCGCTGCCGCTGCCGGGTGTTGATCCGGTCGACCTCGTGCAGGAACGCCACGGCCTCACCGGCGCCGATCTCCTCGGCGCGGGCGGCGAAGGCCCGGATGTCCTTGGGGAAGCAGCTGCCGCCGAAGCCGAGCCCGGGTGCCAGGAAGCGGGGGCCGATCCGCGAGTCCGCGCCGATGGCCCTGGCCAGGACCGATGCGTCGGCACCCGCGGCGTCGCACACCTCGGCCATGGCGTTGATGAAGGAGATCTTGGTGGCGAGGAAGGAGTTCGCCGCCACCTTGACCAGCTCCGCCGTCGCCGGGTCGGTGCAGAAGAACGGCACTCCGGCGGCGATCATCGGCGCGTAGATCGCCCGCAGCACGGCCTCGGCGTGCTGCGACGTGACGCCCACGACGAGCCGCTCGGGACGCATGGTGTCCTCGACGGCGGATCCCTCGCGCAGGAACTCGGGGTTCCAGGCGACCTCCGTGCCGGGCGTCATGTCGGCGAGGCGCTCGCCGAGCCGTGCCGCCGTGCCCACCGGCACGGTCGACTTGCCCACGATCAGACTGCCGGGCCGCAGGTGCGGGGCCAGGCCGTCCACGACGGAGTCCACGTACCGGAGGTCGGCCGCCTTGCTGTCGGGGCGCTGCGGGGTGCCCACGCACATGAAGTGCGTCCCGGCGAACGCGGCGCCCTCGGCGAGCGAGGTGGAGAAGCGCAGTCTGCCCGAGGCGACGGTCCTGGCGAGCAGTTCGTCGAGTCCGTCCTCGTGGATGGGCGCCCGGCCCGCCGACAGGGATGCGATCCGTTCGGCGTCGATGTCGATGCCGAGGACCTGGTGGCCGATGTCGGCCATGCACGCGGCGTGCACCGTTCCCACGTAACCGGTGCCGATCACTGTCATCCGCATGACGTCGCTCCTTACGGGTCGTGCCTCACGGGCTGTGGTGCTTGCTGTTGATGTGCCGGCCGGGACCGGCGTATCCATGGGGGTTGAGCTGCTGGAACCGCCATGCGTCCCGGCACATGTCGTGCAGGTCCCGGGTGGGGCGCCAGCCCCAGGCGCGCGCCACCGCGCCCGCGTCGGCGACGAGTTCGGTGACGTCGCCGGGGCGGCGCGGCATGATCTGGTACGGGATGGCCCTGCCGCAGGCCGCGCCGAAGGCGGAGACCACGTCGAGGACCGAACGGCCCGTGCCCACACCGAGGTTGAAAACCCGCAGGCCCGGTCCGTCGGCGAGGTGGTCCAGGGCGATGCGGTGGGCCTCTGCGGTGTCCATCACATGGAGGTAGTCGCGGATCGCGGTGCCGTCGGGCGTGGGGTAGTCGTCGCCGAACACGGGGAGCCGCTCACGCCGTCCGACGGCGACCTGCGCCACGTACGGCATCAGATTGTCGGGGACGCCGCCCGGGTCCTCGCCGAGGAGGCCGCTGGGGTGGGCGCCGACGGGGTTGAAGTAGCGCAGCGCGAGCACGGTGAACTCCGGGCAGCGTGCGCAGACATCGGCGAGCACCTGCTCGCACATCCACTTGGAGGCGGCGTACGGATTGGTGGGCCCGGCGGGGGTCGACTCGTCGAGCGGCCCGCGCCCGGCGTCGCCGTAGATGGAACAGGAGGAGGAGAACACCAGCTGGTGCACGCCGTGTTCGCGCATGACCTGCAGCAGCGCGGTCGTGCCGCCGACGTTGGTGTCGTAGTACTCGATGGGCATCCGTGTCGACTCGCCCACGGCCTTGTGCGCGGCAAAGTGCACGACGGCATCCACGGAGTGGCGGTCGAATACGGCCGACAGGGCGCGCCGATCACGGATGTCCAGCTCATAGACGGCGCCGACGAAGCGGTCGGCGATCCGTTCCACCCGCGTGAAGACCTGCGGGGTGCTGTGGGAGTAGTCGTCGATCACGATCAATTCGTAGCCGTGGTCGAGGAGTTCGACGCAGGTGTGGCTTCCGATGAAGCCGGCACCGCCGGTGACGAGGATCGTGGAGGGTGCGCTCATGGCCGTTCACCAGCTCAGGACGGCGGCGGCGTACGCCGGGTAGAAGACGAGGGCGGTGGCGACCGGCAGTGTCGCAAGGAGGCCGAGGGCCAGCGGCAGCCGTGCGGGCGCCAGCGCGCGGGTGAAGCGGACGTCCGCGGCCCGTGCCGCCTCCCGCACGTGGAGCAGCGGGATGGCGAGGGCGACGGCCGCGTAGGTCGTGGCGGCGAGCAGGCAGAGGAAGACGTAGCCGGCCGAGGGGCTTGTCAGCTCGCCGATCAGGGCGATCGAGGACAGGGAGACGGCCAGTGCGACGAAGGGCAGGATGAGCCGGGCGGGCAGCGGCCGGGGTCCGCCGGTGTCCTTGGGTGTGACCTTGAAGGTCACGGGCCGTCGGTGCAGCTTCTGTCCGACGGCGCCGAACAGGCCGAGGATGACGAACGGCCAGCGCGCGAGCGCGAACAGCCACGTCTCCCAGCTGATCAGCGGGGCGGTGCGCGGGCGGAGCATTCCGCGGCGACGCATCAGGTACAGGGTCAGGAGCAGCCACACGGGCATGGACCAGAAGTGGATCAGGAAGTCGAAGTAGTTGACGTTCATCCACGGCAGGCCGGTGAGTATGGCGATCGGCGGCAGGGTGAGTCCTGCGGTGATCATCAGGCCGAGGAGCGGGTAGTAGGCGAGGGCGTACGCGAAGCGCAGCCGCAGCAGGAGGGGCAGCCGGCGCAGATGGCGCGGCAGCAGACCCAGGAGCATCGTGGTGAGGCTCCGCGACCACTGGTACTCCTGCGTGATCATGTCGGCGAAGGTGAGCGGTCCGTCCCCGTGCGCCTCGGCGTCGATGGCGAACGCACCGTGCCAGCCCGCCGAGTTGAGCAGATACGTGGTCGAGAAGTCCTCGGCGAGCTCCGGGCCGAGGCCGCCGATGTCCCGCAGCGCGCGGGTGCGCACGGCGTAGTGGGAGCCGATGCACATGGGGGCGAGACCGTCGCTGTGGCCGAGCTGCACCGCGCCGTGCCAGACGGCCTCCCGGTGCAGCCGCCCCCGGGCCGCCCATGACACCGCGCCGTTGGCGTCGCACATGCTGGGCGCTGCCACGTAGCCGATGGCGGGGTCGTCGAAGGGGCGGACCATCTCGGAGAGGTAGGTCGGCGCGGGCACGTGGTCGCAGTCGAGCTGCGCGACCACGTCGTAGCAGCGGTAGCCCCAGTTGTCGTAGAAGTAGGCGAGATTGCCTTCCTTGCAGCGGGTGCGGCGCGGCCAGTCGCTGCGGTGGTACGGGTCCACGCCGCGGCGGCAGGACATCCGCACCCGGTGCGTGCGGCACCAGCCGGTGATCTCCTCGGTGGGGTCCTCGTCGCACAGCCACACGTCGTAGGGGTACGGAAAGTCCTGGGCCAGCATCGCCTCCAGCGTCTGCCGGGCGGTGGGCCACGGTTCCGAGGGGGCGCGGGTCACGGCGAAGGCGACCGGGAGCGCGGGCACCGGAAGATCCGGGTCGACGCGGCGCAGGCGCAGGGCGGTGACGAAGAAGTAGCAGGGCAGGCCGGTGAGGTAGAGCAGGAGGGCGCTGTTGACGATCAGGCCCGCCCAGCCGACGCGGTGCTCCGGTTGCAGCCACCAGACCCAGAACCACAGAAAGCTCAGCGCCCAGCCCGCGGCGATCACCATGAGGGCGGCCCGGTCGCGCCGGGGGAGTGCGGGCACGAAGGTCGTCGGCCGGACGGTGCGCACCGGGAACGGATGTCCGAAGACGGGGCCGCCGGCGGTGACGCGGACGACGTTGCCGTCCGACATCCGCGCGAGTTCGCGCTCCACCTGGACCAGATCCGCCGACATCGGCTCGCTGTGCGTCATGGCGAGACGCTCCTGAGAGGTCTGACGCTGTACGCTGACTACGTACGTTTACGTCGTATATGTACGACTTTGCACCCGATGCTCCCTGAGGTCAAGGGGGCCAGAGAGGCGGAGGCGGCGGACATGCCGAAAGAGGCGGCGGACAAGCCGAAGGGGAAAGGGGCGGCCGCGACCGAGGGACGGCGCGCCAGCGACCGGGGGCGCTATGGACGGCTCAGCCGGGAGCGCGTCCTGGCCACGGCCCTGGACGTCGTCGACCGCGACGGGCTCTCGGGCCTGAGCATGCGCAAGCTCGGCGCGGAGCTGGGGGTGGAGGCGATGGCCCTGTACCGGTACGCGGCCGGCAAGGGGGCTCTGCTCGACGGCCTGGTCGAGGCGTTCTGCCAGGAGCTGGAGGGTGATCTGGCCGCTGCCGAGCCCGCAGTCGCCGCCGAGCCTGAAGCCGAAGCCGAGCCTGAAGCCGAGCCCGAAGCCGAGCCCGAAGCCGAGCCCCAGGCCGACGACTGGAGACGGGAGCTGCACCGCATCGCACTCGCCACCTACCGCGTCGCCCAGCGGCACCCGAACATGGTCCCGCTGCTCGCCACCCGCCTGCTGTCCACCCCGCTGGCCCGCCGCCCCGCTGCCGTGCTGCGCAGTGACGAGCGCATCCTGGCCCTGCTCCATGACGCCGGTCTGGGCGACCGCCGCTCGGTCCAGGTCCACCGGGCGTTCACGGCGTGGCTGCTCGGCTATCTCCTCGTCGAACTGCGGGCCATGGACGACGAGCCGGGCGAACCGGACCCGGCCTTCCGGCTCGGCCTGCACCGCATGCCCGCCCAGGAGTTCCCGCGGCTGCGGGCCACCGCCATCTCCCTGGACGGGCAGGGCGGGCCGGAGCAACTGGCCGCGGGGCTCGACGCGTTGCTCGGGACATGAGGCGGCGGACACCCGGGCATGCTCGCCGCCCGCGGGCACGGCTTCCCCGCCCGGCGCGCGGCGGCGGGCCCCGACGCCGCGCAGGCGCCGGAACCCGCCGTGGAGGCAAGGGAGTTCACATCCGCTTCGCCCCGGCCTTGATGGCCTCGCGGATCCGGGTGTACGTACCGCACCGGCAGATGTTGCGGATCTCGTCCAGGTCGCCGTCGCTGATCTCACGACCAGCGGCGGCGGCCTGCCTTACCTTGGCGACGGCGGCCATGATCTGGCCCGGCTGGCAGTACCCGCACTGCGAGACATCCAGCTCCAGCCAGGCCTCCTGCATCGGGTGCAGCTCCTTGCCGACGGTGCCCGGCAGGCCCTCGATGGTGGTGACCTCGTCGTCGGTGCCGATCTTCGACACCGGCACCGAACAGGGGTTGAACGCCTTGCCGTTGATGTGCGACGTACAGGCCTGGCAGACGCCGAGACCGCAGCCGTACTTCGGCCCGGTCACGCCGAGCAGGTCACGCAGGACCCACAGGAGGCGTACGTCGTCCTCCGCCTCGACGGTGATCTGCTCGCCGTTGAGCTTGAAGGTGTGGCGCGGCACGGAAGGCTCCTCAGTAGGCACGGGCGAGTCAGTAGGCACGGTCGAGACCGTCGGTCGGGGACTGCGGTGTGGACGGTTCGAGCGGCAGCGGCTCGAAGGAGAGCGTGCCGTGGTTGATCGGGAAGCTGGTCGGCATCGTCCCCGTGGCGCGCGCGTAGGCGCAGGCGATCGCGCCGAACGCGGGCGCGACCCCCAACTCGCCCACGCCTGCGGGCTTTCCGGTGGTCGTCCCCATCACGACGACGTCCAGTTCGGGCGGGGTGTTCCACTGGCGCGTGTAGAAGTAGTTGTCCCAGCTGCCCTCCAGCGGGATGCCGTCCTTGATGTGCAGGCTGGAGGTGAGCGCCATGGCGATGGCGTCGTTCATCCCGCCCATCATCTGGGCCTCGATGCCGCGGGGGTTGATGGCGAAGCCCGCGTCCACGACCATCAGCGCCTTGGTGACGCGCGGCCCGGTGACTCCGTCCCTGACCTCGCGGTTCACCGTCTCGGGACGGCAGTCGATCTCGACGAGCGAGGCGACCGCTCCCCGGTACTCGGCGTGCAGCGCGATCCCCTGCGCGACGCCCGAGGGCAGCGCCCTGCCCCACTCGCCGACCTCGGCAGCCTTGTCCAGGACGGCGCGCAGCCGCTTCTCCTTGACGAACTCGCGGCGGAACTCCACCGGGTCCTTGCCCATCTTCGCCGCGAGCCGGTCGACGACGAGCTCCCGCGCACACGCCACGTTCGGCGAGTAGATGTTGCGCATGCTGCCCGTGTTGAACTTCAGCGGCACCTCGTTCAGGAGCTGCGTGGTGGCGCCGAAGTGGTAGGGCGAGGACTGGGTGAGCTGGAAGATGGTCTGGGCGAACGTCGGATTGCCCACCACGGGAAGCTTCGCGGCCGTCGACGTGAGCACCTCACCGAGGCCGTGGCCGAAGTCCGTCCGTGAACTGGTGTGCCGCTGCTCGTAGCTGAGGACATTGCCGAGGGCGTAGGTGGCGCGGACCCGCGAGATGCACATGGGGTGGGTGCGGCCCTGCCGGAAGTTGTCCGTACGGGACCACGAGAGCTTGACCGGCTTGCCCATCTTCCGCGAGATCTCGGCGGCTTCGGCGGCCACGTCGTGGAAGAGATGCCGCCCGAACGACCCGCCGCCCTCCACCACATGCACGGTCACGGCCCGCTGGGGCAGGCCCAGTTGAGCGGCGATCTCGCGCTGCGCCACGATCGGCACCTTCAGGCTCGACCAGATCTCGGCCCGGTCGGAGCGCACGTCGGCGATCGCGTTGTCCGGCTCCAGCGGGCTGTTGCTGGCGAACGCGAAGGTGAACTCGGCCTCGACCTTCTTCGTCAGGAGCGGGGGCACGACGAGAGGCAGCGCGGCCTTCTTCAGCTTGGCCAGGACGGTGTCGTCCGACTCCTTGTCCACCGTGCCGGGGCCCCAGTTCACCTCCAGCGCCCGGAGCGCGTCGATGCACTGGCCGAACGTCTCGCCCCGGACCGCCACCCCGTGCCTGACGGTCGCGACATCGGTGATGCCCGGCATGGCGCGCACCGCTTCGGCGTTGGCGACGGAGACGACGGTGCCGTTGATCGTCGGCGGCCTGCGCACCATCGTCGGCTTGGCGTCGGGGACTTGAAGGTCCATGCCGAACGTCTTGCGGCCGGTCACGGCGGCCAGCGCGTCGACACGGCTTCGCGGGGTGCCGATGACGGTGAACTCCGACGGCTCCTTCAACCGCGCCGACGCCGCCACGACATGGGCGCTGGCCGCGGCCTTGGCGAGCGAGCCGTACGTGGCGCTCTTCGCGGAGCCGTACGAGATGACGCCGTCCTTCGTGGACAGCTCGGACGCCGCGACGCCCCACTGCCCGGCGGCCGTCGAGACGAGGCGTTGCCGGGCGACGGCCGCCGCGACGCGCACGGGGCGGTAGATGCTGCGCATCGAGTTCGAGCCGCCGGTCAGCTGATTCATCATCAGCTCGGGGCGGGCGTCGGCCAGTGTGACCTTGACCTTGGCGAGCGGCAGGTCCATCTCCTCGGCGATCATCATCGCGACCGCCGTGGTCATGCCCTGGCCCACCTCCGCGCGGGGCACCGCGAACGACGCGGTGCCGTCCGCGTGCACCTGGACGGAGATCAGGCCCGATGTCGGCGCCGCCGCCAGGTTCTGCAGGTCGCCCAGGTCGAGCAGGTTCTCGGGCTGCGGCGGTGACGGAACAACGGCCTCGGCGGACTCCCCGCCGGCCGAGTCGACGCCGAGCCGTACGCCGACGGCCAGTGTCGGCGCCGCGAGCAGATACGCGAGGACCCTGCGGCGGCCCGGCTCCTCGGGCTCGTCCTCCTGTGCCGAACGGCGCTGTTCTGCCATGTGTGCTCCTCCCGGGGAACGCGAACGACCTGGACGGCGGCGTTGCGTTGATCGACCGCGCAGCTTATGGCGCGGCAGCCGAGAGGAGCACAGGGAGGGCGGAAACTGCACAGGGCCGCCACAGCCAGTGGCCGGGATTCAGCCCAGCGGCACGTCGAGCCGCGCCTTGCGGTGGCTGAACGTGGCGATGGAGTGCGGGCCGTGGTAATTGCCCACGCCGCTCTCGCCGACGCCGCCGAACGGCAGCTCGGGAACGCGGAGATGGGCCATCGGAAGGCCGAAGCCGAGCCCGCCCGACGACGTCTCCGCGGCCAGGCGCCGCCGTGTCGTCTCGTTCTCGGTGAAGCCGTAGAGGGCGAGCGGCTTGTCGCGGTCGTTGATGAACGCGATGGCCTCGTCAAGGCCGTCGACGTTCACGATCGGCAGTACGGGACCGAAGATCTCCTCC
The DNA here is from genome assembly GCF_040643025.1 of Streptomyces sp. NPDC047525. Taxonomy (NCBI): domain Bacteria; kingdom Bacillati; phylum Actinomycetota; class Actinomycetes; order Kitasatosporales; family Streptomycetaceae; genus Streptomyces; species Streptomyces sp. NPDC047525. The sequence goes on from NZ_JBEYTL010000006.1 coordinate 193,447, forward strand.
TGCATCACGGGCTCGTCGGGCTTCACGTCCGTGAGCACGGTCGGCGCGATGTAGACGTCATCGCGGTCGCTCTGCCCGCCGAACGCGGTCGTCCCGGAGCCGAGGAGGGCGGAGACCCGGTCGAAGTGCCGTTCGTTGACGATGCGTCCGTAGGTGTCCGAGGACTTCGGGTCCGCGCCGAACACCCGCTCCACGGCCGTGCGCAGCTCCCGGGCGAGGGCGGGGGCGGTGTCCGGGTCGGTGAGGACGTAGTCGGGGGCGACGCACGTCTGCCCGGCGTTGCGGAACTTGGCCTCGGCCAGCCGCGTGGCGACGGCGGCCACGTCGACGTCCCGGTCCACGAACACCGGCGACTTGCCGCCGAGTTCGAGCGTGACCGGGGTGAGGTGCTCGGCGGCGGCGCGCATCACGATGCGGCCGACGGCGCCGTTGCCGGTGTAGAAGATGTGGTCGTAGCGCTGGGCGAGCAGCGCGGTGGTCTCCGGCACGCCGCCCTCGACGACGGCGACCGCGTCCGTGTCCAGGTACTCGGGGATCAGGCGGGCGATCAACTCCGAGGTGGCCGGGGTGACTTCGCTCGGCTTCAGGACGGCGGTGTTGCCCGCCGCCAGCGCGCCCACCAGGGGCACGAGGAGGAGCTGCACGGGGTAGTTCCACGGCGCGATGATCAGGACGGTGCCGAGCGGTTCGTACTGCGTACCCGCGGTCGATCCCTCGGGCAGCCCCGCGAGGGCGCCGGACGCGAGCGGCTGCGGGCGCAGCCACTCCTCCAGGTGGGCCAGCGTGTGGTCGATCTCCCTTACGGGGAAGTCGACTTCGGCGGTGTAGGCCTCGGTGCGCGGCTTGTGCAGATCGGCGTACAGGGCGTCCGCGATGTCCTCGCGGTGCTCGGTGAACAGGGAGCGCAGCTGGGTGAGCTGCTCCTCCCGCCAGGCCAGCGGCCTGGTGCGGCCGGTGGCGAAGGTGGCGCGGAGCCCGGCGACGAGCGCCTCGGGGGCGACAGCTTCGGAGGCGGGTGCTTCGGGGTGGTGCATGAGGGGTCTCCTCGGGAGGTCTCAGATGAGCCGGTGCATGGGGGGTGGGGGAGAGGCAGGGGGGATCGGTCAGTCGGTCGCCGTGGAGACCGGGGAGCCGAGGAGGCCGGTCAGGAGCGCGTCCGTGGCCGGGCCGAAGAGTTCGCGGGCGTCGGCCACGGACTCCAGGCCAATGACCAGGGCGATGCAGATGTCGGCCGCTTCGGCGGGCTCCACCGATGCCGGGGTCCCCGCCTCGGTGAACAGGTCGACGAGCAGGCGCCGCAGCGATCCGGTGAAGCCGTGGCAGATGTCGCCGAAGAGGCGGGCCTTGGCATCGAGGAGCTCGGCGGAGTGCGGCGAGTCCCCGGCAAGGCGCAGGACCAGGTCGAGCTTGGCCGCGAGGACACCGCGGATGCGCTCGGCGCCGGGGGCGTCATCGGCCGCCGCCTGCCGGGCCCGCGCGAGCGCCTCGGCGTGCAGGCGCTCGGCGAGCTTGCGGAAGGCGTCGTCCTTGTTGCGGACGTACTGATAGACGGCTGACCGGGACACGCCCATCGTGGAGGCGATGTCGTCCATCGTCGTGCGCCGTACGCCATACCGCGTGAGGGAGTCGTAGGCGGCGTCGAGGACCTCGTCGAGCCGGTCGGTGCCCATGAGGGTCAGGCCAGCTTCTTGACGAGCTCGGCCGCCAACGGGGCTGCGGACGCCGGGTTCTGACCGGTGATCAGATTGCGGTCGACGACCACCTTGGGGGCCCAGGGTTCGCCCTCCTGGAAGTCGACGCCCGCCGCGACGAGCCGGTCCTGGAGCAGCCACTTGGCCTTCTCGGCGAAGCCGGACTGCGTCTCCTCGACATTGGTGAAGCCGGTGACCTCGTACCCGGCGAACGCGTTGGAGCCGTCCTGTCCGGTGGCGGCGAGCAGCGCGGCCGGGCCGTGGCAGACGACACCGAGCGGCTTGCCGGACTTCAGGGCGGCGGTGAGGAGCCTGCCGGACTCGGCGTCGACGGCGAGGTCCTCCATGGGGCCGTGGCCGCCGGGGTAGAAGACGGCGGCGTAGTCGGCGAGGTCGACCTCCGCCAGCTTGAGCGGCCGCAGGAACTCGCTGATCTCCGCCAGGGTCACGGCGACCTTGTCGGCGCCCTCCTGGCCGCCGTTGAACTCGGGCGCCAGGCTCGCCTGGTCGACGGTCGGCACGACGCCGCCCGGTGTCGCGACGACGATCTCGTGTCCTGCGGCCTTGAACGCCTCGTAGGGCGCGACGGCCTCCTCGGCCCAGAAGCCGGTCGGGTGCTGGGTGCCGTCGGCCAGCGTCCAGTGGTCGGCGCCGGTCACGACGAACAGAATCTTGGCCATGGTGTCTCTCCGAGGCTGGAATCTCTGACGTTCTGTGCTCAGAGCGTCAGGTGGTGCTGTCCTCGAAGGTAGGTGGGCGTACCCAACGAAATCCAATAGGCTGACCCATATGGGAGATAGGAATTCCGATGGGTCGGCGGGAATGGCTCCGGGGCCCGCGCCGGAGGCGCCGGACGGGGCGGCCGTGGCGCAGAGCGCCGCCGGGGGCCCACTGGACCTGAACCTGCTGCGTACGTTCCTGGCCGTGTACCGGTCGGGTTCCTTCACCGCCGCGGCCCGTCTGCTCGGCCTCTCGCAGCCCACCGTCACCACGCAGATCCGGGCCCTTGAGCGCCAGGTCGACCGGGAGCTGTTCGAGCGGCTGCCGCGCGGCGTCGCCCCGGCGCCGTACGCGGACGCGCTCGCCGCCCGTGTCGTCGATCCCCTCGACGCCCTCGCCGCGGTCACCGGGCACGGCGGCCCCTTGGGCGGCGCCCCGGCGGAGCCCGTCCATCTGGCGGGCCCGGCGGAGATGCTCTGCCACTGCGCGCTGCCCGCGCTCGCCCCGCTGGTCGAGAAGGGGGTCCGGCTGCGCGTGACGACGGGCCTGACCGACCGGCTCCTGGACGAGCTGCGGGCGGGGCGGCACGATCTGGTGATCGCCACGGCCCGCCCCCGCGGGCGCTCCCTGAGCTCCGTGCCGCTCGCGGACGAGGAGTTCGTGCTCGTGGCTTCGGCTTCGTGGGCCGAGCGCATCGGCGGCGCCGCGCGGATCGCCGCCGATGGGCCCGGGGTGCTGCACGGCGTCCCGCTGATCACGTACGCCGATGACCTGCCGATCGCCCGCCGCTACTGGCGTCACGTCTTCGGCAAGCGGCTGGCCTGCGAGGCCTCCGTGACGGTCCCCGATCTGCGCGGCGTCCTCGCGGCCGTCGTCGCGGGCGCCGGATTCTCCGTGCTGCCCCGCTACCTCTGCCGCGACGCACTGGCCGCCGGCACCCTGGTGCTCCTCCATGACCCGGAGGACGCCCCGATCAACACCGGCCACCTCGTGCAGCGCCCCGGATCCGCGGACAACCCGCACGTCGCCCTCGTGCGCGACCACCTCGTCCGGTCGGCCCGCGGCTGGTAGCCGCGGGCACCGGCTACGCGCCCGCCGCCTCCTGCGTGATCCGCTCCCACTGGGCGCCCATGGCCTCGGCGAGCGCCTGGGCGGCCGACAGGGGGCGGACCATCACCATGAACTCGTCGATCAGTCCGTCCTCGTTCACGTGAAGGAAGTCGCAGCCGGTGATCTGCCGGTCGCCGACCCGCGCCTCGAAGACGAGCGCCGAGTCGCGCCCCGCGGCGTCGTTGATCTCGCGTACGTACCGGAAGTCCTCGAAGACCCGCGTGACGCCGCGCAGGATCGCCGCGGTCGTCGCCTTGCCCGGGTAGGGCCGGAACACGACCGGGCTGGAGAAGACCACGTCGTCGGCCAGGAGCGCCTCGATGGCCTCGTGATCGTCGGCCTCGACGGCCTTGCGGAAAGCCTGCATGCCCACACCTCGCATCATCGTTGATCGTGCTTGATCGTGCTGATAGTCAATTTGTTGAGTAGGTGCGGAGGAGAGTAATCACATCGGTGTACGGTGTCCAGATGTCTCTCAAGTACGCGGTGCTCGCGGCGCTCCTGGAGGGCGAGTCGTCCGGCTACGACCTGGCCAAGATCTTCGACGTGTCCGTGTCGAACTTCTGGTCCGCGACTCCCCAGCAGCTCTACCGCGAGCTGGAGCGACTCGCGGGCGACGGCCTGATCGACGCACGCGTGGTGCAGCAGGAACGCAGGCCCAACAAGCGGATGTTCACGCTCACCGAGGCGGGCCTGCGCGACCTGCACGCCTTCGCCGCCGAGCCGCCCCGGCCCATCGCCATCCGGGACGAACTCATGGTCAAGGTGCAGGCGATGGACGGCGGCGACCCGTCGGCCACCCGCGCGCTGATCGAGGAGCGCATGGAGTGGTCGCGCGGCAAACTCGCCCGGTACGAACGGCTGCGCCTCCACCTCCTCGGCGGCCGCGACGAGGCGCGGTACCTGTGCGAGGCCGAGCGCATCGGCCCCTACCTCACGCTGATGGCGGGCCGGTCCCTGGAGGAGTCGAACCTACGCTGGGGCGAGCGGGTCCTTGAGATCCTCGACCGACGATTCAACTACGCCGACAAGGGCGGGATGTAGAGGAGACAGAAGTGGATGACGCGCCTGAGGTGCGGCCCGACGCGTCGCCGCGTGCGGTGCTCACCGACTTCGGCGGTGTGCTGACCACCAGCGTGCTCGACTCGTTCCGCTCGTACTCCGCGCGGGTGAGCGACGATCCGCTGCTGATCGAGCGGCTGTTCCGGGAGGACGCGGAGGCGTCGGCGCTCCTCGTGGAGCACGAGTGCGGGCGCATGAGCGAGGCCGAGTTCGAGCGGGGCATCTCGGGGCGGCTGCGCGAGAAGGGCACGGAGGTGGTGGCGGCGGGCCTCGTCGCCGCGATCGGGGCGGGGATGCGACCGGACGAGAAGATGCTCGCCGCGCTGAAGGGGCTGCGCGCCCAGGGCGTCCCGGTGGCGATCGTGTCGAACGCGCTGGGCGACGACTGCTACCAGGGATACGACCTGGACGCGCTCGCGGACATCGTCGTGATCTCCAGCGACATCGGCTCGCGCAAGCCGGGCCGCCGCATCTTCCAGACGGCCTGCGACCGCCTCGGCGTCGAACCGACCGCCTGCGTCATGATCGACGACCTGGAGCACAATCTGCGCGGGGCGGCACGCCTCGGCATCCGGAGCCTGCACCACGTGGACAGCGACGAAACGGCCCGCGCCCTGGGGGAGTTGTTCGCCACCGGTACGTAAGCCGGTACGTAAGCCGGTACGTGAGCCGCTTGCCTCCCTCACCCGGCCGCGTACACGTCCTCGACGTAACGCCCCTGCGCGGTCAGCTCGTCCAGCCACCGCTCGGAGTCCGCCGCCGTGGCTCCCGGCGTACGGTCCCGGTGCAGTGTGCGCAGGGCGTCACGCACGCCCGGCGCCATGCGTGAGCCGTCGCCGCACACGTACACCCGGGCTCCGGCGGCCAGCAGGCCCCACACCTCGTCGCCCTCCGCCGCGATGCGGTGCTGGACGAAGGCCACCCCGTCGACGGGGGCGGCGCTGAAGGCCGGGCGCAGCGAGACCGCTCCTGCGGCCTCCGCGGCGCGCAGTTCATCGGCGTGCAGGAAGTCCGCGTCCGGCGCGTCGCACCCGAAGTAACAGAGAGCAGACGGGAGTTGGGTTCCCCCGGCCATCAGTCGCGCGCGGTCCGCGATCGTGCCGCGGAACGGGGCGAGGCCGGTGCCCGCGGCGACCATGATGACGGGCACCGTGTCCGCGTGGTCGATGCGGAAGGCCTCGCGGCAGGGCTGGACGCGGGCCAGGACGGTGTCGCCCGGACGCACCCCGCCCAGGTGTCCGGAGCCCGTGCCGCGGTACAGCAGCCCGCTGCCCGAGCGGGCCGGGGCCTCCAGGAGGGACACCATCAGGTCGGCGTGGCCGGGGCGCACGCCCGGCGACGAGGACACCGAGTAATGACGGGGCCGCAGGGGCGTGAGCACGTCCAGGAGCTTGGCCCACTCAAGCGCGCCGCGCAGGGCCGGGCAGGCCTCGACCAGTTCGAGCAGCGTGCGCCCGTCGGCCGCGCGGGCCTCGGCGTCGTCGGCGAGGGCGGTGAGAGTGGCCCGTTCGGGCGGGCAGGGGTTGGCGGCGGCGAGCACGGCCAGCTGGCCTGCGGTGGGCCGGTCCTGCAACTCGACATGACGGGAGAAGAGTTGGCGCACCGTCAGGGGGCGGTCCACGGCGAGGCCGTCGCGGCGCGGGCGGCCCGCGCGGATGTCGAGCACCACGTCCAGGTCGACGCCGAGCGCGGCGGCGGCCCGGTCGACGAGCGCCGGGTCGTTGACCGGAAGGACGGTGAGATGATCGCCGGTGCGATAGGTCACGCCGTCGGGCAGGGCGAGCCGTACGAAGCGCTTCGTGCGGGGGTGACCGGGCGCGGTGAGGTCGTGGGCCTCGCTGACCGTCATCGGAACGAGCCCGTGCCGCGCGGCGAGCGCGTCCAGCGGGCCGCCGGTCACCTCCCGCACCTCGTACGCATCGGAGGCAGCCGTGGCCCCCGGGGCATCCAGCGCGTCGGGATCGCCGTACCGCTCAAGAAGCGCCCTGCGCAGCCGCGCCGTGAACTCGCGTACGGAGCCGCCGAGATCGCCCGAGGCGTCGGCCGCCGTCCGCTCCAGGAGCCGGGCGCCGCCCAGCTCCGCGAGCCGCTCGTCGAAGCGCGTCGGGACGTGCTGGTAGGTGGCGGCCCAGTTGCGGTCACCCACACCGAGGACGGCGTACGTGACGTTCTCGGCGGTGCCCGCGGGGGCGCCGTCGAGCCAGGAGGCGAACCCGGCGGCGTCGTCGGTGGGCCGGCCGTTGTAGGAGGCGGCGGTGATCACGACCGGGCGGTCGGCGGGCAGCGCGCCCGCGTACGCGTCCAGCGGCGCGACCTGCGTCTCGCAGCCCACCGAAGCGGCCTCGTCGGCGAGTTGGGCGGCGAAGTCCCGGCAGGTGCCGTAGTTGCTGCCGTGCAGGAAGAGCGCGCGCGTGCCCGGCAGGACGCGTGCGGGCAGCACGGTGGCGTCGGGCTCCGCGACGGCCTGGCCCGCTGCCTTGCCCGGCAGCTCGCCGTGCACGCGGTCGGCGGCGGTGCGCGGCGTCAGCGTGAGCGTGAAGCCGTCGGGCTTGAGGGTGAGCGTCTCCTTGACGGTGAGCCGGTAGTCGGCGTGGTCGTGCAGCCGGTAGCGGTGCACCAGCATCCCGAGCAGCATGGTCGCCTCATGGAGCGCGAACTGCCGCCCGATGCAGGCCCGTTCACCGGTGCCGAACGGCTTGAACGCGTGCGGGGAACGCGCGGCTTCCGCCTCGGCGGTGAAGCGCTCCGGGTCGAAGAGCTCCGGGTTGTCGCCCCACACGGGCTGCCGGTGCAGCATCGGCGTGAGCACGGTGACGCCCTGGCCCGCGCGCAGCGGGATCCGGCCGCCGAGCAGCGTGTCCTCGCGGGCATGCCGGCCGAACGCGGCGGCCGTCGGCCACAGCCGCAGCGCCTCGTTGAGTACCTGACGTGTGTAGGTGAGCCGCCCGACCTCGTCGAAGGTCGGCTCGACGTCGGCCGTGTCGCCCCACAGGGCATCGACCTCGCGCCGTACGAGGTCGAGGACGGCGGGGTGCTTGGCGAGGTAGTACAGCGCGAACGACATCGCGCCGGACGTCGTCTCGTGCCCCGCGATCAGGAAGGTGATGACCTGGTTGCGGATGTTGGCGGTGTCCAGCTTGGAGCCGTCGCCGGGGTGTGCGGCGCTGAGCATGAGGCCGAGCAGGTCATCGGCGGGTTCGGCGCCCAGGGCGCCACCGGCCCGCGCGGAGATGACCTCGTCGACCACCTGCGCCAGATAGTCGGCGTCGGCCCGGAAGGCCGCGTCCGCCGCCGAGTGGTCACTGCCCGGCGTGCGGCTCAGCCGCGTCATGCTCCACTCCAGGCAGCGGACCATGGCGTCGACGAAGGGATGCGGCTCGGCCCGCTCGAACGAACCGAAGTCGTAGCCGAACCCGGCGAGCCCGATCGTGTCCAGCGTCATCCGCGTCATGTCGCCCGGCACGTCCACGGGGCGCCCGTCCCACGCGCCGCGGTCCCAGGACTCGATAAGGCGGTGGGCGACGCGCAGCATCATCGGGTGGTAGGTGCGCATCGAGCCCAGCGCGAACGCGGGCATCAGGATGTCGTGCGCGCGGGCCCAGTTGGGCTCGTCGTTGTACGCGGTGAACAGGCCGTCGGCGGTGAACTCGCGCACGTTCTCCAGGGCGGGGCCGACGTGCTTGGCGAAGCGGGTCTCGTCGGCGAGCTCGGTGACGAGATCGAGATCGCTCACGAACAGCGCGTCGCGGCCGTGCAGCCGCCGCCGCACCACGGGCCCGTGACGGCGGACCAGTTCCATGGCCTGCTGCACCGGGGCGGGCCCCGGCCCGGTGGCGGAGATGTCGATCAGCGGTACACCGTCGAGGCCGGACCCGGCGTCCTGGGGGAGCGGTGCGGTGGTGGTGGGGGGCATGGCGTGACAACTGCCTTTCGCCGTACGGAAGTCACTGATCCCCAGCTTGATCGCCGGTCCCCGCGGGTCGGCGCCGCGGCGCTACATGATTGTGTAGTGGCGAATGATGCCCCGCTCTTGACTGCCCCTGGCTGGAAGGAGTCGCCCTGTGGACTCCGCGGACTCCGTGCTGTGGCGCAACCGCGCCATGCTCCTCTTCAACCGCATCCCGATGCCGGTCGCGGTCTGCGACGCGAGCGGGGCGATCATCCTCGCCAATCCGGCGATGGCTGCGGAGTGGGGTGAGACCTCCGGGACCCTGCGGGGCCGCAACGTCCTTGAGCTGTTCCGCCCCGAGGAGAAGACCCAGGTCCTGCGGATCGCCGAGGCGGTCCGGCTGCGCCACCGCTCGCGCTACCCGGTCGCCGTGCACTGGGAGGCGGCCGACGGGGTGCGGCGCCACGGCGAGCTGACGGCGGAGCCGGTGAGCGACACGGTCGAGGCGGTGCCCGGCCTGCTCGTGCTGCTGCGCGTCCTGGGCGAGGAGTGCGCCCCGGCTCCGGCACCCGCCGAGGCCGCCACGGCGGCCGAGGCCCGCATCCTGGCCCTGCTGGCCGGCGGCGCGACCACGGCTCAGGCGGCCCGCGAGACGGGCCTCACCCGCGACGGCGTCACCTACCACCTGCGCCGCCTGACCGAGCGCTGGGGCGCGGCGAACCGGACGGAACTGGTGGCGCGGGCGTACGCGCTGGGGGTTCTCGTCCCGGGGGTGTGGCCTCCTGCCGCGTGAAGCCTGCGGGGTCAGCCCGGGGCGTCGCTGGTGTCGGCCGAGGCGCGGCGGTACTCGGCGTTGATGCGCTGGGCCTCCTCGAGCTGGTCCTCGAGGATGACGATGCGGCACGCCGCCTCGACGGGGGTGCCCTGGTCCACCAGTTCGCGGGCGCGCGCGGCGATCCGCAGCTGGTAGCGGGAGTACCGCCGGTGCCCGCCTTCCGAGCGGAGCGGCGTGATCAGCCGGGCCTCGCCGATGGCCCGCAGGAAGCCGGGTGTGGTGCCGAGCATCTCGGCGGCCCGCCCCATGGTGTAGGCGGGGTAGTCGTCGTCGTCCAGACGACCACTGAGCGGAATATCTGCAGTCATGTCACCTCTTGTGCCAACGCGTCGAGGGGCCCTGGCGCCGTACGGCACCAAGGCCCCGAAGGAAATTCAACACCATCTGTCGGCTCTAATGCTGCGCCGACCTCTTGTTTCCGCCGTCCGGCCCGAGAACAGGGCGGGATTGCGGGGATCGCTGATGCGTGACCGGGGACCACCTTCCAATCCGGGGTCTTGCGGCACCCGGGCCGAATCGAGCTCGGGCCGGGCGATCCTGATGGCGTCTGCTCCTCCGTTCTCCTCTGGTCTATGGGTACGAGAGAAACCCTAATCATGCGACCGCTCAATGTCTACTCTCGCGAGGACAGATTTTGTGTGCTGCTGCCCGGGTGCGCGCGCTGCGGGCACGCAAGAGGGCCCTGCCGGCGCGCGCCGGCAGGGCCCTCTTGGCTGTTCCTCGTCGTTACACGGGCGTGGAGGCGCCGAGCATCGCCGACGCGGTCTGCAGCGGGGTGAGGTCGCGCGGGGCGACGTCCTCGGAGGGGGTGCGGCAGGTGAAGCCGAGGAGCGTCATGGCGCGGGTGACCTCACCGGCGCTGAAGTCACGACGGTCCTGGCGGGTGATGACCGCTCCCACCTGCTTGATGGGGTAGTGGCGGCGGCCGACGATGACGGAGTCGCCCGTGATGGGCTCGGGCTTGATGCCCTTCATCGCGTCCAGCACCCCACTCTTGGTGAGGTCGAACGGGAAACGGGCGATGACGCAGCGCATGATGCCTCACAGGTGAGGAGAGGGGCCGGTTGAGAGGGGTGGGGCGATCAACGCGCGAGAGCGAGAACGTCCCGTAGGCGGACCTGGTCCGTGTAGGCGGGGCCTTCGCGGACGGCGATGAGCTGGGCCCGAGTGATCAGGCCCGTGCACTGGTCGTCCTCGTCGCACAGGAACAGATGGCCCGCGCCCGATCCGGACATGACCGAAAGAGCCAGCTCCACGGTCATGTCGTCACGGACCTGAGGTCCGCTCGCGTCCGTGCCGCCGGCGCTTTCGGCGCCGTCAGTCAGTGGGACGGTGGCGGGATCCGCCGGGCGGGGCTGCGTCTGAACCGGTGTCAAAGGTGCCTCCTGCAGGGATGGATGAGCTGGGTGAACGCGCGGAGCCTAGGCCGCCGAGGCGGACGGGCCCTGAGCGGCGCGGCGCGGGGCGCGGTCGGTGCGCCGGTCCTGGGCGCTGCGGCTGCGGCGGCCACGGGAAGAGGCGGCACTGCCGCGCCGGGGGCGCTCGGCGGCCGGCATGGTGATGGTGACCGGGACGCCCGAAGGGGCCTGGGCGCCGGTGATGCGGCTCAGCTCCTCGTCGCCGGAGCGCACCTGGGCGGTCTGCGGGGTGATGCCCGCGGCGGCCATCAGGCGGGTCATGTCGCGGCGCTGACCCGGCGTCACCAGGGTGACGACGCTGCCGGACTCACCTGCGCGTGCCGTACGGCCGCCGCGGTGGAGGTAGTCCTTGTGGTCGGTGGGCGGGTCGACGTTCACGACCAGGTCGAGGTTGTCGACGTGGATCCCGCGCGCGGCGACGTTGGTCGCCACGAGCACCGTCACATGACCGGTCTTGAAGTGGGACAGGGTCCGCGTGCGCTGCGGCTGGGACTTGCCGCCGTGCAGCGCCGCCGCGCGGACACCGCTGTTCAGCAGGTGCTCGGTCAGCTTGTCGACGGCGTGCTTGGTGTCCAGGAACATGATCACGCGGCCGTCGCGGGCCGCGATCTCGGTGGTCGTCTGGTGCTTGTCCGCGCCGTGCACGTGCAGCACGTGGTGCTCCATCGTGGTGACCGCGCCCTGCGAGGGGTCGACGGAGTGGACCACCGGGTCGTTGAGGTAGCGGCGGACCAGCAGGTCGACGTTGCGGTCCAGGGTGGCCGAGAACAGCATCCGCTGGCCCTCGGGGCGCACCTGGTCGAGCAGCGCGGTGACCTGGGGCATGAAGCCCATGTCGGCCATCTGGTCGGCCTCGTCCAGGACGGTGATGCCGACCTGGTTCAGCCGGCAGTCGCCGCGGTCGATGAGGTCCTTGAGGCGGCCGGGCGTGGCGACGACGACCTCGGCTCCGGCGCGCAGCGCACCGGCCTGCTTGCCGATGGACATGCCGCCGACCACCGTGGCGAGCTTCAGCTTCAGGGCGCGGGCGTACGGCGTGAGCGCGTCGGTCACCTGCTGGGCCAGTTCGCGGGTGGGGACCAGGACCAGGGCCAGCGGCTGGCGCGGCTCGGCGCGCTGGCCGTCCGTACGGGCGAGCAGTGCGAGGCCGAAGGCGAGGGTCTTGCCCGAGCCGGTGCGGCCACGGCCGAGTACGTCGCGGCCCGCGAGGGAGTTGGGCAGCGTCGCCCCCTGGATCGGGAACGGCACGCTCATGCCCTCGCGGCCGAGCGCGGCGAGCAGCGGCGCCGGCATCACGAGATCGGCGAACGCCTCGACGGCCGGGAGCGCCGGGGTGACCGTGACCGGCAGGGCGAACTCGCCCTGGGGTGCGGACGGTCGGCGGCCGTAGCCACCCGAACGGTTCGGGCCGCCGGAGCGGCCGCCGCCGGACGGGGCGCCGAAGCGGCCTCCGCTCCTGCCGCCGCCCGAGCCGGAGCCGTAGCTCGAGCCGGAACCGGAGCCGTAGCCGCCGGAGCGTGCGCGGGAAGAGCGGTCGTTCGTGCGTGTGCGGTTCATGCGGAACCTTCCTTGATGCGGCACGTACCAAGGAAATTCCGCAGCGAGAACGCAGCGCGGAGAATCACGAGAACGGGCCGGAGAAAATGCGTAAAGCGAATCCGGCCGGCGGCAGGTGTTCTGCGGGCGGATGCGCGGGAACGAGTGACGTTCCGGACAGGGGCACGGCGAACAAAAGGTCGATGACACGGTGTTCGCACAGAGAATGTGCGGCCCTGGATAGTGCGGGAAATGAACGAGCTGGGGCCCGCACCCCAAGGTGCGGGCCCCAGCTGCGAAGTACGCGTGAGCGTCAGGCGGGAACGATGTTCTCGGCCGTCGGGCCCTTCTGGCCCTGGGCGATGTCGAAGTTCACCTTCTGGCCTTCCTGGAGCTCACGGAAGCCCTGGGCGGCGATGTTCGAGTAGTGGGCGAAGACGTCGGGGCCGCCGCCGTCCTGCTCGATGAAGCCGAAGCCCTTTTCAGCGTTGAACCACTTCACGGTGCCAATAGCCATGTCAAATCTCCTTCGGGGCAGTGCCCGGAGTCCGCACTGTGCGCACTCCGTGTCGCCGCGATGATCGCCCCGCCGGAAATGACCGGAAATACAAAAGTGCTCTCACCTGCACAAAAGAGCGGTGAGGGCACTTGAAGTTTTTTGGGAACCACAACTGCAACTGAGATCGACAGTAGCACGCCACGGTCGGCTCCGTGTGGTAAAAAATGCCGTTCCGGCTGGCATGCAAGAAACTCTCAGAGCGCCTCACGCTGATTTCTCTCACGGCCGACACACATATTGCTTCACTCAAAACACAGCGTTTCTGCCGCAGCGGCTCGGCCGGGTGATCGCCCCGCGGTGTGCGGGTCGATACGGCCATGAATCCGGAACCTGCCGACCGCGTCCCCGCCGGCCGGACGCAGGCTCACCGCGACGGGGCCCGCGAACGTGTAGCCCTGCTCGGCGGCGTGCCGGTGGACCTGTGCGGCGAGGTGGCGACCCAGCTCCGCGCCGGTGGTCGTGAGCCGGCGGTGGCTCTCCGGCGGCAGCTCGATGACGAACGCGTTGGGGACGAGAACGCGCTCGTGCCCGAGGATCAACGCGCTGTCGTCGCACTGACGGCAAAGGGTGGCCACCACTTCCCCGCGCCGGTGCCGGGTCGGGAGCAACAGGGTCCACAGGGTCGTCGTCCATCGCTCCATGGTGTGTTCGATCAGGCTGATGAGTCGCATGGCGCTTCGGGTGCCCCGGGCCCGCTGGCGCACACTCCCCCAAAGGGGTGGTGGCCCATGGGTCTTGATCAGAGCGCGGGCCCGGTGCCGAGGACCAGCGCGTAGGGGCCGATGCCGATCAGGCGGTTGCCGGGAGTCTGTTCGCGTCCGACGTAGAGGTCGCCGACTGTGCCGGTGTCCGGGTCGAAGGTGACCTCGGTGAGGGTGCCGATGTCCTCGCCGTACTCGGTGAGGACCCGCTTGCCCAACAGCCTCTTGTGCGCCCGGGAGTGCGAGCTGCTCCGGGAGTCCTCGGCCGCGGCGCCCGTGTCGATGATCACCGCGTCCGGGCCCACCCCGCGCACCGCGGTCCACGGAACGCTGTCGCCGCTCTTGGTGTCCCGCAGATACAGCTCCGTGATCCGGCGGGTCCGCGGATCGATGCCGATTCCGGCCACCTCCCCGGCGGGGCGCGCGTCCTCGGCGCTGATCACCGGGTGACCCAGTACCTGACTGAGCAGCATCATCGGTCGTCCCCCTTCCGTAACCCCGCCTCACCCGTGGCGCGGATCCGCTCCCAGGCGGCGGTCAGCGCGCCGAGGTCGTCCACCGCCTGCTCGGCGAGCAGGGCCGGGATCACCAAGGTGTCGCCGGTCATGGCCAGTTGGCCGTGCGCGGGCAGGAACGCCCGGCGTTCATGGCGTCCCATCGCCTCGGTGGTGGCGACCTCGAAGCCGACCACCCGGCCGCTGGCGCCGCCTTCGACCACCGCGTCGAGCACCGTGCCCAACTCGAGACCGGCATCGCTCAGCACCCGGGCGCCGCGCACCTGCCCGGTGTCCGCCTCGCCCCTGTCCACCACCGCGTCCCTGGCCTGCAGGACCTCGACGGCGGAGATCATCACCGCGTCAGGTCCCAAGGCGTGGACGCCGGACCAGGGCAGGCTCTGCTTGAGCGGACCGGAGAGCAGCCCGCGGCCCGCCAGCGTGAAGCCGGTGATCCGTCCGCCCGCCGCGTCGAAGACGGTGTCCTTGACCTGGGCCACCGCCTCCCCGCCGAGCGTGACCACGGGGCGCTTGGTCAGCCCGGCGGCGAGGATCAGCGTGGTCATCGGATCCTCCCGCGTCCCGCACGACGCCCTCGACGGACCACGATCGCGCCCCCGCCCCGGCGCCGGGCCTGTGTTCCCAAGGCCGCACCGGCCAGCAGGAGCAGTGCGACCACTACGACGGTCAGCCACATCCACCAGATCACAGCCGTCCACCTCCCGAGTCATCCCGCGCTCCGACCGAGTTCCCCGGAAGGGGCTTCTTATCCCGAAGCGGTTTCTTATACGGAGAGTCAAGTCACGGGAATGTAACGGCAGATGGCGGGTAAGAGCCGTTGCACGGCGCGCTCTCACCCCGAGGGCGCCATGTGTTCCGGGAGTGACGATGGTGGCCCCGACGCCCAGCAGCCCAGCAGCCACGGTGGCGTTCGCCGAGCGACATACCGCCGGCCCCGACGTCGCCGCAGCCGAGCCGACGGCCACCGAGCACCCCCTGCCCCTGGGCGGCGGGCAGCGCACGGCCGATCTGCGGGCCCTGTCCAAGACGCTCTTCGCCCGCCTCGACGCGCTGGAGGAAGGCACCCCCGAGCACTCCTACGTACGCAACTCGCTGGTGGAGCTGAACCTCAACCTCGTGCGGTACGCCGCGCACCGGATGCGCCCCCGCGACGAGTCGTACGAAGACGTCGTCCAGGTCGGCACGATCGGTCTGATCAAGGCGATCAACCGCTTCGACCTGCAGCGGGGCGTGGAGTTCCCGACCTTCGCGCTGCCGACCATCATGGGCGAGATCAAGCGCTTCTTCCGCGACACCACCTGGGCCGTGCGCGTTCCCCGCCGGCTCCAGGAGCTCCGCCTCGACCTGGTGAAGGCCACCACCGATCTCGAGCAGACCAACGGGCACGCCCCGACCACGGCCGAACTCGCCGAGCACCTGGACCTGGACGAGGCCGAGATCAGCGAAGGCCTCACCGCGGCCAACGGCTACACCACGGCCTCCCTGGACTTTCCGGCCGACGGGGTCGACTCCGACGACACGCTGGCCGACCACGTGGGCTACCGCGATCCCGAGCTGGACAAGGTCGAGGACCTGCACAGCCTGAAGCCGCTCATCGCCGCCCTCTCGGAACGCGAGCGCAGGATCCTCGCGATGCGGTTCGCCGCCGACATGACGCAGAGCGAGATCGGCGCGGAGCTCGGCATCTCCCAGATGCACGTCTCGCGCATCCTCACCAAGATCCTCGGGCGGCTGCGGGCCAAGCTCCTCGACAAGAGGTAGGAGCGCCACGCGGCAGCGCGCGAGCCGCGCCGGGCTGTTTCGGGAGAGGCCACTGGGTTGATCTCGGTACGATGGCTCATGGGGGTGCGATGTCCACTGAGACCCATCGCCTGACCATCACCGAGCTCGCGAGTTGCTCCGACTCCGCGGTGCTGCGGGTCAGCGGCGAGCTCGACCAGTCCTGCGAGGAGTATTTTCTGCGTACCCTCGGCGCTTCCGTCGAGGCCGGCCACCGGCACCTGGTCCTCGACGTGACGGCGCTGATGTTCTGCGACTCGCGCGGGCTCAACTGCCTGCTCGCCGTGCGCTGGCTGCTCGCCCGCCGCGAGGGCAGGCTGCTGCTCGCGGGGGCGGGCCGGCGCCTTTCGGAAATGCTGACGCTGACCGGCAGCACGGAACTGCTCCCCGCCCACCGCACGGTCGGCCAGGCCCTGCTGACCCTGCCCGACGACGAGCGTCCCCAGTGGCCGCCGAGGGAGCCCTAGCCCCCTCGGCAGTCCGCGGCGGGCGGGGCCCTCACTCCGTGCGCAGAGCCGTGGCCGTGCGGGCCCTGGCCGCCCAGCCCGCGGGGAGCAGCGCGCCCAGGAGCGCGATGACCACCCCGGCGAGCCCCAGCAGAACCAGGTGCGACGTCGCGTACACGTCGAGGACCGACGGCGGCAGAGCGGTGCCCGCGGCGCGCCCCATCACCGGCAGCACGAAGCCGTGCAGCGCGAACCCGGCGGGCACGCCCACCAGGCCGCCGACCACACCGATCCCCGCCACCGAGGCCAGTACGAGACTCACGGTCTGCCGCGGTGACATGCCGATCGCCTTGCAGACGCCGAGGTCGTGGACGCGCTCCCGGGTGTCGAGGACGACGGAGTTGAGCACGCCGAGGCCCGCCACGGAGACCAGCATCAAGGTGAGCAGCACCGCCATCGTGTTCAGGACGAGGATCGTGCCCTCCTGCTCCGACGGGGAATTGGCCACGGCGTCGCCGCCCAGCGGTTCGAGCGTCGCGGAGAGCTTCTCGGCGTACGCGGCAGGGGAGACGCCCGCCTTCACCTCGACGAGGAACGTCTGGGGCTCGACCGCGGGGAAGTCCGCGAGGCCCGCGTGGAGGTGCAGACCGTCGTCCGAGGTGTCGAAGGCCTCGCCGACGATCCGCAGGGTCCGGCTCTCCTTCCGGAGGGTCACCCGCACGGTGTCGCCGATCCCGGTCCCGGTCCTCTCCAGGAAACGCGTGGACACCACGAGCTGCCCCGCACCGCTGATCCAGTGGCCGGCGATCATCTCGTACCCGCCCGATCCCATGTCGCCCCGGTAGAGGCTGGCCCGGACCGGTCCCGAGATCCCGCCCACGGTGGCCTCGGTCTCCGTCAGGCCGTAGTACGAGGCGGTGCCCGCCTGCGCCTCGACGGCGGCGCGCACCTTCGCGGGGTCGGCGGCCGGGGGAGCCGATTCGGCCCCCGAGGAGCGGGGTTCGGCGGGGCCTTGGGGCGGCCCGCCCCCGCTGAACACGGTGACGGCGGCGCGCTCCTCGGGGTCCGACGCGGCACCGACCGCGTTGAGCGACGCCGTGAGACCCACCGCGAAGGTCGCCGCGACCGTGCCGAAGGCCACCGCGAGCAGCATCGCGAGCGTACGGACCGGGTGCGCGAAGGGGCTGGCGAGACCGTAGGTCACCGCCCGCGGCAGCGGCAGCCGCCCCGCCGCCCGGTGTGCCCACTGGCCGCGCCCCGTGCGCGGGGCCCGGCCCACCGCGATGGCCTCGACCGTGCGCAGCCGCCCGGCCCGCAGCGCGGGCACGAGCGCCGCGACGCCGACGACGAGCAGCGCCGCGGCGGGCACCACGACGTCCACCCACCAGGCCACCGACAGCGACGCCGTGCCGTACACCTCCTCGGTGCCGTCCAGGAGCGGGACGGCCAGCACGTTTCCGAGCACGACCCCCAGCGCGATGCCGACGCCCGCAGGGATCAGGGCCTGGGCCACATAGGCGCGCACGACCTCGCGCGGGGTGAAGCCGATGGCCTTGAGGATGCCGATCCTGCGCAGGCTCGTGCCGACCGCTCCACTGATCACACTGCCGACGATGATCACGGACATCGCGATGCCGAGCACACCGAACGCGATCAGGAACGGAATGGTCGGCGCCGCGCCCTGATCGGCGGCGCGCTTGGTGTCCAGATAGGACTGGGTGCCGAGCAGAGCGCCGGACGGCACCGCGGCGGCGATCTCCTTCCGGGCTTCGGTGATCTGTGCGTTCGTGCCCGCGGAGTCGAGGCGGTAGAGCATCTGGCTCGTGACGGGACTGTCCTTGGACGCCAGCGCCCTGACCTGTGCGGGCGTCGCCCAGGCGCCCGCGGTCTTGCTGACCGAGACCGCGAGGCCGACGACCTTGAGGGTCCTGCTGTCGGCGGTGTCCGACGTCTTCAGGGTGGAGCCGGGCTCGAAGGCGGGTCCGGCGAAGGACTCGTCAAGGACTATCTCGCCCGGTTTCGTCGCCCAGCGGCCGGACTTGAGGTCCAGGTCGTCCACGGCGCCCGTCGGTTCGGAGCGCCCCGCCAGTGTCGTGGCCGGCAGGTGACCGCCGTCCGGGGTCACCGGGCGGATCGTCGTGAGCGGGTAAGGGCCACCGCTCGCGGTGACGCCGTCGAGGCGCCCGGTGGCCCCGATCCGTGCCGTGCTCGTCTTCGCCGGATCGAACTGGGCGGTGAGGTGCGCGCCGTGCTGCTGTGCGAAGGCGTGGTCGAAGGGGGCGTTCGCGGCGACCATGAGGGACCCGGCGACCACGGCCGAGGCCACGGCCATCATCGTGGCCACGGCGATCACCAGGGTCTGTACCCGGCGCCGGCCCACCCCGGAGCGCACGACGCGGCCGAGCGCGCCGCTGCCGAAGCCGCTCACCGCAGCGCCTGCGCATGCGTGTCGAGGGCGAGATGGCCGTCGACCAGGTGAATCGTGCGGCTCGCGCAGGCCTGTGCGAGCGCCAGGTCGTGCGTGACGAGGACGATCGTCTGCCCGCCGCGGTGCAGATCCACGAGCAGCTCCCGGACGTCGTGGCCCGACGCGGTGTCGAGCGCACCGGTCGGCTCGTCGGCGAGGAGCAGCGCGGGGCGGTTGACCAGCGCCCGCGCGACCGCGACGCGCTGGCGTTCGCCGCCGGAGAGACGGCCCGGGTAGGCGCGGGCGTGCTTCTGGATGCCGAGGATCTCCATGAGCTCGACGGTGCGGGCCGCCGCCTTCTTCCGTGCCGTTCCCGTCAGTTGGGCGGGGAGCTGGATGTTGTCGGCGACGGTGAGGTCGTCGAGCAGGTTGAAGAACTGGAAGACCATGCCGACCTGTTCGCGGCGGAAGCGGGCCAGCGCGTGCTCGCTCAGCCGGTCGATGCGCCGCCCCGCCACCGTGACCGTGCCGTCCGTCGGCTTGTCCAGACCGGCGACGAGATTCAGGAGCGTGGACTTGCCGCTGCCGGAGGGGCCGGTCACCGCGAGTGCCTCGCCCGGGGCGACGCCGAGGTCGAGCGGGCCGAGCGCGGGCGCGCCCGAGCTGTCGTAGCGCTTGGCCACGGCCTTCAGTTCGATCACGTGAGTCATGGCGGGTGTCCGTCCTTACGGTCGATGGCTCATGCGGTTCCGGCCCAGCGAACGTAGGAGCGGGCGCCGTCAGGGCGCGTCGGCCGCGGCACCGACATGCGGTGCTCCCCGCGGATGACCCGGCCGCTGGGTCATCACAGCGACGTACTCCCGTGGTACGGGAGCCCGGCCGCGCAGGCTGATGCGGACCGGCGGGGGCGGGTCGCACAATGAGCCGGTGGAGACGGGAGAGCGGCGCGGACGGCGTCAGCAACTGCGGGACGCGTTCCGGCCGGAGGCGAGGCCCGCACCGCTGTCGCGCCGGGCGGTATGGATCGATGTGGCCCTCGCGGTCCTGCTGACCGTCGTCGCCCTGATCGTGGCGGCGCGGTACCCCGACAGCGGGCCGGTCACGATCGGGCAGGACGTCTCGTCCGGGCCCGTGGATCCGCCTCCGGAGCCCGGGGAGCCGCCTCCGATGCCCGAACCGCCGCCTCCGGGGCCCGGGATACCGGACCACGAGACCTACGCCGCGCCCTGGCCGCTCGTCGCCCTCTCGGCGCTGCCGCTGGCATACCGGCGCCGGTATCCGCTGGCCGCGTTCGCGGCGGTGCTGGGCCTCGCGCTGGTCGTCGGCGAGGACAGGACCTCCTGGATCAATGTGCTGACCTGCGTCATCGGTGCCTACAGCGCGGTCACGTACAGCCGCCACCGGATGTGGGCGCTGGTCGTGCTGCTCATCGCCGCCATCCTGGCGGGCATCGGCTTCCGGGACACGGAGCCCGTCCTGCCGGGCTGGTCGAGCCCGGCGGTCGTGCTCCTGGTGGCGGGGGTGCTGGCCGGCCTGGTCCGGCTCTGGCAGCGGCAGTTGACGGCGAGCAAGGACCGGTACGCACAGCTTCAGCGGGCGCAGGCGGAGGCCATGCGCCGAGCGGTGGACGAGGAGAGATCCCGCATTGCCGCCGAGCTGCACGACGTGGTGACCCACAATGTGAGCGTGATGGTGATCCAGGCGGGCGCGGCACGCAAGGTGATGGACGCGGCACCGGAACGGTCGAAGCAGGCGCTCCTGGCGGTCGAGGCCGGTGGCCGGGCCGCGATGGCCGAACTGCGGCACGTGATGGGCCTGTTGGCGGCCCCGGACACCGGCAGGCCCGACAGCCCCGCGGACGGGCTCGAACCACAGCCCGGCCTCGGTCAGCTCGACGCCCTGATCGAACGGGTCCGTGCCGCGGGGACGCCGGTCGGCGTCTCGGTGGGCCTGCCGCAGGACCCGCTGTCACCCGGCGTGGACCTCGCGGCGTACCGCGTCGTCCAGGAGGCGCTGACCAACACGATCAAGCACGCGCCCGGCGCCGAGGCGTCCGTCACCATCGGCTGCGCCGACGACCGCCTGGAGATCGAGGTCGTCGACACCGGCGGCGTGCGCGACGCCCCGCCGGCGGACGGCAACGGCCGCGGTCTCATCGGCCTGCGCGAGCGCCTGGCGGTCTACGGCGGCGAACTCACCGCAGGACCGACCCTCACGGGCGGCTACCGCATCAAGGCCCTCATACCCTGGCGCACCGCATGAGCCGGTCCCCGCTGCGCATCGTCATCGCCGACGACCAGGCCCTCGTGCGCACCGGTTTCGGGATGATCCTGGCCGCCGACGGCATCGAGGTGACGGCCGAGGCGGCCGACGGGGCCGATGCGGTCGCCGCCGTCCGGCGCACCCGGCCCGACGTCGTCCTCATGGACATCCGCATGCCGCAGATGGACGGCATCGAGGCCACCCGGCGGATCCTGGGCGGCGAGGGCCCGCACGCGACGCGGGTCATCATCCTCACCACGTACGACCTGGACCACTACGTCTACGCGGCGCTCACCGCGGGTGCCAGCGGCTTCCTGCTCAAGGACGTCACGCCCGAGCACCTGGTGGCCGCCGTACGCCTGGTGCAGTCCGGTGACGCCCTGCTCGCGCCGGCGATCACCCGCCGCCTCATCGAACGCTTCGCCCACCAGGAGGAGGGCGAAGCGGCGACCCTCCACCGCGACCTGTCCGGCCTGACGCCCCGCGAGCTGGAGGTGCTCCGGCTGCTCGCGACGGGCCTGAGCAACGCCGAGCTGGCCGACCGCCTGTTCCTGAGCCCGACCACGGTCAAGACGCACATCGGCCGCATCCTGTCCAAACTGGACCTCCGGGACCGCGTCCAGGCCGTCGTGCTCGCCTACGAGACGGGACTGATCTCACCGGGCGGCCGGGGCGAGGGCGCCTGACCTCGGCGCCGTCTCACACCGTTTCCCACGGGCTCAGCGGCGCCCTCGGAACTTGCCGAGCATCCGCTTGGCCTGGGCGCGCTTCTTGGGGTCGGCCGATGCCCGGCGGGCCTGGTGGACCGCGCGCTGTCCCTGGGGGCTTCGGACGAACTGCTTGATGCGGTTGAAGACTCCGGCCATGTCGACTCCTCAGTCGTGAGAACTGACAGCCTACGACGGGGTGTTCGTGCGGTACCCCGACGTGCTGCCACTGCGGCGAGCGACGGTGGCGGGAATGGTCCGTTGGTCCTCCTGTGGCTCGGCATGGCGGCGTGAGAGTGAACCAATGGCTCAGTGAAACTGGTGTCGGTTGAGCCAGTAGGGCCCTGGATGGTGTGATGTGTCTGTCGATGGCGCTGCGGATCCCCGCGGCGCCTTTTCCATGTGGGCAGGTCGAGCTGGACGCGAAAGGGGCGGGGAAGCCGTGCTGAAGAGGGTGTTCGTGGCGCCGGATCCGGGGCGGGTGCGGTTGCGGTTCGCCGCGCGGGCCGTCATCGGCATCGGTCTTGCGGTGACCGTGTGCGGTCTGGCCGGGCACTCGCTCGTCGCGGCGATCACCGGTGGGCTCGCGGCGCTGCTCGCCCTCTTCACCGTGGGCGACGCGACCGTGCGGGGCCAGGCCGTCACCACGGCTCTGCTGCCCGTCGTCGGGTTTCCCGTGCTCGCTCTCGCGGCGTTCCTGCACGACGTACCCGTCGCCCGGGACGTCGCCTTCCTCGCCGTGCTCGGCGCGGGCGTGTACGCGCGGCGGTGGGGGCCGCGCGGGCACTCGCTCGGGGTCTTCGCGTTCATGACCTTCTTCGCGACGCAGTTCCTGCACACGGTGCCGGAGCAGCTGCCCGAGCTGTTCGCCGCCATCCTGCTGTCGCTGTGCGCGTCGTCGACCGTCCGGTTCGGGCTCTGGTGCTACGAGCGCCGCCTGCCGCCCGTCCTCGCGCCCACCGTGCCGGGGGGCAGGGGGCTTGCCAGGACGACCACCCGGCAGGCGGTCCAGGCGACACTCGGCGGCGCCTTCGCGCTCGCCGCGGGACAGGTGCTCTCCCACGAGCGGTGGTACTGGGCCGTGGGCGCCACCTGGTGGGTGTTCGTGAACACCGCGTCGAGCGGGGAGACGCTGGTGCGGAGCTTCCGGCGGGTGCTCGGCACGGTCATCGGCATCGGCGCGGGCTTCGTCCTCGCGGTCCCGCTGCACGGTGCGCCGGTGCCCTCGGCGGTCATCGTCGCCGTCAGCGTCTTCGGGATCTTCTACACGGCCGCGGTCTCGTACACCTGGATGATGCTCGCGGTCACGGTCATGGCCGGGGTGCTCTACGGACTGCTCGGAGTGCTGAACCCGGGGCTGCTCGCGCTGCGGGTCGCGGAGACCGGCGTGGGGGCGCTCGGCGCCGTACTCGCCGTGCTCCTCGTCCTGCCCGTCACCACGCACGCCACGACGAACGCCTGGATCGAGCGTGCCCTGCGGTGCGTGCACACCTGCACGGCGGAGGCCGCGGCCCGGCTCGCCGGGTCCGAGAGCGCCGATCCCGCGCCGCGCGTCGCCGAGCTCGAGCAGCTGCTCGGGAAGGTGCGGTTCTCGCTCGCCCCGCTGGTGCACCCCTTCAGCCCGCTGCGGGCCCGCAAGGAGCGCGCCCGGCAGGTGCTCGCGCTGCTCGACGCCTGCGCCCGCGAGGTGCGCGGGCTCGCCTCGATCGCCGCGGACCCCGAGGCCTCGCACGACGACCGGCTCGCCGCCGCCTGCTGGCGCGTGGAGGCCGCCGTGGAGGCGCTCACCGCGCCGGAGGCCGCGGGCGGACCGGCCACCGACGCCGTCGCCCTGCCGCATCCCTCCACCGTCGAGCCCGTGCTTGCCCATCTGCACGGCCTGGAGAAGGCACTCGTCGAACTGGCCGTGCCGCTGCGCAGTCCGACGCGTACGCCTCTGATCGGGGCCTGAGCAGGCACCGTTCCCTCGGTCGCCCGATGCCGGACCGGTCACATCGATCGATGACTCCGGCCGATGACACATGGTTGGCCCGTCGCGTGGTAGACGAACTTCCGCTCCTCCGGGCGCCGGGCCCAGCCGTGCGCCTCAGTCCGGAGGGTGCTGCCGGACCGTGAGGCGCGCGACTGAGAGGGATGCTGACCATGCCGGAGGAATCACCGTCGATCGTGCACGACGTGTCGGTAGCGGCGGCTGTCGGGCGACGCGCGCTGCCCAACCGGCTCTGCACCGCCTTCACGGAGTCCCTGGGCGCGCAGCGGGCGGCCCTGTCCTGGCTGCCCCGGCTTGAGCACTGGCAGCTGCTGCACGCCACCGACGAACCCGCACTTCAGGCCGAGGCCGCGCAGTTCACCCGCGCCGACGGCCCCTCGGTCAGCGCCGCACTGGGCATGCAGCCCGTGTTCGTGCCGGACCTGCGCGACTATCCGTGCCGCACCGGACCGCCCCTGACCGAGGAACTGCCCGACACCCGGCGCGTGCTGGCCCTGCCGCTGCACTCCCGCCACACACCGGTCGGCGTGCTGTGCCTTTACTACACCGAGCACACCGACGTGACCTCCACCCACATCACCTACGCGCAGCGCGCCGCCGGTCTCGCCCTCGAGGCACTGATGCGCTGGCGGCCCGTGCACGCGGGTGCGGGCAGCCGCCGCCCGGTGTGGACCACCAGCACGCGCGCGGCGCGCTGGGAGCGCATCCACCAGGCGGCCGACTACGTCGCCGCCCGCGAAGACTGCGCCGTCGCCGAGGCGTTGGCATGGCTCCAGGGGGTGAGCGCACGCGACGGCCTCTCGCTGCTCGACGTGGCCGACACCGTCCTGCAGCCCTCCCGTGCCCACCACGGCGACGAGTCCGAAGGAAGGAGCGGCCATGAACGCGTCCGTGGAAGTGCTGCTTGACCGCGTCCAGGACCGCGGAGGCTATGCGGAACGGCAGGAGGCGGCAGGGGCGGTGCAGAGCGTTCTGGAGGTCCTGGGCGCGCACCTGGTGGGGGACGACCGCATGGATCTCGCCCGGCTGCTGCCCCGGCCGTGCGGCCCGCTGCTCACCGACGGCTCACCGGCCAGCGAACCCCTGACGCCCGCGGCCTTCATCGCGGCGGTGGGCGCCCACGTAGACGTCGACGCGGGGCAGGCCCGCCGTGCCGTCACCGCGGTGCTCGCCACGGTCGCGGAGGTCGCCGACGACGCGCTGCTGCGCCGCATCCTCACGCAGCTTCCGCCGGGGCACGCCGGTCTGTTCGGCCGTACGGACCCCACGTGACCCCCGCGCACCCAGTGCCGCCCCACCGAGTGCGCCCCCGCCCGACGGGCAGCCGAAAGCGCAGACAAGACACCCCCTGAATGGAGGCTCGTGATGGCACGGACAGTTCCGCAGGGCAAGACCGTGAAGGAAACGGGGAGCCGAAGCGCTCCCGGTGCGCCGCCGCTCTCCCGATGGGCGCGTGGCGTGGCCATGCTGCTGGCCTTCGCGGGGACGCTGGTCTTCGCCGTGCTCCTTGCCCGGCTGACACTGGAGCCGTCGGCCGCCTCCGAGCCCTTGACGCACAGCAATCTGCGCCCCGGCGACTCGATCCGTGACTATCTCGCACAGCCCGCGTTCCGCGACACCGTCAAGCAGCTCGGCGGCAACATCGTCCTGGGCCTGCCGTTCGGCATGCTGCTGCCGGTGCTCGTGCCCCGGGCCCGGGGTCTCCTGCGCGTCATCGCCGTCACGGCGCTGGTGATGCTCCTTGTCGAGCTGGCCCAGGGCTTCCTCGTGACCGGGCGGGCCTTCGACATCGACGACGTCCTGCTCAACACGTCGGGTGCCGTGCTGGGTTACCTGCTCCTCGGCCGCAGGCTCGGCCGGGCCGTGCATCCCCGCCGCCGGCATTGGTGGCACCGCTTCACCAAGCGGCCCACCGCCGCCGGCTAGGGGAGGTCAGACGGTCAGACGGCCGATGACCTGCGGGTCGAGGCCGGTCAGTTGGGCGATGCGCGGCCCCGGGACACCCGCGGCCAGCGCCCTGTGCACCAGCGCCTCCCAGTCCTGGGTCGTCTCGCGGAACCGCAGCAGTTCACCCTCCATGTCCGTGACGGACTGGGGCGCGCACCCCTGCTGGACCCGCAGCGCCTCCTCCTCGCTCAACGGAATGGGCAGGCGCTCGGCGTCCTCGGGGATGAACGCCTCCGCGTCGGCGGGCAGGATCCTGACCAGTTCGGACGAGGCCGACACGTCGTGAGCCTGCAGCCAGCCGTGGACGGCGGGGGTCTCCGCGCACTGAAGGGCGCCGACGGCAGCCAGCGCGGTCCCCAGCCGGGGGTGCCGGTCAGGAAGGAGGAAGAGGTAAGCGTCGTCGGCCATCGCGGGAATTCGCCTTCTCGGTCGGACATCAGCGGCGCAGTGATGCTAACGCCCCGTGAGCGGTCCAAACCCCGCCTTTCCTCCGCCGTCCCCCGACCGGGGAGCGTCAGCGCGTGGTGAGCATCCCGGCGCGCAGGCGGGCCAGGGTCCGGGACAGGAGGCGCGAGACGTGCATCTGGGAGACGCCGAGGCGTTCGCCGATCTGCGACTGGGTGAGTTCGTCGACGAACCGCAGGCGCAGGATCTGCCGGTCGCGGTCCTCGAGTTGGGCGAGCAGCGGTGCCAGGGCGTGGAAGTCCTCCACGAGTTCCATGGCGGGGTCCTCCGCGCCGATGAAGTCGGCGAGGGCCGCCTCGCTGTCGTCGCGTTCGCCGTGGAGCGTGGCGTCGAGGGAGGTGGAGTTGTAGCCGTTGGAGGCCGTGCGGGCCTCGATGACCTCGTCCTCGGTGAGATCCATCAGCTCGGCCAGTTCACCGACCTTGGGGGCGCGGCCGAGGCGGGAGCTGAGCTCGTCGGTGGCCTTGGCCAGTTCGACGCGGGCCTCCTGGAGGCGGCGCGGAACGTGCACGGCCCACGAGGTGTCGCGGAAGAACCGCTTGATCTCACCGACGATGTACGGCACGGCGAACGTGGCGAACTGGACCTCGCGGGAGAGCTCGAAGCGGTCGATGGCCTTGATCAGACCGATCGTCCCGACCTGGACGATGTCCTCCATGTCGTTGCTGCGGTGGCGGAACCGCCCGGCGGCGTACCGGACCAGCGACATGTTCATCTCGACGAGGGTGTTGCGGGCGTACTGGTACTCGGGTGTGCCCTCTTCGAGCACGGAGAGCCTGGTGAAGAACAGCTTCGACAGATCGCGGGCGTCCTTGGGCTCGACCCCCTGCGGGGAGACGATCTCCGGAAGTTCCGCGATGCCCGTGTCCGTGGATGTCCCGGTGGCCGTAGTCATGGTTGCCCTCCCCTGTCCGTACCGGCCCTCCGTCGTCCCCCGACCGGCCGGTGAAGCGCACGTACCCAGACGCCGGTGCTTCATGCACCCTGCCGTGCAACAAGATCCGTTATGTGTTCGAGCGTTATAGGTTCCGCATTGCCGGGCAAGTGTGCATCTCTGACAGCGGCCACCCCATATTCGGACAGAGGCCACCCCGTACGAGGAGGGCTCATGAAGACGCACGGGATGCGACTGGACACAGGACCGTCGGACCGGGCGGTTTTCGACAAGCGGCCGGAAGCCGTCGCCCACGCGCGGGACTTCGCCCGCACCTTCGTGGACAGGCTCCACCCCCCGGTGGGCAGCCAGGACGCCGCGAGCATCGAACTCGCGGTGTCCGAACTCGTCACCAACTCCGTACGCCACGCACTCGGTACGTCGTGCTCCCTGCGCCTGCAGGCGCAGCCGGACGGCGTGGCGGTGGTGGTCGGCGACGCCGATCCGCGGCCGCCGCAGGAGCGGGCGCCCGACCTGGCCGGCGGCACCGGCGGGTTCGGCTGGCCCATGGTCCAGCACATGGCCAAGGCGGTCACCGTGACCAGCGGGCCGCACGGCAAGACCATCCGGGCCGTCCTGCCCCGGTGACGGCGGCTCCGACGGCCGCCCGCCGTGCGGTGGACGCCGCGCGGTGAGGTGCGGGGCATGAGAGCACGCGGCCGGGGCAGGAGAGCTCAATGGACGACCTGTCTCAGCTACTCCAACAGACCATGCGCCGCCGTCATCTGACGCCGCAGGCGATCGCGGACAAGACCGGGATCCGTACCCCGCGCATCCGGGCCTTCGCCGAGGACGGCGCCGAAGGGCCCGTCCGCCCGACCGACGAGGAACTGGCCGAGCTGGCCGGCGCCCTCGCACTGCCCGCCATCAAGGACGCCGCGCGGCCCACGGCCGCGGCGACCTCTCCTTGACCCCCCGACCTGCTGTTCGCGGTCGCGGTGGACAATTCGCCCGCGTCTGAGGCATGTTCACCGGGCACGCACAGGGTGGATCACCCCGCGGGAGGGGTAACTGCGCGGCTAACAGACGTGCGGACCGCGCGGGAGCGGTCCGTGCCCCCGAGCCGCCCCAGGGGGTGCACCATGCGGAACTACCTGCGCAGGGCCGGACACGAAGCCCCTGCGGACCGCGGTACGCGGGGTGCCGACATCCCCGCCGACCTCCATCAGCGTGCCGCCGACATGGTCTGCCCGGAGCGTGCCGCGGGCCACGAGGAGCCCGCCGCCCCGTCGGCGCCGCGCCCCGCGGACGGCGCGCCGGCCGGGCCCGCCCTGCGCCGGGCCGCGGCAGATTTCGTCCGCCTCCACCACGGCGAGGCCCACCGCGGTGACCCCGCGCCAAGGATCGCCCAGGTGTTCGCCGAGATCGCGGAGACGGGGACGTACCGTCACACCCACGACGAGCTCGTCTTCGGCGCCCGGCTCGCCTGGCGCAACGCCGCCCGCTGCATCGGACGCCTCTACTGGCGCTCGCTGCGCGTCCTGGACCGCAGGGAGCTGACCGCGGCCGAGGACGTGGCGGCCGCGTCGGCGGATCATCTGCGGGCGGCCGTCAGCGACGGACGGCGGATCAGGCCCCTCATCACCGTCTTCGCGCCCGACGCACCAGGCCGTCCGGGGCCCCGCATCTGGAACGAGCAGCTCATCCGGTACGCGGGGTACGCGCACCCCGGCGGAGGTGTCGTCGGCGACCCGCGCAACGCCGGGATCACCGCGTTCGCGCGGAGCCTCGGCTGGCCGGGCGGTCCCGGCACCCCCTTCGACGTACTGCCCCTGGTGATCCAGGGCTCGGGGGACAGGCCCCGCTGGTTCCGGCTGCCGCCCGACGCCGTGCTCGAGGTCCCGATCGAGCACCCCGATCACGTCTGGTGGGCGGGGCTCGGCCTGCGCTGGCACGCCGTGCCCGCGCTGGCCTGCATGTGCCTGGAGATCGGCGGCGTCTGCTACCCGGCGGCGCCCTTCAACGGCTGGTACATGGGCACCGAGATCGGCGCCCGCAACCTCGCCGACAGCGACCGCTACGACCTGCTGCCGCGCGTCGCCGAACGGCTCGGGCTCGACACGGCGAGCGACCGTTCGCTCTGGAAGGACCGCGCCCTCGTCGAGCTCAATCGTGCGGTGCTCCACTCCTTCGACCGGGCCGGTGTCACCATGTCCGACCACCACACCGAGTCCCGGCGCTTCTTGACCCACCTCGGCCGCGAGGAGAGCAAGGGCCGCGCCGTCGGCGCCGACTGGTCCTGGATCGTGCCGCCCCTTTCCGGCAGCACCACCCCCGTCTTCCACCGCACGTACGACACCGTGGAGCGGCATCCGGCCTACGTCCACCACCCCGGGGCCCTCGCCAGGACGCGGGGTGAGTACGGCGAATCCCTGGTCCAGGACGCCCCGGTCTAGAGCGCCTTGGTCTAGACCGCCTGCTAGCGTCTGCCGCACGAGTGCCCCCTGGAGGCGGCGCTCGGTCGAGAGTCGAGAGGGGAACGCAGTGGTCGGCAGGCACGGGAGCAGTCAACGGGCGTACATCGGGTCCTTCACCGCGGCGGGCGGGTCCGGGATCCTCACCGCGGCCGTCGACACGGACAGCGGTGCGCTGACCGTCCTCGGCGCCACGGACACGGTCGCCGATCCCTCGTACCTCGCGCTGTCGGCCGCGGGCGACATGCTCTACGCCGTCAGCGAGACGTCCGACGGCGCCGTCGCCGCGTACCGCCTCAGCGGCGACAAGGCCGAGCAGGCCGGGCCGCCGGTGGCGGTCGGCGGGGAGGCGCCCACCCACATCGCCCTGCACGCCGGGCACGTCCTCACCGCCAACTACGGCTCCGGCAGCGTCACCGCCGTGCCCGTGCGCTCCGACGGCAGTCTCGCCCCCGCCCTCTCCGGCGTCCTGCGGCACACCGGCGCGGGCCCCCACCCGCAGCGCCAGCAGCGGCCGCACGCCCACCAGGTCCTGCCCGACCCGAGCGGCCGCTGGGTGGTCAGCGTCGACCTCGGCACCGACTCCGTACGCGTCTGTGAGCTCACCGCGGACGGCGCGCCGGCCCTGCACCGCGAGATCGC
Source organism: Streptomyces sp. NPDC047525 (assembly GCF_040643025.1). NCBI lineage: Bacteria > Bacillati > Actinomycetota > Actinomycetes > Kitasatosporales > Streptomycetaceae > Streptomyces > Streptomyces sp. NPDC047525. The sequence goes on from NZ_JBEYTL010000006.1 coordinate 223,476, forward strand.
GCTGCGGCCGGGATCCGGCCCGCGGCATCTCGTGTTCCACCCGCGCGGCGACCGGGCGTACGTCCTGAACGAGCTCGCCCCCACCGTCACGATCTGCGCCTGGGACGCCGCCGATGGCGCCCTCAAGCCGCTTGGCGAGGCGGCCGTCCTGCCGGGCCCCGCGGACGGCGACGGCGAGGCCTTCCCCTCGGAGGCCGTCATCGCACCCGACGGCCGGTTCCTGTGGACCGCCACCCGCGGCCAGGACGTCATCTCGGTGCTCGCGCTCGACGAGGCGGGGGACAGGCCGCGGCTCACCGCCACCGTCCCCTGCGGCGGCCACTGGCCGCGTGACCTGGCCATCGACCCGTCCGGGCGGTTCCTGTACGCGGCCAACGAGCGGTCCGGCGACGTGACCTGGTTCGCGATCGACCCGGCGACGGGCATCCCGCGCCGCGCGGGCTCCGTCGAGGCCCCTGCCGCGTCCTGCGTGATCTTCGGCTGAGCCGCCGCGCCCTGCTCACGCCGTTGGGCCCGCCCCCTGCATCAGGGGGCGGGCCCAACGGCGTGACGGCATCAGGTCTGCCGGCGCGGTGCGGTCAGTGGACCGGCGCGCCCGACGGCTGCTGCGGGGCGATCCCGAGCGCCGACGTGTACTTGGAGAGGGCCAGCTTGCCGATGGCCGGGTAGGCGCCGAGCGACTCGGCGACCGAGCAGCCGGCCTCCTTGGCGGCGGCGTCGAGCAGGCTGCCGTCGATCTCGGGGCCGATCAGGTAAGGGGCGAGCGCCAGCTGCGTCGAGCCGGAGCCGCGCAGCTCCTCCGCGGTGTTCGCGATGGCGCCCTCCTGGTCGAGCGCGGCGGCCATCACCGGCACCGCGAGGCGGGCCGCGAGCAGCATGCCGGTGATCCCGGCGGCCTGCACGGCCTCCTCGCCGCCGACCGTGGCCAGGACGATGCCGTCCGCGGCGGTGGCCACCGTGAACAGACGGGCGCGGTCGGCGCGGGCGAGCCCGGCCTCCGACAGACGCACGTGCAGCCCCTCGGCGAGCAGCGGGTGCGGGCCGAGGACGTCCGTCAGCTCGGCCGGGGCCCGGCTGTCCATCACGGCCTGCCGCACGCGCCGCATCAGCGCGTTGTCGGGGCCCGCGAGGAGGGGCACCACGACGGCGACGGGGCCGTCGGGCTCGGCGGCGTCCGACCCCGCGGCACGCGCCTGCTCATAGCGGGCGGTGCGCTCGGTCGCGGCGTGCGCGAGCACGGACTGCAGCGAGGGGAACTCCGGGAACGAGGTGGTCGTGGCGTCCTCGGTTCCGTCGAGGTACCCGATGCGTGCGTCGAGGCCGGGCAGCTCGGAGCGGGCGATGCTCACGACCTCTTCGGCGAGGCTGCGCGTGGCGGTGCTGGGTACGCCCGGTACGGCGAGAACGAGCGCGGGCGCGTTCTCGGGAGCCGCCACGGGCTCCGGGCGGCGGTGCCGACCGGGCTGGCGGGGTCGCGGCATTCGTACGGGCAGGCCTGATGCGGGCCCGGTGGGGGAGCTCATGGCCCCGCATGCTACTGGTCTTCGGGGCTTCGCTGTTCGGGGAGGGTACAGGTGGGCGGTATAAGTCCGCTTTTGTCTTATGAGTTACGTAGTGGTCAACTGTCACACTATGTAAGTGGTCAACTGTCGTACCCGGTGTGCTCGATGTGGACGCTGAGCATGCGCGGGTCGAGCGGCAGGCGCAACCGCTGCGCGGCGATGGTGCGGGCGATGCGCACGGCGCCGTCCAGCGGGTCGCCCGCGGCCGGAACGAGACGCACGTGCCGCAGACGGTCCTTCAGTTCCGCCCGCACCGGGCCGAGCAGCGCGTCGCCCATCTTGAACAGGCCTCCGGTCAGGGCGACTTCGGGCCGCTCGCCCAGTCCCACCGCGTCGGACGCCGGGCAGACGGCCGCCGCGGCCTCGGCGATGTGCCGGGCGGCGTCCCGCAGGATCGCCTGGGCCACGAGGTCGTCGGGGGCGCAGCGCGCCACTTCGGGCGCGAACGAGGCGAGCATCGCGGGCCGGTCCGTACGGGGATAGAGCTGCCCGGGCAGACCGGGCGCCGGGCCGAAGAGTTCCTCGGCGCGGGCGAGCAGCGCCTTCGAGCCGCGACCTCTGCCGTCGAACGCGCGCATCGCCGCCTCGAGGCCCGCGCGGCCGATCCACGCGCCGCCACCGCAGTCGCCGAGCAGATGCCCCCAGCCGTCGGCGCGGTGCCAGGCGGTCAGATCCGTGCCGATCGCGATCATGCCGGTGCCCGCGGCGACGACCGCGCCGGGGCGATCACCCAGCGCGCCCGCGTACGCGGTGACGGCGTCGGCGGCGAGCGCCAGGCGACCGACGCCCAGGGCCCGGCGGAGCGCGGACGGCAGCTCCGCGCGCAGGTCACCTCCGAGGGTCGCCATGCCCGCGGCGCCGATGGCCACGGCAGTGATCCGGGCGTTGCCCGACCGCTCCAGCAACTCCCGGGCCATGGGCACCAGTTGCTCCGTGAAGTGCCCGGCATCGATGCCGCGCGCACCGGTGCGCACCGGCTCCTCCGAGCTCACCTGGGCAGAGAGGCCCGACCCGTCCGCACCGGCGAGGGCGACCCGCATCCCGGAGCCGCCCGAGTCGACCCCGATGACACACGAGGCGTCCGTCACGGAAGCCGCCAGTCCACCGGCTGCCCGCCCTGCTGGACAAGGAGGTCATTGGCCCGGCTGAAGGGGCGCGAGCCGAAGAAACCCCGGTCCGCCGACATCGGCGAGGGGTGCGACGACTCGACCGACGGCAGCGGGCCCAGGAGCGGCCGCAGATTGCGGGCGTCACGCCCCCACAGGATGGAGACGAGGGGGCGTCCACGCGCGGCGAGCGCCTTGATGGCCTGCTCGGTGACCTCCTCCCACCCCTTGCCCCGGTGCGCGGCGGGACGCCCCGGGGCCGTGGTGAGTGCCTTGTTGAGCAGCAGGACGCCCTGCTGGGTCCAGGGCGTGAGGTCGCCGTTCGTCGGCGGCGGGAGCCCCAGGTCCGAGCCGAGCTCGCGGTAGATGTTGATGAGGCTGCCGGGCAGCGGGCGCACCTCGGGCGCGACCGAGAACGACAGACCCACCGCGTGCCCGGGGGTCGGGTAGGGATCCTGGCCGACGATCAGCACCCGCACCTCGTCGAAGGGCTGCTGGAACGCCCGCAGGACGTTCGGCCCGGACGGGAGGTAGGTGCGTCCCGCGGCGATCTCCGAGCGCAGGAAGCCGCCCATCTCGGTGATCTTCCCGGCGACGGGTTCCAGGGCCTTCGCCCAGCCCGCTTCGACGATTTCATGCAAGGGTCGTGGTGCCACGGCGTCACCCTACTGCCGTAACGGGGGCGCCGATCAACCGATGGCCGCCGCCCTGACGCACAGTACGTCGGGCAGGTGGGAGGCCAACTCCTGCCAGCTGTCCCCGTCGTCCGCCGACGCGTACACCTCGCCGTTGCGATTGCCGAAGTAGATGCCCGCCGGGTCCTGGTCGTCGCTGCACATCGCGTCGCGCAGCACCGTGCCGTAGTGGTCGCCGGCCGGGAGGCCCGCGCTGAGCGGCTCCCAGCTCTTGCCCGCGTCGCTCGTGCGGTAGACGCGACATCGGTGGTCGGCGGGGACGCGGTCCATGTCGGCGTTGATCGGGAAGACATAGGCGGTGTCCGCGCGGTGCGGGTGGGCGACGGCCGCGAAACCGAAGTCGGAGGGGAGGCCCTCGCCGATGTCCGTCCAGTGCGCACCCGCGTCGTCGCTGCGGAACACGCCCCAGTGGTTCTGCAGATACAGCCGGTCCGGATCGACCGCGTCCCGCGCGACCTTGTGCACGCACTGGCCGAACTCCGGGTCCGGGTCCGGCAGGAAGACCGCGGAGACGCCGCTGTTCGACGGGGCCCAGCTCTTGCCGCCGTCCAGGGTGCGGAAGACTCCGGCGGTGGAGACGGCGACCGTCACCGCGTCCGGGTCGCGCGGGTCGGTCAGCACCGTGTGCAGGCCTTCTCCGCCGCCGCCCGGAACCCACTTGTCGCGTGTGGGGTGCTCCCAGAGCGGGCGCACGAGCTCGAACGTCTCGCCGCGGTCCCGCGATTTGTACAGGGCGGCCGGTTCGGTGCCCGCGTACACCACGTCCGGTTCGGCTGCGGCGGGGTGCAGTTGCCAGACCCGCTCCAGGGAGGCCCCGGTGTCCTTGGGGAACTTGACGGCCGCCTTGGGCGGTTCCGTCCACGTCCTGCCGAGGTCGTCGGAGTGGAAGACGGATGGGCCGAAATGGGAACTGTCGCCGCCCACCAGGAGGCGGGGGGAGCTGCCGCGGGTGTCGATGGCCACCGAGTAGATGGCCTGGGCATTGAAGTACGGACTTTCGTCGAACTGCCAGGTGCTCGCGCCGCTGCGCTTGCGGCCGATGAAGAGGCCTTTGCGGGTGCCTACGGTGAGAATGATCTCGGCCATGGTGAGCCACCTCCGGGACGTCGTTGTCACAGGTATGGCTCAGTCTGCACCTCGGCACTGACAGCCACCCCTGGGCCGGGCGTTCTCGCAGGTCAGGTCGGGAGTGACGGATGTGGCGCGCGTCCTTGGGCCCTCACTGCGGCCCGTCGCCGCCGGACAGCTCCGCGGCCACCTGCGCGATCGATTCCGGCCCCACCCGGCAGCACCCCCCGATCAGCCGTGCCCCCGCGTCCCGCCAGCCTGTGGCCCGGCCCGCGGTGAAGTGGGCCGGGCCCCGCCACGCCCTGGCGGTCGCGTCCCACGTCTCGCCGCTGTTGGGGTAGACCACCGCAGGCTTGCCCGTGATCCGCGCGGCGAGGCGCACCGCCGCGTCCGCGTCCTGCGGGTCGCAGCAGTTGACGCCGACCGCGAGGATCTCCTCGGCGTCGGCCGCCAGGGCGAAGGCCTCCGTCAGGGGCTGGCCCGCCCGTGTGTAGCCGCCGGAGACGGTGTACGAGAGCCAGGCGGGGACCCCGAGGCCCCGCACCGCCCGCAGCAGGGCCCGCGCCTCGTCCGTGTCAGGGACCGTCTCCAGGGCGATGACGTCCGGTTCCGCGTCGGCCAGGACCTCCAGACGCGGGCGGTGGAAGCGTTCGAGTTCCGCCACCGTCAGGCCGTAGCGGCCCCGGTACTCGGAGCCGTCCGCGAGCATCGCCCCGTACGGGCCCGCCGACGCGGCCACCCACACCTCGCGCCCCACGTCCGTGCCCGCCTCGCGGGCCAACTCCACGCTCAGGCGCAGCAGTTCAGCAGTGCTCAGCGCGTCGATGCCGTGCTTCGCGAAGCCCTCGAACGTCGCCTGATAGCTCGCCGTGGTGGCGATGTCCGCGCCCGCCTCGTAGTACGCCCGGTGCGCCGCCGCGATGGCTCCCGGCTCGTCGGCCAGCAGTCTCGCCGACCACAGGGCATCGCTCAGGTCGTGCCCGGCGGCCTCCAGCTGGTTGGAGAGGCCGCCGTCGAGCACGAGCGGGCGGCGGGTCAGTGCATCCGCGAGTTTCACACTGCCGACGCTAGCCGAGGCGCGGACAGGGGGAAGTGGCACGCGACCTGGTGTCCCGCACTGTTCGGGGTGCTCACCAGCGGCTCCGTGGTGGCGCACACCTCCTGGGCGACGGGGCACCGGGTGCGGAAGCGGCAGCCCGACGGGGGCTTCGCGGCCGACGGTGTCTCGCCCTCCAGGGGAGTGCGGTCCACGCCGTCCGCGGCCTGTGGGTCCGGCAGATTGACCGTGTCGAGCAGCCCCCGTGTGTAGGGGTGCAGCGGGTGCGCGTACACCTGCGCGGCCGGGCCCGACTCGACCAGCTTGCCCAGGTACATCACGCCGACCGTGTCCGCGAGGTGGCGCACCACCGCCAGGTCGTGCGAGATGAACAGATACGTCAGGCCGCGTTCCCGCTGCAGCTCCCGCATCAGGTTCAGGATCTGCGCCTGGACGGAGACGTCGAGCGCGGAGACCGGCTCGTCCGCGACCACCAGGTCGGGGGAGAGCGTCAACGCCCGCGCCAGGCCGAGGCGTTGACGCTGACCGCCGGAGAACTCGTGCGGGTAGCGGTGCACGGCGCCGCGCGGCAGGCCGACCGCGTCCAGGAGTTCGCCGATCAGCTTCTCCTGGTCGGCGCGGCTGCCGACGCCCTGGATGACGAGCGGCTCCCGCAGGATCTCGCCCACCCGCATCCGGGGGTCCATGGCGGCCGTGGAGTCCTGGAACATCAGCTGCACGCGCCGCCGGTGCGCCCGCCGTTCGGTCCGTGACATGCGGGCGGGGTCGTGCCCGTCGAAGCGCACGTGTCCGGCCGTCGGCTCCTCCAGGCCCGCGACGATCCGCCCGAGCGTGGTCTTGCCGCACCCGGACTCGCCGACCATGCCGAAGGTCTCGCCCCTGCGGATCTCCAGGGACACCCCGCCCACCGCGCTGACCGTGCCGCGGCTGCGCGAGAAGGCGCCGCCCTTGAGGGGGAAGTCCTTGGCCAGGGCGTCGAGTTCGAGGAGTACGTCGCCGGGGGCGCGCGGCGCCGGCACGACTGGCGGGATCACGACCTCCGCCTCCATGGCGTTGTCCGGCACCGGGTGGAAGCAGGCGAACCGGTGCTCGCCGCCGCGCACTTCGTCGTCCGTGAGCTGCGGCTCGCTCGTGCGGCACTCGTCCGTCGCGAAGGTGCAGCGCGGGGCGAAGCGGCACCCCGTGGGGCGCGCCGCCAGGTTCGGCGGCAGGCCCGGGATCGTGTGGAGCGCGGTGCCGCTGTCCGCGGCGCGCTCGGGGAGCGAGGCGAAGAGCGCCTCCGTGTAGCGGTGCCGGGGTCTCGCGAACAGGCCGCGTACGTCTGCCTGTTCGGCGACCTTGCCCGCGTACATCACCGCGACCCGGTCGACCCGGTTGGCGATGACGCCCAGGTCGTGCGTGACCAGGATCATCGCCATGCCGAGCCGCTCGCGCAGGCCGTCGATCAGCTCCAGGATCTGGTGCTGCGTCGTGACGTCCAGGGCGGTGGTCGGCTCGTCCGCGATGAGCAGCTTCGGCTCGCAGACCAGGGCCATGGCGATCGCCACGCGCTGGCGCATGCCGCCCGACAGCTGGTGCGGATAGGCCTTCATGCGCTCGGCGGGCTGTGGCATGCCGACCAGGCGCAGCATCTCCTCGGCCCGCGCCCACGCCTCTTTCCTGCTCAGGTCGGGGCGGTGCAGGACGAGCGGCTCGGCCACCTGTGCGCCGATGGTCATCGTCGGGTTCAGTGAGGTGAGCGGGTCCTGGAAGACCATGCCGATGGTGTTGCCCCGTACTTCCTGAAGAGCCGGGGCGGGGGCCGTGGCCAGGTCCTGGCCGTCGAACAGGACGCGTCCGCCGGTGACTTCACCACCGGGCGGCAGAAGGCCGAGGACGCTGAGCGCGGTCATCGTCTTGCCGCAGCCCGACTCGCCGACGATGCCCAGGGCCTGACCCGGGGCGAGTTCGAGACTGACGCCGTCGAGGGCGTGGACGGTGCGGTCGCGCGAGGCGATGTCGACGCGCAGATCGTCGATCTTGAGCAGAGGCTCGTTCTTGATCAGGGACTCGTTCTTGAGCAGAGGCTCGGTCATCTTGTCGGTTCTCCCTTACTTCCGCAGCCGTACTTCGAACGCGTCCCGCAGCCCGTCACCGATGAAGTTGAACGCGGCGACGACCAGGACGATCGCGATGCCCGGCGGGAAGATCAGCCACCAGTAGCCGTTCTGCGTGTAGGTGATGCCGGCCGAGAGCATCGAGCCCCAGTCGGCCGAGGGCGGCGGAATGCTCAGGCCGAGGAAGGCCAGATAGCTGACGTAGAGGATGGCGTCGGCGATCTGGAAGGTGCAGTTGACGATGACCGTGCCGATCGCGTTCGGCACGATGTGCTTGAACACGGCTCGCGCGCCACCGCCGCCCATCATCCGCATCGCCTGGACGTACTCGCGGTCGCGCAGCGAGAGCGCCTCGCCGCGCACCAGGCGGGCGGGGGAGAGCCAGGCGACCGAGGCGATGATGACGATGAGGACGCCCTTGCTGGGCGTGATGATCGCGGCGACCACGACGAGCAGGAACATCGCCGGGATCGCGAGCGCGGCGTCCGTGATCCGCATCATGGCCGCGTCCACCCAGCCGCCGAAATACCCCGCGACCGCGCCGTACACGGTCCCGAAGAGCGTCGCCAACAGGCCTGCCGCCAGGCCTATTTCGAGCGACGTCTGCCCGGCGACCATCAGCCGGCCGACCATGTCGTAGCCCAGGTCGGTGGTGCCGAGGAGGTGGCCGGGGCTGCCCGGCGCGAGGTTCGCCTGGGTGAGGTCGGTGTGCACCTGCTCGGTGGGGTGCAGGAGCGGTCCGAGGTAACTGAAGGCCAGGAGCAGGACCAGGACCACCACGCCCGTCAGGGCGAGCTTGTTGCCGGTGAAGACCTGGAGGGTGCGGCGGGCGAGCGAGGGCGTGGCCTGTGCCGCCGCCTCGTTCCCCGGAGCGGCCTCGGGGGTGACGTCTGCGGTCGCGGTACTCATGCCACGCTCCGGATCCGGGGGTCGAGGACGGCGTACAGGATGTCGGTGAGCAGCGAGCCGACGACGGTGGCGACGCCGACGACGAGCGTCACGCCGAGAAGGACCGGGAAGTCGGAGCCCTGCGCCGCGTTCCAGAACAGCAGCCCCATGCCGGGGTAGTTGAACATCGACTCGACGACGAGCGCGCCGCTGAAGAGCGTCGGCAGATACAGGCCGAGCAGGGTGGCCAGCGGGATCAGCGCGTTGCGCAGGACGTGGCGGACCATGATGCGGCGGCTCGACTGGCCCTTGGCCATCGCCGTACGGACGTACTCCTCGGTGAGGTTGTCGAGGACCGCCGAGCGCATGTAGCGGCTGAACATCGCCACGATGCCGAACGCCATGGTGACGACCGGAAGCACCAACCCCGTGAAGTCACCGAGGAGTTCACCGACGCTCTCGCCCTGCGGTGCCTCCGCCGGGAGGATCGGCATCACCTGCGCGAACAGGATGATCATGATGAGGCCGAGGAAGAACACCGGCGTCGCGTAGAGCAGGAAGGCGAGCCCCGTCAGGGCGTAGTCCGACGCCTTGCCGCGCCGCACGGCCTGCAGCAGGCCGAGCGGGACGGCGATGACGACCGCGAGCGCGGTGGAGAGCACCGTCAGGAGCAGGGTCTTGGGCAGGCGCTGCTTGAGCAGGTCGAAGACCGGCGAGTTGAGCTTGAACGACTCACCGAGGTCGCCGGTGAACAGCCGCTTCAGATACATCACGTACTGCGCGGGCAGTGAACGGTCGTATCCCTGCTGGTGGTTGAAGTGCTCGATCTGCTGCGGGGTGCCCTTCGGGCCGAGGATGGCGCGCGCGGGGCCGCCGGGCAGCATGTGGAGCAGGGTGAAGACGATGATCGAGACCAGGAACAGCACGACGAGCGCCTGAAGGAAGCGCTTGACCAGAAAGCCGGTCACTTGTCGGCTCCCTTCTTCTTGACGTAGTACCAGTCCTGCGGCGCGAAGGTGACGGTCGGGTTCTGGCCGATGCCCCGCAAGTCGTTGCGGATCACGGAGACCTGGTAGGCGGGGTTGGGCATCCACATCACCGGGAGCTGCTCGGCGAGGTACTCGCCGTACGCGTGCATCGCCTTCATGTCGGGCGAGTACTGCACGGCGCGGATGATCCGGTCGGCCTTCTTGTCGCTGTAGTTGCCGAAGTTGGCGGAGGCGCCGGTGGAGAAGAGCTGCTCACCACTGGGGTTGAGCGGGTAGTACCAGCTGCCCGCCGTCCCGAAGAACGACATGTCCCAGTCGCAGCCGGGGTCCTGGGCCTTGCAGGGCACGGAGTTGCCGAGCACCGAGTTCAGCGGCTGCTGGCGCACGGTGAGGTCGATCCCGCCCTTGGAGAGCGAGGACTTGAGCTCCTGCATCATGTTCGTCGTCTCGGTGGAGCCCGACTGGGAGAGCAGGGTGAGTTCGAGCGGGGCGTTCCTCGCGATGCCCCTGCCGCACTCGTCGGAGCCCGTTCCGGGGCGTACGCAGCGTGCGGTGCCGTCCGTGGTCCGCCAGCCGTGCGCGGTGAGCAGCCGCTGAGCCTTCTTCACGTCGAAGGGGTACTGGTTCTTCTCCATCGCCTTGGACAGGTACTGGCTCTTCGGTGTCACCGGCACCGGTCCGAGCGTCGGTGTCGCGCTGCCCTGCCAGATGACGTCGCTCATCGCCTTCTGGTCGACGAGGTGCTGCATCGCCCGGCGGATGTAGAGCTGGTCCATCATCGGGCCCGCGTGCGTGGAGTTGAAGTTGTAGACGATGTACGTCGCCGCCCAGCCCTCCCACGGATCGACGCGGTAGCCCTTCTCCTCGAACTTCTCCTTCTGCGCCATCACCGACGGCGGGATGTAGCCGTAGTCGACGCCGCCCGAACGCAGCACGTTGTACTCGGAGTCGGCGGTGGTGAAGGGCTTGAAGACGACCTTGTCGAGGTGCGGGCGCTGCGACTTGGGGCCGGTGTACTTCTCGTTCGGGACGATGGTGACCTGGCCGCTGTCGCGCCAGCCCGCCAGCCTCCACGGGCCGTTGACCGTCTTCCACAGCGGGTCGGAGCCGTAGGAACCCAGGCTCTTGGCGTGCCGCGTGAGCCGCGCGAAGACGGTCTTGGCGCCGTCCTTGGTGCGGTCCCAGTCGCCGACCTCGCCGCCGTCGGTCCTGGCGTCCCAGGCGTGCTGGGGCAGAGCCCGCATCAGGGTGAGCTGGTTGGCGGTGAACCAGTCGGGGTTGTACGCGCGGCTCAGGTGCAGGCGCACGGTGTGGTCGTCGACCGTCTCGAAGCGCTTGACGTTGTCGGGCATCGTGCCGACCGAGTAGTTGCCCCAGCTCGCCTTGTTGGCCTTGACGAGGTTGAACCAGAACTCGATGTCGCGTGAGGTGACCGGCTTTCCGTCGGACCACGTCACGCCCTCGCGCAGCGGCACCGTCACGGTCTTGTTGCCGTCACTGAACTTCGGCTCCGAGCCGAGGGTGCTCGGGCCGTGCGTGGTCAGTTCGCCCTTGTCCTGCACGGCGTCGTACACCGGCATGAAGAGCAGCGACTGGATTCCGTAGTTGTACGAGGCGCCGTAGCCGGGGGCGCCGATCGGGAAGATCCAGTTCGGCGTCGCGGCGGGCGGCAGCGCCATCGTGGCGGTGCCGCCCTCGACCGGAGTGCCGCCGGTGGGGCCCATGTCGACGCGGCCGCCCTCCTTCGTGCAGCCGGTCACTGCCGTGAGGGCGAGCGCGGCGACGGATGCCGCGGCGGCTATGAGAGCGCGGCGCCGCGCGCGGGGACGTGATCGCCTTGAGCGCATGGCGAAGGGCCTCCAAGGATGCGAGAGCCGGACCGTGCCGGAGATCGACGGGCGGCGCCTGAACGCTAGATCTGGCGACAAAATCAAGTCAAGAGCTTCGTTCGGCAAGAAGTTTCAAAATCGGGAGGGTCTGGCCAACTTGCTTTGAAGGGACTTAGTGTTCGTCCCGATGTCGAACGAACTGATCGAAGCAACTGGGGGCGGCATGGCCGGTACACCGCGCGGCGAACCGGGGTCGGCGCAGCACATCCTGCAACTGGTCTCCTCGGGCGCCGCCTCCTCCCGGGCCGATCTCGTGCGGGAGCTCGGGCTCGCCCCCTCCACCGTGTCGCTGCGCGTGCAGGAACTCGTCAGCGCCGGCGTGCTCACCGAGTCCGGCGAGGGCGCGTCACGCGGAGGCCGCCGCCCCCGGCTGCTCCGCGTCCACGCGCAGGGCGGCGTCGCACTCGCCGCCGACCTCGGCAGCCACCACGCGCGCATCGGCGTCGTCGACCTCGGCGGCACGGTCCTCGACGCCGTCGACCTGCCGCACGACATCACCGCGGGCCCCGAGTCCGCCGTCGACTGGCTCTGCGGCCAGGTCGCCGAGATGGGCGCCCGCCAGCGCGAGGCGGGCCGCGCCGTCCGCGCCCTCGGGGTCGCCTTCCCCGGACCCGTACAGCCCGCCGAGGGCCGTGTCCTGAGCCCGTCCCGCATGCCGGGCTGGCACCGCTACCCGCTGCGTGACGTCCTCGCCGAACGCCTCGGCATCCCCGTCACCGTCGACAACGACGCCACGATGATGGCCGTCGGCGAGCACCGCACCGCACGCCCCGGCCTCGACCACATGGTCGTCGTCAAGGCGGGCCGCGGCATCGGCAGCGGCGTCATCGTGGCGGGCCGCCCGCACGACGGCGCCAACGGCTCGGCGGGCGACATCAGTCACGTACGCATCGAGGCGGCGGGCGACCGCCCGTGCAGCTGCGGCAACATCGGCTGCCTGGAGACCGTGGCCAGCGGCGCCGCCCTCATCCGCGAACTCGCCGCACAGGGCGTCGAGGTGGCCGACACCACCGAACTCCTGCGCCTCGTCGCCGACGGCGACCCGCAGGCCACCACCCTCGTCCGCACCGCGGGGCGGCACATCGGCACGGTCCTGTCCGTCGTCGTGAACTTCTTCAACCCCCAGGCCGTCGCCCTCGGCGGAGTCCTGGCCACCGCCGAACCGCTCGTCGCCGCCGTACGAGGCGTCCTCTACGAGCGCTGCCTGCCCCTGGCCACCGCGGACCTGGAGATCACCACCACCGTGACCGGCCGCGACGCGGGCCTCCTCGGCGCCGGACTCACCGCCCTGCGCCAGAACCTCCCGGGCTCCCCGGCACCCCAGGACCCGTCGTCCCAGGAAGAGAGCGTCCAGGCATGACCACCCCCGCGACGAACCAGCGTCGCCTCCGCATCGGCATCGGCGGCATCGGCATCGAGTCCTCCACTTTCTGCCCGCACCGCTCCACCACCGACGACTTCCGCCAGACCCGCGGCCAGGACCTCCTGGACCGCTACACCTGGACCCAGCCGGACTCGGACCTGGCCTACACGGTCGAGTGGGTGCCCCTCCTGCACGCGACCTCGCTGCCCGGCGGCCCGGTGGAGGCCCAGTCGTACCTGGTCCTCAAGGACGAACTGGTCACGCGCATACGGGAAGCGGGCCCCCTGGACGGCCTGGTCTACGACATCCACGGCGCGATGAGCGTCGTCGGCCTGACCGACGCCGAAGCAGACCTGACGGAAGCGGTGCGCGCCGCACTCGACGCCGTCGGCACCCCCGACGGCGGACGCCCGATGATCTCCACCGCCATGGACCTGCACGGCAACGTCTCGCGCCGGTTCGCCGAGCCGATCGACCTGCTCACCGCCCACCGCCTCGCCCCGCACGAGGACGCCTGGGAGACCCGCGAGCGCGCCGCGCGCAATCTCGTGCGCTGCCTGCGCGAGGGCACCCGGCCGCACCGCGCCTGGGTGCAGGTGCCGGTGCTCCTGCCCGGCGAGAAGACCAGCACCCGCCTGGAGCCCGCCAAGTCCCTCTACGCCTCGCTCGCCGGCATCGAGAAGCTGCCCGGCATCCTCGACGCGGCGATGTGGGTCGGCTACGCCTGGGCGGACGAGCCGCGCTGCAAGGCCGCGATCGTCGTCACCGGGGACGACGCCGAACTGGCCGCCGCCGAGGCCGAGAAGCTCGCGCGCCGCTACTGGGACGCGCGCCGCGACTTCCTCTTCGTCGGCCCCACCGGCGGGGCCGAGGAGTGCATCGCCCAGGCGGTGGCCTCGACGCGGCGGCCCTTCCTGATCAGCGACTCCGGCGACAACCCCACGGCGGGCGGCGCCGGAGACCTGGCGTACATGCTGGGCAAGCTCCTGGAGAACGACGCGATCCGCTCCGGGAAGGTCACCGCGGTCCACCCCGGCATCACCGACCCCGTGGCCGTCGCCCGCTGCTTCGAGGCCGGAGTGGGCGCCGAGGTCGCCCTGAGCGTCGGCGGCAAGGTCGACGCGAACCACGGGGGCCCCTACGAACTCGCCGGCACCGTCGTGGCGTTGCAGCGCGCGGCCGAGCAGAAGGACCGGGCGGAGGGCGGCGCGTACGACCGGGGCGTCGACATGGCGGCGGTGAAGACCGGCGGCCTGACCGTGATCCTGGTCGAGCGCCGCAAGCCCTTCCACACCCTCGCGGACTTCATGGGACCGGCGGACGGCGGCCTCGGCATCGACCCGCGCACCTTCGACCTGGTCGTGGTCAAGATCGGCTATCTGGAGCCCGAGCTCCATGACATGGCCGCCGACTGGCTCCTCGCCCTCACCCCGGGCGGCGTCGACCAGGACCTGCTGCGGCTCGGCCACCACCGGGTGGAGCGCCCGCTGTACCCGTTCGACGAGGACGCGTACGAGGACGCGTACGAGGACGGGGGCGAGGGCGGGGACGGCCCCGTCCTGACGGCGGCCCGGCTGACGCCACTCGCCTGAAGAACCCGGTGATCGCCTGATGAGAAGGGGCTTCACCGGCCAGAACGGTTCTGCGAGGGTGATCCCTTCGAGCCGCGAACCCGCCCGGAGGAGCCCCCGTGAAGCGTGCCGCCACCCTGTCCGCCCTGGTCTGTCTGCTCGCCGTCACGGCTGCCGCGCCCGCGTCCCCCGACGCCGGGCGCGGCAAGGACCGCCACCACGGCAGCCTGCTGGACTCCGTGCCCAAGAAGGGCGTCCTGAAGGTGTGCACCACGGGCGACTACCGCCCGTTCACCCACCTCGACCCCGCCGACGGCACCTACAGCGGCGTCGACATCAAGATGGCCGAAGACCTGGCCAAGAGCCTGGACGCCAAGCCCACGTACGTGGCCACGACCTGGGCCAACCTGACCAAGGACGTCGCGGCGGGCCGCTGCGACATCGCGGTCGGCGGCGTCTCCATCACCCTGCCGCGCGCCCGCCAGGTCTACTTCGGCGAGCCGACGCGCGAGGACGGCAAGACACCGATCATCCGCTGCGCCGACAAGGAGAAGTTCGGCGAGGGCACACTCAAGGACATCGACAAGACGGGCACCACCGTCATCGTCAACCCCGGTGGCACGAACGAGCAGTTCGCACGCGCCCACATCAAGCAGGCCACGATCAAGCAGCACCCGGAGAACACCACGATCTTCCAGGAGATCATCGAGGGCCGCGCGGACGTGATGATGACGGACGCGAGCGAGACCCGCTACCAGGCCAAGATCCACCCCGAACTCTGCTCCCTTCACCCGGAGAAGCCCTTCACCTTCTCCGAGAAGGCCTACGCACTGCCGCGCGGGGACGAGGAATTCAAGGAGTACGTCGACCAGTTCACGCACCTGGCGACGCACGACGGGACGTACGCCGGGTACGAGGCCGAGTGGATGGGCGCCCCCTCGGGTTCCTAGCCAGGGGTTTCCCTGAGCCAGCCCCCGATGTCCGGGCGGCGCGGCCGTCCTACCTTCCTGGGCATGACTTCCTTCCGTGAACGGTGCATCCACAGCCGGCAGGGTGGTCGGCTCGCCTCGACCACCACCGCCGACATCGACGAGCTCGTGGCCGGGCTCAAGGACCGGCCGCGCGTCGTGCTGCACTTCCACGGTGGACTCATCGACGACACGCTGGGGTTCGCCACCGCCGAGCGGCTCACACCCGTGTACGAGGCGGCCGGCGCCGATCCCGTCTTCTTCGTCTGGAGCAGCGGACTCCTGGAGACCCTGCGGGGCAACCTTCCGCAGATCCTGAACGAGAGCGTCTTCCGTACGCTGCTCAACCGCGTCACCCGTTACGCCACCGGCACCGTCTTCCGGCAGCCGGGACAGCGCGCCCTCGGGGTGGTGGCCACCCCTTCCCCGAGGGCGGTAGCAGCCGAACTCGCCCAGGTGCGGGCGGGGCAGGAGCCGTACGCGCGGCTGACCGCGCCGCCGGACGTGCCGCCGCTGAGCGAGGCTGAGCAGAAGCAGATCGCCGCCGAGCTCTCGGCGGACACCGAACTGGCTGAGCGCACCCGGGAGATCGTGAACTCGGTGGTGCCACCCGCCCAGGTCCACCCCACAGAGCCGGTCGCCGCGGCGCGAGAAGTCATCGGGGGGCGTGCCGCGGCGGCCACACTGATGTCACCTGACGTCGTGGCCGATCTCGCGGCCAGGGCGGGCACGGGGGAACGTGCCCTGGTGAGCACCGCGCTGGTCGTGCGCAAGACCGTGCGGGTGGTGGCCGCCGTCGTGGGCCGCTTCCGGCAGCGCAACGACCACGGCCTCTATCCGACGGTCGTCGAGGAGATCCTCCGCGAGTTCTACCTCGCCAACGCGGGCGCCGCGATCTGGGGCGCGATGAAGCGGCAGACCGCCGACACGTTCGCCGCCGCGGGCGACGAGGCCCGCGCCGGACGGTACTTCCTCGACCGGTTCGCCGAGCTGCTCGCCTCCGGCACCCGCCCCCAGGTGACCGTGGTCGGCCACAGCGCGGGCGCCGTGTTCATCTCCCACCTCCTTGACGACCTCGCGCGCAGGCGCGCCGAGGACGACGACCCCGTCCCCGCCGACTTCCGGCTGCGGGACGTGGTGCTCCTCGCACCCGCCTGCACCGTGGCGCAGCTGGCGCCCGTCGTCCGCCGCCAGGCCGAACTCTTCGACCGGTTCCGGATGTTCACCATGACCGACGCGGCCGAGCAGGCCGACCACCTGGTGCCTTTCCTGTATCCGAGGTCGCTGCTCTACTTCATCTCCGGAGTCCTGGAGCGCGGGCCCGCCCAGCGGTCCGTCGTCACCCCGATCGCGGGCATGCAGCACTGGTACCTCGATCCTGCCGCCACGGGACCCGACTCCGACGACCTGCGCGGCTTCCTGCGGGCGGACCCCGCCCGCACGGTCTGGTCGCCCGGCGACGTCGGCCCCGGTCTGCGCGCGGGGGCGCGCAGCCACGTCGCGTTCGACGACGACCCGCAGGTCCTCGCGAGCGTGGCCGCCATGCTCGCCGACTGAACGGCGCGAGGCTGAACGAGGGGGAGAGCCCGATGAACGACCTGCACTACGCCGTGGTCGTCGGCATCAACCGTTATCCCGCCATCGGTGACCTGCAGGCCGCACGGGGTGATGCGGTCCGGTTCCGTGACTGGCTCGTCGATCCCAAGGGAGGCGATGTGCCCGAAGGCAACGTCACGCTGGTGACCGCCACCGAGGAGCAGGAGCGCACCGCGGACTTCATGACGGCCGTACCGACCAGGGAGAACGTCGACCTGGCGCTCTACCGGACGAACACCGCGGTCCAGCGGGCGATCGAGGACCGGCCCGAGGAGGAGTGGGAGGCCGCGAGGCAGCGGACCCGGCTCTACTTCTTCCTCGCGGGGCACGGCTTCATGACGCCCCCCAACAGCACCGCGCTGCTCATGGCCAACGCCGCGTTCGACCTCCTGGGCAATCACCTCGCCGTGGGCCAGTACCTGGACTGGTACGAGTCGTCGTCGCCGTTCCGCGAGATCGTCTGCTTCGCGGACTGCTGCCGCACGAGCAACGGCAACGGCTCCGTCTTCCCCTTCGGGCCGCCCTTCACCACCACCGTGGGGGCGCTCGAGAAGGTCGACTGCTTCGTCGGGTACGCCACTTCGCAAGGCGACCCCGCCTACGAGGAGCAGAACGCCGACCCCGACCTCGCGCGCGGGCACTTCACGACCGCGCTCCTGGACGGTCTCGGCGGGCGCAGCGTCACCCGCAAGGGGCTCATCACCTCCGACAGCCTCGCGGACTACGTCGTACGTCATGTGGAGGACCGCACCCGGCACCTGCTGGTCCCGCAGCAGCCCAGGTTCGTCAAGGGCAGTGCTCCGATGGTCTTCGTGCGGGACGTGGAGAACGGGATGCCTTTCGTCACGCTGTGCTTCCCGGAGGGATTCCGGGGCTGGGTGCAGTTGCGCGGCGGCGACCCCGACGAGCCGCCGCTGAGGTGGCACGTCGATGCCGCGGAACACGTCGAGAAGCTCGCTCCCGGCCTGTACCGGGTCACGCCGGAGAGCTGGGCGGCGGATGACTTCCAGAACGGTGGATTCTTCGAGGTAATGACGGGCGGTGGGAATGGTGTCCAGCTCTGAAGAGCGGCGGCGCTCACGGGAGGAGACGGCCAAGCGCGTGCCGTTCGTCGTCATACCGGACACCCCGTCGGTCCTCGTCACGGTCACGGACTCCGCGTTCCGCGAGGTGGCGCACGCGATGGGCACCATCGACACCACGCTGCCGCCCGGCATCTACCGCATCGAGCAGCGCTTCGGCGGCGCGGTGGAGAGCCGGTTCGTCGAGGTCGGCACGGAGCCCTTCGTCGAGCGGCTCGCGCTGCCCGACATGCCCACGGCCACCCCGGTCGAAGGCACCCCCACGACCCGTGAGGACCACCGCGCGGCGGCGGTGCGCTGGAGCACCGAGGCGACGCACGGCGGGGGCCCGCCGACGCTGATGGTCCTGATCCGCAATCTGCGCAGGGGCTGGCAGCTCGACCCGTTCGCCCTGGAGATCGCCGACGAGTGCGGTACTCCGGTGGACGGCGGCGCCGGGGGCTGGGAGCCGGCCGGCGGGCAGGAGTGGTCGGCCTGGAGCGGTGAACTGCCGCCCGGCGGCTACCGGTTGAGGACGCGCAGGAAGCCCGCCGACGGGCTGACCCTCGCGCAGGCGCTGCACGTGCTCGACGGGTGGACGACGCTGGTGTTCGTGAGCAACGGACCGCAGGGCCCGCAGCCGCAGTTCGCCTCGATCCAGATGGTGCCCCGAGGCGTCGGCTGGCAGCCGGCGGACCGCACCCTGGACCTCGCCCTGGAGGCAGCGCTCTCGGGGCTGCGGCAGGGGATCGACCTCGTGTCGACGCGGCAGCTGCTGGGCCTGCTCGACGCCAAGAGCGTCAACCCCTTCCTCGGCATCATCGGGGCGCACGCCCTGCTGCTGCACCCGACCCCCGACCTGGGGCGGATCGGCAGCATCCTGGAGCGCCTCGTCCACCACGCCCCCGCCCAGCCGGACATCGCCGCGCTGTGCACCCTGCTCGGCGAGCCGGTGCCGCCGGTCGCGTCGCCGCCGATGCTGGCGGCCTCCTGCCGCCTGCTCGTCCGGGCGGACTCGGCCGACCCGGGGATCCTCCAGGACGGTTCGGTGGCCGAGAGCGCGGCGGAACACATGGTCGGGCGCGGCGTCTGGACGACCTGGCTCGAACAGGAGCTGAAGCAGAAGCAGGAACGGGAGCACGGGCCGGGCATCGCGGCACGTGGCGGCCTGGTCCCGCCGGTGCCGGGGGTTGTCGGTGGAGTCCGGCGACCGCGGGCCGCCGATCCGGTCGAGCGGGTCCAGCGCTACGTACGGGAGATCGCGAGCGTCGAGGACAAGAGCGTCGACGACGTCCTGCGGACCATGGAGCCGAAGGACCTGTCCCGCAGGACCGGCATGCCGCACAAGGCCGTGGACAAGGCCATCGGGGAGCTCAGGCGCCCGCAGGGGAAGCCGCAAGGAGAGTGAGGCCCACAAGGGGCGGTGTGAGGCCGCGACGGCCGGGAAGTCGTGCCCCGGCCGTCGCGGCTCCCGACGGCTCCTTCGCCGCGCGCGGCACCCCCGTGTCCGTGCGTGGTGGAGCGTCGGTGGCCTGCCGGCCGCGTCCCCCAACACGGCCGGCAGGGGTGGGTGGGCCGACCTGCGGCCCGTGCGCCCCCGAGCGCGCACGGACAGCCAGGCCTGCGGTGACGTGATGGCGCGTCACCCGTTCTTGAGGAACCCCCGTCGCGGGAACTCCGGTTGCGGGAAATCCCGCCGCGGTCACGGTCACCATGGCTGCCTCGCCTCCCCGTCGTGCACATCAGGTCAGCGCGTGGCGCACCATCGTGAGGAACTGCTCCGAGGGTTCGATGCCGAGCTCCGTACGGAGCAGGCCGCGGAACGCCTTGAAGTGGCGCACCGCCTCCGCGAGGTTGTTCTCGGCGAGGTGCACCGTCACGACCGCCCGCCGCGCGCTCTCGCGCAGCGGATCGATCCGGGTGCTCTCCAACGCGGCCTCCAGGGCGGGGGCGTACTGCTCCTGCTCGACAAGGCGGGCCGAGAGGGCCTCGAGCGCGTGCAGCCGCAGCTGGTGCAGCCGCTCACGCTCGAAGACCACCCAGTCCTGGTACCAGCCGGGCAGCAGTTCACCCATGCCCATCAGCGAGGCGCACGCGGCCCCGGTCCCCTCTGCCGAGGCCGCGAGTATGTGGTGTGCCGTGGCGGTGAAGTCCTCGATGTCCATCCGGACGCGCCGGCTGAGCGCGAGCACCCCGGGCCGGGGGTCGCAGACGGCCGAACCCGCCGCGTTCAGGCGCCAGATGGCGGTACGGAGGCAGGCACGTGCACGTTCCTCGGTGACCTCGGGCCACAGCGTCCCCGCGAGCACCGAACGCGTCGTGGGGCCACGAAGCCCGAGCAGGGCCAGCAACTGCTGTCCGCTGGCGGACACGTCGACCTGCTCGCCGCCGTCGCCCTCGCCGCGGCTGAGGTGAAATCCCCCCAGCAGCCGCAGACGCAGGACCGGTGGCGCGTCGTCGCGTACCGCCGGACATTCCGTGACAGCCATCTGTGCACCCCCAGTTGTGCATTCCGTGCCCTGACCAGCCAAGAACCTACGCCGGGCAGGGCAGGGGTGCCTCAGGGAACCGCCCAGGGATAACCCCGGTGCGCCAGGGCTCCGGCCAGGGGACGGGCTAGGAGGTCGGGCTAGGAGGAGGACGTGCGCCGCTCCTGAGGGGCGAAGTGCTGCACGAGCCCGATGCGCGAGGCGATGCCGAGCTTCGTATAGGTGTGGCCCAGGTGGTACTCGATGGTCTTGACGCTCAGCGCGAGCGCGGTGGCGATCTGCCGGTTGGTGAAGCCCTGCGACGCCAGACGCGCGACGGCCAGCTCCTGCGGCGTGAGCCCCTCGGCCGCGGAGGCGGGGTCGGCGGCCGCCGGATCGTGCGCGGGCCGCGGCGGCGCCGCACGCCCGCAGGCGTCCAACTCCCTTTCGCACCGCGCGAGGTAGGGCGCGGCGTCCAGTTCACGCATGGTCGTGTACGCCGCCTGGAGCTGGGCCACGGCGACCGAGCGGCGGCCGATCCTGCGCAGGAACGCCCCGTGGTCGAGCTGCACGCGGGCGCGGCCGAAAGGCGAGGGGATCTGCGCCGCCTGGTCGTGCGCGCGCAGGAACGAGGCCTGGGCGCGGTCCGTGTCCCGGCGCGCCGCGTGCAGATTGCCGCGCACCCGGGCCGCGGCGGACAGCGCCGAGTGCTGCCCGCGCGCCGATGCCCGCTCCTCGTAGGGGAGGAGCACCGCCTCCGCCTCGTCGAAGTCGCCGAGCTGGATGAGCGCGTCGACCAGGAGTTCACGCCAGGACACCACGCCGGGTTCGTTCACGCCGTCGTGCGAGGCGAAGTCGAGGAGCGGGCGCAGCGCCTCGACGACCCGCTCCGGCTCCGCGCGCGCCTCGGCGAAGGCGCCGTGCGCCGATGCCGCGTACGCGTAGGCGAGGGCGCTCTCGTCGCAGCCCGGCGCGTCCAGGGCGAGCCGCAGGTGCGCCGAAGCGCGGTCCCAGGTGCCGCGTGCCGAGAGGATCCAGCTGGCGATGGCGTGCGTGACGGGCTTGAGCCAGGACTGCTCGGTGTCGTCGGCGATCGACGCGGACGCCTCGGCGTGGATCAGCGCCTCGTCCCAGTCGCCGAGCCGGTGCAGGGTCTGCGCGAGAGCGGAGGCGGAAAGCAGGCGCAACGGCACTGTTCCCCTGCGGCAGTTGGCCACAGCCCCCAGCAAGTCGGATCGCGCGCCGAGGAGATCGTCCGACCACAGCCTCAACTGGCCGCGAGCGAGCAGCAGATCGATGCTCACGGGAGGGACGAGGAGGGGGTCGGGAAGGTCGCCGGCGAGCTCGATGCCCTTCTTGGCGAACCCGCTGAGGCCGAGCGCGAGGAGGTGGTTGAAGCGCAGCATCCGGCTCGGCCCCTGGAGGGTGGAGAGCCGCTGTGCGCGCTCCGCCCACTGGGCGGCGTCGGCCGAGCGCCCCCGCATCACGGCGGCGTAGCTCAGCTGCTCGGCAGCCCGCGCGGCCAGCGAGGGATCGCTCTCGTGATCGCACTGGTTCCAGGCGTCGACGAGCAGCGTCTGCGCCTGCTCCATGCGCCCTTGGACGCGGGCCACATAACCGCGTACGTACCCGCGCAGCGCCGGGTCAGCGCCGGCCGGAAGACCGGTCGCGAGCTCGGCCGACTCGTGCACCCGGCCGTCGAGCAGCAGCGCCTCGACGGCCTCGACGGCGAGCCGGTCGCGTTCCATGCCGGTCGTCGCCACCCGTGAGGCGTGCCGCAGGTGCGTGCCCGCGACCGCCCACTGTCCGGTGGCCGCCTCGCGCCGGGCGCACGCGGCGAGGGCGGCGGCGAGATGCTCGTCGGGGCCGGTGGCCGCGAGCACGCGGTGCCGCAGGCTCGCGTACTCGTCGTCGACCAGGGCCGCGGCCCGCGTGTGCAGGTCGGCCCGGTGCGCGGGCCCGATGTCCTGGTAGACCGCGGCGTGCACGAGAGGGTGCGGGAAGGCGATCTCGGGCGCGGCCCCCGGATGTGTCTCCTTCAACAGGCCTGCTTTGACGGCCCGTTCGAGCGCGGGCAGGGGCGTGGTGACACGGGCGAGCGAGGCGGCCACGCCCAGCGGGCAGCAGAGCCCGAGCACACTGACCGACTGGACGAGCCGCTGCGCCTGGGAGCCGCACTCCGCGAGATTGGCGAGCACCAGCATGGCGTACGAACGGGGCGCGGGCAGGGGCGTGGCGACGTCCCGCAGGACGTGCGCGGGCACCTGGTCGAGCAGCGCACGGGCGTGCAGCGGATTGCCGTGCGTATGACTGTGGAGGCGTACGGAAGCGGAGTGCGGCAGCCGGTCGGAGCCCATCTGCGCGCTGAGGGAGCCCAGTTCGTCCGGTGTGAGCCCGTGCAGCGGGATCCGCCGGGTGCGGACGTCGGAGAGCAACCTGCGGATGCCGTCCGGGAGTTGGGGAGCCTGCGGGTCCCGGGCCGTCACGATCGCGAGGACCTTGTCGACGCGCAGCCGCCGCAGCGCGAACGTCAGCGCGTTCAGCGAGGCGGAGTCGGCCCAGTGGGCGTCGTCGAGCACCAGGATGACGGGACCCTTGTCCTGCAGCTCGCTCAGCAGGTCCAGCAGCCCGAAGCCCGCCGCGAGCGGCGGCAGGGTGCCGGGCGCCGAGCGGGGCGTGCGGACCAGCGAGCCGAGGCAGTCCGGCAGCGGGATGGGGCTCTGTCCGACGAACTGGGCGAGCACCCCGCAGGGCAGCGCGCTCTCGTTCTCCTCGCCGCTGGCCTGGAGCACACAGGCGTCGCCCGCCGTGTCGAGGAACCTGCGCACCAGCGCGGACTTGCCGATGCCGCCAGGGCCGTCGATCAGGACGAGCCGCGGCACACCGTCGCACGCCTGGCGGAACTCCTCCTGGAGCGCCGCGAGTTCGTGGCGGCGACCGGAGAACGCCTCATGGGGCGCCGGTGTGTGGGCATGGTCGTTCAGAATGCCGCCGGACGTCATCACCGCCCCCACATGTCGGCACCCGGTACGGACGCCAGGACTGTGACGGCGGCCCGTGCCGGGCGCATGGCCCCGAACGTCCACGATGATGCCCGAACGGGTCCCGGTACAAGCAGATTCCCCGCTCCCGCGGAGCTGTTTGCCGTGCCGTGGGATCAGGCGTCACAGGAGTCGCCATCCGTCGCGGAGGCCGGCTCTCCGGTCTCCGTGGACGCCGGGTCCGGTGGCGGTTCGAGGAGCGAGAGCAGCTCGAGCCAGCCGTGGAACGGCGTGCAGCGGCCCGTGTCCCCTTCCTCTTCACACTCATCCACCACGTTCCCGTGCACGCCCGCAGGCGAGCGGAACACCTCGATGACGTAGCGCACAACGCCCTCCTGAGGGCCGGTACGGGCCCCGAACCGTGACACATCGCGACAGCGCCACGGTACGAACCCTGGCCCGCCCGTCGCTTCGGGGAGTCACCTAGGGATGTCCCCAGTCGGCAACCCTTGGCCAAGGCTCACACCATGCGGTGGTACTGCTGGGGAGTGGCCACATCGCCGCCGAGTTCGTTCGCGGCGTGCCGGGCCCACGAGGGGTTGCGCAGGAGTTCGCGGCCCAGGAGCACGGCGTCCGCCTCTCCGTTGGCGAGGATCTTCTCGGCCTGCTCGGGGTCGGTGATCAGGCCGACGGCCGCCACGGGGAGGGACGTCTCGGCCTTCACCCGCGCTGCGAAGGGGACTTGGTAACCAGGGCCCGTCTTGATGCGTGCCTTCGGGGCGTTGCCTCCGCTGGAGACGTCGAGAAGGTCCACGCCGTGGGCGTGCAGTTCCTTGGCGAGGCGGACGGTGTCGTCGGCGGTCCAGCCGTCGCGCTCGTCCTCGGGGTTCTCCGTCAGCCAGTCGGTCGCGGAGATCCGGAAGAAGAGGGGCAGTTCCTCGGGCCAGACGGCGCGGACGGCGTCGACGACCTCGAGGGCGAGCCGGGAGCGGTTCTCGAAGGAGCCGCCGTACTCGTCCGTGCGGTGATTGGTGAACGGCGAGAGGAACTCGCCGATGAGGTAGCCGTGGGCGCCGTGGATCTCGACCACCTGGAATCCGGCGTCAAGGGCGCGCCGGGCCGCGGCGGCGAACTGGCCGACGACGTCGTGGATCTCGTCCGTGGTGAGCTCGTGCGGCAGGTGGTGGCCCTCGTCGAAGGGGAGCGCGCTGGGCGCGAGCGGCTGCCAGCCATTCTCCTCCTGGCCGACGGGTCCGCCGCCCTTCCAGGGGCGGTCGGTGGACGCCTTGCGGCCCGCGTGGGCGATCTGGATGCCCGGAGTGGTGCCCTGGGTCTTCAGGAATCCGGTGATGCGGCGCAGCGCATCGACCTGGGTGTCGTTCCATATGCCGAGGTCCGCGGGGCTGATGCGGCCCTCGGGGCTCACGGCCGTCGCCTCGACGAGGATCAGGCCGGTGCCGCCGGCGGCGCGCGCTCCGTAGTGGGCGAAGTGCCAGTCGTTCGCCACACCCGCGTCGGGCCCGAACACCTCGGCCGAGTACTGGCACATCGGCGCCATCCACACCCGGTTGGGGACGGTCAGGGATCGCAGGGTGCAGGGCTCGAACAGCGCGCTCACGGCGGACTCCATTCGTGACGGACTTCGGTACGGCTCGTACGGTAGCCCTCGTAGTACGCCGGATGTCAAACTACGATGACTCTCGTACTATGGAGGCCTTCGAGAAGACGTGAAGCCCGGACGAAGTGGAGCCGTCATGACGACCGCCGCACCGATCAGCACCCGCGCGCTCGACCATCCGGCGCGGGTGGAGATCCGGCTCGAGGGTGTGCTGCACGCGCTGTCGGACCCGATGCGCCTGCGGGTCGTACGGCAGTTGGCCGGGTGCGAGCCGGGCCTCGACGGTCTCTCCTGTTCGCAGATCGACCTGCCCGTCACGAAGTCCACGAGCACCCACCACTTCAGGGTGCTGCGCGAGAGCGGCGTGATCCAGCAGATCTACCGCGGCACGGCCAAGCTCAACGGCCTGCGCCGCGACGACCTGGACGCGCTCTTCCCCGGGCTCCTCGACAGCGTCCTGGCCGCGGCGACGGCGCAGGCGGAGCGCACGGGCGCCCCGTAAGGGGGACGCGGCACGAAGGGAGCGCGGGGGAGGACGCCCCGTAAGGGGCGCGGGGAACTGCGCGCCCAGCCCCCACGGACCCGCAGATCACCCTCACTGCACAGTCCAGGCTCAGGGCTCAGTGCTCAACGCCCCGCGCAGCGGCCCGCAGCCCCGGCCAGTCGGGGATCTTCACGGGCCCGCGCCCCAGCGCCGCGCCGACCGCGGCCTCCGCACGCTCGATCCCCAGCCAGCCCTGCCACTCGACGGGGTGCAGCCCCGCGTCGAGGAGAGCGGGCAGCGGATCCTCGGGTACCCCTCTGCGTACGAGGGCAGGGGCGTCGTCGAGCAAGGACAGCACCGTCTCCTTGGCACACGGGCGGTTGGTCCCGATGACGCCCGTCGGGCCCCGCTTGATCCAGCCCGCCACATACTCGCCGGGGGATGCCGCGCCCTCCCGCAGCACCCGCCCCGCCGCATGCGGAACCGTGCCGAGCCCGGGGTCGAACGGAAGTCCGTCGATCGGCACCCCGCGGTAGCCGACCGAGCGCAGGACGAGCTGCCCCGCGATGTCCTCGTACTGCCCCGACCCCGTCACCCCGCCCCGCCCGTCCGGCAGTGTCCGCTCGAACCGCACCCCGCCGACGCGGCCCGCCGTCTCCGTGACGGCCACGGGGCGCAGGAAGAAGCGGAGCCGGATGCTGCGCGGCAGGTGCTGCGCCGGGCGCTCGGCCCAGCCGCGCATCACCTCGACGTTGCGGCGGCCCGCCGGGGGCAGTCCTGAGGGGTCGGCGTACGCGGGATCGAGCACCAACTCCGCGGGATCCACGATCACTTCGGTGTCCGGGAGGGAACCGAGCTCGCGCAGCTCCTTGGTGGTGAAGCGCGCCTGCGAAGGTCCGCGCCGCCCCACCATGTGGACCTCGCGCACCCGGCTCTCGGCAAGCACGCCGAGCGCTGCCTGCGGCATGTCGGTGGGCCGCAGCTCGGCCGCGCCGCGGGCCAGCATCCGCGCGACGTCCACCGCGACGTTCCCCACTCCGATGACCACGGCGGACTCCACGCCCTCCACGAAACCGTCGGTCGCCGCGTCCGGGTGCGCGCTGTACCAGGACACGAACTCCGTGGCCGAGTGGCTCCCCGGCAGATCCTCGCCCGGTACGCCTAGCCTGCGGTCGGCTGCCGCGCCCACGCAGTAGACCACCGCGTGGTAGAGGTCGAGCAGCCGCGCGACGGGGAAGCCGCCGGGGCCGATCTCGATGCCGCCGAGGAAGCGGACGCGGTCGTGTTCCAGGACCGTACGCAGGTTGTTCTGGAGGGACTTGATCTTCTCGTGGTCGGGTGCGACGCCGTACCGCACGAGGCCGTAGGGGCAGGGCAGCCGGTCGATGACGTCGACGCGCACCCCCGGCACGCGGTCCTGCTGGACGAGGGACTGCGCGGTGTAGACCCCGCTCGGGCCCGATCCGACGACGGCGACCTGCAGCACGGCGGTGCTCCTTCCGCGAGGCGGCCTCGGGGGATGGGTTCAGCATCGCACCAAGGTGCGTCGAGGGGGAGATGCGGTGAGGGGGCGCGTTGATCCGGGTGCCTCGCTCCAGCGCGGACCGCCGCGCGGCTCTGCGTGCCGTTCGTGACCTAATGCGATCGCACGGCTACCTT
Source organism: Streptomyces sp. NPDC047525 (assembly GCF_040643025.1). Classification (NCBI taxonomy): domain Bacteria; kingdom Bacillati; phylum Actinomycetota; class Actinomycetes; order Kitasatosporales; family Streptomycetaceae; genus Streptomyces; species Streptomyces sp. NPDC047525. Next base: position 250,595 of record NZ_JBEYTL010000006.1, read on the forward strand.
TTGATTGTGCTTGAGAGCCCCTTTCTTGGCGTTTCTGATCACTATCGACCGAATCCTGCCTGTTCGACTGGCTCGCCCTCATTCCATGTACGGCTGACCTTCGGTGACGGAGCCGCCGTCGACGCACGGGCCGTGGTGTCGGAAGGGCGGATCACCCTGGAGGGCCTGCACGCCCGGCCGCCGCATCCGCATCCGGCCGACGACTTTCCCGCTCCGTCGGGACATGACTTCTCTGCCCTGCCCGGTCACGACGTCACCGCGCAGCCGCGCTGCGAACCGGCGTACACGCATCCGCATCCGCATCCGTATCCGCACGTGCTCGCGCCCACCCAGGACCAGCCGCCCGCCGTGCAGCGCGCCCGCCCGTCGTGGCCGCGCGGGCGCGAAGGGCGCCTCATGGTGGCCCAGGAGTACCGCGCGGCGCAGGCCGATGGCCGGGATCCCGTGCTCGCCGTGATGTACGCGACCGGCCGCAGCCGCCGCAGATCACTCAAGCTCATCGCCTCCGCGCGGGACGCGGGCGCCCTGCCCCCGCGCCACAACCGCCGCTAGCCCGCGCCCGGTGCGCCGAACGCCGCGGCGGTCTCCGCGCTGATCACCGCGCCCATCTCGGCGTCCATGTATCGGCGTCGTGGCGTTCGGGCCGCGTGGCGGCGAGGTGGTCGCGGAGCGCGGTGAGCGCGGGGTGCGGGTTGTCGCCGCGCCAGATCAGCGAGTGCGGGTAGACCGGGGTCGGGCCGTGCACCGGGACGCGCCGCAGGTCGTGGTCGGCGGGCCAGACGAGGCGGGTCCGCTCGCCGACGAACGTCGCGATGACCGAGGATCCCGCGATCGTGTCGAGGAGCGGCTCGGTGCCGAAATCGGGTCCTGTCACCTCGATGGTGAGCCCGAACGCCGCGGCGAGATCTTCGTAGTACGTGGCCCATTCCGTGCCGGCGACGATGCCGGGCATCCAGATCCTGTGCCCGGCGAGCTCGGCGGGCGTCACCGCGCGGGCAGCCGCGAACGCGTGGTCCGGCCCGGTGAGGAGCTGCACCGGCTCGTCGTACACCCGGGCCGCCTCGACGCCGTCGGGCAGCTGCCGCGCGGGCAGGGTGAGGGCGCGGAAGGCCGCGTCGATCGTGCCCGACCGGACGGCGGCGAGCGCCGTGTCGGCGTCGAAGAGCGTCACGACGTCGAGCTCGGTGCCGGGATGCGCACGGCGGAAGCCGCTCAGGAGCCCCGCGGGCGCGAGCCGCCGGCCGATCACGTCGACGCGCAGCGCCCGGCGGCCGGGCCGCACGGAGTCCGCCGCCCGCTGCTCGGCCCGCAGGAGATCGCGGGCATGGGGCAGGAACGCCTGCCCGTCGATGGTGAGCCGCGCCCCGCGCGCGGTCCGCGTGAACAACCGCACACCGAGGTCCTTCTCCAGCGCGGCGACACGCTTGGAGACGGCCTGCTGGGTCACCGCGAGCGTGGAGGCCGCCTCCTGGAACTGACCGGCGTCCGCGACGGCGACGAAGGTGCGCACGGCATGAAGGTCCACGCCGGACATCCTAAGAGGTACAACCAGCGGTTGTGGCCGCCCACGCGATGCGGTTGTTTGACCCGCGGACCCGCCGCCGGATTGGATGCCGCAGGTCAAGGTGAGGTTGTTCGAGAGTGACGGCGAGGGGTGGCACCGGGCATGGGAGCCAGGAGGTCCCTCGGGCGGCAGTTCGGATGGCTGTGGGCGGCCTACACGGTCAGTGCGTTCGGGACACGGCTCGCGTTCGACGCGTTCCCCCTGATCGCGATCCTCGCCCTGGACGCGGGGCCGACGCAGGTGTCGGTCCTCGCGGCCGCGGGGTTCGCGGTCGGCGCGGTGGTGGCGGTGCCGCTCGGGCCGTGGGTGGAGTTCCGCCGCAAGCGGGCGGTGATGATCGCGACGGACCTGGTCCGGTGCGTGGCGCTGCTCAGCATCCCCGCCGCGTACGCCTTCGGCCTGCTCGGCTTCGGCCAGCTCCTGCTCGTGGCGGTCGTCGTCGGCGCGGCCGACATCGCCTTCAGCTCGGCGAGCGGTGCGTGCCTCAAGGCGCTCGTGGAGCCACAGGACCTGCTCGTCGCGAACGGCCGCCTCGAATCGACGAACTGGACCGCCCTGGTGATCGGGCCGCCGCTGGGCGGGGCGGTGATCGGGCTCTTCGGCCCGGTGATGACCGTGGTGGCCGACGCGGTCAGTTTCCTGCTCTCGGCCCTGGGGATCCGCGCGATCGGCGGCAAGGAGCCGCACCCCGTACGCACCGAGCCGCAAGCCCGGTTCCGGGCGGGCGATCTGCTCGCCGGCTGGCGCTACATCCTGGCGGGCCCGGCGCTGCGCCCGCTGTTCTTCAACACGGTGCTGAACAACGGCCTGATCATGGCGACATCGCCCCTGCTGATCGTCCTGATGGTCGGCGAACTCGGCTTCGCGCCCTGGCAGTACGGCCTGGCCTTCGCCGTGCCCTGCGTCGGCGGCCTGCTCGGCTCGCGGCTCGCCCGGCCGCTCGTCGAGCGGTTCGGGCGCCACCGGGTCCTGCGCACCGCCGGGACGCTGCGGGCGTGCTGGCTGATCGGCCTTGCCTTCATCGGCCCCGGTGCCGCCGGGCTCGTCCTGGTCATCGTCGTCGAGTTCGGCCTGATCACCTGCTCGGGGGTCTTCAACCCGGTGTTCGCCACCTACCGGCTCGACCACACCCCCGCTGACCGTGTCGCCCGCACCCTGTCCGCGTGGTCGGTCACCAGCAAGCTCAGCATCGCGGCCATGACCGGCCTGTGGGGCCTGCTGGCCGCCGCGACCGGCCCGCGCACCGCGGTCGGGATCGCCGGGATCCTCATCCTGGCCACCCCGCTGCTGCTGCCGCGACGCGACCACGCGCCGCACGACGAGCGGGACGCCGCCGCCCGAAGCCACGCCTGACGTCCCGCGCCCTACGGCTCTCCCGGCGGCTCTCCCGACGGGCACCTCACATCTTGCGCATCCGGCCGATCTCCGCCGTCTGCTGCGCGATCACGTCGTTGGCCATCTCCTCGACCTGGATGTTGTTGCCGTCGGTGAGCGCTTCCGTGGCCATCGTGATCGCGCCGTTGTGGTGCGTGATCATCAGCTTCAGGAAGAGCTCGTCGAACGTCTTGCCCTCCGCGGCGCGCAACTGCTTCAGCTGGCCCGCCGTGGCCATGCCGGGCATCGTCCCGTGGTCGTGCCCCTGCTGCTTCTTCGCGCCGCCGTGGCTCTTCAACCAGCCCTTCATGGCGCCTATTTCCGGGCGCTGCGCGGCCGCGATGCGGTCGGCCAGACGCTTGACCTTCGCGGAATCGGCGCGCTTCGGGGCGAGTTCGGTCATCGTCAGGGCCTGGCCGTGGTGCGTGATCATCATCTGTGTGTAGGTGAAGTCGGCCGAGTTGGGGCTGTCGTCGTCGGTTCTCTTCTTGGCCGCGTCCTCGGCGGACATCGTCGCGGCCGTCTCGCCCGGTTTGCCCGGAGCGATCACCGAGGGTCCTGGCGCGGCCTTCTCGGCTGTTTCCGAGCCGGCGTCGGAACCACCTGAATCGCAGGCGCCGAGCGCGAGAACGGCGGCCGTGAGGAACACGGTGACGGCGGGCGTACGACGGTTGAGCACGGCTGCCTCCTGTGGCGCGCGGGGGAGTTGGGGACCGTCCTAGCACGCTTACGTGCGTGGATGATCAAAAACTTTCATTACAGATGCGTTGCCATCTGTTGATCTGTGCATGATGAGCACGATACTGCGGGGTGTCCGTGAACCGTTCAACTACGAACGGCGACTAGGGAGGACGCAGTGACCCTGTTGAACAACCCCCGAACACGGCGCAGACGCTTCGGCGTCGGCGCGGCCGCGCTCGGTCTGATTGCCGCGCTGTTCAGCGCGGCGCCCGCCGGAGCGACGCCCGACCCGGGCGACTCGCCCGCCGCGCCCAAGAGCGTGTCGAAGAGTGACGCCGCCGACGCGAAGGCGGCGATCAAGAGCGGCAAGATACCGGCGCCCGACGAGATCGTGCACTCGGACAACATCAAACATCTCGCCAACATCCCCAAGGACGCGCTGCCGGGTCTCAACACCGACATCGCCTTCCAGGGGAAGTACGCCTTCGCGGGCAATTACGACGGCTTCCGTATTTACGACATCAGCAACCCGAAGAAGCCGCGGACCGTCTCCCAGGTCCTGTGCCCCGGCTCGCAGAACGACGTCTCCGTCTCCGGGAACCTGCTCTTCCTCTCCACCGACTCCTCGCGCAGCGACAACTCCTGCAGCAGCACCACGCAGCCCGCGACCGAGAAGTCCTCGTGGGAGGGCATGAAGGTCTTCGACATCAGCGACAAGGCCAACCCGAGGTACGTCTCCGCCGTCGAGACCGCCTGCGGCTCGCACACGCACACCCTGGTGCCGGAGAAGAAGAGCGTCTACGTGTACGTCTCCTCGTACTCCCCGAGCGCGACGTTCCCGGACTGCCAGCCGCCGCACGACGGCATCTCCGTCATCAAGGTGCCCCGCAAGGCCCCGCAGAAGGCGGCGGTCGTCGACTTCCCCGTCCTCTTCCCGGGTGAAGGCCCCGACGGCGGCGGCAACCCGGGCGGACCCACCAACCCGGGTGTCTCCAAGACCACCGGCTGCCACGACATCACCGTGCTGCCCTCCAAGGACCTCGCGGCGGGCGCCTGCATGGGTGACGGCATCCTGTTCTCCATCAAGGACCCGGAGAACCCGAAGGTCATCGACCGCGTCCAGGACAACAAGAACTTCGCGTTCTGGCACTCGGCGACCTTCAACCAGAAGGCCAACAAGGTCGTCTTCACCGATGAGTTGGGCGGCGGTGGCGGCGCCACCTGCGACGAGGCGACCGGCCCGGAGCGCGGCGCCAACGGCATCTACGACGTCACCGGCAAGGGCAACCACCGCAAGCTCGTCTTCAAGAGCTACTACAAGATCCCGCGCCACCAGGCCGCGACCGAGAACTGCGTGGCCCACAACGGCTCGCTGATCCCGGTCAAGGGCAAGGACCTGATGGTCCAGGCGTGGTACCAAGGCGGCGTCTCCGTCTGGGACTTCACCAACTCCTCGAAGCCGAAGGAGATCGGCTACTTCGAGCGCGGTCCCCTCACCACTGACGCGATCCAGATCGGCGGCTCCTGGTCGGCGTACTACTACAACGGCTACGTCTACTCGAACGACATCGAGAAGGGCCTCGACGTCCTGAAGATCGACGACAAGCGGACGGATCCCGCCGAGCGGGTCCGCGTCCGTGAGCTCAACGTCCAGACCCAGCCGGACTACTTCGACTGAGTCGGCCGCCGAGCGGACCGCGTCTCCTGCGCGGCCTGATCGTCCACTCGCGCATGCGTCCCGTCGGGCGGCTCATCGCCCGGCGGGACGCCGAGTTCCCACGCGAGCCCGTACCGCTGGAACAGCTCGCCCCGCAGCGCGCCCGCGGGCATCGGCGCCCCCGGGAGCAGCACCGCGAAGACCGCGCCCATCAACAGAGCGCGCAGCAAGGGATAGTCGGTGTCCACGTCGGGCGAGCCATGGCGTACGACGGTGTCGCGGAGCAGTTCGGCGAGGTGCTGCTGCTCCGGGCAGCGCACGAACCCGTCCGCCTGGAGGATCCCCGCCATGTGCGTGCGCATGAGGAGCGGCTGATCCCGGGCCAGGCCCAGGATCGCGTCGATGGCGCGGGCCAGGAGCTCGTCCCCGTCCGTCGTCCGCGGCTCCCGTTCCAGGGCGGCCTGGAGCGTGCGGTGCATCAGGCGGTGCACCGCCGACTGCAGGAGCTGGCGCTTGCCGGGGAAGTAGTACGACACCAGACCTCGGGCCGAGCCCGCGCGGTCCGCGATGTCGCCGAGTGTCGTCGCCTCATAGCCGCGCTCGCTCACCAGCTCGACCGTGGCCTGCAGGAGCCGTTCCCTGGAACGCCTTCGCAACTCTTCATTGACCGATGCGCTACGCGGGGACATCCTGTAACTCCTGCGTTGACTGGCTTCGAGCCAGTATACTCAGCGTGTCTCGGACCAAGACCCCCAGTGGGTCGCTCATGGTCCGGTGTGGCCTGGGGCAGGCAACACCGCGGGGGAGTGTTGCCTGCTCACAGGTGCCGATCGGCCGAACCCTCCTTACAGTGGGCCGGGGGGCCGAGGAGGCGTACTGAGATGGATCAAGAGCAGATTCTGTCCCGGATCTCGTCGATGGTCGACGACGAGCGGACGCTGCGGGACTCCCTGGCGTCGGGAGCCATCGACGAGGCGACGGAGCGCGCGAGGCTCGGCGTGCTCGAACGTGAACTGGACCGGTGCTGGGACCTGCTGCGCCAGCGGCGCGCGAAGGCGGAGTTCGGCGAGAACCCGGACGAGGCGCGGGTGCGGCCCGCCGCCGAGGTCGAGGGCTACCGCTCATGAACAGCCCCGCGCTCTAGCCGTCAGCCGAACCGCAGGCCGAGGAGCCGTATGGGCGCCGAGCGGGGCAAGCCGTACCGAGGACAGCGCATCACCGTCAGCTTCGACGCGCGGCGGTGTCTGCACGCCGCGGAGTGCGTACGCGGGCTGCCCCAGGTCTTCGACACCGGGCGCCGCCCCTGGATCTCCCCCGACGCGGCCCCCGCGGACGAGGTCGCCGATGTGGTGCGCCGCTGTCCGTCCGGGGCGCTGCAGTACGAGGAGGCCGACGGGACGACGGAGCGGCCGACCGGGCCCACCACCGTGGAGCGCACGGCCGACGGCACGCTCGTGCTCCGCGGCGATCTGCGGATCGCGGCGGCGGGCGGCCCCGAGGTGCGGGAGACGCGCGTGATGCTGTGCGGCTGCGGCGCGAGCGGGAACCAGCCGTACTGCGATCACTCGGGCCCCTGCGGAACGTCCGGCGAGGCCTGATGCCTCAGCCCCGGTCGACGAGGCCGATGACGGGGCGCAGTCCGTCCGGCCGCCGGTCCACGGGCAGCGGGTCCACGAAGTGCACGGCGCAGCCGAGCGCGGCTGCGCCGGCGTCCGCGTGCCGGTCGTCGCCGACCATCAGCGCGTCCGCCGGATCGACGCCGAGCTCCTCGCAGGCGCGCGCGAACAGGCGCGGGTCCGGCTTCTGGATCTCGTGCTCGTACGACAGGGCGTACGCGTCGACGTATCCGTCAAGGCCGTGGGCACGGAAGACGGGACGCAGGTCCCAGCCGATGTTGCTGATCACCGCGACGCGGACGCCCCGCTCACGGAGCGCCGTGAGCACCTCGGCGGCATCCGCGTAGGGACGCCAGGCCTCGGGCCGCATGTGGCGTTCGTACAGGGCGTCGTGCAGCCGCGGATCGGGCAGCGGGACCTCGCGCGACATGGCTGTGAACGCCGCGCGGTGCTCCGCGGCGCTGCGGTCGCGCCTGCCCCACAGCTCGGCGAGCCGGTCGGGCACGACATCGGGACGCGCCCCGCCCGGCAGTGCGCCCGCTCGCTCCAGGTCGGCGGCCAGACGCTCCGACTCGGCCACGGGGAGCGGAACCCGGGCCTCCTGGAGCACCGCGCGCAGCCAGGACCCGGCGGACTCGATGCGGAAGAGGGTCCCGGAGAAGTCGAAGAGCGCGCCCTTGATCGTCATGGCAAGGATCCTCCGGGACCGCCCGATGAGCAGTCAAGTGCGGTCGGCGGCAGGCGCGTTAAGCGGTTGTGGCCGCACACCTTCCCGCCCGTCGGCGTACGAGGCGGTGGCGAGCGCCGCCGCGACGGAGCTGCCTTCGCGTCACGACCGTGGGGAGAGGAAAAGAGCTCGGCTGCACGGGCGCGCCGGGGGGCGGGGGCATGCGGGCGCCGGTCCGGTGCGGGTGCGTCGGGATTCGTGAGTGCCGCCATCAGCGGTGCCCAGGAGTCAGCCGCTGGTGTCGCTGGGCGGGGGGTGTGCGCTGTTCTCGGTTCCGGTCCGGCCCGGGGTGTGGGGCGGCTGTGGGTGGGTGTGCTGGCTACGTGGTCTCGGGTGTGTGGGTGCCCGGTCGGTGTGCGTGCGTCGGGATTCGTGAGTGCCGCCATCAGCGGTGCCCAGGAGTCAGCTGCCGGTGTCGCTGGGCGGGCGGTGTGCGCTGTTCTCGGTCCCGGTCCGGCCCGGGGTGCGGGGCGGCTGTGGGTGGGTGTGCTGGCTACGTGGTTTCTGGTGTGTGCGTGCCCGGTCGGTGTGCGTACGTCGCGATCGCGAGGGCCACCATCAGTGCGCCCAGGAGCCAGCCGCCCACGACGTCCGACGGCCAGTGCACGCCGTTCCAGATCCGGGTCACGCCGACCCCGACCACGGAGACCACGGAGACCGTCACCCCGGTGCGCCACACGGCGGGCCCGGCGCCGTACATGCGCAGCAGCCACAGGAGCAGCCCGCAGGCGACCGTCGCCGTCATGGCGTGCCCCGAGGGGAAGGCCGCGAAGTGCGCGGAGTCCACGGGGTCCGGCCATGACGGGCGCGGCTTGTCGACCGCGGCCTTGAGGCCCTGCTGCGCCAGGGTGCCCACCGCGCAGGTGGCGGCGATCCACAGCGCCAGCCGGTACGCCCCGCGCAGGGCGAGCCACGCCACGGCCACGGCGCACAGCGCGCGCATCGTCCACGGGTCCCACACCCAGTCGGTCAGGATGCGGCTCGCATGGGTGAGGCCGTCGTGCGCGACGGCCCAGCGGTGCGTGGTGCGCGCGATGTCGCCGTCGAGGGTGCCCAACGGGCCCCACTCCAGTTCCACCAGGAGGATCAGCAGGAGCGAGGGGACGCACAGGACCGCGGCGACGAGCGCGGCACGGGACTTTCGCGGGCGGGGCGGACTGGGCGGCGAGTCGAGGGGCGCGGCGGAGTGCATGGGGAGATCCTCGCCGACGAGCGGTGCCGGAGGCCATCCCGGGGCGTGCTCCCCTGGGGTGAGCCCCGGTGGCCTCGCTCTCCGGCGGCGGGCCACTAGCCCAGCGCGCGCAGCCCCGGCACGAACGTCACCAGGAGCGGAACCACCGGCACCAGCGCCGCGGCCGCGGTCAGCCGAAGCCGCCGCCCCGCCGTGAGCCGCGGCCGTGCGGACAGCAGCCGGTGCACCCGCTGCGGCACGTGCGCCTGCGGGGTCGGGCAGGGCCCGAACACGCCCCGGTCCTCGTTGAGCTCGATCAGCGCGAGGGCGATCGTCAGGCGCCCGAAGCGCCGCGATGCCACGTCGTCGGCGGCCAGCTCGACCAGGCGGTGCATCTCGCCCCGGAACGCGGCGAAGACCGGCACCTGCGGGAACCCCGTGGCCAGCGCGCCCGAGCAGTGCAGGAGCCAGTCGTGCCGCGCCTGCGCGTGCCCCTGCTCATGGGCGAGCACCGCATCGAGCTGACGGCCCTTCAGGCGGCGCAACGCCGCTGTGGTGATGACCAGTTGGGGCGCCGCACCCGGCAGCCACCAGGCGTCGGGGCGCTCGCCCTCCAGGACGACGAGACGGTCGGCGCCGGGCTCCTCGCCGGGCAACAGCGGTGCGCGCAGAAGCAGTTCGCTGCGCCCCTTGCGGCGCCTGGCCCGCGCGCGGGCGATCTCCCGGGTCAGCATCGCGGCGGTCCACACGCCGCCCAGCGCCAGCGCCACGGCGGTCGCGGGCGCCCAGACGCCGCCCGCCCCGAGCGCGTACGCGTCGACCACGTCGTGCGGCGCGGGGGCGAAGACGTGACCCCGCACGGCCTGCCACGCGGCGGCGGCGCTCAGGGTCATCGACAGGGCACAGCACATGAGCACACCCGCCACGACGCACTGCCACGCCCACAGCGCGACCACCGGTTCGCGCTCCGGCCAGTCGGCGCGTGCGAGGAGGCGCGGGGCGACGACGGCGGTGAGGGCGCCCAGCAGCAACAGCGCAACGGGGAGCAACATGCGTCAAGACTATGAGGGCGGCGCTGCCGGAGGGTATGGCCTATCGCCTCAAGTGACGCACGCCACGGCCGATCGCGGGATATCACCCCTTACGGGCCCGCACGGCCTCGCGCCTTCCGCGCTCCTGGGCCTTCCCCGGCGGGCCGCGGCGTCATCCGTGGCGGTCTACAGCGTCAGGAGCATCGCGATCATGGCGATCCCCATGGAGAGACGGCACGCCATCGCGAGCTCCGTGCGATCGGCCCACCCCGTGACCGTACCGCCGCCACCTCCCTCCGCCGCCGCGAGCGCCGGTACGGGCAGGAGGCGCACCCCCGACCAGAGCACGTACCCGGCGAAGTAGAGCAGCAGTGCTCCGGTGAGCGCCGGTGTGCCTCCGCCGCCGTGGCCCGCGTGGGCGGTGGGGGTCGCGGCCATGGCCACCGCCATGTAGACCATGGCGCAGGCGCCGACCAGATGATGCAGGTGGTGCCGGTTCTGCCGGGCCGCCCAGAGCGCGCGGAGAGCCGCCGCGCCGAACACGGCCGCGTAGGCGAGCCAGGACCACCGCGGTGGGGTCAGCGCGGCTGCGGGCAGGGCCATCAAGGCCATCCCGAACCCCATGAGCGCCTCGCCGCCGGCCGCCCGGCGCTGTTCCTCGATCCTGCTGCGCATCCGCAGCAGGCAGTAGGACCCGGTCGCCGCGCACAGCGCGACGAGCAGCCAGCCGGCCTGCACCGGTCCGTGCACCGCGCACCTCCCCGATCGACGGTGTCGTCGGGTCGATGCCCTCGCACGGGGCCTCGTACGCGAGCGCATGGGTGTACGCGGGGAGCGCGGAGGGGAGCGGACGGGGCCGCGGTGAGCCGTAGTGACCTAAATCGTTTTCGAGTAAAACACTTGCTAAGGTTCTCGGTATGAGCAGGACACCCAGTACGCCCCGCACCCTCAGCCACTCCCGCGTCCGCCGACTCCCGCTCGCCGGTGTGCTGCGTCCGGGCAAGCCCTCCGACATCTGGTTCAAGCCCGCGTCCAGCGTCGTCGTCGCCACCGCGATACCGAATCTGACGCTCCTCGCGATCGGCCGCCTCGACCTCGTCATGTACACGATGGCCGGATCGTTCTGCGCGCTCTACACCCACAACCTCCCCTACGCCGCGCGGGCCCGCGCCCTCGCCGGAGTCGTCGTCGGCATGCTGGCCAGCGTCGGGATCGCGATGGTCGCCGCCTCGCTCACCACGTCGGCGGTGGTGCTCGTGGCGATCGGGGCGCTGCTCGCCGCCGCGCAGAAGACGCTCTGCGACGCGACCCGCATCGGCCCGCCCGGCCACCTCATCTTCACGTTCATCAGCTCCGCCACGCTGTTCGCACCGCAGGCCATCGGGCAGGTCCCCGGCCACCTGGCCCTGACGCTCGGCGCGGGCGCCGTGGCCTGGCTGGTCGGCATGGCCCCGGCCCTGATCCGGCCCCACGGCCCCGAGCGCAGGGCCACCGCGCGGGCCCTGCGCGCGGCGGCCGCCTACGCCGAGGCCTCGGGCCCCGGCCGTGAGCGCGCCCGGCCGGGGGCGGCCGCAGCCGTCCACGCGGCCTGGCAGTCACTGCTCGCCACCGGTGCCCGCACGGCGGCCCGCCGCGCCCTGGAGCGCCTGGTGATCCGCGCCGAGGAGGCCCTGGCGGCCCCCGCGGCGGCGGACCCCGCCCAGCTGCGCGACTGGGCGGCGGGCCTGCGCGGCACGGGCGCGGTGCCGCGCCCCGGCGACGTACGGCCTGAAGCGGAGGACGAACTCCTGGGAGTGGAAGCCGAGTTGGCGGCGGGTTCGGCCAAGGGCTCCCTGTGGCGGCGCCTCGGCCCCGGATCGCCGCTGCTGCCCATCGCGCTGCGCACGGCGGTCGGCTGCGCGCTCGCGGGGTACGCGTCGCTGGCGCTCGGCGTCGGCCGCCCCTACTGGGCGCTTGTCACGGCGGCCTCGCTCTACCAGGCCAACGTCACGCTCACCTGGAACAGGGGGGTGCAGCGCGTGGTCGGCAACCTCGTCGGGGTGCTCGCCTTCGCCGCGATCGTCCCGCTGGCCCATCTGAGCCAGGCCGCGCTGATCGTCTGCTGCCTGGCCCTGGCCTTCGGGGCGGAGGCGCTGATCGGCCGCAACTACTGGATGGGCAGCGTGTGCGTCACGCCGATGGCGCTCCTGGTCACCGAGTTCGCGCGGTTCCAGCAGCCCGGAGAGCTGATCCTCGACCGGGTCGTGGACACCTTCGTGGGGGCGCTGCTCGGCATCGTCGCGGCGATCGCCGTCACCAACCGGCGCGCCGCCGACCACATCGAGCTGGCCATCGACGCCACCGACCGGGCCCGCGCCCGCGCCGAGCAGGCCCTGGCGGCCCCGCTCACCGGCCCCGACCCCCTGCGCCCGGCGCGCCGCGGCCTGACGGCCGCCCTCGTGGACCTGCGGACCGCCCATGACGCGGCGGCGGGCGAATGGTGGCAGCGCGCCCTGCCGGAGCAGCGGGTGATGGTCGCCGAGCAGGCAGGACACCGTACGCTCGCGGCGACGGTACGCGGCATGGAGCATGGCGAGCGCGGCGAGCGCGTACGGGTGTGACGAGCCGGGCGAGGCGCAAGGGCGAGGACAGGGGCACATGAGGAACGGGAGCGAACGGGACACGGCGGCGGACGCCGCGGCTCGTGCGGGAGACGGGGGCGCGGGTGGTGTACGCGGTGCGAGCGACGCGGGCGGTCCCGCGAGCAGTGCCGCGAGCAGCACCGCGAGCAGTGCCGCGGGCGCGACGGGAAGTGCCCCGGGCGTGCCCCGCGACACCGTCGCCGCCGTCGTACGGCAGTGGCAGGCGGTGCGGCCGGACATCGACACCGGCCCCATGGAGGTCATCGGCCGCATCAACCGCTGCGCGGCCCTCCTGCAGCAGGCCGAGGACGCCCCGCTGCGCCGCGTCGGCCTGACCCGCCCCGAGTTCGACCTCCTCGGCGCGCTGCGCCGCACCGGCCACGAGCTGACGCCCGGCGAACTGGCCCGCGAGACCTTCTCGTCGGGCGCCGCCGTCACCAAGCGCCTCAAGCAGCTCCAGGAGCGCGACCTGGTCGACCGGCGCGCCGACACCCGCGACCGCCGTGTCTCGCACGTCGGTCTGACCGACACGGGCCGCGAACTGGTCGACTCGATCCTGCCCGACCAACTGGCGTACGAGACGGTGGTCCTCGCGGGGCTCGACGAGAACGGCCAGGGGCAACTCAGCGACCTGCTGGGCGAGTTGCTGGCGCAGCTGGAGGGACGGCTCGGGCTCTCGCCGGGCTTCCGGGGGTAGGGGCGTCTTCCGTCGTCAGTGATCCTCGGCCGAAGCCGCCAGCAACTCCCTTGTCTCGGGCTCGACATGATCCGCGTAGTACTCGTGCAGCGCGGTGCGGCCCAGGCGGGCCGCGAGGGGGCCGTCGCCCGCGGTGATCGCCGCCAGGACCTCGCGGTGATGGGCTATGGAACGCTCCATCCAGGCCGTCGTGTCCGTGACGCCCGCGATCTTCTTCTCGATGACCTCGACCACCGCCTCGTGCACGGCGCGTGCGCACAGGCCGAGGAGGGAGTTGCCGCTCGCCTCGGCGATCGCGCGGTGGAAGAGCGCGTCCGCCTCGCTGAACGCGTGCAGGGACGCGGGACCGCCGCCGCTGAGGGATTCCATCCGGGTGATCTGCTCGCGCATCCGGGCGAGGTCATCCGCGCCGTGCAGGCGCGCCGCCAGGCGGTTGCTCTCGGCGTCCAACACCATGCGGAACTGCACCAGTTCACCGAGCGTGGACACGCTGGAGCGGGTGAGGCGGCCCAGGGCCTGGCTGAGGTTGTCGGGCGAGACGCCGAGCACCTCGGCACCCAGCGGATCGCCGGGCCGGGAGCGGATCAGACCCGCCGACTGCAGGACACGCAGCGCCTCGCGGACCGTGGAGCGGCCCACGCCGAAGCGGTTGACCAGCTCGCGCTCGGCGGGCAGCCGGGAGCCCGGCGGCAGATCACCGCTGAGGATGCGCTCCTCGATCTGCTCCGCCACCCGCTGATAGGCGCGGACCGGTGTGACCGGCCGGAACAGGCCGGTGTCGTCGGCGGCCATCGGCCCGCCCCCTCCACGTACGTAGCTGATACGCGACATCGGCGCGGGAAATCCAAGATCTGGTGGTTGACCCGGCCGTGAACGTGGAGGCAGAGTACGGGAACTCAACTGGTCTGACCAGTCGACTGGCCTCGTGGTCGGCCGACTTGGAGGTTCCATGCACACCAGCTCACGGCACACCGGCTCACGGGACACGGGCTCAGGGCACACCGGATCCGCCGCGCCCCTCGCCGACCCGGCCGTCGACTCCGCCGCCGTCGTCGCCTTCACCCAGGACCTGGTCCGGCTGCGCACCGTCAACGCGGCCGGGGCCACCGAGGTCGAGCGGCCCGCCGCCGAACTCGTCGCCCGGCTCTTCACCGAGTTCGGCTGGACCTACGACGTGGCGGAGGTCGCGCCGGGCCGGCCCAACACCGTCGCCGTCATCGAGGGCGGGGGAGGCGACGGGCCGACCCTGATGTTCGAAGGGCACATCGACGTCGTCACGGAGGGCGATCCGGGCGACTGGAGCGTCGATCCCTACGGGGCCGAGATCCGGGACGGCAAGCTGTGGGGCCGCGGCTCCGCCGACATGAAGTCCGGTGTCGCGGCGATGATCTACGGAGTGCGGGCGTTGCAGCTCGCCGGTCCCTTCCCGGGCCGCGTCGTCCTCGGCGTGCTCTGCGACGAGGAAGGGCTGATGCTCGGCGCGAAGGCGTTCGCCGCCACCCCGCTCGCGCGCGAGGTGGACGGGGTGATCGTCTGCGAGCCGGAGGGGTACGAGGTGTGCACCTCCGCCCGTGGCGGCATCCGGCTCCGGCTCGATCTCGACGGGGTGATGGCCCACGGCGCCATGCCGCAGGAGGCCAAGAGCCCGATCGTCGCAGGCGCGCGCATCGTCGAGGCGCTCGGCTGCGCGCAGGACTGGGCCCGGGAGCGGTACGGCACTCACCCGCACGCCGGGAGCGTGACGGTCACGCCCACCGTGCTGCTCGGCGGGGACCCGGACCAGCTCAACGTGATCCCCGCCCATGGGCTCGTCGGCATCGACGTACGCACGATCCCCGGCACCGATCACGCGGAACTCATCGAGCGCGTACGGCAGTTCGCGGTCGAGGCGGCCGGGAGCGTGGGGGTGGGCGTCGGGCTCACCGTCGTCGACGACCGGCCCGCCATCGAGCTCCCCGAGGACCACCCGGTGGTCGCCGCGCTCGTCGACGGACACCGTCACGTGCACGGTGAGCCACCGCCGTTCGGGGCCGTGCCCGGCACCACGGACGGGACCATCCTGACTCGCGACGCCGGTCTGCCGACCGTCGTCTACGGACCCGGCGGGAAGTGGATCGCGCACCAGAAGGACGAGTTCGTCGAGGTGCGCGAGATCGTCGAGTACACGCGGGTGTACGCCGCCGCGGCGCGCTCGTTCCTGAACGGCGCCACCGGAGGTGCGCGATGACCCGCCCCGGGACGTGCCCCGAAGGGCTGCCGGTCGGGGACGGCTGGGTGACAGCGCCCGCCGGTCAGCCCGTCCGTTTTCCGTACGACGGCAGTGAGATCGCCGTGGCGCCTGTCGGTGACCAGGACCTCGCGGGGCGCGCGGTCGAGCACGCCGCGGCGGTGCGGGTGGAGGTCGGCAGGCTGACCGCCGGGGTGCGGCGGCAGGTGCTCGCCGGGGTCGCCGCGTCCCTCGCCGACACGGCGCCGGAGCTGGTGGACCTGCTCGTCCTGGAGACCGGGAAGCCGCGGGTCGACTGCGGGGTCGAGATGCAACGGGCCGTGGCCACCTGGCAGTCGGCCGCGGACGAGGTGGCCCATCTGCACGGGGAGACCGTGCCGCTGGACCTCCAGCCCTCCGGGGAGGGCCTCTTCGGCTTCTGGACGCGCAAGCCCGTCGGCGTCGTCGTCGGCATCGCGGGCTTCAACTACCCGGTCCTGCTCGCCTCCCACAAGATCGCACCGGCGCTCGCCGCGGGCTGCCCGGTGATCGTCAAGCCCGCCCCCGCGACACCGCTCGCCACGTTGCGGCTCGTCCATCTCGTACGGGAGCAGCTCGTGGCGGCGGGCGCGCCCGCGGGGGCGGTGCAACTCGTCACGGGGGACGCGGAGGTCGGCCGTACGCTCACCACGCACCCTGAGGTCGCCGCGGTCTCCTTCACCGGGTCCGCGGCCGTCGGCCACCACATCGCGCGCGACGCGGCTCCCCGCAAGGTGGTCCTCGAACTCGGCTCCAACGCGGCCCTCGTCGTGGCCGCGGACGCCGACCTCGAAGCGGCCGCGGACGCGGTGGTGCGCGGCGGGTTCTACGCATCGGGCCAGGCCTGCATCTCCGTACAGCGGGTGATCGTCGTGGACGCGGTGGCGGAGGAGTTCGAGAAGCTGCTCGCGCAGCGGCTGCCGGACGTGGTGGTCGGCGACCCCCGGGACCCCGGGACCCGCGTCTCAGCGCTCATCGACGAGACGGCGACGCGGCGGGTGCTCGACTGGGTCGAGCGGGCGCGGGCGGCGGGAGCACGCCTGGTGGCCGGGGGAGTCCGTGACGCGGGTGGCCGGTGCATCGCCCCGACCCTGCTCGCGGAGGTCCCCGACGGCGAACCCGCCTGGGACGAGGAGATCTTCGGCCCGGTCGTCTGCCTGCGCGCGGTGCCGGATCTGGACACCGCGTACGACCTCGTCAACGCGAGCCGTTACGGCCTGCACGCGGCCGTCTTCACCCGCGACCTGCGGGCCGCACTCGGCGCCGTGGACCGCCTGGAGGTCGGCGGTGTCGTGGTGAACGAAGTCCCCGGCTACCGCAGCGACATCGCCCCCTACGGAGGCGTCAAGGACTCGGGCATCGGCCGCGAGGGTCCCAGGTTCGCCATCGAGGAACTGACGGTCACGCGGATGGTCGTCGTACGCCCCTAGGCCTTCAGCAGCGACAGCAGGCACCCGACCGACCCGACCGACCCCACGGACCGACGGCCCGGCAAGAGAGGCATCACCACCATGGACTACGGCAATCTGTTCCGGCTCGACGGCCGCCGCGTCGCGGTCGTGGGCGGCGCGAGCGGCATCGGCCGCGAGGCCGTCCGCGCCCTTGTCGCCCAGGGCGCGCACGTCGTCGTCGCCGACCGGGACACGGAGGGCGCGGCCCGGACGGCGGCGCTCGCGGTGGGGGAGGGGGAGGGCGAGGCGGCGGCCCAGGGCATCGGTACCGCCGAGACCCACCCCCTGGACGTGCTCGACCCGGAAGCCGTCCGTGCCGCGGTCGCCGCATGGGGGCCGCTCGACGGGCTCGTCGTCACCGTCGGGGCCAACGTGCGCAAGCGCATCGCCGACTACAGCCTCGACGAGTTCGACCGCGTCATCGCACTGAACCTGCGCTCCTATCTCACGCTCATCCAGGCCGTCGCCCCCGGCATGGCCGAGCGGGGCCGCGGGAGCGTGGTCGGGTTCGCCTCGATGCGGGCCTTCCAGGTGGAGCCGGGGCAGGGGCCCTACGCCGCGTCCAAGGCGGGCCTCGTCCAGTTGCTGCGGACCGCCGCCGCAGAATGGGGGCCGCAAGGCGTGCGCTTCAACGCGGTCGCGCCCGGCGTCGTCCGTACCCCGCTCACCGATCAGATCGCCGCCGACCCCGCATGGTTCGATGCCTACGCCCAGGCCTCCGCGCTCAAGCGGTGGGCCCGTGCCGACGAACTCGCCGGCGCCGTCGCGTATCTCGTGTCGGACGCGTCCACGTTCGTCACCGGCACCGTGCTGAGCGTCGACGGCGGCTGGACCGCGGTCGACGGCCGTTACGACCCCTCCGTGTAGCCCTCCCCCTGCTGCTTCTCCCCCCGTTTCCCCCTCCGTTTCCCCCGGGTGTGCCCCTGATGCCACCCCACAAGGAGTCCCCCCATGCCCCCGACAGCTGATGACGGCGCGAAAGACAGCGCCGGAGACGGCACGAGCGACCACGCGGCCTCGCCCCTCGACGGCCTCCCCACCGTCCGCGGCGTCGCCCGCCCCTCCCTCTGGCTGCTCCTCGTCCCCGTCCTGCTCTACGGCGCCGCCCCGCTCGTGGCCAACCGCATCGAGCCGCGCATCCTCGGCGTCCCCTTCCTCCTGGCCTGGGTCATCGCCGCCACGGTGATCAGCCCTCTGGTCATCTGGCTCGCCGCCCGGCTCGACCCGGCGTACCGCACGAACGCCGTCGAGCCCATCCCGGCCGACGACCTCGCCGACGACCTCGCGGGCACCGGCCCCGACACCGAAGGAGGCCGCCGATGAACGGCTCCGCAGCAGTGGCGACCACCATCTTCGGGATCGCCATGGTCGCCACCATCGGGATCGGCGTATGGAGCGCCCGCGGCCGGTCCAAGGGCCTCGCCGAGTGGTCCGTCTCCAGCCGCGGGCTCGGCGTCCTGTTCATCTGGCTGCTCATGGCCGGCGAGACGTACACGAGCTTCTCGTTCCTCGGCACCGCGGGCTGGTCGTACTCCTTCGGCGCGCCGATCCTCTACCTCGTCGCCTATCTGACCGTCGGTTTCGCCGTCGCGTACGTCGTCGGCCCCGCCCTGTGGACGTACGCGTCCCGGCACGGCCTCATCTCGATCGCGGACATCGCCGAATTCCGGTTCCGCTCACGCCCGGTGGGGATCCTCGTCGCCGTCGTCGCGACCGTCTTCATCGTCCCCTACATCCAGGTGCAGATTCAGGGCATGGGCGTCGTCGTGAACGCGATGACGTACGGCAGCGTCGACCTCAAGGTCGCCGCCGTCATCTCCTTCGTCGTGGCCGAGGTGTTCATCCTCGTGTCCGGTCTGCGCGGCTCCGCGTGGGTGAGCGCGCTCAAGGACATGCTGGTGATCACCGCCGTCGTGTTCCTCGCCGTGTACATCCCGATGCACTACCTCGGCGGGTTCAGCGACTTCATGCAGCGCATGGTGACCGAGAAGCCCGAGTGGCTGACCTTCCCCGGGCACGAGTCCGGCGGGCGCAACGCCATGTGGTTCCTGAGCACCGTGGTCCTGAACGCCGTGACGATCACCATCTTCCCGACCACCGTGGCCGGTTACCTCAGCGCGAAGAGCCCGAACGCGCTGCGCCGCAACGCGCTGCTCCTGCCCTGGTACCAGCTGCTCCTGTTCGTCCCGATGGTGGTCGGCGCCACGGCGCTGTTCGTGATGCCGACCCTGGGCAATCCCGACCTGGCCCTCTTCAGCCTCGTCACCGACTCCCTGCCCTCGCCCGTCGTCGCGCTCATCGGCGTCGCGGGCGCCCTCTCGGCGATCGTGCCGATGAGCGTCTTCATGCTCTCCATCGGCACGCTGTGGGGCCGCACGGTCCTCGGCGGCGGCAACGGCGCGGACCCGCGGGCGCGCCGCCGCGCGCCCGGGAAGTCCGGCGACGCGAACGACATGCGCACCAAGCGGCTCTCCCAACTGGTCTGTGTCATCGCGGGGTTGATCGCCCTCGCGGGCAGTCTCTTCTACCCGAACACCCTCGTGGAGCTCTCCGTCCTGTCGTACGAGGGTCTGGCGCAGCTCGTGCCGGTCGTGCTGCTCGCCCTGTTCTGGTGGCGTCTCACCGCCAGGGCCGCCGTCGCGGGGATGGTCACCGGGCTCGTGGTGATGACCGCGCTGTGGGCCACCGACAACGACCCGTACCACGGCGTGAACGGCGGCATCATCGCGCTCGCCGCCAACCTCGTCGTGCTGCTCGGGGTCGTCTGGCTGGCACCGGGGCCCGGACCGGCCGCGGCGGCGGCCGCCGACCCGGCCGTTCCGGGCGAGAGTTCGGCGCAGGCCTCGGTGAAGGAGTCCCGATGATCGACGAGACCGCACCCGTCCTCCACCGCGCCGCCCACATCGTCAGCCAGCGCGCCGACGGGCGCCCCGAGCCGGAGATGATCGCCGTCGCCGACGGCCGCGTCCGGGCGACCGGTTCGGTGGCCGTGCTGCGGGACCGGTTCCCCGGCGCGGAGGAGGTCGACTTCGGGGACGCCACCCTCGTACCCGGCCTGAACGACGCGCACATCCACCTCGTCATGACGGCCGAGGACCTGCTCCACCTCGACCTGTCGGCGGCGGCCGTGGACGGCGTCGACGGCCTGCTAGCCACCGTGGCCGCCGAGGCGGCGAGGACACCCGCGGGCGCCTGGGTGCGCGGCAGCCGCTACGACGACGTGAAGACCGGCCCCCTCACCCGCACCGAACTCGACCGCGTGGCCCCCGACCACCCCGCGCTCGTCGTGCACGTCGCCGGACACTGGGGCGTCGTCAACTCCGCGGCGCTGCGCGAGCTGCGGATCGACGAGGACACGCCCGACCCGGACGGCGGCGCGTACGGGCGGGGCGCGGACGGCCGTCTCGACGGGCGGCTGGTCGAGCGGGCCCTGATGAACGTCGTCTACCCCGCCACCGCACGCGGCGACACCGCGCTCGCGCCCAGCTCGGTCCAGGACAAACTGCGGGGCCTTGGCCGCGCGCAGGAGCTGTGGCACGCCGCCGGGCTCACCTCGGTGTGCGACGCGCTGATCGCTCCGGACGACATCGCGCTCCTGCAACGTGCCAGATCGGCGGGGGAGTTGACCCTGCGCGTCGGCATGCTGCTCTCCATCGATCACTACGCCAAGGCGCGGGCGCTCGGCGTCGGCAGCGGCTTCGGCGACGATCTGCTGCGGCTCGTCGGGGTGAAGGCCTTCCTGGACGGTGCCGTCGGCGGCCGCACCTGCCTGCTCAGCGAGCCCTTCGCCGATCACGGCGGGCACGGCCTGCAGACCACCTCCACCGAGGAACTGTTCACCCACGTGCGCGCCGTCCACCGCGACGGCAACCGCATCGGCGTGCACGCCAACGGCGACGCCGCCATCCGTCTCGTGCTCGACGCCTTCGAGGAAGCCGCACGCGAACTGCCGCGGCCGGGCCTGCGCCACCGCATCGAGCACTGCAGCCTCGTGGACGAGGAGATCCTCGGCCGGATGAGGCAACTGGGCGCGATAGCGGTGCCGTTCGCCGGATACCCCGGCTACCACGGAGGTGCCCTGAACACCTGGTACGGCGCGGACCGCACCGAGCGCATGTTCGCGCACCGCTCGTTCCTGGACGCGGGGGTGGCCGTCGCCGGATCCTCCGACTACCCCTGCGGTCCCTACCAGCCGCTGCTCGGCCTCCAGTCGATGGTCACCCGCGAAGGCATGGACGACGGCGTGCCCGTGGGCCCCGGCCAGCGGGTCTCCGCCGCGGAAGCGCTGCGGATCTTCACGCTCGGATCGGCCGAGGCGGAGGGCACCGAACAGTACAAGGGACGCCTCACCGCAGGGCAGTTGGCGGACTTCGTCGTACTGCACGAGAATCCGCTCATGATCGATCCGCACGGCATCGCGGGGATCGCGGTACGGGCCACCTATGTGGGTGGCGAGCGGGTGCACGCGATGAAGGGGGAGTGAGGCGCGCATGACCGACAGGGACGTCTACGAGGTGCCGGGCCTCCGGGAGCCCGTGGAGATCCGGATCGACCAGTGGGGCGTCCCGCACCTGTACGCCGCATCGCAGGACGACCTCTTCCTGGCCCAGGGCTTCAACGCCGCCCGCGACCGGCTCTTCCAGCTCGACCTGTGGCGGCGCCGCGGACTCGGTCTGCTCGCCGAGGTGCTGGGGGAGAAGTACGCCGAACACGACCGTGCGGCACGGCTGTTCCTCTACCGCGGGGACATGGCCGAGGAGTGGCGTGCGTACGGGGACGACACGGAGCGGGTGACGACGGCGTTCGTCGACGGCATCAACGCGTTCGTGGCGCTGTGCCGCGCCGACGCGATACAACTCCCGCCCGAATTTGCCCTGTTGAAGTACGAACCGGCCTACTGGCAGCCCTCCGACGTGGCCCGCATCCGCAGCCACGGCCTGCAGTACAACCTCCGCGACGAGGTCGCCCGCGCCTTCACCCTGCGTGACCACGGCCCCGACGCGGAGGAGCTGCGCCGCCGCCGCGAGCCCGCCCCGCACCGGCTGCGCGTCCCCGAGGGCCTCGACCTGTCCGTCATCCCGGCCGACGTCCTGCGCGTGTACGAGATGGCCACCACGCCCCCGTGGGCGGCGGGCGCGGCGCCCCGCCAGGGCCTCGACGGCTCCAACAACTGGGTCATCGCCCCGTCCCGCACGGCCACCGGCCGCCCGCTCCTGGCGAACGACCCGCACCGCGGGATCGCCCTGCCCGCCCTTCGCTACCTCGCACACCTCTCGGCACCCGGCATCGACGCCGTCGGAGCGGGCGAACCGGCCCTGCCCGGCATCTCCATCGGCCACAACGGCCACGTCGCCTTCGGCCTGACGATCTTCCCGATCGACCAGGAGGACCTGTACGTCTACCGCACGAACCCGGCGAACCCGCACGAGTACTGGTACCAGGACCACTGGGAGCCGATGACGCGTGTCACGGAGCCGATCCCGGTACGTGGCGGCGAACCCGTCGAGGCAGAGCTGTGGTTCACCCGCCACGGCCCGGTCATCCGCGAACTCCCCGGCCGGAACGCCGCGTTCGCGGTCCGCGCGGCCTGGCTCGGCCCCGGTATGGCCCCCTACCTCGGCAGCATGGACTACATGCGGGCGGCGAGCCCCGACGCGTTCGTGGCGGCGATGCGCCGCTGGGGAGCCCCCGGCGAGAACCAGGTCTACGCGTCACCCGACGGCACGATCGGCTGGCGCCCCGCAGGCCGCGTCCCCGTCCGCCCCGGCTGGGACGGCACACTCCCCGTGCCGGGCGACGGCCGCTACGAATGGGACGGCTTCCTGGACGTGGAGGAACTCCCCTCGGTCCGCGACCCGGCCCAGGGCTGGTTCGCCACGGCCAACGAGCTGAACCTGCCGCCGACGTACCCGAACGCGGAGAAGACGGTGACGTACGACTGGTACGCACCGACCCGCCACGACCGCATCACGGAGGAACTGAGCGCGCACGAGGCCTGGACGGTCGAGGAGTGCGTACAACTGCAGACCGACTACGTGAGCCTGCCGGGGCGACGGATACAGCGTCTGCTCGCCGGGTTGGGGGAGGCGGGCGCGGAGGGCGACTCGATGGCCGGTGCTCGTGCGCCCGGCGATCCGTCGGCCGATGCCTCTGCGCCGGGCCGAGTCCCGTCCGGTGATGGAGTGACGGCGGGGAGCATGACCGGCGACGTCGCGCCCGCGCCCGCGCGGAGGGGCGGTCATGCAGGCGACGGCACGGCGGTGGCGGGTGCTGCCGAGAGGGGCACCGCCACGGCGGCGGGCGCGGCCGTGCGCGGCCGTTCCGCCGCCCTTGGTGGCGGTCCGCGTGCGGCGGCGGGCGGGGCTGCCGCGGCGGGCGGGGCGACCGGTGGTGATGCCGGCACGGGCACTGCGGCGGTGGAGGGTGCTGGCGGCAGGGGTATCGGCACGGCGGCGGGCGCGGCCGTGCGCGGCCGTTCCGCCGCCCTTGGTGGCGGTCCGCGTGCGGCGGCGGGCGGGGCGACCGGTGGTGGTGCCGGCACGGGCACCGCGGCGGTGGAGGGTGCTGGCGGCAGGGGGATCGGTATGGCGGCGGATGTGACCGGCTCGGGGCACGTGACCGGCTCGGGGCACGCGACCTCCCTGGGGCGCGCGACCACCCCCGGCGTCCGCCTCGCCGCCGCCCTCGCCCTCCTCCGCGGCTGGGACGCCCGCCTCACCGCCGAATCCCCGGCCGCCGCCCTCTTCGAGGTCTGGTACCGGCGGCATCTGCGCCCCGCCCTCCTCACGCGGGCCCTCGACGCGGTCGTGGACGAGGGGCAGCGCGAGCGGGCCCTGGCGCGGATCCTGCCCGCCGAGGACGCGGCGGCGGACGCCCGCGTCGATCTGGAGCTCCTGGACGGCGACCCGGATCCCGAACTGCTGCTCGGCACGCTCGCCGCGGCCGTGGAGGAACTCACCGGGCTCCTGGGCGCCGATCCGGACGCCTGGTCCTGGGGCGCGCTCCACCACGCCCACCCGCACCACCCCATCGCCGCCCTGCTCGACGGGCCCGCCCCCCGGTGGGCCTCCGTGGGCCCCGTGCCGCGCGGCGGCAGCGGGGACACCGTGGGGGCCGCCGCCTACGGTGCCGGGTTCCGGCAGACCGCGGGGGCCACCTTCCGGATCGTCGTGGACGTCGGCTCCTGGGACGACTCCGTGGCGATGAACTCACCGGGGCAGTCCGGCGTTCCGGGCAGCCCGCACTACGACGACCTGTTCGCGAGCTGGGCCGCCGACGGGTCCTTCCCGCTGCTCTACTCGCGGGAGGCGGTGGAGAAGCACACACGGCGGACGATCACGCTGCGACCGTCCGCCGGGGACGCACAGGGAGCGGCTCAAGGGGCGGCTCAGGCGGCCGACCCGAAGGGCAGGTAGTCCACCTCGTACCCGAAGGAGCGGGGACCGGCGAGCGCGAGGCCGTCCGGAGTGGTCCAGCGCGGATCGCAGCGGGCGGCGACGACGCTCACGCGCCGGCCGTAGCGCAGGCCCTCTGTGGTCACCGGGTCACCGGTGTCGCTGTCCAGGACACAGATGAGGTCGGGCGTGGTCGCCACCGTCGCCCCGTCGAGCGTGGCGATCAAGTGCTCGTTCTGGAAGCCGAGTTCGAGCACCCGGTCCGCGTCGTCCCGCGTCCCTGCGACGCGGGCGTGACCCCGCGCGAAGCCGCCCTCCGTGCGACGGTCGACGTCGAGCACCTTGCCCGCCAGGAGGACCTTGCCGTCCAGCGTCGCCCGCGCCGCTTCCACCGGATCGCCGTGCGCGGCGCGCGCCTCGCGCACCACGGCGCCGAGCCGCGCGGCGAGCGTCAGCGTCGCCGGGACAAGGCCGTCGGCGAGCTGATCGCCGCGCAGCACCGTGTCCGCGCAGCTGATCTGGCAGCCGAGCTCCACGCACACCGCGCGCGCGATCCGCTCGGCGGCGTGGTTGTCGACGGCCTCGACGATGACCGTGTTGCCTTTGTCGTCGGCCAGCGCCATCGGCGAGTTGGTGATCCCGGCGAGGCCGGGCAGCACCATCTGCGCCTCGGGGAACGCCCGCCCCATCGCGTCCCCGTCCACGAGGGGAAGCCCCGCCCGCGCGGCACACGCGATCGGCAGCATCGAGTTGACCCCGCCGACCTCCAGCGCGGTGAGGTGCGTGGCCCGGCGCCCGAGGTGTCTCTCCAGGGCGCGCAGCGCGGCCAGTTCCTCGCTTCCGTTGGGTATGCGTTCCAGGAGGACGGTGGGTGCACCCATGCCGGAGATGGGGACGACGGTCGCGTCGGCGTCGACCTCGTCGATGTGCACGACCCGCACCGGACCGTGCGCGCGGATCGCCTCGCGGGCGAGCAGCTTTCCGATGTAGGGGTCACCACCGCCGCCCGTGCCGAGGATGCCCGCGCCCCGGGCGATGTCGTCGAGGTTGTCGAGGCTGACCTCACGCATCGCGGATCGCCCCGGCACCGGCCCCCGTGGCCGCGGGCAGACGCCCCAGGTCGAGATCGCCCACCGCCTTGACGCGGATGCGCGTCGCACCGCCGGGCACATAGGCGAGCGGCACCTCCTCGATGTCGACGACGCGTACGCTGCCGGGCCGTGCCCCGGCATCCAGCGCACGTCCGACGGCATCCTCGCGGGCCCCGGCGAGCACCGCGTCCCGGCGCCCTTCGGGGACGTGGAAGACCCGGTCGACCTCGCCGCCGACCTGCGCGATCGCCGCGCCCACCGCGTTGGCCACGTCGAAGTGCCAGGGCCTGCGCACATCGGCGAAGCCGGGCAGCCCGTCGGGGACGAGGATGGAACCGCCGCCGACGGCGACCACCGGAAGCACCGCGGCCGAGGTCCGCATCCGGTCGATGCCCTCGGCGAGCCGCTCGGCGATGCGCTCCAGGGCGCGCTCGGTGAACTCCCGGTCCAGATGGGCGACATGGGAGCTGTCCCCGATGTCGGCCCGGCCCGCGGCCACCGCGAGATCGGTCGCCGTGAGCCGCGTGCCGCCGAAGACGAGCGCCTCCTCCGTGAGCAGGTAGCCGACCGACCGGGGCCCGCTCTCGCCGTCGGGCGACACCCAGGACCCGCCGCCGATGCCGAGCGAAAGGACGTCGGGGACGCGGAAGTTGGTGCGGATCCCCGCGGCCTCGCTCTCGCCCGCCGCCTCGCGAGGAAAGCCGCCGGCGAGGATGCCGATGTCGGCCGTCGTGCCGCCCACGTCGACGACCGCGCAGTCTCTGAGCCCGGAGAGGAAGGCCGCGCCCCGCATCGAGTTGGTCGGCCCCGACGCGAACGTCGCCACCGGGCACGCGCGCGCGAAGTCGGCGTCCATCAGCGTTCCGTCGTTCTGCGACAGGAAGAACGGCGCCGTGATCGACATCTCGGCCAGCGCCTTCCCGAACGACTCGACGATGACGGTGGCCAGGTCACGCAGCGAGGCGTTGATGATCGTGGCGTTCTCCCGCGCGAGCAGCCCGACCCGGCCCAGATCGTGCGAGAGCGAGAAGTGCACGCCCTCGCCCAGCTCGTCCCGCAGGATCTCGGCGGCGCGCTGCTCGTCGGCCTTCGCGACCGGCGAGAACACCGACGACACGGCGACGGAGGTGAGCCCGCGCGCGGCGATGTCGGCGGCCGTCCGCTTGAGCTCGTCCGGGTCGAGCGGCGAGAGCGGCCGCCCGTCGAACTCCCGCCCGCCGTGGCAGAGGTAGCCGTGCCCGCCGACGGCGTCCCGCTGCCGCGCGGGCCAGTCCGCCATGGGGGGCAGGGCGGCGGTGGCGGGCAGGCCGAGGCGTACGGCCGCCACGGGAGTGAGCCGGGCGCCCTCGACGAGCGCGTTGACGAAGTGCGTCGTGCCGATCATCACCGCGGTGACGGATTCGACGGGCGGTGCGAGCGCCCGGATCGCGGCGGTGACACCGGAGGTGATGTCGGGGGTGGTCGGTGACTTGACGGCCGCGAGCACGCGGTCGTCGTGCCCCAGGAGGGCGGCGTCGGTGTTGGTCCCACCGACATCGATGCCGATACGCATGGTGGTGGAGTCCTTCGTGTGACGACGGGTGATGCGTAGTACGGACGTGACGCACGCCGTGATCAACCAGGCGGCGAGACGGCGCCTTGGAGGGGCGTCCATCAGCCACCTGACGGCGGCATCGACCTTCAGACGACGGCCGCCCCTTTCCGGAGCCCTGCGCGTGCGCCCTTCGCTCCGACGCAGCCGGAACCGGGGCACGTTGAGAGCGGCGACCACCCACCACTGGTAGTCGCCGCTCAGCCGCACGACCAGGGAGGCGGCGACCGCCCCGGCGTGCACGTGTTCCTCGGTGGTGCGGCCCCGGCCACTGCCCGGCGGCCTCTCCGGTTGCCGCCGCTACGGGAGCAGCGGCTTCTCCGGGGCCATCGAACGTCCCGCCACCTCCGCCGAAACTCGCGCGTGGATCTCCTCGGGCGAGAGATAGACGTCCGTCATCTCGAAGTCCTTGAGCGTGGCGGGCCGTTGGGTCTGGAACCCGGTGCGTACGTAGTCGTCGCCGGCGAGGGCGTTGAGCCCCCAGTTCGCGGCCGTGCGGAAACGCGCGGTGACGGTGCGCAGGGCACCCAAGTGGTAGCCGCGCGCCACGACTTGAGCTGGGAGCCCGGTCAACTGCACGCCCAGCGGCTTCGATACGGCCTGAATACCACCCAGGTCGACGACCAGACCCATGTCCTTGTGCCGGTAGGGGGTCAGCGGCGCGCCCCGCAGTGCCGCGGTGACGTTCTTCGCGGCGGCCCATCCCTGCCGCATCGCGTGCTGCGCGGTCGGCGGGCAGATCGCGTCGCCGCCCTTGACGAGGTCGGGGACGGCCGCCGCGTCGCCGAGCGCGAACACGCCGTCGAGGCCGGGCACCGTCAGCTCCGGGTCGACGACCAGGCGCCCCCGGTTGGTCTCGGCGCCCAGCGTGGCGATGAGCGGGCTCGGCGCCACGCCTGCGGTCCAGATCAGGGTGTGGCAGGGCAGCGTGCGCCCGTCGGTCAGGGTGACGGTGTCCTCCGTCGCCTTGTCGACCGTGACCCCGAGCGACACCTCGATCCCGCGCCGCTGCACGATGGCGAGGGCCTTCTCCCCGAGCCGGTCGCCCAGCTCGGGCATCAACTTCGGCGCCACGTCGACCAGATGCCACTTGATCTGCGAGGCGTCGAGCCCCGGGTACCGCTTGACGGCGGCGCTCGTCAGACGCTGCAGATAGGCCGCCGTCTCCGTACCCGCGTACCCGCCGCCGACGACCACGAACTGCAGCCGGGCCTCCCGCTCGGCGCGGTCCGAGCTCGCCGACGCCAGGTCGAGCTGCGAGATCACGTGGTCACGGATCCAGGCGGCCTCGGCCAGCGTCTTCACGCCCACGGCGTGCCGGTCGACACCGGGGATGTCGAACTGCCGGGTCACGCTGCCCGGGGTCAGGACGAGATAGTCGTAGCGCTCCACGACCTCCTCGCCATTGATCTTCCGTACGATCACGGCCTTCGCGTGCGGGTCGACCCCGATGGCCCCGCCCGGCACGATCGCCGTACGGCGCAGCATGCGGCGCAGCGGCACCGCGACCGACTGCGGGGTGAGGACGCCTGAGGCGACATGGGGGAGCAGCGGGAGATACAGCTGATGGTCCTGCGGGCTGATGAGCCGCAGTTCGGCGTCCTGCGCCTTGAGCGTCCGCTCCAGCTTGTGCGCGCACTCCATACCGGCGAAACCGCCGCCGATGATCAGAATCCGGGGACGTTGCATAAGAGATCGCTCCAGGGTTGGGCGAGGGGTCCGGTCAATCCTCCGACGAGGGGTGGCCCGGCGCACGTCGGATGCGCCGGGCGAGGAACCCGAGTACCCCCGAACCGCCGGACGACCACACCCGAACCGTCGGATCAGCCCCCTGCCCCCGCGAGCCGGAGATAGTCCCACGGATCGTGGGCGTTGAGCACGGTGAACTCGTCCGTCCGGGTTGCCGCCTCCCGCAGCCGCTCCTGATTGGCGACCCGCAGCTCGGCGTCCACCTGGGCGTCCAGCTGGATGATGTCCATCAGGGGGTGCGAGTGCGGGGCGTCCTGCGCGATCTCGCGGTGGTAGAAGTACGCGTCCCCGGCGTGCACGAGCCACCGCCCGCGATCCCGCACCGCCACGGCGGCATGCCCGGCGCTGTGCCCGCCGAGCGGCACGATGAGGAAATCCTCACTGAGCCCGGCCAGTTGGCGCACTCCGGAGAACCCGGCCCACTCCTCGCCCGCGTTCTCCTCGTACGTCTCCCAGCGCGGGCCGTGGGCCCAGTGCGCGGGCCGGTAGCGACGGCTGGGCGCCTCGGTGAGCGCCGCGTCGAGTTCGGCGGCCATGAGGTGCACCCGCGCCTCGGGGAAGTCGGGAAGACCGCCGCTGTGGTCGACGTCGAGATGCGTGAGGGCGATGTGCCGCACGTCGGACGCCGCATACCCGAGCCGCTCGACCTGGGAAAGCGCGGTCTCGGCGAAGTCCAGTTCAGGAGCGGCGAGTTCGGTCCACTCCGGATCGAGGGACTCGAGCGGCCTGCGCACATCGTCACGGCCGAGCCCGCTCTCGACGAGCACGAGCCCCTCCGTGTCGGTCTCCACCAACAGGCAGTGACATACGGCGTGCAGCGGAGGCGGCCCGTCATAGGTGGCCTCGATCTTCATCATGGACCCGCAGTTGAGATGGTGAACCCTCATGCGTCCCTCCCCTTCTCAAGGCTCTGCGCGACGACCGAGCCGACACGCCGGGCGACCGACGAGATGACCGCGGTGTCACGCCGCACCTGTGCGAGGAGGAGCGCCCCCTGCAACGAGGACATCACGAGCTCGGCGAGCTCGGCGGCCTCGTCATCGGCGGCCCCCCACCCCCGCAAGGCTTCGGCGAGCCCCGCAAGCCAGGAGTCATAGGCGGCGTGACAGGCATCGCTGATGGGCCCGTCGCCCCCGGACTGTTCGAGCGCGACGGTGGCGACGGGACACCCGTCCCGGAAGTCGGACGCCCGCAGCCCTCCGGCGAGCAACTCGCCGACCCCGACGACGGCATCGGCCGCCCCGCCCGCGGAGCCCACGACGGAGGCCATACGAGCCCCCATCTCACCCCCGGCAAGCGCCACGGCCTCGGCGGCCAACTGCTCCTTGCCCTGCGGAAAGTGAAAGTACAACGACCCCTTGGGGGCGCCACTCTCCGCAAGCACTTGATTGAGTCCCGTCGCGCCGTACCCCTGCCGCTGGAACAGATCGGCGGCTGTACGGAGGATGCGGGCGCGGGTGTCGCCGCGTGTCTTGGTCACACAGGAGACTCTAGACCGACCGGTCTAGAGAGAACAAGAGGTCAGAGTGCATGACCGAAAGCCGCGACCGCAACGGCCTTCCGCGTCTTCGCTCACGCCGCATCACGCCACGCATCGCCAGGCGCGGCATCGAGAACTCAGCAGGGCGGGGCCGACACCGCCGGGTCGTCGAGCGGTCCCTCGCCTGGCTCACCGGCTGCCGCGGACTGCACCGCCTTGAGGGCAACGATCCGGCCCCGCCCCCTGGTCAGGAGGGCTCGGTGAGAACCCACAACTCCCAGACTCCGGCGGCTCGGCACTCGTAGGCGCGTACGCCGTTCTCCAAGTACCACCGGCCGCGCTCATGGCAGCGGTTCTCCTCGGCCGGAGGAAAGTCCGCCACGTGGTGCCAGCCCGGCCCGGCTGCCGGCGTGGACTGTGCGGGCGTGGGTGCGGGCGCGGAGGCCGCGGCAGTTGCGCCGTGGCTCGCCACCAGCAGTGACACGGCCGCAGCCGCGAGGAGAACGCGTTTCATGGTTCGCATGGAACGCATCCTTCCGCAGCCGGCGGGCCCACATCGGTGGAGACCGCTCCGCCTTCCCCTGATTGGCCTAAAGGGTGATACGGGCAGCCCGACTGCGGGACATGACGCGGTTCTTGAGGGTGCGGCAGTCTGCGATCCCGGCCATCGCCACCATTGACTGCTGGCGGCGGCGTGTACCGCTGGGACTGACGTACCCACCAGCGTCGCCGGGCCCCTGCCGCCCCGCCGCGCGCCATCCGTGATGAGCGTCCCCAGCCCGGGGGCGGTGAGGGCTCTGCGCGAGCCGTGATTTCTGAGCTATGGGCGGTACCGCAACGGGTGGTCCTCCGGCACCTCGACGATGACGATCTTGACGCCGTCCGGATCCGCGATCCACATCTCGACCAGGCCCCAGGGTTCCTTCACCGGCTCCCGCACCACCTCCACCCCTCGCGCCACGAGGTCCGCGTGTGCCGCCCGTGCGTCCGCCACCTGCAGCCACAGCTGAAGGCCGGGGGCGGGCGGTGTCTGGGAGCGGCCGGAGACCTCCAGGAAGCCGCCGCCCAGGAAGTAGACCGTGCCGCGCTCGGGGCCCGTGCCGAACTCGCGGTAGACGGCCAGGCCCAGCGCCTCGCCGTAGAACGCACGTGAGCGCTCGGGGTCGGTGGGGCGGAGAAGGATCCTGCTGCTCAGTACATGCACCATGCAGCCGCACCTTAGTGGGGCGATACGCTCGGCGGTGCCTCGCCCACGCCGCGGCCGACAGCGGTGGGCCAGAGAGATCGGAGAATCCGTCCCATGGACACCGCACCGCGCCCCAGCACGAGCGACCT
This sequence comes from Streptomyces sp. NPDC047525, assembly GCF_040643025.1. Classification (NCBI taxonomy): domain Bacteria; kingdom Bacillati; phylum Actinomycetota; class Actinomycetes; order Kitasatosporales; family Streptomycetaceae; genus Streptomyces; species Streptomyces sp. NPDC047525. Next base: position 282,070 of record NZ_JBEYTL010000006.1, read on the forward strand.
CACCTTCCGGGATGCCACCGACGCTGACGTCGACGTGCTCGTCTCACTCATCGAGTCGGCGTACCGCGGTGACTCCAGCCGGACGGGCTGGACCACGGAGGCGGACATCCTGGAGGGGCAGCGGACCGACCCGCAGGGTGTTGTCGACGTCATCAAGTCGCCCGCGAGCAAGCTGCTCGCCGTCGAGCGCGACGGCGAGGTCGTCGCCTGCTGCCAGCTCGAACACCGCGGCGAGCACGCCTACTTCGGCATGTTCGCGGTGAGCCCGGCGCTCCAGGGCGCGGGCCTCGGCAAGGTGATCATGGCGGAGGCCGAGCGCACCGTCCGCGAGGCGTGGGGCGCGCAGGAGATGCACATGACCGTGATCTCCGTACGCAATGACCTCATCGCCTGGTACGAGCGGCGCGGCTACCGCCGTACGGGAAAGATGACTCCCTTCCCGTACGGCGACGAGCGCTTCGGCATTCCGCAGCGGGACGACCTGCAGTTCGAGTTGCTGGTCAAGTCCCTGGGCTGAGGTCCCTGGTCCGAGCGCGGGGCCGCTCAGGCCGTGAAGCGGCCCGTCCGCTTGATCTCCGGGTAGTCCGTGGTCGCGCCGTCCAGCTGCAGCGCGCGCACGAGTCGCAGATCGTCCTGCGTGTTCACGACCCAGCCGATGATCCGCAGGTCGGCCTTCTTGGCACGTTCGACGATCTCCAGCGTCAGGCGCCTGATGTTCAGCACGAGAGTGGTGGCACCGACCGCCGTGGCGCGCTCCACGACGTCGGTGCCGTAGCGGCTCGCGACGAGTGCGGTGCGTACGCCGGGGACGAGGCGCGCGATCTCGGCGATCGCCTCGTCGTGGAAGGAGATCACCTCGACGCGGCCGACCAGATCGCGGCGGTGCATCACCTCGGCGAGGGCGCGGGCGGCGGCCACGTCCTTGATCTCGGCCTGCAGCGGCGCCTTCACGGCGTCGAGGACCTCTTCGAAGACGGGGATGCGCTCGCCGCGTCCCGCGTCGAGCTCCCGCAGCTCGGCCAGGGTTTTCTCGGCGATCGGTCCCTTGCCGTCGGTCGTACGGGCCACGTCGGCGTCGTGCATGACGACGAGGGCGCCGTCCTTGCTCAGATGCAGATCGAGCTCGATGAGATCGAGGCCCGCGGCTTGCGCGGCGATGAAGGACCGGAGGGTGTTCTCGGGTTCGACACCCATGACCCCGCGATGACCGATGGTGAGGAAGTTCAAGGTTCACTCGCTTCCGTCGACGGCGGCTCGGTGGCCACGCGGCGAGGACGGAGGTGCCACGCGGCGGTCGCAGCCTAACGGCCCGCCTCCGTGAAGGAACCGCCCGTACCGGGGTGCCCCGAAGAATCGGAGTCGTCCGCTCTGCTTCCCACGATCCCGAGGAGGAGCCCGGTGATGACGGCGGCGACAAGTACGGCACGGGTGGTCACAGGTGCACTGCTCCATACGGCGGGGTCGGCTGACCCCGCCCGTCCTACCGGCTGAGGGCCCGGCGCCGCGAGCCACATCACCCGTGGGTGGGCGAGTCCTCGGAGGGTTGACCGGGGGCTTCCGCGAGGTCGGCGCGAGCGAGATCGGCGAGCATCGCCTCCGCCAGTTCGATCTCGGCCTCCAACCGCCGCCCGCTCCACCGGAGCGCGATCTGCGGGTGCGTCCACGCCTCCTGCCCGTCCGCTCGGGCGAGCGCGTCGTGCACCTCCTTCAGCTCGCCCCGCGTGTGCGCGATGTGCTCGCTCACCAGGGCCCGCAGGTGATCGGGCGCCGCGAGGTGCCCGAGCCAGACCCGCAGCAGCAGCGGGTGCTTGAGGACGGGCGGCCCCGCCTCCTCGGCGCCCCCCGCCCATCCGACGAGCGCCGCGCGCCCCTCGGGGGTGATGGCGTACGACCGCTTCGCGCGGGGCTCCTCGGGGCCCGAGCGCCGTGACGTGGCGTACCCGAGCGCTTCGAGGCGGCGCAGTTCGGCGTAGATCTGGCTGATGGCGGGTGACCAGTAGAAGTGGCGCAGCGACGCGTCGGCCCACTTCTTCAGTTCGTACCCGGTCCGCTCCCCGGGGAAGGAGAGCAGGCCGAGCACGGCCCACGCGGTCGGGGGCAGCTCGGAGGGGCGCTGCGGGGTGGGGTGAGGGGCTGCCATATGACTGATTGAAGTGAACGTCACAGCGCCCGCGCAAGATGTGTGCAGTGCGAAGGGCGTGCGGGGGTATAGGGGGTTCATGAGTGATCTTCCGCGACCGCACATCCGCAGACTGTTCGGGGCCACCGACCGGTTGGCGTTCCACCGCGTGGCCGCCCGCTCCTGGCCGGCGGCGCAGCCCGTCCTGCCACGGCTGAGCCGGAGCGCCGACCACGGACTGCTGTGGTTCGGCATCGCCGCGGGGATGTGGGCGTTCGGCGGTGCGCGCGGCAGGCGTGCCGCGGTGCGCGGCGTCGCCTCCCTCGCCCTCGCGTCGGGCACGGTGAACACCCTGGGCAAGAGCGCGGTGCGCCGCTCGCGGCCCGTACTCGACGCGGTGCCGGTGATACGGCACCTCTCCAGCCAGCCGATCACCAGCTCCTTCCCCTCCGGGCACTCGGCATCGGCGGCGGCCTTCGCCACGGGCGTGGCACTGGAGTCACGGGGGCTCGGCGCGGCCGTGGCCCCGGTCGCCGCGTCGGTGGCCTTCTCCCGCGTCTACACCGGCGTGCACTACCCCAGTGACGTCCTGGTCGGCGCGGCCCTCGGCGTGGGCGCCGCCTACGCCGTGCGCGGCATGGTGCCCTCCAGGGCGCAGATGCCGCCGCCCGCGCGGCCCCGGACGGACGCGCCCGCGCTGCCGGACGGCGAGGGCCTCGTCGTGGTGGTCAACCCCTCCTCCGGCGCCCAGCCGCAACTCCTGGACCCCGTCCGGCAGTTGAAGACGGCCCTGCCCCGTGCGGAGGTCGTGCTGTACGAGGAGGACGCGGGGCCGCTGCCCAAGGTCCTGGAGGAAGCGGCCAGGGACGCGGCCCGGCGCGGCGGAGTCTTCGGCGTGTGCGGGGGAGACGGCACGGTGAACGCCGCCGTGACACCGGCCCTGCGCCACGACGTGCCCCTGATGGTGCTGCCCGGCGGAACGTTCAACCACTTCGCCGCGGACCTCGGCGTCGACACGGTCGCGGACGCCTGCGCCGCGCTCGCCGAGGGCAGCGCCGTACGGGCCGACGTCGGCCGGATCAAGTCCCTGGCCGGGACAGGACCTGACGGCCGGACGAACTCCGAGCCGGTGTACTTCCTGAACACGTTCAGCCTCGGCGCCTACCCGGAGCTCGTACGCATCAGGGAGGAATGGTCCCCGAAGGTCGGCGGTCCGCCCGCCGCGCTGCTCGGCGTCGCCCAGATCCTGCACACCGGACAGCCGCTGCGCGCGGTGGTGAACGGCAAGGCGCGCTCGATGTGGCTGCTCTTCGCGGGCAACGGCGCCTACCGCAGCGCAGGCATCGCCCCGGTGCGCAGGCACGACCTGGCCGACGGCGTGCTCGACGTACGCATCGCGCACGGCGGGCACTTCGCGCGCACCCGCCTGCTGGTCGCGGCGCTGGCAGGGCAGCTGGCCAAGACCCGCGTGTACGCGTCCGCCAAGGCCCAGCGCCTGGTCATCTCCGGCCTGCCCGACGACACACAAATGGCGTACGACGGCGAACTCGCCCCCGCGCCCGCCGCGCTGCTCCTCGACAAGCTCCCCGAAGCGCTCACCGTGTACCGGCCGAGCTCCGACTGACCGCGTCGCGCGCGCCGAAAGCGTTACGCCAAGCGGCGCATTCGGCGTGCGCGCCGGGCCCGTCGCGCGTGTGCTGGCGGGCATGGGCTACGACATAGACAGCCCGCGTGAAGCGGGCACCACACGACGTGACGTACTGAGCGTCGCCGCGGTCCTCCTGGCCGGCGGCGCCTTCACGGTGGCGGGACCCGCGCCGCACGCCGCCGCGGAATCCGAAGATGACGGCGGCGACGGCGGCTGCGGCGCCGGCTACGACGAGGAGTTCGAGGAAGCCCTCGCCGAGGCGGACGAGGCGATCCCCGAGGACCGCGCGCTCGCCCCCCAGGGGCCTCCCGGAAAATTCGCGCTGCCGCTCCGCAGACGCTTCCGCGTCACCGCCCGGTACGGAGTACGGGGCAACTGGCTCGCCGGGCACCACACCGGCATCGACCTCGCCGTCCCCTCGGGAACCCCGGTGCACGCCGTCGGCGCGGGCACCGTGGTCCTCGCGGCCTGGTCGGGGGCGTACGGCAAGGCGGTGACCGTGCGCCTGAAGGACGGTCACTACGCCGTGTACGCGCACCTCTCCCGCCTCTCGGTACGCCCAGGAGCCCGCATCGGCACCGGCGACCGGCTCGGCAGCAGCGGGGCCACAGGGCGGGCCACCGGACCCCACCTCCACCTGGAGATCCGGGCCCGGCGCGGCTACGGATCGGACGTCAATCCGGTCAGCTATCTCGCGAGGCGAGGTGCCCGGCTGCTCTGAGGCGTGAGGGCTCAGGCCTGCGCGGTGGGGCGGACGACGATGTCGCCCACGTCGACACCGTCCGGCTGCTCGACGGCGAAGGCGATGGCGCGGGCCACCGCGTCCGGCGAGAGGCCGACCGTGTCCATGCTGTCGCGGATCTGGGCCTTCACCTCGGGGTCCATGTGGTCCGCGAACTCCGTCCGTACGAAGCCGGGGGAGACGACGGTGACGCGCAGACTGTCACCGGCCTCCTGGCGCAGGCCCTCCGAGACGGTGCGGACGGCGTTCTTGGTGGCGGCGTACACCGACTGGAGCGGGACGATGCGCAGCCCGGCGGTGGAGACGGTGTTGACGAAGTGTCCGGAGCCCTGTTCGCGGAAGACGGGCAGGGCGGCGGCGATCCCGTAGAGGACGCCCTTGAGGTTCACGTCGATCATCTGCTCCCAGTCCTCGACGCGGAGGTCGTCGAGGGGTGAGATGGGCCCGACCCCGGCGTTGCTGACGAGGACGTCGAGCCGCCCGAACCGTTCGCGTGCCAGCTCGACGAGGCCGGTCAGATCCGCGCGCCGCGTCACGTCCGTGCGCGCCCAGGCGGCTTCGCCGCCGGTCTGTTCGATGCGGGCGGCGAGCGCCTGGAGACGTTCGGGGCGGCGCGCCCCGAGGGCGACCTTCGCGCCGCGCTCGGCGAGGAGCAGTGCGGTCGCCTCGCCGATGCCGCTGCTGGCGCCCGTGATCGCCACGACCTTGCCTGCGATTCCCGACATGATCGGCAGTCCTTTCCTGAGGGGTCCTCCCGCGGAAATGGGGAGGTGCGGGGCAGTTCTGTGCCCTGGGATGGTTAAAGTGGAGGCGCCGCCACTTCGCTCGGCCAGGCTAAGTGGAGGCGCCTCCACTTAGCAAGCGACGGCGTACGCAGGCGTGCGACGGTGCGCGGAGACTTGGGAAGCCGAAGGAAGGCAGGGGAGAACCGCCGATGGTCCGAGAGGCAGGCCGCCCGCTGAGGGCGGACGCGCAGCGCAACCGGGACAAGATCCTGGCCGCCGCGGTGCGGGTGTTCACCGAGGAGGGGCTCGACGCGCACTTCGAGCGCATCGCACGGGAGGCGGGCGTGGGCACCGGCACCCTGTACCGGAACTTCCCGACGCGGGAGGCGCTGATCGAGGCCGCCTACCGCAACGAAGTGGCCCGGCTGTGCGACGCGGTCCCCGACCTCCTGGCGACGATGCCGCCGCGGGACGCCCTGCACGCGTGGATGCGCCGCTTCCTCGACTACGTGACCGCCAAGCTCGGTATGGCCGAAGCGCTGCGGTCCGTCGTCGCCTCGGGGGTCAACCCCTATGGCGAGAGCCGCGAGATGATCCAGGCGGCCCTCACCTCGCTCATGGATGCGGGGGTCGCCGCCGGTGCCATCCGCTCCGACATCCGTCCGACCGACCTGTTCGCCGCACTGGCCGGCATCGGCCTCACCTCGGCCGAGCCCGAACAGCGGGAGCAGGCCGAGCGCCTCGTCGACCTCACGCTGGACGGACTGACGCCCAGGGACCGGTGACTCGGTACTTACTGTCGAGTAAGGTCGGCCTTCCCGTCCCCGCTCGAGGAGGCAGCATGCCGCCGGCGCCCCGTTCCCCCTTGCTCCTTGCCGGTCTGCTCGCCGGGGCCGGGGTCGCCCATCTCGCCGTCCCGAAGCCGTTCGACGCCACCATTCCGCGCGTCCTGCCCGGATCGCCGCGCAGCTGGACGTACGCGAGCGGCGCGGTCGAGCTGGCGCTCGCGGCCGGAGTGGCGCTGCCCCGCACCCGGCGCACGGCGGCGCTCGCCACGGCGGCCTTCTTCGTGGGCGTGTTCCCCGCCAACGTACAAATGGCGGTGGACTGGCGGCGCCGCCCCGCCCCGCTCAGGGCCGCGGCGATCGGCCGCCTCCCGCTCCAGGTCCCGCTCGTGCTGTGGGCCAGGAACGTGGCGGGGAACGCCCGTTCCTAGCCCACGCTGCTCCGGCCCGCGACCGCGGTGGAGGTCGTCGTGGTGTGCGCGAGGTGCGCGGTCTGTGCCGGGACGTCGACCGTGTAGGTGTCCACGGTCATGGCCCGCTCGGAGACCTTGAGCACCATGAAGCCCACGTCGGAGAAGTTCTGCCAGGCGGCGGGGTGGTCGAAGTGGGCCTTTCCGTCACCGGACTTGGCGGCGGCCCCGCAGACGATCTGGCGGGTGCCCGCCGTACGGGTCGTGGGCTCCAGGACCTGGAGGGTGTGGTCGTGCCCGGACAGGATCAGGTCGGCCCTGCCGCACACCACCTCTTCGTACAGCTCCTTGAGGTGGATCCCGCTCGTGTAGTGGCCGATGACGAATCCGTCGTACGAACCGGCGCTGCCGTGCTTCCCGTTGTTCAGGTAGGGGTGGTGGCCGAGGACCACCTTCCAGCGGGCCCGGGACGCGGACAGCGCGGCGTCGAGCCACTGGCGCTGGGCGCGCATGTAGGGGCCGTCCCACCGGTAGTGGGGCGAGATCTGGGCGACGGTCGATGCGACGGGGTTGGTGTCGAGGGCGAAGAACTCCACCACCGGGTCGTCACCGGCACCCTGGCCCTCGGAGGACGGCAGCGTGACGTTGTAGTAGCGGCTCGGCATGTACCAGCGCGGTGAGGAGGCCGCGTAGGAGACCTCGCGGTCCCCGCGCGAGGGATCGCCGCCGCTGCCCGGGATCAGGCCCGAGCAGTCGTGGTTGCCGAGGACCATCAGCCAGGGGACGTCGATGCCGGTGTTGGGGGTCTCGAACTTGGTCCGGAACTCGGAGTCGTGGTCGGACTCGGGCCCGTTCTCGTAGATGTTGTCGCCCAGGCCGACGGCCAGCGATATCCCCTCGTCACGGCAGACCCGCCGGGCGGCCTCCGTCACGGCAAGCTGCTCCTCGCCGCCCGTGCCCGCGTCGCCGGTCACCAGGACGGCGAACTCCCCCTTCTGGTTCGGCCCGTCGGGGAACGGGAACTTCGCCACGCCCTGCGCCGCCGTGGCCTGCCGCCCGCCGAACGGCAGGACCGCGAGCGCGGCTCCGGCGGCCGCACCGCCCAGCAGCGTGCGCCGGTGCAGCGTGAGGGCCTGCGGCCCCCACCGGTCGGCGAGGTCCCGGGCGAGCGGCGCGTCGGCCCGCAGCCACTGCTTCTCGGTCAAGTCCGCGCGGGGCGGTATCAGTTCGTCATCGCACATCAGAGCGTTCTCCCACATCGGCGCGGACAGGGGAAGACGATCAGGCGAATTGCCGGTGGCGACCTGGCCATCAGGGTGGTGCGGGCCGCGCGCCCCTGCCCGGCGGGCCCCCGACCGGCGCCGTAGGGTCACCGGCGTGGAGCTCAGACACCTGTCCGGATTTGTCGCCGTCGCCGAGGAACTGCACTTCGGCCGCGCCGCCGACCGCCTGCACATCGCCCAGTCGCCCCTGAGCCAGCAGATCAAGCTCCTGGAGCGCGACCTCGGGGTCAAGCTGTTCGACCGCACCACCCGCACCGTCCGCCTCACCCCCGCAGGCCAGGCGCTCCTGGAGCCCGCCCGGCGGCTGCTCGCCGACGCCTCGGCGGTGCGGCGCACGGTGCGGGCCGCGCATCTGGGCGAGGTCGGCCGCGTCAGCGTCGGCTTCGCAGGGGCCAGCAGCTACTCGGCCCTGCCGCTGCTCACCCGCGCCGTCAACTCCCAGCTCCCGGGCATCGAGCTGGTCCTCGAGGGCCAGACGTACACGGGCGAGGCGCTGCGCCGGGTCGCCGACGGGACGCTCGACATCGGGTTCGTGGCGCTTCCCGTGCGGCGCGGCATCACGGCCCGCGTGGTGCGCATGGAGCGGCTCGTGCTCGCCCTGCCCGACAGTCATCCGCTGGCCGCGCGGCCCGAGGTCCCGGTGAGCGAACTGGCCGGCGAGCCGCTCGTGACGTTCCCGCTGTCCCGCGAGTCCGCGGTGCGCGAGGCCATGGTGCAGGCCTGCCACGAGGCCGGGTTCGCGCCCCGGATCGTGCAGGAGGCGCCGGACTCGTACAACATGCTGGCCCTGGTGGGGGCGGGCGTGGGCCTCGCGGTGGTGGTGGAGTCGGCCCGCAACATCCACCTGGAGCACGTCGTGTTCCGGCCGCTCGCCGGGGACGACGTGCCGGTCCTTCCGATCGCGCTCGGCTGGCGCACCGGCAACCGGTCGGCGGCGCTGCACGCGGTGCTCCGGGTGGCCGACGAGGTCCTGCCCGTACCCGCCGACGCCCCTGATTCTGCTGGATGACGTCTCAGTGCGGGCCGTTATTGGTCTTGGACACCTCCTAATGCCGGAAGGCAGAGTGATCCACGTCTCGCGACGGAGCGAGGACCGGCAGCCGGCCGCTCGGCTCCCCATCCCCACCTCGTCGCCCTCCGTCGCGGGATCTGCCGCCACGAGAGGACGCTCGTCATGCAGCAAGACGCCCCGGCTTCCGGGGACCCGAACGGTGCCCCGGCCCCGGGGGCACAGGAAGCCCCCGATCCACGACTCGTCCGCGAGGCGCGCCGCGCGGGCGTCACCGCGTTCGTCGGCACCACCATCGAATGGTTCGACTTCTACATCTACGGGTCCGCGTCGGCCCTGGTCCTCGGCAAGATCTTCTTCGCCGAGGCCTCACCCGCCGTGGGCACCCTCGCGGCCTTCGCCACCTTCTGGGTCGGCTTCCTCGCCCGCCCCCTCGGCGGGCTGATATTCGGGCACTTCGGCGACAAGTACGGCCGCAAGAAGGCCCTGGTCACCACCCTGACGATGATGGGCGGCGCCACGTTCTGCGTGGGACTGCTCCCGGGGTACGCGCAGATCGGCGCCGCGGCGCCGGTCCTCCTCGTCCTGCTGCGCATGATCCAGGGCGTGGCGATGGGCGGCGAGTGGGGCGGAGCCGTCCTCATCGCCACCGAGTACGCCCCGCCGGGCCGCAAGCTCCTCTACGGCGCCTTCGCCCAGCAGGGCTCCCCGGTCGGCAACCTCCTGGCGACCCTCGCCTTCCTGGGCATGGCCCAACTCCCCGACGCCGCCTTCGAGTCGTGGGGCTGGCGCGTGCCGTTCCTGTTCTCCGCCGTCCTGGTCGCCGTCGGGCTCTTCATCCGGCTCAGGCTCGCGGAGACCCCCGAGATGCAGGCCGCGCTCGCCCGCAAGAAGACCATCAAGCTGCCCATCAAGGAAGTGCTCACGCGCTCCCCGATGCTCGTGTTCCTCGGCGTGCTCGCGGGCACGGCAGGCGTCGCGATCACCTACGTCAAGACGACCTTCGCGCTCTCCTGGGCCACCGCCGACCTGGACTTCGACCGCACGACGTTCCTCACGGTCATCTCGCTCGCCCTGGTCGTGCAGGTGATCGTGCAGCCTTTCGGCGCCGTGCTCGCCACCAAGTGGCCGGTGCGCAAAGCCGTGTTGTGGATGCTCCTGCCGGAATTCGTCCTGCTGCCGCTGATGTTCGTCCTCGTCGGGACGGGCGACTTCTGGCTCGCCGTCCTCGGCATGGGCCTCGCGACCTTCCCGCACGCCATGTACTACGCCGCGCTCGCCGGAATCCTCGCCCGCGTCTTCCCCGTCGAGGTCCGCTACACCGGCATGTCCCTCTCGTACCAGCTGTGCACGACCCTGTTCGCCGGGACCGCGCCGATCGTCTCGCAGTACCTGCTGACGACCTTCCATTCGATCTGGCCCGTCGTCGCCCTCGGCCTCGGCTACACCGCGCTCACCCTCGCCGGTGTGCTGCCCCTCCTCGCCCGCACCGGCGACGCGGCCGACGACACCGCCGACGTCGCCGACTCCCGTACCGCACAGCCCGCCTGACCTGGAGCCACCTGTGTCCTCGCCGTCTCCCGTGAACTTCGCCGACCGTGACCCCGCCCTGCGCCCCCTGCTCGACCGCCTCCTGCCCGCCGACGACCGCGCCCGCGTCGAGCCCCTGCTCACGGAACTGGGCGAGCTGGCGGCGGGCGACCTCGACCGGCAGGCCGCCCTCGCCGACGCCCATCCGCCGCGCCTGTTCCCGTACGCCCCGGACGGCACCCGTGTCGACGCGATCGAGTACCACCCGGCCCACGACCGCGCCGCCGCCCTCGCCTACGAACGCTTCGGCCTCGCCGCCATGTCCCACCGGCCCGGCGTCCACGGCTGGCCCACCAAGATCCCGCACACGGTCAAGTACGCCCTCTCCTACCTCTACGTACAGTCCGAGTTCGGCATGGCCTGCCCGCTGTCGATGACCGACTCGGCCGCCCGCATCCTGCGCCTGTTCGACCCCGAGCGGTACGCGGCCGAGATCGCCGCGCTCTCCTCGACGGATCCCCAACTCCGTTCCACAGGAGCGATGTTCATGACGGAGCAGCAGGGCGGAACCGATGTCGGCCTGACGCGGACCGTCGCCACCGACCGGGGCACGCACTGGACGCTCACCGGCAAGAAGTGGTTCGCGTCCAACCCCGCCGCCGACGTGATCCTCACCCTCGCCCGCGTCCCCGGACAGGGGGACGGCACCCGCGGGCTCGGGATGTTCCTCGTGCCGCGGCTGCGGCCCGACGGCACCCGCAACGCCGTCCGCATCGACCGCCTCAAGGACAAGCTGGGTTCGAGGTCCATCGCCAGCGGCGAGGTGACGCTGGAGGAGGCCTACGCGACCCCGGTCGGTCAACTCTCCGGCGGATTCCGGCAGATGGCCGAGATGCTGAACGTCTCCCGCCTCTCCAACGCCATGCGCGCCACCGCTCTGATGCGGCGCGCCGTCTGCGAGTCCGTCGACCACACCCGCACCCGCCACGTCTTCGGCAAGCCCCTCTTCGACCAGCCCCTGATGCGCGCCACGCTCCTGCCGCTGATCCTCGACACGGAGGCCGCACTCGGCCTCGTCCTGGAGGCGGCGGCCCGGCTCACGGCCGCCGACGACGGGGACGAGCGGGCCAAGGCGCTGGTCCGCGTCCTCACGCCGCTGGCCAAGCACACCCTGTGCAAGCGCGCCCGCACCGTCACCGGCGAGGCCATGGAGATCCGCGGCGGCAACGGCTACATCGAGGACTGGGTCAACCCGCGGCTCGTGCGCGACGCCCACCTCGGATCCATCTGGGAGGGTTCCTCGAACGTCATCGCGCTCGACGTGCTGCGCTGCATGCGCCGCTTCGGCTCCCACCGCACCCTCGCCGACACCTACGGCGACCGCGGTCCGGTGAGGCACCGCTGGGAACTCCTGCGCAAGCAGGGTGACGCTCTTCTCGAACTCCCGGAAGAGGAACAGGAGATGAGCATCGGCCGGTACGCCGACCGGCTCACGCGCGCCGTCATGGCGACCCTTCTGTACGACCAGGCCGACCACGAGGAGCGGACGACCGGCAATGGCCGCGCCCTCCTGGTCGCCCGCACCTACGCGACGCTCCTCGACGACCCGGACGCCCTGCCCCGCACCGCCCTGGACCACCTGGCCGAGCTGGCCGAGGGTGGGCAGGTCCCGCTCGCCACGGCCAAGGAGGCCGCCGCACATGCCTGATGAGACCCGCCCCGCATCCCCGTTGGCCGGAATGAAGGTCGTGGACCTCTCCAAGATCCTCGCCGGGCCCTACGTCACCATGTCCCTCGCCGACCTGGGCGCGGACGTCATCAAGGTCGAGCACCCCCAGGGCGGCGACCCGACCCGCGCCTGGGGCCCGCCCTTCAACGGCCCGGACGCCACCTACTACCTGGCGGCCAACCGCAACAAGCGCTCGGTGACCCTGGACCTCAAGTCCCCCGAGGGGCAGGAGGCCGTCCACCGGATGCTCGCCGACGCGGACGTGATGGTGGAGAACTTCCGCCCCGGCAGCTCCCTGGCCGACGTCTTCGACTACCGCACCCTCAGCGAGCGCTACCCGCGCCTCGTCCTGCTCCACATCTCGGCGTTCGGCGACACGGGACCGCTGCGCGACGAGCCCGGGTACGACATGGTCGCCCAGGCGAGCGCGGGCCTGATGTCCCTCACCGGCGAACCGGACGGACCGCCCGTCAAGGCCGGTTACGCGATGGGCGACCTGGGCGCCGCCCTCTTCGGGCTCATCGGCGTCACCTCGGCCCTCGTCGAGCGCGAACGCACCGGACGCGGCCAGTACGTCACGACCTCCCTGTACGAGTCCCAACTCGCCCTGCACATCAACTGGGCCACCGGCTATTTCGCCACCGGGGAACGGCCCACCCGTCTTGGCTCAGGGCATCCGAGCCTCGTCCCGTACCAGGCCTACCCGGCCTCCGACGGGCATTTCGTGATCGCCGTGGGCAGCGACGGCCTCTTCCGTCGCCTCAGCGAGTCACTCGGGCACCCGGAGTGGGCCGACGACCCGCGCTTCGCCACCAACCGCGCCCGCGTCACCCACCGCAGGGCCCTCAACGCCAAGCTGGAGGCGGTCCTGGCCGACGAGACGGTGGCCCACTGGTGCGCGCTGCTCAAGCCGCGCGGCGTGCCCGTCGCGCCCATCCGCACCCTCGACGAGGTCTACGACTGCCCGCAGACCGAGGCGCTCGGCATGGTCCAGAAGGTCGACCACCCGGACGTGGGCCCGCTCCAGCAGGTCGCCTTCCCCGTCAGCTTCCGCGGCGAGCGCCCCGCCGTACGCACCGCCCCGCCCACCCTCGGCCTGCACAGCAGGGACGTACTCGCCGAACTCGGCTACGACGACGCGGCCATCGACCGTCTGCTCGACCACCCGCAGCACTCGAATAACCCGAACAGCCCGAAGAACCCGCAAGGAGCCTGACCATGCCGTTCCCCGCCCTCGACGCCGTCGACCCGCTGAACCTGGAGGCCCTCCTCACCGACGAGGAACGCGCCGTGCGCGACACGGTCCGCCAGTACCTCGACGCCGAGGTGGAGCCGCACATCGCCGGCTGGTTCGAGTCCGGCGAGCTGCCCGGCCTTCCCGAACTCGCCCGGGAATTCGGCAAGATGGGCCTGCTCGGCATGCACCTGGAGGGCCATGGGTGTGCCGGGATGTCGGCGCGTGCCTACGGCATCGCCTGCCGCGAGCTGGAGGCGACCGACTCCGGCCTGCGCTCCTTCGTCTCCGTGCAGGGGTCGTTGGCGATGTTCGCCCTGCACCGCTTCGGCTCCGACGAGCAGAAGCAGGAGTGGCTGCCGCGCATGGCGGAAGGATCGGCCATCGGCTGCTTCGGCCTGACCGAGCCCGACCACGGCTCCGACCCGTCCTCCATGACCACCCGCGCCCGGCGTGACGGTGGGGGCACCTCCCGCTCGAAGAGTGGGGGAGACTGGATCCTCGACGGCCGCAAGATGTGGATCACGAACGGTTCGGTGGCGGCCGTCGCCGTCGTCTGGGCGCGGACCGAGGACGGCGTACGCGGCTTCGTCGTGCCCACCGACACCCCCGGATTCTCCGCGCCGGTCATCAAGCACAAGATGTCGCTGCGCGCGTCCGTCACCAGTGAACTCGTCCTGGACGGCGTCCGGTTGCCCGCATCCGCGCTGCTCCCCGGGGCGAGGGGTGTCGGCGCCCCGCTCACCTGCCTGAACGAGGCGCGCTACGGCATCGTCTGGGGCGTCACGGGCGCCGCACGCTCGGCCTGGCGGTCGGCCCGCGACTACGCCCTGCAGCGCGAGCAGTTCGGCAGGCCGATCGCGGGCTTCCAGCTGACGCAGCAGAAGCTGGTGGACATGGCCCTCGAACTGCACAAGGCGACGCTGACCGCCCTGCACCTGTCCGACCTCAAGGACTCACCGGCCGGGGTGCACCCGGCACAGATCAGCTTCGGCAAGCTGAACAACGTACGCGAGGCCATCGAGATCTGCCGCACCGCGCGCACGATCCTCGGCGCGAACGGCATCTCGCTGGAGTACCCGGTGATCCGGCACGCCAACAACCTCGAGTCGGTGCTGACCTACGAGGGCACGAGCGAGATGCACACGCTGGCCCTCGGCCAGGCGCTCACCTGCCACGCGGCCTTCCGCTGACCGCCGGGCCCAGGTCTCAGGCGCCCAGTTTGTGCAGCGCGGCGCCCACCAGCGTCCGCACGCCCGGCAACAGGACCGAGAGGTGCGGGGCGAACAGCGGGCTGTGGTTGGCCGGCACCCCGGTGATCTTCTGGCTGAGCTCCTGGCCCGCGGCCGCCTCCCAGGCGTCCTTCGGCGTCGAGGGCACGAACCAGAAGTCGTAGGGCACCCCGGTGGGCACGAGGAGGGAGAAGTCCTCGCTGCCCATCGCGGGCCCGAAGTCGATCACGCTGCCCGCACCGAACAGTTCGCGGTGCAGGGCTGCGATCTCCGCGTCGAGGGCCGCGTCGTTGACGGTGGCCGGGAAGCTCGCGCCGATGCTCACCTCGGGCGGCGCGGGGCACCCGGCGGCCTGGCACTCTCCTTCGACGATGCGGCGGACGGCGGACAGGACCCGCTCGCGCACGTTCACGTCCTGCGTACGGAGATTGAGCCCGAGCCGGGCCTCCGACGGGATGATGTTGGGCCGCTGCCCCGCGTGGAACTGCCCCGTGGTGAGCACCACCGCTTCCGATGCGGCCACCTCGCGGGACACGACGGTCTGGAGCCGGGTGACGATGTAGGCGGCCGTCACCACCGGGTCGACGGTGGCCTCGGGCCGTGAACCGTGGCCACCGACGCCGGGCACCACGATGTGCAGGTCGTCGGCGGCCGACATGATCAGCCCCGGCGTATGGGCGACGAGCCCCGCGGGGCCGGGGGCGACATGCTGGCCGAAGACGGCGTCGGGGAGGGGGAAGCGTTCGTGCAGTCCGTCGGCGACCATCGCCCGCGCCCCGCCGCCCGCTTCCTCGGCGGGCTGCCCGATCACCACGAGCGTGCCCGACCAGGTCTCCCGGGCGGCCGCAAGCGCATCGGCTGCGAACGTCAGCCAGGTGACGTGCATGTCGTGGCCGCAGGCGTGCATCACGCCGTCGACGGTGGAAGCGTACGCGAGGCCCGTGGTCTCCGTGACGGGCAGCGCGTCCATGTCGCCGCGCAGCCACACCACGGGCCCGTCACCGTTTTGCAGGACGCCCACGACGCCCGTCCCGCCCACACCGGTGGTCACCGCGAACCCGGCGCTCCGCAACCGTTCGGCGAGGATCCCGGCCGTGCGGTGCTCCTGGAAGGAGAGCTCGGGGTGGCGGTGCAGGTCCTGGTACAGATCCTCGAGGTCACGCGTCTTCAACCCTGAGGTCACGTCCAGGGCCAGGCTCGCTGCGGTGGTGGCTGCCGGGGGCATGCGACTCCTTGCGTCCGAGGCGGGTGAGGCGTTCGGTGAGGCGTTCGGTGAGGCATTCACCCTCGCACAGGGCGTGCAGCCCGGCAGCTGCCCGGCAGGGGCCGTCTCGGAAGGTGCCTCAGGTGACAAAGTGCAAAAATCGTGCCAGAACCCTCCAGGAGGAGCGTGGTCAGTGTGTCCCGGAACCGCCGCCTGATCCTGGCCTCGCCGGGCGAGGTCTGGAGCCTGCTGTCCGACGGCCACCGGTACGGGGAGTGGGTGACGGGAACCCAGGAGGTCCTCGCCGCGGACCCGCACTGGCCGGCGGTGGGCGCCCGCCTCCAGGTACGGGTCGGCGTCGGCCCGCTGGTCCTCGACGACACCTGCGTCGTGCGCATCAGCGAACCGGAGAGCCGCCTGGAGCTGGAGGCGAAGGCGGGCCCCTTCGGAGCGGCCCGCATCGCCATGCGGCTGATCCCCTGGGGCGAGCACACCCTCTTCATCCTCGACTGGCATCCGCTGCGGGGGCCGGGCACCCGGATGCACGGACTGCCCGTGGACTACGCGGTCGCGGTCCGCAACGGCATGATGCTGACGAAGCTGGCCCGGATCGCGGTGGGGGAGCACGGCAGGAACGTCTGACCGGCGGGGCCGAACCGGAAGGTCCGACCGCCGCGGGGAGCCGTCACTCGCGGCCCTTGCCCAGCAGTGCGGCGATGAACACGGCGCCGACGGCGAGCAGGACGGCCGCCACGGTGAGCGCCAGTGAGTAGCCCTCCGTCGCGGCGTGCAGGGGACCGGCCGAGTCGGCCACGGCGTCGCTGCGACGTGCGGCCAGCGTGACCAGGACGGACAACCCGACGGCACCGCCGACCTGTTGGACGGAGCTGACGACCGCCGAGCCGAGGCTGGCGTTCTCCTCGGTGGTGCCGGTGACCGCCGCGATGGTCAGGGCGGGCAGGCTCAGGCCGCACCCCACGCTCGTGACGAGCATGCCGGGCAGTACGCCTGTCGCGTAGCCGTCGCCCGGAGCCGCACCGGAGAGCAGAAGGAGCCCGGCCGAGGTGATCAGGAAGGAGATGACGAGGGCCGGCCGCGTCCCGAGCCTGACCACCGCCCGGGACGAGAGCCACATGCCGGAGAGGATCCCGGCCCCGAAGGGCAGATAGACGAGGCCTGCCTTGAGTGGGCCGTAGCCGAGCACGGTCTGCAGATGGATCATCAGCAGGAAGGCCATCGCGTACATGGCAGCGGAGAACAGCAGGGTCGCGCCGTTGGCGACGGCGCGGGTGCGGGAGGCCAGGAACGCCGGCGGCACCAGCGGTTCGGCCACGCGGGCCTCGGTCACGAAGAACGAGACGGCCAGGACGACGGCGAGGAGCAGCGGACCGGCGACGGCCGCGTCGCCCCACCCCGATTCCCCGGCCTGGAGCAGACCGTAGACCAGGGACAGGACGGCTCCGGTGCCGAGGACCGCACCGGGTACGTCCAGGCGTGCCCGGCGGGTGGCCCGGCTCTCCGCGACCAGGCGCGGGAGCAGCACCAGGGCCATGACGACCACCGGCAGGTTGATCAGGAAGATCCAGCGCCAGGAGGTCAGGCCGGTCAGCACACCGGAGACGACCAGGCCCGTCGAGCCGCCCAGAGCGGCGATCCCGCCCCAGATGCCGAAGGCCTTGGCGCGCTCCTCGGTGCCGGTGAACAGGAGGGTGATCAGCGACAGCGCGGCCGGGCTCGCCATGGCCGATCCCGCGCCCTGGACGAACCGCCCCGCGACGAGCTGCCAGGGCTCCTGCGCGACTCCGCAGGCCAGGCTCGCGGCACCGAAGAGCGCCACTCCGACGAGGAAGACGCGTCGGCGGCCAAGGAGGTCGGCGGCCCGGCCGGACAGCAACAGGAGCCCGCCGAAGGCGAGGAAGTACGCGTTGACGACCCAGGCGAGGCCCGCGGAGCCGAACCCGAGTTCGTCCCGGATGCTCGGCAGCGCGACACTCACCACGTTGTCGTCCAGGACGAGCATGAACTGCACGAGGCACAGCACGATCAGCGCCGGTCTGCGGCGACCCGCGCCGGCCGGTGCGGACCGGAGGTCCTCACGCGGGCGATTGAGGCTGAGTACGTGACGTGGCGGGCGACTTGGCGGCATGGAACGACGCTATGGACAGGCTCTGATGGCCACAATCCGCTATGGGGCCACACCATGTCGTGTTGAGGACATACGCTGAAGGGCATGACCGAGCCCGAATGCGGCGCCGCCCCGACGGGGGCGGGGGCGATCGTCGTGGGGAACTTTCCCCTGTCGGCGGGGCAGTGGATCTCCCCGCACAGTCACCCGCAGCACCAGTTGGCCTGGACACGTCGCGGCGTGCTCGGCGTCGCCGTCGACGACACCCACTGGGTTCTGCCGCCCACCAGGGCGCTGTGGATCCCCGCCGGTGTCGTCCACCGCACCGGTGCCACCCGCGACGCGGTGCTGCGCAGTCTCTACCTCGAACCGGACCGGTGCGCCCTGAACTGGGCGGAGCCCACGCCGGTCGGCGTGGACGGTCTCCTTGCCCACCTGATCGACCACCTCAACCGGCAGGACCTCGCCGACGAGGCGCGGTTGCGGGCCGAGGCGGTCGTGCTGGATCTGCTGCACCCGTTGCCGACCCTGCCCATCGACGTGCCGCATCCCGTCGATGAGCGCGTACGCGCCGTGGCCGACGCGCTGCTCGCCGACCCCGCCGACCCGCGGGGTCTCGAGGCGCACGCACGGGTGGTCGGGGTGAGCCGGCGCACCCTGACGCGGCTGTTCGTGCGCGACACCGGCATGAGCTTCGACCGCTGGCGCACCCACGTGCGACTGCGGGCCGCCCTGCCCCTGCTCGCCGAGGGCCAACCCGTCTCCCGGGTCGCGCATGCCGTGGGATACGCGACGCCGAGCGCGTTCCTCGCGGCGTTCCGCCGGACCGTCGGCACGTCCCCGAAGCGCTACCTCGACGGAGACGCCGACGGGCCGCACGCCGCCCGTCAGCCGGGTCGGCGCACGTCCGCGGGGTCGGCCGCCAAGGAGGCCAGGATGCGCAGGCCGTCGTAGGACGGTGTGCCGGGTTCGGCGGTCCACACGACGAGCTGCTGGTCGGCGTCGGTGCTCGCGGTCAGCGTGTCCCAGTCCAGGGTCAGCTCGCCGACCAGGGGATGCCGCAGCTTCTTCGTGCCCACGCTCAGGGCGGAGACCTCGTGGCTCGCCCACCAGGTGCGGAAGTCCTCGTCGCGTACGGAGAGTTCACCGACCAGCGACACAAGGCGCGGGTCCTGCGGATATTTCCCCGCTTCCTTCCGCAGCTGCGCCACAGCGGTGCGGGCGACCGTTTCCCAGTCCGGGTACAGCTTTCGAAGGGCGGGGTCCGTGAACATCAGCCGGACGTAATTGCGTTCCTTCTCCGGCACCTCGGCGAAATCGGTGACCAGGGCCGCGCCGAGTGCGTTCCAGGCGAGCACATCCATGCGCCGTCCCAGGACGATCGCGGGAGTGGCGGTCAGATCCAGCAGGCGCCGCAGCTGCGGCTGGACCTTCTGCCGCGCCATCGTGCGCGGACGTGCGCCGGACTTGCCGGCCAGGTCGAGCAGGTAGTCCCGCTGGTCGTCCTCCAGATGCAGCACCCGCACCAAGGTCTGCAGCACGTGGACCGACGGCTGCATGCGTCCCTGCTCGAGACGGGTGTAGTAGTCCGTGCTGATGGACGCGAGCTGCGCGACCTCTTCGCGGCGCAGGCCTGACACGCGCCGACGTGTGCCGCTGTCGGGCAGGCCGACGGTACGCGGGCTGAGCTCGCTCCGCCGTGCCTTGAGGAACTCGCCCAGCTCCTTGAGATGCGCGCTGCTGGTCATGTTCTCCAGTCTCGCACCGGCCCCCGCGATCGTGGGGAGGAGCAATTACTCCCAGGATGTTCTCCTCCCAGGAAGGAATTCTCCTCTTTCCGCACCCGGTGGCCTGTGTGAACGTGAAAGAGAAGCCGCGGAGAAAGGCCACCGGACATCCCGGTGAATTCCCTTTGTCCAGCCTCCCCCTCTGGAGCACACCCCCATGAGCAAGGTCTTCTTCATCACCGGCGCGGGCCGCGGCCTGGGCACCGACATCGCCCGCCAGGCCCTGGCCGCCGGGCACCGAGTCGTCGCCACGGGACGCAGGCCCGACCAGGTGCGCGAAGCCATCGGCGGCGAGCACGACAACCTGCTCGTGACCGCGCTAGACATCACCAACCCCGAGCAGGCCCGGCAGGCCGCACGGCAGGCCGTGGAGACGTTCGGCCGGATCGACGTCCTGGTCAACAACGCCGCGAACTTCTACGCCGGCTACTTCGAGGAGATCTCCGACGCGCAGATGCGCCACCAGATCGAGACGAACCTGTTCGGCCCGATGAACGTCACGCGCGCCGTCCTGCCCGTCATGCGCGCCCAGCGCGATGGCCACGTCATCACCCTCTCCTCCATCGCAGGACTGGTCGGCCAGGAGTTCTGCGTCGCCTACGCCGCCGCCAAGTTCGGCGTCGAGGGCTGGATGGAGTCCCTGCGCTTCGACGTCGAGCCGTTCGGGATCCGCACCACCGTCGTCGAACCGGGCTTCTTCCGCACCGAGCTGCTGGTGGACGCCTCCACCACCTGGGCGGAGCTGTCCATCGACGACTACGCCGAGCGCACCGCGGCCACCAGGAAGGTGTGGGAGTCCATGAACGGCCAGCAGTCCGGTGACCCCGCCAAGCTGGCCGACGCCCTCCTGAAGGTCGCCGCTCTGGAGCAGCCGCCGCTGCGGTTCGTCGCCGGTGCCGATGCCATCCCCACTGCCGAGGCCAAGGGCGAGGAACTGCTCGCGCAGGCCCGCGCCTCCCGCGCGCTTGGCGCGGACCTGGCCCACGACGACGCGGCCTGACCCCCGACCACCCACTGCCGCCTACGCCCGGCCACCCGCTCCCACCTACGCAAGGAACGACCCCATGGAACTCCTCAAGCAGCAGCCCACCGTGAAGGCCCCCGCGGACTGGTTCACCGGCGACGTCTGGTTCGACGTCATCTGCGCCGGACAAGAGCCCTCCCGCCTGCGCATGAACAAGGTCCGCTTCGCCCCCGGCGCCCGTACCGACTGGCACCACCACGCCGTCGGCCAGACCCTGCACGTCGTCGAAGGCGTCGCCCTCATCGGCACCCGCGACGGCACCGTCATCGAGGCCCACCCCGGGGAGACGGTCAGCTGCCCGCCCGGCGAGGAGCACTGGCACGGGGCCACCCCCGACCGCTTCATGCAGCACCTGGCCCTGTGGGAGGGCACCACCGACGGCAGCCCGGAGACGACCTGGCTGGAGAAGGTCACCGACGCCACATATGACGGGCCGCGCACCAACACCCGCTGACCAGCACCCTGGGGCCGGTCAGGACCTGTCAGGACCGGTCAGAGCGCGAAGACCCGCCACGCGTTGCCGGACAGCACCTTCCCGCGGCTCCGGCCGCGCAGGTAGTCGACCAGTTCGCGCGGGTAGCGGCGGGTGGTGTAGGCGCTGGCGTCGATGAAGACGCGCGTGCTTGTCGGCCACCGCGATCATCTCCGTGGTCCGCGGGTAGCCGATGTGCCCGCACACGATGGTCAGTTCGGGGAAGTCGAGCGCGACCTGGTCGATGTACGGGATGGGCCGGCGCCCGTGCCAGGCGACCGAAAGGCCGGTCTCGACATCGGCGGCGGCCATCGCGGCCACGGTGGCCCCGACCGGCAACGGCTCCTCCAGCGACTCAAGTCCCGTCCACCGACGCAACGAACGAACATCTCGTACCCGCTGTCGGTGCAGTGCAGTGCGACCGACTCCCTTCCTGCCCAGGAAGCGCGCCAACCGATCGTTCCTGCACGAAAGTTGATGTATTCGGAAGGCAAGCCCAGTACGCTCCGTGCGACATTGACCACTCGCCGCACAGCGGCCACGTACGGCACGGGGGTAGGCCGGATGAGCCGGGAGCTGGGATTCGAGGGGCTCATCGAGGACGAGGGCTTCTTTCCCAGGCTGCTCGGCCGGAACGCCCGGGGGCGCGACGAGAAGCTCCTGTACGGGCCCGACCTGCCCGTCGTGCTGATCACCGGCGGCCCTGGCATGGGCAAGCAGCGGCTTCTCGAGCTGCTGCGCGACCGGTTCGGGCGCAAGGTGCCGGTGGCATACGTGGACTGCGCGGACGCGCGGTACGCCGAGGAGGCCGCGCGGCGCCCGTCCTGCCGCTCGGAGGCGACCGAGACGATGTACGACGTCGCCCTCAGGATGAGCGAGTGGGAGGGGCCGGGCGGTGCCCTGCCCACGCCCCGCTTCTTCGCCGGGATGGCGGCGGTGGCCGCGGGCGCCCGGCTGCGGCGGCGCGAGCTGGAGCAGGAACTGGCCCGCTACCGCGTGCTGTTGCAGCCGCGCAGGGCGCTCGGCCGGTTCGTGCGCAATCTGCTGACCGGCTATCTGTCCGCGCTCGCCGGTGTGGTCGCCCCCGCGGCGGCGCCGCTGGTGGGAGCCGCGCTGACGGAGTTCCTCGAGAAGCTGGCGAGCACCGGCGCCGAACCGGTGCGCGCGACCTACGGCGACTATCCCGGCGCCGCCGGAAGCGCGGGCACCGGGCTGCGGCTGCTCGCCAACGACTTCCAACAGGGCGGCGAGGAGCGGCGGTTCGCGGAGGGCTTCCTCTTCCGCGCGCTGCGCGAGGACCTGGACGCCGCCTACACCGGACTCGGCGCCGCACTCACCCGGGTCGGCCGCCCCGCCGTACTGCTCCAGCACGCCAACTGGCCGGTGGGCCGCGCACTCCTGGCGGCGGCGCTCGCCGACCGGGCCGACGGCCATCGCGAGCGCACGGTGCTCGTGGCGAGCGAACGCATGGCGGAGCCGCTGTTCCTTGCCGACGAGCCGCGCACAGAAGGGATCGCCGCCTACCGGCCGGACCAGGAGGAGCCGCCCAGCTGGCAACGACTCTCCGCGCGCGGCCGGTTGGGGCAGGGCGTGCTGCTGCTTCGGATGCCGCGGCTCACCACCGAACACATCCACAAAGAGCTGCAACAGCACACCGGCGGCGCACCCGAGGCCGCGCGGCTGCGGCGGGCCCAGAGCGCGGTGCACCGGCTCTCCGGCCGCCGCCCCCGGATGGTGCAGCGGCTTGTCGAGGCGGCGGGGGAGCTGCCGGAGCTGGACAACGACCGCGAGCTCCTCGACCAGCCCGCGGCGCTCGACGGGGAGACCCGTGCCGTACGGGACGTCCTGCTCGCCGAGTTGGTGCTGCGCCAGCTGCCCGAGCGGCTGCCCGTCGAGCACACCGAACGCTGGCTCGACCTGCTGACCCAGCTGTCGGTCGCGCACACCGGAGACTGCGCCCGCGCCCTCCTTCGCGGCCCGCAGCTGGAACAGCTGGCCGGCGGACTCACCGCGGACGAGGTGGGGCGCCATCTCCTGGAGAGCGGCTGGCCCGCCTGCGAGCGCCACTTCATCGGCGACTTCGGCCTCCGGCAACTGCTCATGAGCAGACTGCACGGTCCGCCGGAAGCGGGCGTCGAATGGCGCCGCAACCACACCCTGGTGCACGCGCACTACCGCAGCCGGGCCGAGTCACCCGACCGTGCCTTCGGCACCACGGCGGCACACGGACTCAACCACGACCTGGTCGCCAACGGCCCCGAGCGCGCCGTCCACCACCTCGCCGCCACGTTCCCTGCGGACGGCACGGGCGCCGAGGAGTGGTGCGACCAGCTGCTCGCGCTCGCCCAGGCGCCCTCGCCCGGCGGCCACGACGAGCGGCACGCCCGGATGACGGTGGCCCGGGTCGACGGCACCAAGCTGGAGCGCCAGCTGGACGAGCTGCTGCACGCCGTGTGGCTCTGCGAGGAGCGCACCCGGCCGCCGGACATCGCCGCGGCCGACCGGATGGCGCAGCTCCTGCGGGAACTGGCCAGGGAGTACGCCGGGGCCGCGCCCGTGCTCACCGCGCGGGCCGGGGTCTGGGACCGTCGCGCCCGCAACCGGCAGCCGCTGCAGTCCTGTTCCTGTACGGCCCACATCGGAGAGGGGAGCTGAGCGGATGTTGCAGACCGCCGCCGACTGGCTGCACGAGCACCTGTGGAACACGCTCCTGAAGAAGATCGTCACCTGTGCCGTGGCCGCCGTCCTCGCCCTCGGGGCGTACGGCCTCGTCTCGCGTCTCACCGAGGAGGCGGACAGCTGCGCCGACGGCGTCACCGAGTCCGGCGGCGAGTGCGTCGGCGTCAACGGCTCCGGCTACGACTTCGGGGAGCCGGAGATCGCCCCGGTCGCCGACCGTATCGCCGAGGAGAACCGCCGTATCGACGAGCAGCCGCACGTGACCGTGGCGATGATGCTCCCGATGCAGCCGGACTCGAAGGCCGAGCGGCGGCAGCTGCGCAGCGAGCTGCAGGGTGCCTTCCTGGCGCAGTACCGCGCCAACCGGGAGCCGGGGAAGCCGGTGGTGCGCCTCGTGCTCGCCAACCCCGGCAAGGACTACCTCCGGCAGGACGAGGTGGTGCCTGACCTGGTGCGCATGGCGCGCTCCGGCCGGGACAACCTGCGCGCGGTGACCGGCTTCAACCTCTCCCTGGACGCCACCAAGGACGCGGTGCGCAGCCTCACCGAGCAGCAGGTCCCGGTGCTCGTGGCGCGGGCTTCGGCGAGTTCCCTGGCCAACCGGGAGAGCAAGGACGGGACGTACGACTTCAAGGGCCTCGCCCGGATCATCCCGACCAACGAGGAACAGGCGCGGGCGCTGGCCGCCTTCAACGGCAGCCGCAAGGACCGCCAGACCGTCCTGGTCCGCGACACCCGGCCCGACCCCTACGTCCGCTCGCTCGCCCGCGCCTTCCAGGGGCTGCCGGAGGACGGACCGGCAGGCCCTGACGACATGACCTTCACGTCCCCGGGGGTGGCCGACCCGGGCGACGTCGACAACCAGTTCAGGCCGACGGTCAACACGATCTGCAACTCGGGCGCGGACACGGTCTACTTCGCGGGCCGCTCCACCCATCTGCGCCTCTTCCTCAAGCGCCTCGCCAAGGAGGCCTGTGCGGAGCGGAGGTTCACCGTGGTCTCCGGCTCGGACGCGGCCTCCCTGAACAACCGGATGACCGACGAGGACTGGGCCGAACTCCGGGACGGCTCGGGCAAGCCCCGCCTGACCGTGCAGTACGCCGCTCCGGCCCACCCCGATTCCTGGCGCACCAAGATACGGAGCTGGCAGGAGAGCGAGGAGAAACGGACCGGAAAGAAGCCGCCCGCGTCGAAGGCGCCCGGCTCGCTGCGCGATCCGCTGGACGAGCTGACCAGGCTGGAGGACACGGTCGCCGCGCTGAAGTCGGCGGGCCGCGACATCGGGGAGGTCGAACTGGGCGACTCCCGCACGATGATGGTGCACGACGGGGTACGCACCGCGATCGAGGCGATCCGCGGCGCGAAGCCCACCGGCGAGGCGGCACCCTCCGCCGAACAGGTGGGCAACCGCTGGGCCACGATGCAGTCGAAGAACCGCGTGAACGGCACCAGCGGCCGCATCTGCCTCACCAAGGCGGGCAACCCGTACGACAAGCCGCTCGCGGTGGTCGCGCTGAAACCGGGCACGAAGGCGGGACCGGGCACGCTGGACTTCGTGGACCTGGCCTGGCCGACCGGCAAGCCGCAGCCGGAGGACTGTGTAGTACGCGGCGGTTAGCGGACGACGTCGAAGACGTTCTTCTGCAGGCCGTTGGCGTACGCCTCGTGCTCGACGAGCCGCAGCTTCTGGGCGTCCTTGTCCGTGTCGCTGAAGAGCCGCTTGCCCGCGCCGAGCAGCAGCGGGAAGACGAGCAGGTGGTAGCGGTCGATCAGGCCCGCGTCGGAGAGGCTCCGGTTCAGGGCGGCGCTGCCGTGCATGATGATCGGTCCTCCCTCGGTCTTCTTCAGGGCGGCCACCTCGTCCAGGGAGCGCAGGATCGTGGTCTCGCCCCAGCCCGACACCAGGTCGCCCTCGGTGAGGCTGGTGGAGACGACGTACTTGGGCATCACCTTGTAGTCGGCGAACTCCGCCATGCCGGGCCAGACCGGGCTGAACGCCTCGTAGCTGACCCGGCCGAGCATCAGCGCCGTGGCTTCCTCCTGCTCCTTCCCCTTGATCTCGTACGCCTCGGGGAGGAACTCGATGTCCTTGAAGGTCCAGCCGGAGTTGCGGTAGCCGGGCTCGCCGCCCGGGGCCTCCACGACGCCGTCGAGCGAGACGAAAGCGGTGCTGATCAACGTACGCATCTCAAGATCTCCTGGTGAGTCGATTCCCGTCGCCGCTTCATCTTCGCGGTTACGGAGGTACTGACTGCGGTGCGCGCGGGAACTCATCGGTGGCGGCCAGGAGGTCGGAAAGGCGTTGTCCGCTCCTGCCCGCTCGTTCTACTCTGGCGCGGAGGCCCGCCCCCAGCCCCTGGAACGGCCCGACCACACCGTTCACGCTCCGGCGCCGAGCGGAAAGCACATCGGTGACGCAGGCCGCCGGTTCCGTCCTTCCTTGCAGCGGACGCACGGACACCGGCACGTCCCGCCGGTTGGTGCATCAGGGGCCACTCCCGCGGCTCCCGGCCATCAGCCGGTGCGGACACCTGCTCCGGGGACAGGGGGAGCCTGCCCTCAGGAGCGCCGCGGCCGCTGCCGAATCCGGCGGCGGCCGCAGGCTCCGGCCGCACGGTCCACTCCCGCGCGCTCTTCCTACAGCGGCTGCGCGGCGTGCAGAAGGCGTGCGGGGAGGTACGGGGACGAGACGTGGATGTTCCAGCCCCGGCGACGCGCGTGGCAGGTCAGGGCCAGGATGTTGAGGTTGATCGCGGCGTTGGGGTCCTCCGCGCGGTCCGCCACGCGGTAGTGGTCGCGGTGTGCTTCGAGGGCGTCGATGAGCGCGAGGTTGAAGCTCTCCTCGTCGCCCTCGACGAGCTGGGACAGAAGCACGGACGGCGGCGGGAAGAAACCCCACCGGACGCAGTTCTCCCGGTCCGCCACGGCACGCTCGGCGGCCTCCTCGGGGTCCGTGCCGCGCAGGTAGGCGTGCAGGGCCTGGTAGTACGACGCGTAGGCGGACCCGTCGGCGAGCAGCGCCGGATCGATCAGGACCAGAGGAGCGAGGTGTTCGCGCGCCCCCGTGATCAGCGCGAAACCGACGGCGGTCAGCCAGCGCCAGGGCCCGGTGTAGTGCGGGTCACGGCGGGCCTCGCCCTGCGCGGCGACGAAGGCCTCGGCCCCGAGGCGGGAGGCGAGGGCGAGGTTCGCGAGCTGCTCGTCGGTGACGTCGGACGTCAGCGTGGAGCGGAAGCGGAACAGCGACTCCTGGTCGCTCATCGCGTCCGACCAGTCCGCGGCGGAGACCGGCTCCTCGCGGTCCGGTGCGAGCACCTCATCGGTGTCCCGCTGGAACAGCGCCACGATTTCGTCGGTGAGCGGCCGGGGATGTTCCGGCCGGGCGAACTCGACTGGCCCGGAGGCGAGTTGTGCCACCGCGTCCGGGCGGCGGTCGCGGCCGAAGGCGCCCACCCGGGGGCCCGGTGTCTCGAACCCCGTGACCAGCGCGTGCGGCAGGTAGTCCGTCTCGACCGGCACCTGCCACCCCTCGCGGCGGTAGGCGAGCGCGGCCAGCGTCAGGGGGAGCAGCGGCAGGAGGGTGTCGGGCTGGGTACTGCGGGCGGAGACACTGCTGTGCCGGGTCAGCAGGGTGGTCAGCGCGGCGGCGAACTCCTCCTGGGCATGGGCGGCCAGGGCGCGCAGGCCGCGCAGCGCCGTGCTCTCGGGCTTGTCGATGAGTCCGGCGTCGAGTTCGCGGTCCAGGTCCTTGATCCGGGCGAGCGCGGCGTCGAGCGCGGCCAGTTTCTCCTCCTTCGAGGGCGGATAGCTCGCGTCGTCGTCCCCGGTGTCCCCCATGACGTAGGCCATCAGCCCGTTGATGAGCTCGACGGCCGGGCGTCCCGCCGCGTCCTGCTGGGGCGTCTCGCGGGCGAAGTGGAAGGCTTCCCCGTGCCATTCGGCCCGTCCGGCCAGGACGGCCAGGCAGAAGGCGTCGATCCATTCGTACGCGGAGACGGTCTCGCGCTCGCCGTCGGATCCGGCGTCGTAGCCCATCCCGAAGTTCACGTAGTCCAGAGAGACGTGGAAGGAAGCGACCGGGTAGTACGCCGCGTACGCGACCTTGCCGGCCGCTGCCTCGGACGCGTCGCGCAGAGCGGCCTTCGCCTCGGGGGTGTGCAGGTCCGGGGTCTCGACGGAGAGCGCGCCGAGGTAGCTGACGAACTCCTCCGCGAGCAGCCCCCAGTCGTACCCGGTGATGGGGCCCGCCTTCGACATCGAGCGGACCCGCCGGCCGATCTGGTGGGTGAAGTCCTCGCGCGCCGCCAGGACGGCGGCTTCGTCGATGTGATGGCGTTCTATGCGCACGGCCCTGCTCCCCCGTAGGTAACTCGTTGCCGCAGCCTAAAGCGTGTCGCACGAGGCCGTGAACTGGGAGGATGCTGTGGCTGCCCCGAACACGGACACCTTTGAGGACTTCGAGGACTTTCATGGCACTGACCATTGAGGACCGCACCGCCATCTCCGAGTTGATCTCGATGCACGGCCACCTCTGCGACGAGGGGGAGTTGGAACGCCTTGACGAGCTGTTCACCGATGACGTGGTCTACGACCTCACGGACTTCGGGCTCGAGCCGCTGGTGGGAGTGGAGGCCATCTGTGCGGCGGCACTCGCCCTGGGCGAGGCGAACCCCGTGGGTCATCACGTCACGAACATCGTGCTGACCGAGGGCGACGAAGGCCAAGTACGCGCCCGATCCAAGGGAATCGGCATCAACGCGGACGGCACGAGCGGCAGCGTCACCTACGAGGACACCCTTGTGTCCACCGGTCAGGGCTGGCGCATCAGCCACCGCAAGGTCGTCGCACGGCGGGTGCCGTTGAGCGGGCGCTCGAAGTGAACCGTCTTCCCGCTGCCACTCGCGAGGTGAGCAGCGGATACGGTGCTCTGGTGACTGATGGGGAGGGGACAGCGCCCGGCACCGCGCTGCTGATCGCGGCGGCGCCGCTCGGCAAGGCCCGCATGGTGGACGCGGCTTCCGTGCTGCCCGTGCTCGCGGCGGTGTCGCCCGCGGTGCTCGCGGGGACCGCGACCGCGAGTGTCGTGGAGCTGGCCGACCCGCTCGATCCGCAGACCGTGCTCACCCGGCTGCGGGCGGCGGCGATGGCGCCGGGGCCTTTGACGGTGTACCTGGTCGGGCAGTTGCATCTCGACCGCCGTCAGCAACTGCAGCATGTGGCCCTGGCACGGACCACTGCGGCGACGGTGCGCTACACCGGCTTCCCCTGGCACTGGATCGCCCAGGAACTGCGGCTGCGCCCGCCGGGCGGCACGACCGTCATCGCCGATCTGCACGCCGACACGGACAGCTGGCAGCAGTTGGCCCAGCGCCCTCTGGACGTGGGGACGGGCGTGGCCCTGTACGGGCGGATCGCTCCCTCGCCCGGTCGCCGTGCCGTCGCGGTGCCCTCGTACATGAAGGCGCTGGCGACGGTCCTGCGCAGCGGACACCGGCCGCCGCTGCCCGACCTGCATCAACACGTCGTCGCCCAGGCGCTGGAGGACGGCGCGACCGACATCGTGCTGGCCGCCGACCCCGCTGTCGCCCCGCACGCGAACGGCCTCGGGGACATGCGGAACCGGATGCCCGTGCCCGCCCAACAGCAGGGCCCCGCCCCCGGCGCACCGCCTTCGCAGGCCCCGGTGACCGCCGGCGCGGATCCGCATGCGGCGATCACCAAGGCGGTGGAGGCGGGACAGCACGGCGAGGCCGCGGCCATGGCGGCGGCATGGGAGCAGGACGCGCTGCGTACGTACGGGCCGTCCTCACCCGAGGTGGTGCACTGGATGGAGGTCCGCGGTCATCTGGCGATCTTCGCCAGGGACCCGGGCCGCAGCTGTCAGATCTGGCTCGCCGTGGTCTCCGCCAGACTCACGGCGGGACAAGCCCCCGACGGCCCCGATGTCGAGGCCGCCGCGGACCTGGCCCACCATCAGTGGGAGCAGGTCCGCGACCCGGACACCGTGCGCGAACTCGGCCCGGCACTCGTCGCGTTGCGGCGCCGCGTGCCCGGCCGCCAGCGGGGCACGGTGAACCTCGTTCAGCAGCGACTCGTGCAGTTCCACACGCAGGTCGGCTGAGGCCCGGTCACGCCCATGGCCCCCGCGCTCATGCCGCGGACGGCGGCGTGCCGGTGCCCGAGTCGTCGCGGCTCGGTGCGCCGAACCACTTCGGCAGCCGGTCGAGCAGGTCCTGCTGGTCCTCACCGACCCACGCCACGTGGCCGTCCGGCCGCAACAGGACGGCGGGCGCGTCCAGTTCCTCGCTGACGTCGACGACGTGATCGATCCGGTCCGCCCACCCGTCGACCGAAAGGCGGCCGGTCCGGTCGAGCAGCAGTCCGCGCCCTGCGTGCAACAGCTCGTACAGGCGACCCTGCTTCAGCTCCACGTCCCTCATCCGGCGGCCGAGCAGCTCGTGGCCCTCGCCGAAGTCGTAGCCGACGTCGACCGCGGTGATCATCCCGGTCACGTACCGGTTCACCTCCTCGAAGTCCATCAGCTTCGAGAACAGCTCCCGCAGCGCGGTCGGACCCGCGTCGGTCCCGAGGAGCGTGATCTGCGCGCGGGTGTTGTCCAGGACGCGGGCGCCCACCGGGTGCCGTTCGGTCTGGTAGGTGTCGAGAAGGTCCTCCGGAGCCCAGCCATTGACCGCGGCGGCCAGCTTCCAGCCGAGGTTGAACGCGTCCTGCACACCGAGGTTGAGCCCCTGCCCGCCGGTCGGCGGGTGGATGTGCGCCGCGTCGCCGGCGAGGAACACCCGGCCGGCCCGGTAGCGCTCGGCCTGTCGGGTGGCGTCGCCGAACCGGGAGAGCCAGCGCGGTGAGTGCGCGCCGAAGTCGGTGCCCGCGACCGCCCGCAGCTGCTGCCTGAACTCCTCGATGGTCGGGGCGGCACGGTCCTCGGACACGCCGTCGGCGGGCACCACGACGCGGTACGTCCCGTCCGCGCCCGGTCCGGCGCCGAACCGCAGCTGGGTCTTGCGGACCTCATCGACGACGGCGGCGATCGTCTCCGCGTCCTCGGTCAACTCCATGTCGCCGAGGAGTGTTTCGATCGTGGCGGGCTCGCCGGGGAAGTCGACCCCGAGCAGTTTGCGCACGGCGCTGCGGCCACCGTCGCACCCGACGAGGTAGCGCGTGCGCAAGGACGTGCCGTCCGCCAACTCGACGGTCACGCCGTTCTCGTCCTGGCTCAGCCCGCGGACCTCGCAGCCGCGCCTGATCTCGGCACCGAGTTCGAGCGCACGCTCGTTGAGCAGCTGCTCGGTGAGCGGCTGCGGGGTGGCGACACCGAACGGGTGCCCCGTGTCCAGACGGTCGGGCCAGGGCTTCATGATGCCGCCGAAGAGACCGCCGACCTGGAACTTCTCACTGACCGCGAGGAACCGGTCGAGCAGTCCGCGCTGGTCCATCACCTCGACGCTGCGCGCGTGCAGGCCCTGCCCGCGCGACTCCCCGGTCGGCTCGGTCAACTTCTCCAGGACGACGGTGTGCACCCCTTGCAGGCGCAGCTCGCTCGCCAGCATCAAGCCGGTCGGTCCGCCACCGACCACGATGACATCAATCATGAAGACCCCCCATGGTTTCTTGCCTTGAGGCGCTGATTCTGCGGCATGACCTGGGCCTTGCCGCAAGGCCCCCCGTGAGCTATACCTTGAGAGTGGCAAGGAGGATGTATTCGTCCTGCCCGTCTCAAGAGCCGTCGAGCACCCGCCGCGCGCGGTCGAGCACCGGCTTGTCGACCGTCTGCCCGTCGACCATGGTGACCGATTCACCGGCTCCGAGAACCGCACGGGCCCACCGCAATTCCCGCTCCGCACGTCCGCGTCCCGTACGGCCGTGGTGACGCCGTCGACCGGCGCGCAGATGCCCGCCGCGGCCCAGGCGAGCACCAGCCTGGAGCGTGCGTGGACCAGTGCCACCTGGTCGTCGTGGGCGACGCCGAGCTGTGCGGCCAGATCGACGTTGCCGAAGGCGGCCCGGCTGACACCGGCAGCGGCGCAGACCTCGTCGGCCCGAGCGGTTCGGCGAGCTGGAGAGCGGGGGCGTGCAGAAGCTGCTGGACGAGGCGGGCATCGCCCACGCCGGGGTCAACGGCATCGAGGAGTTCCTGGCCCACCCCGTGCTCGGCGGGCGGGACCGCTGGCGCGACGTACGGATCCCCGGGGGAGCCAGGTCGAGGGCCCGCGGGCCGGGCGAGTCATCTGACGTGCGGCGCCAAAGGGCCCGTCAGGGGCGACACCAGAACCCGGCTCACCAGCACACCACTGCCGTCACACACACCTGTCACTCAACGAGGAGCGTCCCAGCATGAGCACTCTCGACATCCTGTCCGAGGACGAGCAGTTCGTCGTCAGCACGGTGCGGGACTTCGTCGACAAGGAGGTGAAGCCGGTCGTCCAGGAACTGGAGCACTCCGACACCTACCCCGAAGCCCTGATCGAGCAGATGAAGCGGCTCGGCATCTTCGGCCTCGCCGTCCCCGAGGAATTCGGCGGCACACCCGTCTCCATGCCCTGCTACGTCCTCGTCACCGAGGAGCTCTCCCGCGGCTGGATGAGCCTGGCCGGTGCGATGGGCGGCCACACCGTGGTCGTCAAGCTGCTGCTCCACTTCGGCACGGAGGAGCAGAAGCGCCGCTACCTGCCGAAGCTGGCCACCGGTGAGATCCGGGCGACCATGGCGCTGACCGAGCCGGGCGGCGGCTCGGACCTCCAGGCGATGCGAACCTCCGCCCGCAGGGCCACGGACGGGTACGTGGTGAACGGGTCGAAGACCTGGATCACCAACTCCCGCCGGTCCGGGCTCATCGCCCTGATGTGCAAGACCGACCCGGCCGCGAGCCCCGCCCACAAAGGCATCTCGATCCTCCTGGTCGAGCACGGCCCGGGCCTGACGGTCTCGCGCGACCTGCCCAAGCTCGGCTACAAGGGCGTGGAGAGCTGCGAGCTGTCGTTCGACGACTACCGTGCGCCGTCCGACGCCGTCCTCGGCGGGGTCGAGGGCAAGGGCTTCGCGCAGATGATGAAGGGCCTGGAGACCGGACGGCTCCAGGTGGCCGCGCGAGCGCTGGGGGTCGGCAGGGCCGCGTTCGAGGACTCCCTCGCCTACGCCCAGGAGCGCGAGTCCTTCGGCGAGCCGATCTGGAAGCACCAGTCGATCGGCAACCACCTGGCCGACATGGCCACATCGCTGACCGCGGCCCGCCAGCTCACCCTGTACGCGGCCCAGGAGGCCGAGGCGGGCCGCCGTGTGGACATGGAGGCAGGCATGGCCAAGCTCTTCGCCTCCGAGACCGCCATGACGATCGCCCTCAACGCCATGCGGATCCACGGCGGTTACGGCTACTCCACCGAGTTCGACGTGGAGCGCTACTTCCGCGACGCCCCGCTGATGATCGTCGGCGAAGGCACGAACGAGATCCAGCGCAACGTCATCGCGAGCCAGTTGGTCAAGCGCGGAGGCCTCGACGCGTGAACGGCACCGCGGTCACCGGTGGCCCAGTACATTGACCACCTGTCCGTTGGGGTCGCGCACGAAGAACCGGCGCACTCCCCACTCCTCGTCCTGCAAGGGATGCACGATCTCCGCGCCACTCGCGCGCACCGCCGCGTAGACCGCGTCCACGTCGTCCACCTCCACGCTCAGTCGGGCACGACGGGCGCGGTCGCGTCGTGGGTCATGAAGGTGACCTGCGCCGTGGGGTTGGAGGGAGAGCCGAGCGTCATGACCCACCCGAGGTTCATGACCTCCTCGAACCCCAGGAGTCCGTAGAAGTCCCGGCTCTCCTCCATGGCCTCTGATCTGACGTCGGGCATGGCCCGGCGGATGGACATGGGTGACTCCTCTCGGCAGGTGCTGTGCCGGCACCCTACGTGTGTGCGGGGAGCCCCCGGAGGAACTTCGAAGGTCGGGGAGGCGTTGGCAGGAGGACGCGTGGAACGCGCGCGTACGAGCGAACTGGTAGCAGAGGTGGCACGGATGGCGATGTGGGACCGGATCAAGGACCAGGCCAAGGGGATGCAGCAGCAGTCCCAGGGGGCGCGCGGCTCCGGTGGTCACGGACGGTCGGGGTCAGGGTCCGGAGGGGGGTCGAAGGCCCAGCTCGTGGGCGTGCTCAAGTCCCAGCTCGCCACCCTCAAGACGGAGCTCAAGAGCGGTGCCTACCGCGACGCCAGCATGGCCATGTGCGCCCTGGTCGCGGCCGCCGACGGATCGGTCGACCCGGCCGAGCGGCAGCACGTGGAGTCGCTGATCCTGCAGAACGACGTCCTGAAGAACTTCCCGCCCGAGCAGCTGCAGCAGCGGTTCAACAAGCACGTCGACCAGCTGACGTTCAACTTCCAGCAGGGCAAGACCGAGGTCATGCAGGAGATCGCCAAGGCGGCGAAGAAGCCGATGGAGGCCAAGGCGGTCGTGCAGACCGGGTTCGTCGTCGCCGGCGCGGACGGGTACATCGCCCCGGCCGAGGAGCAGGTCCTGCGGGAGGCCTGCGCGGCACTCGGCGTCTCGCCGCAGGAGTTCGGCCTCTGATCACGGAGTGCACTGTGTGCAGCTGGGGCCCGCACCGGAAGGTGCGGGCCCCAGCTGTTTCCGCGCGGCCCTTGCGACTTCAGCATATGACGACTAGTCATATGGCTGATCGAAGCAAGTGCGGCGGTCAGGCCGCAGCGGGTCAACTCCCTGGAGGGCACGTGAAGTTCTCCGTCATATTCGAAGCACAGCTCGCCGACCCCACCGTCGAGCGCGAGCATCAACTCATCCATGACAGCGTCGAACAGGCCGTCCTCGCAGAGGAGATGGGCTTCGACCGCATCTGGGCGGTCGAGCACCACTCCCTCAAGTGGTACGCCCACATGAGCGCCCCGGAGATCTTCCTGGCCTGGGTCGCCGCGCGCACAAGCACCATCCGCATCGGGCACGGCGTGGTCTGCATGCCGTTCAACTTCAACCACCCGGCGCGGGTCGCCGAGCGCGCCGCCATGCTCGATCTGCTGTCCGGCGGTCGGCTCGACCTCGGTGCGGGGCGCGGCGGAACGCAGCAGGAGACCTCGCTCTGCGGCGTCGACAAGGAACGTACGACCCAGGAGGTCGAGGAAGCGCTGCAGATCATCGGGAAGGCCTGGGAGAGCGAGGAGCTGGAGCATCATGGGGCGCTGCTCGACATCGATCCGCACCCCATCCTGCCCCGGCCGAAGCAGACCCCGCACCCGCCGCTCTTTCTCGCGTGCAGCAGGACCGAGACCCTGACGCAGGCCGCCGAACTCGGCATCGGCGCCCTGGTGATGGGCTTCGCGGGGCCTGACTCGATCGCCGGGATGCGGGCCGCCTACGACGCCGCGATCGCGGGCCGCGGCGACGAGCGCTTCGTGTCCGGCGTCGTCAACGACCACTTCTCCGTGCTCTGCCCGACCATCGTGCTCGACGACGGGGACGCGGCCCGGCGCGTGGGCATCCGCGGACAGCGGTTCTTCGCGCAGTCCATCGGACACTGGTACGGCGGGGCGGGCATTCCCGATGAGGCCGTGGTCGAGGGCGCCGACGAGGCGGCCGCGATGCGCGAGGCCGCCGAGCAGGTCGTCGCGCGGCTGCACGAGCACGACATCCCGGTGCGGCCCACGTCCACGGCCACCTTCAACGCCGATCACGCCTATGGGACCGCCGACGACGCCATCGCGTACGTGGAGCGGCTCCGCGACGCGGGCGCCGACGAGATCATGTGCCTCATCCAGATGGGCACCGTCCCGCAGGAGGCCTGCATGGAGACCCTGCGGCAGTGGGGCGAGAAGGTCATCCCGTACTTCCGGGCCCAGGAGGCGGGGTGACGACGGCCCCGGCCGCGGGCGGTGATCGTCTCGCCCCGGGCGCGCGCCCCCTCGTCGACGCGCTGAGCGCCGCGTTCCCCGACCTCGGCGGCGCCGTCACCGACGCCGCCGAGGCCCGGCGCATCCTGGCCGCGACGCCTCCTTCGGGCAAGGCCGCACCGCCCGTGGGCACGGTCGAGGACCGGAGCGTTCCCGGTCCCGCCGGGGCTCCCGGCCTGCCCGTGCGCGTCTACCGCCCCGAGGGACCGCCCCGGCCACGCCCCACCGTCGTCTTCTTCCACGGCGGCGGCTACACCCTCTGCGGCCTCGACACCCACGACCCCACGGCCCGCACCCTCTGCGCCGAGTCCGGCGCCGTCGTCGTCTCCGTCGCCTACCGCCTCGCTCCCGAGCACCGCTTCCCCGCGGCCACCGAGGACGCGTACGCGGCCCTGTGCTGGGCCGCGGCCAAGACGCGGGCGGGTGCGCTCGGCGGGGATCCGGGCGCCGTGGTGACGGCGGGGGACAGCAGCGGGGGCGGCCTCGCCACCGTCGCGGCCCTGATGGCGCGGGATCGCGGCGGGCCCGCCGTGGCGCTCCAGGTGCTGATCTATCCGGTGCTCGACGCGGGGCAGGGCAGCGGCTCGTATACGTCGAACGCGACCGGCTACTTCCTCACGGCCGCGCACATGCGGTGGTTCTGGCAGCAGTACCTCGGACCGGACGGCGACGGCACGCACCCCTACGCCTCGCCCCTGGGCGCGGACCTCGCCGCGCTGCCGCCCGCGCACATCGTCACCGCGGGGTGCGACCCGCTGTGCGACGAGGGCGGGGCGTACGCGGTCAGGCTGCGCCTGGCGGGGGTTCCGGTGACGCAGGGGCACTACCCCGGGATGTTCCACGGCTTCCTGGGCTTCACGCGGCTCCTGGAGGATGCGCGGGCAGCGGTGGCAGATGTGGCAGAAGCGGTTGCCTCAGCGGTGTACGACAGGAAAAACAGCGGTGATGTTGGGGGTGTCACAGGATAATTTCCCGAGCCTCCTCTTGTGGTGGAGAGCCTCGCATGCATACGGTGTTCTGACGCGAGGTTCTCCCGTGGAGGTTGACAAGTGACGGAAATTCTTGTGCAGAGGGTTACGGAGGGGTCGGTTCCTCCCGTGAGCGGGGGTGCCCCCGTGGAAAGGGTCGTGGAGCACCCGGCTTGGCCGATGCTCAAGGACGCCGTGGAAGAGATCCGCCCGTGGCAGTCCGCGGACGGGTCGATCGACTTCGACGCGGAGGGTGCCCCGGCCAAGTCCGTGGCCGAACTCGCCGTCGACCGCGTGATATCCGCGATCGACCAGCTCGCCCCGCTCCTGCCGCACGACGCCGCGTACCACCAGGCGCTCGGCGCCGACCTGCGCCGCTGGGCGGACGGCGGCTTCCAGGTGCCCGACTTCCTCGACTCGCTGCTCGCCTTCCAGCCCGCGGCACACCGCGAGGACGGCCTGCAGCACCTCGTGGTCTTCCCGATGTACACGCAGAACGGCAATCCGGACCGCAACCTCGAAGCGGTCGTGCTGCGCATGGTCTGGCCGGACTGGCTGGCCGAGCTCGAGCGCACGCGCTACGACAACGCGCTGTTCTGCGGCATCACCTTCGAGGACTTCACCGCCGGGTACGACACGAACTCGGCCGTGCTCTTCCCGGAGACCATCGCCGTGCGCGAGGCCCCCGAGCGCTTCAGCTGGGGCGGCATCTTCTGCGACCGCGAGGCGGCCCGCTTCCGCCGCGTCACCGAGGCCTCCGTCGACATCCTCGGGCTCGAACTGCCCGACGACATCCGCGAGATGATCGGCGACCAGGACCGCTGCCAGCAGGCGTTCGTCCTGTGGGACATGGTCCACGACCGCACCCACAGCCACGGCGACCTGCCGTTCGACCCCTTCATGATCAAGCAGCGGCAGCCGTTCTGGATGTACGGCCTGGAGGAGCTGCGCTGCGACCTCACCGCCTTCAAGGAGGCCGTGAAGCTGGAGGCCGAGGGCGTCCCGCAGGCGCGTGACGTGCAGTACGCCGTCCTCTTCGACCGGATGTTCCGCTTCCCGGTCACCGGTGACCGCGTCAAGAACTACGACGGTCTCGGCGGCCAGCTCCTCTTCGCGTACCTCCACAAGCACGACGTCGTCCGCTGGACCGACAACAAGCTCAAGATCGACTGGGAGCGCGCGCCGCAGGTCACCAACCAGCTGTGCTCCGAGATCGAGGAGCTCTACCGCGCGGGCATCGACCGCCCCAAGCTGGTCCACTGGTTCGCCGCGTACGACCTGGTCTCCCAGTACCTCGCCCCGCACCCGGGATCGCGCTGGGCCAAGGGTCCGGACGCCCTCGACACACAGCTTCCGCCCCGGAAACTCGTCGACGAGGTGCTTCCTGACGAGTTTCCGCTCAGCATGTTCTATGAGGCGCTCTCCAAGAAGCTCAAGCACGTGATCGCCTCCACCAAGGGGATCACCGCGGCAGGCGCCGAGCAGGTCGCCGCATGAGCGACCGCACCAAGGAGGCGAGGACGATGTCCGCACTCGATGGAGCCGTGGTCGCGGTCGCGGGGGCAGGCGGTCCGGCAGGCCGGGCCACGCTGCTCAGGCTCGCCGAGGCCGGAGCCACGGTCGTGGCGTCCGACGCCGACGCGGCACGCCTCGCGGAGGCCGTGGACGCCGCTCGGTACGCGCACGGCGGGGCCACCGTCATAGGCGACACGGTCGACCTCCTGGACCTGGGCGCGACCCGGGAGTGGGCGACCCGCACGGAGAAGGAGTTCGGGCGGATCGACGGCCTGGTCCACCTCGTCGGCGGCTGGCGCGGCAGTGCCACCTTCGCCGAGACCGACCTCGCCGACTGGGACCTGCTCGAAAAGCTCCTGATCCGCACCGTGCAGCACACCTCGCTCGCCTTCCAGGACGGCCTGCAGCGCAGCGACCGCGGCCGCTATCTCCTGATCAGCGCGGCCGGCGCCTCCAAGCCCACGGCGGGCAACGCGGCGTACTCCGCCTCGAAGGCCGCCGCCGAGGCCTGGACGCTCGCCCTCGGCGACGCCTTCCGCAAGGCGGGGGCCGAGCAGGGCCTGACATCGGCGGCTGCCATCCTGGTGGTCAAGGCGCTGGTGCACGACGCGATGCGCGCGGAGCGGCCCAACGCGAAGTTCGCGGGCTTCACGGACGTCAAGGAGCTGGCCGAGGCCATCGCCGGAGTCTGGGAGCGGCCCGCCGGAGAAGTGAACGGAAACCGCCTGTGGCTGACCGAGAAGCCGTGACCGCTCGCGACACCCGTGACAGAGAAGCCGTGAACCCTCCGAAGACCGACGCGCGCCGTCACCACGACCCGGACGTACGGGGGTTCGCCAGCGACAACTACGCGGGCGCCCACCCGGAGGTGCTCGCCGCCATCGCCCTGGCCAACGGCGGTCACCAGATCGCGTACGGCGAGGACGACTACACCGCCAACCTCCAGCAGGTCATCCGCGGTCACTTCGGCCCCACGGCCGAGGCGTTCCCGGTCTTCAACGGCACAGGGGCCAACGTCGTCGCGCTCCAGGCGATCACCGACCGCTGGGGCGCGGTGATCTGCGCCGAGTCCGCGCACATCAACGTGGACGAGGGTGGCGCCCCCGAGCGCATGGGCGGCCTGAAGCTGCTCACGGTGCCCACGCCCGACGGCAAGCTCACGCCCGAGCTGATCGACAAGCAGGCCTTCGGCTGGGACGACGAGCACCGGGCGATGCCGCAGGTCGTGTCCATCGCGCAGAACACCGAACTGGGCACGCTCTACACGCCCGACGAGATCCGCGCCATCTGCGAGCACGCGCACGGGCTCGGCATGAAGGTGCACCTCGACGGCTCGCGCATATCGAACGCCGCCGCGTCCCTCGACGTCCCCATGCGGACGTTCACGAACGCGGTCGGCGTGGACATCCTTTCCCTGGGCGGCACGAAGAACGGCGCGCTCTTCGGGGAGGCCGTGGTCGTCCTCAACCAGGACGCCGTCAGCCACATGAAGCATCTGCGCAAGCTGTCCATGCAGCTCGCCTCCAAGATGCGCTTCGTCTCGGTGCAGTTGGAGGCGCTGCTAGCCAAGGACCTCTGGCTGCGCAACGCCCGGCACGCGAACGAGATGGCGCAGCGCCTGGCCGAAGGCGTGCGCGCCGTCCACGGCGTGGAGATCCTCTACCCGGTGCAGGCCAACGCGGTCTTCGCGCGACTGCCGCACGACGTGAGCGAGCGGCTGCAGAAGCAGTACCGCTTCTACTTCTGGGACGAGGCGGCGGGCGACGTCCGCTGGATGTGCGCGTTCGACACGCGCGAGGAGGACGTGGACGGGTTCGTGGCGGCGCTCAAGGAAGAGATGGCGCGCTGATCGGGGCCACCACCCCTCCATGTGCATAGATATACGGCCGACCGCAATTGCATTGACGTGCGGTCGGTCGTATTCCTATGCTCCCGTGCCATGCAGCTGATCCAGGAAAACCCTGACCTGTCGGTGTACTTGGCCGCCGACGACGTGGTCGACCACCGGCATCCACTGGTCCGCGAGGTGGCGGCCGGCCTTGCAAAGTCATCCGTTGATACGTACGCATACGCCCGCGCCGCCTTCGAGTTCGTGCGCGACGCCGTCCCGCACTCGCAGGACTCCGGCCGCATGGAGGTCACCTGGCGTGCCTCCGACGTCTTTCGGGAGCGCACCGGTATCTGTACTGCCAAGTCCCACGCCCTGGCCGCCCTGCTGCGGGCCGAGGACATCCCGACGGCGTTCTGCTACCAGCGGCTGCGTGACGACAACACCAGTGGTTACTCCCTGCACGGCCTCGTCGCCGTACGCCTCGACGGCGCCTGGCACCGGCAGGACCCGCGCGGGAACATCCCGGCCGGGGTCGACGCGCAGTTCTGTCTCGGCGAGGAACGGCTGGCCTGGCCCGTGGATCCGGAGTCCAATGAAATGGACTACCCAGTCTTGTATGCTAAACCGAGCCCGGTGGCGCTCCGTGTCCTCAAGGAAGCCCGGGACCGGACGCACCTCTGGCAGATCTACCCCTCAGCACTGTGACGCACGAACTGTGAGGCACGACGGACCATGACCATCGACCTGACCGTCTCCGACGAGGTCCGCGCCCTCGCGCCCGGCTTCACCCACGTCGCCATCGAGGCCTACGGACTCGTCAACCAGCCCAGCACCGACGCGACCTCGGTCCTCCTCGACGAGGCCGCGCGCCGCCTCGCCGAGCGGCTCGACGGCCGCGCCCCGCACGAGGACCCGCACATGGTGGCCTGGCGCGCGGCGTACACCGCCTTCGGCGCGAAGCCGTCCCGTACGCGCAATTCCGCCGAGGCGCTGGCCAAGCGCGCCCTCGCCGACGGCGGCCTGCCGCGGATCAACACCCTCGTCGACGTCTACAACGCGATCAGCGTCGCCCACCTGATCCCGGTCGGCGGCGAGGACCTGGACCACATCAAGGGCGGCATGCGCCTGGTGCGGGCCACCGGTACCGAGGACTTCGTCACCATGGCCGCGGGCGAGCAGGCCGTCGAGCACCCGGACGCGGGCGAGGTCGTCTGGTGCGACGACGAGGGCGTCACCTGCCGGCGCTGGAACTGGCGCCAGGGGCCGCGCACCCGCCTCACGGAGGAGTCGGTCAACGCCATCTTCCTGCTGGAGGGGATGGGGCCGGACTCCGGCGTCGAGGCCGCGGGCGCCGAACTCGCCGAACTGCTCGAGAAGTTCAGCCCCGGCGCGCGGCTCACCGTCCACGCGCCGGAGCGGGCGTCGAAGCGCCCGGAGTAATCGAGTAATCGATTCAGCTCGCCTCGGCGGCCTTCACCTCGGCCGGAGTCGGCGCGGTGCCGCCGAGGTGCGCCGGCATCCACCACGTGTCGTTCGGGCCCTTGGGGCGTACGGGATAGGCGCGCTGCGCCGCTTCGAGGAGCTCCTGGCAGCGCTCGCGAAGGCGCCGCGTGATCGCGCCCGCGAACTGGTCCGTGGGGGCCTCGACCGGCTCGCCGACCCGGATCGTGATCGGGATGTGGCTGCGCTTGAAGTTGCGCGGCTGTCCCTTGGTCCACAGCCGCTGCGTGCCCCACAGGGCCATCGGGATCAGCGGGACGCCCGCCTCCTGCGCCAGGCGCGCGGCGCCCGACTTGAAGGACTTCAGCGTGAACGAGGGCGAGATCGTGGCCTCCGGGAAGACGCCGATGATCTCCCCGGAGCGCAGCGAGTCGAGCGCGTGCTGGTAGGCCGCCTCGCCCTGCGTGCGGTCGACGGGGATGTGCTTCATTCCGCGCATCAGCGGGCCGGAGATCTTGTGCCGGAACACCGACTCCTTGGCCATGAAGCGCACGAGCCGCTTCTGCGGCAGGGCCGCGAGGCCGTCGAAGATGAAGTCGAGATAGCTGATGTGGTTGCTGACGAGGACCGCACCGCCGGTGCGAGGGATGTTCTCCGACCCCTTGCAGTCGATCTTCAGGTCCCATGCCTTGAACAGCGTTTTCGCGGCACCGATGACCGGACGGTAGACAAGCTCTGCCATGGGTGGGGAGGGCCCTTCGTCTCTGCCTTGGGAGGGGGCTCCCGGCGGGAAGTTACGCAGCCGTAGGTTTTTCGGCGTTGCGCAGATCGTGCCCCAAGAACGGACGGCTGGCCACCCATCGTGCCCGGGGAGCGCGAGATTCTCGTCACGTCGGGAATGTCTGAGGGCGCGCGGACGCTGAAGACGGGGACAGTTGGATCATGACACAGGGGCGGGAGGCTGACGTGCGGATACGCGATGCGGGAGACCGGCTCGACGCGCCGGCACCGGGCGCGTGGGCGGGCCACGAACTGGGGGTGCGCGCCACGCTCGTGCAGTTCTCCAGCGCCTTCTGCCAGCCCTGTCGTGCCACACGCCGCGTCCTCGCCGAGGTGGCCGGAATGGTTCCCGGCGTCTCCCATGTGGAGATCGACGCCGAGGCCGAGCTGGATCTCGTACGGGAGCTGCGCATCCTCAAGACGCCGACGGTGCTGGTGCTCGACGCGGACGGACAGGTCGTGCTGCGCGCGACCGGGCAGCCGCGCAAGGTCGATGTGATCGCCGCCCTCGGCAAGGCCGTGTGAGACCGCGGTGCGTGGGGGAGGAGCGCCATGAGGCAGGGACGGAACGGCGCGGGACAGAGAGGGGGCGGCGTGCCACAGGGGCGGCAGACCGCGATGAGGAGAGGGCGCGAGACCGCGACGGCGCAGGTCCAGGGCGCGGCGAGCCGTCTTTCACATCGCGGAACGGACTTGACTGCGCCCGGCATCTGTCGCCAGCCTTCTCCCATGCCTCCGGAGCTCCTTCTCTACGAGCGCGTCCACGTGGACCTCGCCCGTCATGCAAGTGCGCGCTGTCCGGGCTGCTGAGCAGCCACGGAATCGCTCGTACCTCCTGCAGAAGGACAATTCCATGACGGCCACGCCCGATCTCCGCACTCCCCAGCTCGCATCCCCCGACCTCCTGCGCTCCGTCTTCCGGCAGCACGC
Organism: Streptomyces sp. NPDC047525; assembly: GCF_040643025.1. NCBI lineage: Bacteria > Bacillati > Actinomycetota > Actinomycetes > Kitasatosporales > Streptomycetaceae > Streptomyces > Streptomyces sp. NPDC047525. Next base: position 325,177 of record NZ_JBEYTL010000006.1, read on the forward strand.
GGCGGGGGTCGCCGTGATCACGGCCCAGGGTCCCTCCGGGCCCGTCGGCTTCACCGCCACCTCGCTCGTCTCGGTCTCCGCCGAGCCCCCGATGCTCTCGTTCGGCATCGGTACGGGTGCCTCCAGCTGGCCCGCGGTCTCGGAGGCCGAACACGTCGGCGTCCACATACTCGGCGAGCACCAGCTCGACCTCGCCACGACCTTCGCGCGCAGCGGCGCCGACCGCTTCGGCGCGGGCACGCGCTGGTACGAGGGGCCTGAGGGCGTGCCCGTGCTGGACGGCACGCTGGCCTGGCTTGTCTGCAGGGTCGCGGCGCGGGTGCCCGCGGGTGACCACCGGATCGTCCTGGCCGAGGCGGTGGTGGGGGACCCCGCGGGCGCGGGCCGGCCCTTGCTCTACCACCAAGGGCGCTTCAACGCGCTGCGCGACTGAGAGTTCCCGGATGGCCCCCTCCGCGCCCGATTACAGAGCGTTGGGAAGGTCACAGTTCAAAGCGCTTGCTTAGTGGGAAAGTACTGGGTGTACTGGCGAGTAATATTCTGGTCGGTGCGCGGGCCGCCCCGACCGGGATCCGCCCCTTCAGGCGCCTATGCTGCCTGCAAGAAGGCAGTGGCCAGAGCAAGGCAGCAGCCCAGTAAAGACGATGCAGTAGGAGAGCCGGCGTGAGCTTGAGGATCGTTGTCACCGTGAAGTACGTGCCTGACGCCACCGGCGACCGGCACTTCGCCGATGACCTGACCGTCGACCGGGATGACGTCGATGGCCTGCTGTCGGAGCTGGACGAGTATGCGGTCGAGCAGGCGTTGCAGATCGCGGACGAGGCGGACGACGCGGAGATCACCGTGTTGACGGTGGGTCCGGAGGATGCCAAGGACGCGTTGCGCAAGGCGCTGTCGATGGGTGCGGACAAGGCGATCCATGTGGAGGACGACGATCTGCACGGCACCGACATCATCGGTACGTCGCTGGTGCTGGCGAAGGCGATCGAGAAGGCCGGTTACGACCTGGTGATCTCCGGTATGGCGTCCACCGACGGCACCGCGGGTGTGGTTCCGGCGCTGCTTGCGGAGCGTCTGGGTGTGCCGCAGGTGACGCTGCTGTCCGAGGTCTCGGTCGAGGACGGTGTGGTCAAGGGGCGCCGTGACGGCGACGCCGCCTCCGAGCAGCTGGAGGCCTCGCTGCCCGCCGTGGTGTCGGTCACCGACCAGTCGGGCGAGGCGCGCTACCCCTCCTTCAAGGGGATCATGGCCGCCAAGAAGAAGCCGGTCGAGGCCTGGGACCTGTCCGACCTGGACCTGGAGGCCGGGGACGTGGGCCTGGAGGGTGCCTGGACGAAGGTCGATTCCGCCACCGAGCGCCCCGCGCGCACCGCGGGCACGATCGTCAAGGACGAGGGCGAGGGCGGCAAGCAGCTCGCTGAGTTCCTCGCGGGCCAGAAGTTCATCTGAGCTACGGCTGCCCCCTCATCATCCGCCGCACTTCCTTGTAACCGCAGGAGATTGAAGTCCCATGGCTGAAGTTCTCGTCTATGTCGACCACGTGGACGGTGCCGTCCGCAAGCCCACCCTGGAGCTGTTGACGCTGGCCCGCCGTATCGGTGAGCCGGTGGCCGTGGCGCTGGGCAACGGCGCCGCTGACACGGCGGCCGCGCTGGCCGAGCACGGCGCGGTCAAGGTCCTCACCAGTGACGCCGCCGAGTTCGCCGACTACCTGGTGGTGCCGAAGGTGGACGCGCTGCAGGCCGCCTACGACGCCGTGTCCCCGGCCGCGGTGCTGGTGCCCTCCTCCGCGGAGGGCAAGGAGATCGCGGCGCGTCTGGCGCTGCGGGTCAAGGGCGGCATCATCACCGACGCCGTCGACCTGGAGGCCGACGGTGAGGGTGTGGTGGCCACGCAGTCCGCGTTCGCCGCGTCGTACTCCACCAAGTCGCGGATCACGACCGGCACCCCGGTCATCACGGTCAAGCCCAACAGTGCCGCGGTGGAGGCCGCCCCGGCCGCGGGCGCCGTCCAGGCCCTGGCGGTGTCCTTCTCGGAGCAGGCCACCGGCACGAAGGTGACCGGGCGTACGCCGCGTGAGTCGACCGGCCGCCCGGAGCTGACCGAGGCCGCCATCGTGGTCTCCGGCGGCCGTGGCGTGAACGGCGCGGAGAACTTCCACCTCATCGAGTCGCTGGCCGACTCGCTGGGTGCCGCTGTGGGTGCCTCGCGTGCCGCGGTGGACGCGGGCTGGTACCCGCACTCCAACCAGGTCGGCCAGACCGGCAAGAGTGTCTCGCCGCAGCTGTACATCGCCTCGGGCATCTCGGGTGCGATCCAGCACCGGGCGGGCATGCAGACCTCCAAGACGATCGTGGCGATCAACAAGGACGCCGAGGCCCCGATCTTCGACCTCGTCGACTACGGCGTCGTCGGCGACCTCTTCGACGTCGTCCCGGCCCTGACCGAAGAGGTCAACACCCGCAAGGGCTGACCCGCTTAGAGCAGAACGAGGCCCTCGCCACCGCGTTGAGCGGAGACGGGGGCCTCGCCGCGTCACAAGGTCAGGCTCGCCTGCACCGGCAGATGGTCGCTCGGGTACTGCCCGCCCGCCGAGAACGTGTTGATGGTCGCCGAGTGCACCCGCACTTCCGGCGTCGCCAGGATCCAGTCGATCCGGTCGCCGTCCGGCACCAGCGGCTTGTAGCCGTGGAAGGTGGCGTACGCCTTGCTGCGCTCGTCCGCCGCGTCCCACGTGTCGACGAGACCGGCGCCCAGCATCGTGTCGTAGACCGGGTTCTTGTGGGCCGCGACGTTGAAGTCACCCGTGACCAGGAGCGGCAGGGACGGGTCGAGGGCGGCGATCCGTTCGGAGATCAGACTCGCGGCACGCGTGCGTGCGTACTGACTCGCGTTGTCGAGGTGCGTGTTGAGGACGTACAGCTCGCCGTCCGTGCGCAGGTCGTGGAAGCGGACCCAGGTGACCATGCGGATGGAGCCGCCGCCCCAGGTGTTCGATCCGATGACGTCGGGGGTGTCGGAGAGCCAGTAGTGGTCGTACTCGATCGGCGCGAGCCTGCGGTTGTCGAAGAAGACGGTCATGAACTCGTCGCGGCTGCCGCCCGCACGGCCGGTGCCGATCCAGTCGTAGTGCGGGCCCAGGTCATCGGCGATGTCCCGCACCTGCTGGTAGAGGCCTTCCTGGGTGCCGATGACATGAGGGCGCGCGCGGCGCAGCAGTTCCCGGGTCACCGGACGCCGGTCGGCCCAGGTGTTGGGCGGCGTGGTGCCCGCGTAGCGCAGGTTGAACGACATGACCTCCAGGCGGCGCCCCGCGCGCTCCACGGCGTGCACGGGTGAGGCGGCGAGCGCGGTGGTGAACAAGGGCACTGCCACCGCGGCGAGCGCGGTCTGCAGGCCGAGGCGGCGCGTAACTCGGGTGTCGTTCGGCACGCGGGCTCCTTCGATGGGTGACGGTCAGGATGAGGTGCGGGCACACGAGTGCGGAAGCAGGATCTGAGACACGGGTGAACGGACGAGGTCCGGCAGACGAGAGGGTGTTGACCAGCGGGAAGGTCGCCGGATAACTTCGCCATACGGATTGTTGATTCCGTGAAGCGGAAACTCGGCAATCCTGAGTGGTCCTGAGTGTGTGGTCCTGAGCGTGTGGAGGGTGCAGGAATGGGTCAGCAAGAGAAGGTGGCAACGAGTCTCGCGGGCGCGGTCAGCGAGGGCATCAGCGCTTCCCTCGCCCCGGTGGACGCGGAGCTCGAGCGCCGCTATCCCGGAGACCCGGGCACCCGCCAGCCGGTCCACACCGTGTACGTCCCCGGCGAGCTCTTCGGCGCCGACACCATCCGCACGTGGGGCGACCAGGCACTGAAGGCCCTCGACGAGCACGCCCCGGACGCCGCCACCTTCGCGTCCGTCCTCGGCCTGGCCGACGACCTGGCCGCGCCGGTCTACGACCGCGTACGCGCCAAGCTGGAGCGCGAGCCCATCGAGGACCTGCGCATCGACTTCGAGGACGGCTACAAGGGCGCGGACGAGGACCAGGACGCCGCCCGCGCGGCCCGGATGATCTCCGAGGCCTACAAGAACGGCACCGCGGCCCCGTACATGGGCATCCGCATGAAGTGCTTCGAAGAGGGGGTGCGTGACCGCGCCATCCGCACCCTGGACATCTTCCTGTCCGGCCTCATGGAGGCCGGCGGCCTGCCCGACGGCCTCGTCCTGACGCTGCCCAAGGTGACCTACCCCGAGCAGGTCACCGCGATGGTGCGCCTCCTTGAGGAGTTCGAGAAGGTGCGCGGCCTCGAGCCGGGCCGGATCGGCTTCGAGATCCAGATCGAGACCAGCCAGTCCATCCTCGCCGCCGACGGCACCGCCACCGTGGCCCGCATGATCGGCGCCGCCGAGGGCCGCGCCACCGGCCTGCACTACGGCACCTTCGACTACAGCGCCTGCCTCGGTGTCAGCGCCTCCTACCAGACCAGCGACCACCCGGCCGCCGACCACGCCAAGGCGATCATGCAGGTCGCGGCGGCGGGCACCGGCGTACGCGTCTCGGACGGCTCCACCAACGTCCTGCCCGTCGGCACCACCGAGAAGGTCCACGACGCCTGGCGGCTGCACTACGGCCTCACGCGCCGCGCCCTGGCCCGCGCCTACTACCAGGGCTGGGACATGCACCCCGGCCACATCCCCACGCGCTACGCCGCCGTGTTCGCCTTCTACCGCGAGGGCTTCGAGCAGGCCGCCGCGCGCCTGTCCGCGTACGCCGCCCACCGCGAGGGCGGCGACGTGGCGGACGAGCCGGCGTCGGCCAAGGCGCTCGCGGGCTACCTGCTGCGCGGCCTGGACTGCGGCGCCCTCGACGTCGGCGAGGTCACCCGGCTCACCGGCCTGACGCTGGCCCGTCTGCAGAGCTTCTCTGGCCCGCGCCGCGGGGACCTCACGCCGCACGGCAAGTAACTCCCGGCACGCGCTGTCACCCCTGCCCCGTAGTCTGTGAGCCACGAAAAGTGGTGTCACAGGAACGGGGCAGCGGTGACTTCGGGGGATCAGGAACAGACGGGCGGTGTCGGACGGCTGCTTGCCGGGCGCTATCGCGTGACGGCTCAGCTGGGGCGCGGCGGGATGGGCGTCGTCTGGCGCGCCGTGGACGAGGTGCTCAGCCGCGAGGTCGCCGTCAAGGAACTGCGCACGTACACGGACGCGGCCGGTCCCGAACTGGCCGACCTGCGCGTGCGGATGCAGCGCGAGGCCCGTGCGGCAGCCCGCGTGCGCCACTCCGGGGTCGTCGCCGTGCACGACGTGGCGGAGGTCGACGGGCGGCCCCTGATCGTCATGGAACTGGTCGAAGGGCCCTCCCTGGACGACGTGCTGCGCGAGCGCGGCACCCTCGATCCCCGCGATGCGGCGGCCATCGGCGCCAAGGTCATGGAGGCGCTCGCCGCCGCCCACCGCGCCGGAGTCCTGCACCGCGACGTGAAGCCCGGCAACATCCTCCTGGAGACCGGCGGCCGCGTCGTCCTGACCGACTTCGGCATCGCCACGATGGACGACCCGGGCGACGGCTCCGCCACCCACCTCACCCGCAGCGGCGAACTGGTCGGCTCCCTGGACTACTTGGCGCCCGAGCGCGCCCAGGGCCAGGACCCAGGACCCGCCTCCGACGTATGGGCCCTGGGCGCCACGCTGTACGCGGCGGTCGAGGGCGCATCCCCGTTCCGCCGTACGTCGACGTGGTCCACGCTCACCGCGATCGTCACCGACCCGCTGCCCGAGCCGCAGTGGGCGGGCCCTCTGATCCCCGTGCTTCAACAGCTGATGCACAAGGACCCGCAGGCGCGGCCGGACGCACAGCAGGCGGCGCTGATCCTCGCCGACGCGGCCGGCGGCGCGGTGACCGCCGCACTGCGCGAGCCCGAGCCGCGGCCGAGGGAGACCACGGAGCGCAGCATCCCGAGCGGGCCGCCCCCGGGCTTCGGCCCACCGCTCGCGGCATCGGCCCCGCCGGTGCACATCTCCGGACCAGCGGCGCATCCCTCCGGACCGGCGGCGCACCCCTCCGGACCGTCCCTGCCTCCCTCCGGCCAGGCGGCCACACCACCCCCAGAGCGACGACCGCGCCGCGGCCGTGCGCTGCTCGCCGCGGTGGCCGTCGCCGTCGTCCTGGCGGCGACCGGCGTCACCGTGGCCCTCGTCAACAACGGCGGCGACAGCGGCAGCCAGGCCCAGCGACCGGCCTCCTCCGGGGACCGGGACGCGGCCGAGCCGGAGGCCGACACCAGCAGGGGCGAGCTGGACGGCACGGACGGCCCCAAGCCCTCGAAGCAGGGCGACGAGAAGACCCGGAAGCCGGATGCGAAGCCCTCCTCCGGCAAGGACGACCCCAAGCCCACCAAGAGACCGACGGCCGGTCCCAAGCCCTCCTCCGGGCCGACCGAGGACGGCGGCACGACGGGCGGCGGCTCCGACGGCTCCGGCGGCACATCGGGCGGCGGCGACCCGGCCCCGGAAGCCGCCTGCCACGCCGCGGGCGGCGGCAAGTACGACTGCTCGGTCTGGCGCAGCGCCACCTCGTACACCGCGTCGGGCGCCGAGGCGGGCGTACTGAACGCGGGCACGAACTACTTCTACTGCCAGCAGAACCTGGGCCGACGCGAGACGCACGGCGAGTGGACGAACGTCTGGTGGGCCAAGACGGACGACGACAGCGGCAACAGCAACGTCTTCATCAGCGACGTCTACATCAAGGGCGGCGACAACGACAAGCCGCTGCCCGGCCTCCCGGTCTGCTGACCGCCCCCGCGCCGCCAACTGTCAGCCCGCGGGCGGCAGTTCGCCCGACCCACGCTGGATCAGACGCGTCGGGAGCTCGATGCGCTCCGGGGCGTCGGACGCGCCGTCGAGCTGACGGAACAGGCGCTCGGCGGCGGTCCTGCCCAGCTGCGCGGCGTCCTGGGCGACGACGGTCACGCCCGGCCGCAGCAGGTCCGCGAGCTCGATGTCGTCGAAGCCGACGAGGGCCACGGGGCGGGGGAGACCGGCGAGGACGCGGACGACCGTCACCGTCACACGGTTGTTGCCCGCGAAGATCGCCGTGACGGGTTCGGAGCCGCCCAGCATGGTCCTGGTGGCCTGCTCGACGCGGTCCGGGGCGGTGGGGCCGAGCGACATCCACTCCTCCTGGACGGGGATGCCCGCGTCCTCCATGGCCGCGCGGTAGCCGCGCAGGCGCTCTATGGCGGTGTGGATGCGCGGCTGGTCACCGATGAAGCCGATACGGCGGTGGCCGTGGGCGATGAGGTGGGCGACGCCGTCGCGCGCGCCGCCGAAACTGTCCGAGAGCACGACATCGGCGTCGATCTTCCCGGCGGGACGGTCGACGAAGACGGTGGCGACACCGGCGGCGATCTCCGGCTCCAGATAGCGGTGGTCGTCACCGGCCGGGATGACGACCAGACCGTCGACCCGGCGCGCGCACAGGGCGAGCACCAACTCCTGCTCGCGGTCCGGGTCCTCGGCGCTCGAACCGTTGATCAGGAGCGCGCCGTGGGCGCGGGCCACTTCCTCGACGGCGCGGCTGAGCGGCCCGTAGAACGGGTCGGCGAGGTCTTCGAGGACCAGGCCGATGCTGGCCGTGCGGCCCTTGCGCAGCACCCGCGCGCTGTCGTTGCGACGGAAGCCCAGGGCGTCGATGGCCTCCTGGACGCGGCGTTCGGTGTCCGGGGTGACGCCCGGCTCGCCGTTCACGACGCGGGAGACCGTCTTGAGGCCGACCCCTGCGCGGGCGGCGACGTCCTTCATGGTCGGACGGTTGCCGTAGCGGGGTTCGGGTCGCTCGGGTCGGCTGGCGGTCTCGGCCACGGTGCGCTGTCCTGTCGTCGACGAAGGTGAGCTGAAAGTGGTGCGTAAGTGATGTGGCGTCGAGCATAGAACCTGGACAACGTTGTCAGATGCGAGAGAGACTGTCCATCACATTCTCCGGCCTGCACTTTCACCAGGAGAGCGGCCTGCCCTTTCCACCGGGAGATCTGACACTGATGCACACGGACCTCGTCGCCGCACTCGACATCGGCGGCACCAAGATCGCCGGCGCCCTGGTGGACGGCCGCGGCCGGATCCTGCTGCGCGCCCAGCGGCCCACGCCCGCGCGCGAGGACGGCGACACCGTGATGCGGGCGGTGGAGGAGGTTCTGGGCGAGCTCACGCGCTCCCCGCTGTGGGGCGGAGCCCGCGCGGTCGGCATCGGCAGTGCGGGTCCCGTGGACGCATCGGCGGGCACGGTCAGCCCCGTGAACGTCCCCGGATGGCGCGGCTACCCGCTGGTCGAGCGGGTGCGCGCGGCCACCGGCGGCCTCCCGGTCGAGCTGGTCGGGGACGGCGTCGCGATGACGGCGGCCGAGCACTGGCAGGGCGCGGCCCGGGGCCACGACAACGCGCTGTGCATGGTGGTGTCCACGGGAGTCGGGGGCGGACTGATCCTCGGCGGCAAGCTGCACCCCGGCCCCACGGGGAACGCGGGCCACATCGGGCACATCAGCGTCGATCTGGACGGCGACCCCTGCCCGTGCGGTGCGCGTGGCTGCGTGGAGCGCATAGCGAGTGGGCCCAACATCGCGCGGCGCGCGATCGAGGGCGGATGGCGTCCGGGGGCCGACGGCGACACGTCCGCCGCCGCGGTGGCCGTCGCCGCGCGGGCCGGTGACCCGGTCGCCGTCGCCTCCTTCGAGCGGGCGGCACAGGCGCTCGCCGCGGGGATCGCGGCCACGGCGACGCTCGTCGAGATCGACATCGCCGTGATCGGGGGCGGGGTGGCGAAGGCGGGAAGCGTGCTCTTCGACCCGCTGCGCCGGTCGCTGCGGGACTACGCCACGCTTTCGTTCGTACGTCATCTGACCGTGGGTCCGGCCCTGATGGGGACGGACGCGGGACTCGTGGGGGCCGCGGCGGCCGCGCTCAGCCAGGAGGCCAGTGCGGCGGACCTGCGCCCCGCTGTGGGGAGCTGACCGGCTCCGGGCCCGCCCCCATGGGGCCCGGAGGGGACGGATCGAGCGCGGGCCGGGCCGAAGTTCATCGGCCCGGCCCGCACTTACTGGCCCACGCGATGCGGCTCAGCAGATCAGGAGCAGGAGCAGGAGCAGGAGTTCAGGAGCAGGAGTTCAGCAACTGAGCACCGGCTCCGCCCAGTCCGCGTGGTCGGAGTCCCTGCCGTCCGCGCCGTCCGTGACGACGAGGCGTACGACCTGGGCTCCTGTCACGTCGGCCGAAAGGCCCTTCGCGGCATCGGCGTTGGTGAGGACGCCGGTCGAAGCGGCCTTCTTGCCGTCGGCCCAGATCTCGAAGGTGACCGTGCCCTTCGGATCCTTCTCGTCGTCGACGCCCACCTGTGCGGTGACCTTCTCGCAGGACCCGCCGGTGTAGTACTCGACGGCGCTGTCGGCGTGCACCCCGAGCCCCTTGGCGTAGACGACCCCGCCGATGGTGAGCGGTTTGCCGTCGCCCGCCTCGCTCTCGCCGTTGCTGGTGTTCTTCTCGACGGGGCCCCAGCCGTTGACCGTCGACATCCACGGCAGGTCACTGACCGCCGATTCGCCCGCGGGTGGTGCCACGACGACATGGGCGGTGAGCGGCAGCACGCTCTCGGCGCGCGTGCCGGCGGGGGAGCGGTAGGCGGCCTTGAGCGTCAGGTCGTACGCCCCCGGAGCCGCGCCCTGCGGTGCGGTCACCGACCAGGACGTACTCAGCGACTTGCCCGTCCCCAGGGAGCTCGCGGTCGAGGGCGAGGTCGCCTTGATCCGCCAGCCGGAGGGGCCGACGAAGGTGGCGGACACCTTCTGCGCGGGGGTGCGGCCGAGGTTGGTGACCTTCGACGTCAGCTTCTGCGGCTTGCCCGCCTCCACCAACGGGGCGCCGTCCAGGCCGAGTTCGACCGCGGGCGGGTTCTTGGCCCACTTGCCGTCCGCCGCGACGCGCAGCAGTACGGTGCCGTGCGCGGGGACGGTCGCCGAGATCTTGCCCGCCGTGTTGTAGCTCTTGTGCTGCCACAGGTCGCGCAGGGTGTACCCGTCCGCGGCCGGGAGGCCGACGGCCTTCGCCGACGTGGCGATCGACTGGGCGGTGCCTGTCTCGTTGAAGAGCGCGACCGTCCGGCTGCCGTCCTTCATCTCCTTGGCCACGACCCAGCGGCCGCCCTCCGACGACAGCACCTCACCCTGTCTGCCCAGCGGGTCCTGGTCGACGGCGATGACTTCCTTGTTGCCGATGATCTCGAAGGTCTCGGGCGTGGCCTTGCGCAGGTCGGAGCCGATGAGCAGGGGCGAGGCCATGATCGACCACATCGAGAAGTGCGTGCGGTACTCGGTGTCCGTCATGCCGCCGTTGCCGACCTCGAGCATGTCCGGGTCGTTCCAGTGGCCCGGGCCCGCGTACTTGGCGAGCGGCAGGTTCTGCTTCATGATCGACAGCATCGAGGACCAGTTGTCGCTGATGTCGCCGGTGGTGCGCCACAGGTGCCCGACGTCGGCGGCCCACTCCCAGGGCTTGTTCTCGCCCCACTCGCAGATGCTGTAGACGATGGGGCGGCCGGTGGCTTTCAGTGCGTCGCGCATGGTGTTGTACCGCTTCTTGGCGTCGACGCCCTGGTTGTTGCAGTTGTCGTACTTGAGGTAGTCGACGCCCCAGTCGGCGAACTGCTGGGCGTCGCTGGCCTCATGGCCGAGCGCGCCCGGGAAGCCGATGTCGCTGCAGGTCTTGGTGCCTGCGCTGGTGTAGATGCCGAGATTGAGCCCCTTGGCGTGGACGTAATCGGCAACTCCCTTGATTCCATTGGGGAATCGCTTGGGATCGGGCACCAGTTTGCCGTTCGCGTCCCGCTCGGGCAGCGCCCAGCAGTCGTCGAGATTGACGTACTGATATCCGGCGTCCTTGAGGCCCTTCTCCACGAAGATGTCCGCGATTCCCTTGACCATCGCCTCGTCGAACTCGGCCCTGCAATGGGTGGAGTTCCAGTTGTTGAAGCCCATGGGCGGGGTGAGGGCGAGATCGTCGGGGAGCTTCGCCCCGGAGGTGGCAGGCCTCTCGGCCGCGCTCCGGCTGCCCGTGTCACGCACGCCGCTCGTGTCACTAGCGCTGCCCGTGTCGCGCGCCGCCGCCGGTGCCGCGAGCCCTGCGGCGCACAGCAGTGCGGCGGCCAGTGACCCGACGACTCTTCGACGCGCTGTGAGGGGTGAGATGTGACGCATCGTTACATTCCTCCGTACTCGCAGAAGTTGGGGGACTGCATGTACGTGTCAGAGGTGCGCGCTTACGGTAGGCCGTGTTGGACTCTGTTGGAAGAGGAGCCGTAACGGTTCGAGCACCCGGACGCCGAAACCCTTGACTGCGGTGGCGCTTGGGAGTGGGATCCAACCCTTGCGTTCGGTTGTGTTCGTTTGCACCCCTTGGAGGGGGACATGGCACAGTCATCGTTCATGGGTCCTGCCACGCCTCGAAGCATGTCAGGACATCGGATGTCACGGCGGAATGTCCTGCGCGGTGCGGCCGCCGGCGCCGGAGCGGTCACCCTTCCGGCCCTGCTCACGGCCTGTGGTGATGGCCCGGGCGGCAACAAGAACGAAGTCACGATGGGCTCCAATTCATCGGACGCCGTGCCCAAGAAGGCGTTCGCCGCCGCCTTCGACGCCTATGAGAAGAAGTCCGGGAAGACCGTCAAGGTCAACACGACAGAGCACAACGAGTTCCAGCAGAACATCACGCGCTATCTGCAGGGCACGCCCGACGACGTCTTCATGTGGTTCGCGGGCTACCGCATGCAGTACTTCGCGGAGAAGGGCCTGCTGATCGACATCAGCGACGTATGGAAGGGCTTCAAGGGCTTCTCCGACGCGCTGCGTGAGCAGTCCACACACGAAGGCAAGCAGTACTTCGTGCCGTATTACTACTACCCATGGGCCGTCTTCCACCGCAAGAGCCTCTTTGAGAAGCAGGGCTACGAACAGGCAAAGACCTGGGACCAGTTCATCGCGCTCGCCAAGAAGATGAGCAAGGACGGCATACCGGTCGCCTTCTGCGACAAGGACGGCTGGCCCGCCATGGGCACCTTCGACTACATCAACATGCGCCTGAACGGATACGAGTTCCACAAGTCCCTGATGGCCGGCGAGGAAGCCTGGACCGACACGAAGGTCAAGAAGGTCTTCGACCTGTGGCGCGAACTCATGCCGTACTACCAGAAGGGCGCGCTCGGCCGCACCTGGGAAGAGGCGGGCCAGGGACTGCAGCAGCGCAAGACGGCCATGGCCGTCTTCGGAATGCCGCACCCCGGCCAGCAGTTCCCGGCGAACGAACGCGACGACATCGATTTCTTCGCCTTCCCCGAGATCGATCCGGCGCACGGGCAGGATGCCGTGGAGGCGCCGATCGACGGATTCCTGGTGGCGAAGAAGTCGAAGAACGTCGACGGCGCCAAGGAACTCCTGGAGTGGCTCGGGACGCCGAAGGCCGAGGATGTCTATCTGGCCGGGGACCCGAACAACGTCGCGGTCAACGAGGGCGCCGACACCAGCAAGTACAGCCCGCTGCAGAAGAAATCGGCCGAACTCGTCGCCGGGGCCAAACAGATCTCGCAGTTCCTCGACCGTGACACCCGGCCCGACTTCGCACAGACCGTCATGATCAAGGCGCTGCAGGACTTCATCGACAATCCCAAGGACGTCGACGGCCTGGTCAACAGCATCGAGCGCCAGAAGAAGGACATCTTCTCGTCGGACGTCAGCTGAGTAGCGAGGGATCGCACCCGTGCCGCAGAAAACCGCGCGGCGCGCCGGACGGCGAGGACCACGGCGCTTCACACGCCGTGACATCGCCGTGCTCGGCGTGCTTCTGGGAATTCCCGTCCTCCTTGACGTCTTCATCATCTGGGGCCCGACCCTGGCCTCCGTCGGCCTGTCCTTCACGTCCTGGGACGGCATAGGCGACATCCAGTGGGTGGGCGGAAAGAACTACGAGAACCTGGTCGACAACTACCCGGCGTTCTGGCCCGCCGTCCGCCACAACCTGCTGTGGATCGCCTTCCTCGGCCTGGTGGCAACGCCGTTCGGCCTGCTCCTCGCGGTGGTCATCGACCGAGGAGTCCGCTTCAGCCGTTTCTACCAGTCCGTGCTCTACATGCCGGTGGTGCTCTCGCTCGCCGTGGTCGGCTTCATGGCCCAGCTGATCCTCGGCACCGACCAGGGCGTGGTCAACACCATCCTCGACAACCAGAACGACCCGATCGACTGGCTCGGGAACTCCGACATCAACATCTGGATGATGATGCTGGCGGCGAGCTGGCGGCACACGGGATACGTCATGATCCTGTACCTGGCCGGCCTGAAATCCGTCGACCCGGCCCTGAAAGAAGCAGCACAGATAGACGGCGCGAACGCCCGCCAGACATTCTTCCGCGTCGTCTTCCCGACACTCCGCCCCGTGAATGTCATCGTCGGCGTCATCACGGTCATCGAGGCCCTGCGTGCCTTCGACATCGTCTACGCGGTCAACAAGGGCCGCAACGGCCTTGAACTGCTCTCCGTTCTCATCACCGACAACATCATCGGCGAGGCGAGCCGCATCGGATTCGGCTCGGCCATCGCGGTCGTACTCCTGACCGTCTCGCTCGGATTCATCGTGACGTTCCTGGTCCAAGAGCTGCGAGGTGCGCGCGACCGATGACCGCCGACATCCAGACCACGCCGCACGCCACCGCATCCGCGCCGCCCACGGCCAAGCGAATCGGCCGCAGCCGCCGCCCCGGCCGTTTCGGGGTCCACATCTTCCTGATGGCGGTGACCCTGGGCTTCCTTGCGCCACTGCTCCTGGCGGTCTACGCCTCCTTGCGCCCGTACGAGGAAACGGCGAAGCACGGCTATTTCTCGTTCCCGAAGAGCCTGTCGTTCGACTACTACCGCCAGGCCTACAGCGATTCCGGCATGGGCAAGTACTTCACCAACACCTTGCTCATCGCGGTCCCGGCGGTCCTCGTCACGCTCTTCCTCGCGTCGTTCGTGGCGTTCGCCGTCTCCCGCCTGCGCATCCGCGGGGGAATGATCCTGCTGATGTTCTTCACGGCGGGAAACCTGCTGCCGCCGCAGGTCCTCGTCACCCCGCTCTACGTCCTCTTCCTGAAAATCCCCCTGCCCTGGTGGATGTCCGACTCCCTCACCCTGTACGACTCGTACTGGGCGATCATCATCGTCAACATCGGCTTCCAGGTGGGCTTCTGCGTCTTCGTGCTCTCCAATTTCATGCGGACGCTGCCGCAGGAAATCCTGGAGGCGGCGATCGTGGACGGCGCGGGCGTATGGACCCAGTTCTGGCGCATCACGCTGCCGCTGTGCCGCCCCGCGCTTGCAGCGCTCGGCACACTGGAATTCACCTGGATCTACAACGACTTCCTCTGGGCCCTGATCTTCATCTCGAACCCCGACAAACTCCCGATCACGTCATCCCTGAACAACCTGCGGGGCCAATTCTTCACGGACTACAACCTCCTGGCGGCAGGCTCGGTCCTGGTGGCGCTGCCGACGGTCCTTGTCTTCCTGCTGTTGCAGCGGCACTTCATCGCGGGGCTGACGTTGGGGTCGAGCAAGGGGTGAAGTCCCTGGGCTTCTGGGAGGCGACAGCCGGCGTCCAGGTGGGGTCGAGAACCTCCCCGTGTTCTAGCGGACGGCTTTGCTGGCGAGGGTGATGAAGGTGCGGACGGACTGGTGCGCCGCCCTGGACCGTGTGGTGCGATCAGCTGCGGTTGGGGCGCTGTGAACTTCGCTCGCGGTCCAGAACGTCGCCTCTGCCTGATTGAGTACGGCGGCAATCGGGACGTGCAGGGCCACTCCGTTCATGGCCTGCCGAGCGACGTTGCGCAGCCGGTGACTCTCGCGTTGCGCAACTAGGTCTTCGGGGCCGCCAGGGTCCTCGGCGGCGCGATGCCAACGGTCCTGCTGGTTGAGGATGACGGCGGTGATGGCGTTGGCGAAGGCGAGTACGGCGGCCTGCTGCTCGGCACGGTTCGCGGAGCGCCGCTGCAGGAAGTAGCCGAGCGCCGCACCGAGCAACGTGCCGGTGACGGCGATGAGGCTGGTGAAGACCGACGTCATTCGGCGTCAGCGCTCTCGCGGGCAGGTACGGCGCGTGCGACGCGGACGGCCCTGCTCGCGACCCGCACCACGAAGACGACCTCGTCCATGCCTGGAGTGTGACGGGGCGGGTGGGGGAGCGGGGCGGGAACCGGCGAAGACGGCTACTTCCGGCGGCGGAACGTCAGCCAGATTCGGGCCGCGATCAGACCCAGGACCACGACGCCGACCGTGATCTGCACCCAGCGCGGCAGGGAGCCGGAGCCGGGCAGGTACAGGGCGAGCGGCATCAGACAGCTCCTGGCGTTGAGAGTGGGCGGTCGAGTTTAGCTGGATTGGGGTGAACCTGCCGATTTGCCCCGCACAAACCTCCCGGCGACGCCGATCACCACAATCACAGCCATGGCCGTGAGGATCGAGCTGCCCGAAACCGGTGTCCAGAGACCCCGGCCGGTTCGCACTCGGGTGCGGTGCTCAGGGCGAGACACGACCACCGATCGTCAGCTCGACGTCGTCTTCCGCTCGGATGATCTCCCGGATCAGCCAGGTGCGTTCGTCGATGGGGGTACCTGCGCCGGTGGTGTAGGCCAGGACGGTGAGCACGGGGCCTGTCGGCTCTGCGATGTGCAACTCCGCCTCGGTGACCACATCGTCGGCGAGGCGCAGTTCCAGTTCGATCGGCCACGGGTCTGCTGCGAAGGTGCGGGGATCGGGGAGTCCCTGAACGCGGCAGCGGGCACCTGGAAAGAGGTGCGTGTGTCCGCACACGGCCAGGAAGGCGTCCGCTTCGGTCGGTCCTGAGAGGGACTGAGGCATGGCAGGGCTCCGGAATCCGTGGTGGTGAGGTGCCCCGCGAGCCTGCTCAAGGTGACTGGGTTCGCCAGGGGACCGCGATCTCGAACTGACGCGTGTCACGCCACACCTTGACCCAGAGCTGCGGAGGGTGATCTGTGCTTGAGGTGTGAACCACCGAGAACCGGACGGCTTCGCCGGGGTCGAGCTCGCTGCGGGACGGCGTCAGCGAGATGGCCCCGGGAAGGTCTCGGGAGAGCAACTCGAAGCGAATCGTCTCGTCACCCAGGTATCGAAGAAGATTCCCGGAGTGGTCCTGCTCGATGCTGAACTCCGCGGCCCTCTGGAGCGCGCTCCTCGCGATGGCGGCGGACCGCTCGGCAGCCTCGGTGCTCCTCTTCGCCACCTTGAGCATCTTCCGCCCCAGCAACAGCTGCGCACAGCCCAAGGCCACCGAAACGCCGATAGAAACCGGCTCCATGCTTGGCTTCCTCTGTCAGCGCGAACATTCCGATGCTGACAACGACAAAGAGGCGCCAAGGCAACTGGGGCGCCCGAAGGTTTCACTCTCGCGTGGTAGCCCGCTCGGGTTGCCTGACGCCACCCGTCTTCTGTGTGGCAGTCAGCAGGTTGGATGTGACTTCCGCTGATTTCGCGGCCTGTTCGGCGAGTCTGGCGCTGTCGCGCGCGGCCGTCACAAGCTTGCGTCCGACAATGATCATCCATGCGGAGACGGCCAGAGCGAACGAACTGGCGACTATCGGAGCTAAGTTCCATCCGGCCATTGGGTCCCACTCTCCTTGCCTGCACGCCCGATCCAACAGCAGTGCTGGGAGTGATCGGCCTCCTGATCGAGATTGGGCAAGGCTGATCTCTATTGTTCCGGCACACCAAGAACGATGCCGGAGATCCTTGCGTTACGGGGGCAAGTCCACGGTTCCCCTCACTCGAATGAATGAAGGAAATGCCCTCGCGCCACACAAGCCGAAATCAGCCGACCGGAGGGTGCGGTCGCACGCCGCACAGAGGTCCTCCGCGCGCCGTGACGCCGCGGCAGACGGTCCGGTGACGGTCCCTCATTAGGGTCGGCCGGGCCTCGTGACCGCGAGCGACCCGCTCGCTCGCGGTCACCGGAGGTGTCCGGGGGAGGGGGCAGACCTGTGGCCGATGCCGATGCCGACGCCGATGCCGATGCCGAAGTCATCGTCCAACTCCGATCGCCGTCGCGTCCCGAGACGGCCGGGACGGTGGACGTCCCTGATGTCTCTGATGCCCCGGACGTCCGGCGGCTGCTGGAGCGGCGCTTCGGCGTCACCGCGGAGCCGTTGCACCCCGGCGTCGGCGACCCCGCCCTCATCGGATGGCAACGGGTCGCCGTCCCCGCCGGCGTGGATGCCGAGGCCGTCGCCACGGCTCTGCGCGGCCACCCGGCAGTCGAGGCCGCCTATGTGAAACCACCGGCGGACCTTCCGTAACGTGGTGAAGGAGTCAGCTGTGCCACAGCGATCAGGTGCGGGGAACAGCCGGGGGGACAACCGCCCGGCCCCAGGATTCGAACCACCCCTCGGACGCCCTGAGTTGGTGTGCGTCACGCGCGCCGACGCCGGGGTACGCATCACCCCGACCGGCGCGACCGCCGCGTCGGACATCTCCGTCAGCGCTCTCGACGCCGTGGCGGCCCAGGCGGACGTCACCATCAGGCCGCTCTTCGGCGCCGACCAGGAGAGGCTGCGCGCCCAGGCGGAGACTGCCGCGGTGGGCGCCGGGGCCGACGACGCCACGATGGAGATCCTCGACAGGATGGCGCTCTTCTTCCATGTCGACGCGCCGGCCGACCAGTTGGACGAGCTGGCCGAGCGGCTCCGCGCGTCGGACGCCGTGGAGGGCGCCTACGTCAAGCCCGCTGCCGCCCTCGCCGTCCCCGAGGTCGTACCGAAGAAGAAGGAGGGCAAGGAGAGCGAGGAGGCCGAGCTCTCACCGCTCAACCTCATGCAGCCCTCGGGCGCCGACGCGCCGCCCGTGAGCCCGGACTTCACCGTCCGGCAGGGCTATCTCGACGCGGCTCCGGGTGGCGTCGACGCCCGCTACGCGTGGACACAGCCGGGCGGGCGCGGCTCCGGCGTGCGGGTGATCGACTGCGAGTGGGGCTGGCGCTTCACGCATGAGGACCTGCGGCTGAACCAGGGCGGCATCGTCTCCGGCACCGGGAGCACGGACACCAACCACGGCACCGCCGTGCTCGGCGAAATCGGTGGCGACGTCAACGCGTTCGGGATCACCGGGATCGCGCCGGACGCGGTCACCAGTGCCTCCGCCTTCTCGATCCCCACGGCCACGGCGATCCGGAACGCCGCCGACCGCCTGGGCCCCGGCGACATCATCCTGCTGGAGATCCACCGCGCGGGGCCGCACGCGACCGGCGTCGGTCAGGTGGGGTACATAGCCGTCGAGTGGTGGCCGGACGACTATCTGGCCATCCGCTACGCCGTCAACAAGGGCATCACCGTCGTCGAGGCCGCGGGCAACGGCGCGGAGAACCTGGACCACGCCGACTACGACACCCCCAGGGCGGGCTTCCCCTCCTGGTGGCGCAACCCCTTCCGGCGCACCGCGCTGGACGCCGGCGCCGTGATCGTCGGAGCCGGGGCGCCGCCGCCCGGCACCCACGGCCGCCAGCACGGCCCTGACCGGTCCCGCCTCGACTTCTCCAACTACGGCGCCTGCGTGGACGCGCAGGGCTGGGGACGCGAGGTGACCACCACCGGATACGGCGACCTCCAGGCGGGCACGAATCCAGACTTCTGGTACACGGACCAGTTCAGTGGCACGTCCAGCGCCTCGCCGATCGTCGTGGGTGCGCTGGCGAGCACCCAGGGCGTCCTGCGCGCCGGTGGCCGTATCCCGCTGTCGCCCTCGCGGGCCCGGCAGCTGCTGCGCGCCACCGGTTCACCGCAGCAGGACGCGCCCGGCCGCCCGGCGACCCAGCGCATCGGCAGGCGGCCCGACCTGCGGCAGCTCATCCCGGCGGCCCTTCAGACGAGCAGCTGGGTCGGCGTCCAGTTCCGCGGCACCCTCGCCGGGAACCGCACCGGCCGCTGGTTCACCTTCAACTGGCCCGCCCACTGGCACGTGGTGTGGACGGTCGTCCCGACCAGTCCGCGCACCGGCGCCCCGCAGATCGGCTGGAAGGTCCGGGTCGAGCGGGCCAACGACACGTACGCGACGTACTGGATCGACGTGACGAACCTCGTGGCCGACTCGGTCGACTTCGAGGCCCGGTTCGCGGTTCTCGGATGGTGAGAGGAAAACGACGATGCGCGTAGGCACACAGTTCACCGGAACACTCAACCCCGGGCAGACGGGGCGCTGGTTCACCTTCAACTGGCCGCAGGGCTGGCACGTCATCTGGTACTTCATGCCGACGACACCGCAGACGGGCAGCTCGCAGATCGAGTGGGAGACCGAGGTCGAACGGGCCACGGCCACGACGGTCACGTACTGGCTGACGGTGAAGAACATCGGCAGCACCCAGATGAACTTCGAAGGCCGGTACGCGGTTCTCAACTAGACGGGGGAAGCCATGAAGGTGCACGTCACGATCTCGGAGGACGCGGGCGCGGCCCCGGAAGCCGCGTCGGAGCGGCAGCTCTCCGTGGCGGGGGAGACCGCTGCCACGGGCGCCGTGGACGCCGGGCCCGCCGGGGCGGCGGGGGCCGAGCAGGCCCCGGCAGGGTCGGTGATGGACGGCGGCGAGTCCCCGGGCTGGCTCGCCGAACTCGTCCGGCTCGCCGATGCCGGAGAGGTGGCCCGCCCCGGTGAGGAGCCGCAGGAGACCCGAGGGTCTCCTGCGCGAGGGCCCTCGGAGGGACTGGTCATGGATGCCGGGAGCGCGGGGCCGGCTCCGGGCTGAGCGGTCATCGCCGGTCCGCGTCGACGGGTCGTGCGGGCGGTACCGGAGGGTGACGAGCGGGGCCGTCGCGGATCACGCGGCGGCCCTCGCGTCCGTAACACCTCAGGTACTGCGCCGGTTTGCGGCCCTACCGCCAAGGTTTACCGCACGGCCCATCACTGGGTTGACGAACCGAATTCATGGCGGCCTTACCTTTTCCGGTGAAGCAGTCCACAAAGAGACTGCTCAGGGGGAAGGTCGCTCATGGCCCGGAAAACGCGCCACATCATCGCAAGCTCAGTCTCCGCGCTGGCCCTCGCCGGCGGCGCGGCTGTCGCCTCCAGCGGGCCGGTTCAGGCGGAAGAAGTGCCGCCGCCGCAGACCGGTGAACTCGCCGAGGTCGGATCGAACGGGGACTGTATATTCCCCGCGCCTTGGGGCGGAAGGTTCCTCTGCAAGAGCAGCGTCTGGTACAAGCTGCCGAACGGGCACAACCAGGTCTTCGTGATCGGCACCAACCACCGGGTGTACAGCAAGTGGAGCTCGCCCGGTGGCGGCATGAGCGCCTGGACGGAGCTCCCCAAGAAGAACGGCTTCTGTTACTACCCGGGCAGCCACTCCATCGACGTGGCCTGGGCGAACAAGTGGAACTTCGCCGTCACCTGCCTCGCCAAGAACAAGTCGCGTTGGTACAACGAGCGCAATGCGAACGGCACCTGGAGTGGCTGGCGCACCAGCAAGTATTAGACCAAAGCGATTGGACCGCAGCATTTCTGCAGTGCAGTGCAGTGCAGTGCAGTGTCCCGTCCCGTCCGTGCCCCGCCCCGGAATTCCGGGACGGGGCACAGCGCTGTCGAAATATCTGTCGTCGTGGATTCGTCCGCGAAGGCTGCGAGCGCGCGGCCGTCCGCATGATGCACTCCGTGTCACGGGCCGTCATGTCCCGCACTGATCAGCGGGATTGAGATCGTCGGACGGTGCACACCGACCATCTCCAGCAGACGGAGCGCTCCGCATGAAAGCCCCGAAGTACGCACGTGACATTCCCGGCCTGTGCTGGGACGAGAGGCCCGGTGATGTCCTTCACTGCACCCTTGGGCAGGACCACGCAGGCGACCACTTCCACGCGTACACCAGAACCAGGTGGCCCAACCGTGCACGCGCTGCCCGGGCCGCGACGGAGCGCAGGTGAGGGCATGTCAGGAGGGTGGGGCGACCCGGTTGACCGGGGCGACCTGGTCCTTCTCGGTGGCGACGGCGCCCGCGGAGACGAGCGTGGCAGCGGCGAGGCTGCCCCATAGCGCGGCCGGGCCATGAGGTGCGAGCGCGGTGATGGCCATGGGGGAGACGGCCAGGCCGAAGCCCGTGGAGAGCTGGAAGCGGGCGAGGGCGCGTCCAAGGACATGGGCAGGCGCGAGGGCGGCGACGAGCGCGGTGGCGCTTCCGGCGTAGACGATCTCGCCGATGGTGCAGACGACGGACACCGCGGCGACGGCGGGGGCGCCCCAGCCGTGTCCGAGCGAGGTGGCCGCGAGGAAGCCGAGGTAGGACGCGGTGAGCACCACGCCGGAGAGAGCCAGTACGGTCCGCCGGGAGAAGCGGGCCATCAGGACGGTGACGGGCACCTGCAGGGTGACCACCAGCACCGTGTTCGCCACGAAGATGGCTGCCGACCACATCGGGGACGCGTGCAGCTGTGTCACCAGGATGAGAGGGAGCGCGATTTCGGGGACGTTGAGGCAGAAGACGTAGATCACGTTGGCGGACAGGAGCGCGCGCATCCGGGGTGCGGGCCCGGTCTCCCCGTCCATGTCCTCGGCCTGAGCGGCGGCCGGATGCGCGTGCAGGTGGACCGACCACGCCAAGGCCGCCGCCGTGAGGTACGCGAGTCCGGTGACGGCTGCCAGCGCCTGCAACGCGGTGGTGCCGCCCGCCAGGCAGGCGGTGGCGATGAGCGCGCCCACGCCCATGCCGGCGTTGCGCAGGGCGCGGCCTGCCGCGAGAGCGGTGTCGCGTTCCCGGCCGTGGGCCACCGTGGCGACGAGAGCCGCGTGGGCGGCAGGCCACGCCTGGTTGCCGATGCCGAGGAGGAGCGCCGCCGTCGCGAACAGCCCGACGTGTCCCGCCGGGGTGGCGAGCAGCAGCGCCACGCCCGCCACCCGCACCAGCATCGACGCCGCCACGACCGTGCTGCGTGCGCCTCGGTCCAGCCATCGGCCCACCGCGGGCATGCACACGAGTCCCATGACGACGCCGACCGTCATGCCGATGCCGGTGGCCGGTGCGGACAGCCTCAGCACCGTCACTCCGTAGAGCAGCAGAAAGGGCCGCAGCAGGCCGGTGCCGAGAGCGTCCACGGCCAGGGCGACGGCATAGCGCGGGCCTCCGGAGGCACGGACGAGGGTGCGGGGGCGGATCTTGGTGGTGCTTGGCGTTGGCATGGCGACAACGGTGCGTTCGGCCGCCGGTCCGGCCACGTCGGTTGACGGACTCCGTCAATCGACGCCTTCGCGGGCCGTCCCGTCAGTGATGATGCGGGGATGACGCTGAGGATCGACATCAGGGGACTGCCGTCCGAGCGGCTGCGGTTCGCCGCGTCCCCGCTGGCCGAACTGACCGCGATGCTGCACGTGCTCGCCGAACCCGGGCACCATCCGCAGCTCGCCGGCTGGGCAGGGGATGTCTGGGCCGGGCTGCGGCCGGAGCTGGCCGAGCGGTTGCGGGAGGCGGAGTTCCTCTGGCGTTCCTCGCAGGCCGACTTCCTGGTCCCCGCCCGCCCCCGGCCGACCCTCGCCGAGGAGCTGGACGACGTGGACCGGATCGACGACGAGACGTATGTGACCGCCGCGCTCGTCACCACGTGCGGCAGAACCCGGGCCCACTTCGCCACCGTGTCGCCGCTGACCGACCCGACCGCGCGCGAGCGGGCCCTGGACCTGGCCCAGGCCCGGGGCCCGCTGCAAGAGGCCTTCGCGGAACGGCTGCTCGATGACCCGGCCGCCGTACGGGCACGGTTGCGCGACACTCTCGAACAGTGCGCCGAGGCCTTCTTCGACGCCGCCTGGGCGGGCGTCGTCGTGCGGCTCGCCGCCGACCTGCGTCTGAAGAACGACCTGTTGAAGCGCCAGGGCATCGGGGCGGCACTCGCTTCGGTCTCCGACGCGGTCACCCTCACACCGGACGGCGTCTGCGTCGTCGTGGACAAGCTGCAGGACAAGGCGACCGCCGCCCACGGCGTCGGGGTCACCTTCATCCCCAGTGTCTTCGGCCGCCCGCACCTGGTGGCGGTCCACTCCCCGGGGTGGCAGCCGGTGGTGCAGTACCCCGTGGCCGAGCCGAGCCCGTCGGAGCCGGTGTCGCTCGAGACGGTCACGCTGCGCCTTGAGGCCCTGTCGCATCCCGTACGGCTGCGGCTGCTTCGCACCCTGGCCCGCGGCCCGCACACCACCCGCGAGCTGGCCCACGCCTGGGAACTCTCGCCTCCGGAGGTCTCCCGTCACCTCGCCGTCCTGCGCCGCGCGGACCTGGTCACGGACCGGCGGCAGGGCCGTTACGTCCGCTACACCCTCAAGCTGCCCGATCTGACGGCACTGGGCGGCGACCTGCTGGCAGCCGTACTGCGTTGAGGCAGCACTCGGTTCACACGGGGTGTGAACGGAATGCATATATGCATCGTGCGCGACTACTCCCCACAACGGCGTATACAGGGCAGGCTGATGATGCTGCCCGGACCCCGCAGCACCCCTGCCCCACCCCAGCGGAGAATTCGCCACCCTGCCGGGCGGACTCAGTCCTTCTCCGGCGCCCTCTCCAGTGCCTCTTCCAGCGAAGGAACCGGTGACAGCACGGGAGTGAGGCCCGTGAGGCGCAGGACGCGGAGCGTCAGGTGGTGGGTGCAGACCACGGAGAGGCGAGCGCCCCTCGCGGTCGTCCGGCGGTGCGCGCGGACCAGCAGGGTGACGCCGGAGCAGTCGAAGAACGTGGTCCGGGTCAGGTCGATGACCACGGTTGTCGCGGTTCCACCGGTGATGGGGTCGAGGAGCGGGGCCATTTGCTGGTAGGCCAACAGGTCGATCTCACCGTGCAGTTCGATGACGACCGCGCCGTCATGGCCGTACACGCGTGGCTGGTGGTCGGAGTCCTCGAAGGCGAATTCGTTCAGTGCATCGAGTTGCACGTGTCCCCCCAGGGTTGACGTCGCCGGGTCCTCGCGGCAGCGGTGTGCTTCGACAGAGCCGGATTCAGGAGGTCACCAGGGGCTGGGGCGCCAGGCGGATCACGCTAGCGGGGGAGGGCCTCCCCCGGAGTGAGGGAACGATTCATGCACGGTGACTGCCACCCGATGGGGTGAAGTGGATGCGAATCACTTGACATGTCGTGGCGCCTTTCGGCCTGGGCGATGACCGCCTCATCAGGGCCTGGTTTCCGTGGCAGGGTGTTGCGGGCAAGCCACAGGGGGCCAACAGAAGAGGGGGAACCGTGATCGTCTGGATCAACGGCGCGTTCGGTGCGGGCAAGACCGGCGCCGCACGGGAACTGATCGAGCTGATCCCGAACAGCACACTCTTCGACCCCGAGGTCATCGGCGGCGGACTGCCCGACCTGCTGCCGCCCAAGCGCCTCGCCGAGGTGAGCGACTTCCAGGATCTGCCGATCTGGCGGCGGCTCGTCGTGGACACCGCGGCGGCCCTGCTCGCCGAGGTCGGCGGCGTCCTCGTGGTGCCCATGACCCTGCTGCGGCAGGACTACCGTGACGAGATCTTCGGCGGCCTCGCCTCGCGCAGGATCGCCGTACGACACGTTGTCCTCGCCCCGGATGAAACGATCCTGCGCCAACGCATATCCGCCCGCCCCGTCCCGGACCTCCCGGACGGCGAGATGCGCGTGCGGCAGTGGTCGTTCGACCACATCGAGCCCTACCGCGCCGCACTCGCGGGCTGGCTCGGCACCGACGCCCACCGCATCGACACCGGCGCGCTCACCCCGTACGAGACCGCCGAGCGCATCGCCGACGCCGTACGCACCGGGGCCGCGTCCGTCTGCGACATCGTGCAGACCCCGGAGCCCACCGCGGAGACGCTCGCCGCCGGGGTGCTGCTCTTCGACGAGCAGGACCGGGTGCTGCTCGTCGACCCGACGTACAAGGCCGGCTGGGAGTTCCCCGGCGGCGTCGTCGAACCGGGCGAGGCGCCCGCGCGCGCGGGCATGCGCGAGGTGGCCGAGGAGACCGGCATCCAACTGACCGAAGCCCCCCGGCTCCTGGTCGTCGACTGGGAGCCGCCCACACCGCCCGGCTACGGAGGGATGCGGTTCCTCTTCGACGGCGGCAGCCTCGACAGCGGCGAGGCCCGGCAGTTGCTCCTGCCCGGCCCCGAACTCCGCGACTGCCGCTTCGTCACCGAGGAAGAGGCGGCACGGCTCCTGCCTCCCGTGCGCTACGAACGGCTGCGCTGGGCCCTGCGCGCACGGGAGCGCGGGGTCGCCCTGTACCTGGAGGCGGGAGTCCCGGTCGGCCCCCAGTGACCGTCGGAGGCCCCCGGCGTCAGCCCGGGTCGTACCCGTCGACGGCGGCGAGCAAGAGACCGCGTGGCGGGCGAGGGGTCTTGGCTGTGGGCAGCGGGATTCACCCCAGCACCCCTGCCCACAGCCGATCAGCCCTGCCCGCCCGGTGGCTCAGTTCGCCGCGTACTTCTGGAGGAACAGTGCCTCCGCGACCGAGAGCCGCTCCAGCTCCTGGGGGGAGACGCTCTCGTCGACCGCGTGGATCTGCGCCTCGGGCTCGCTCAGACCGATCAGCAGGATCTCCGCACGGGGGTAGAGCGCGGCGAGGGTGTTGCACAGCGGGATCGAGCCGCCCTGTCCGGCGTACTGCATCTCCTCGCCCGGGTACGCCTCGCCCATCGCCTCCGCCATCGCCGCGTACGCCGGGCTCGTGGTGTCCGCGCGGAAGGGCTGGCCCTGCCCGATCTGCTCGGTGGTCACCTGCGCACCCCACGGCGTGTGCGCCTCCACGTGCGCCTGCAGCAGCTTGGTGGCCTCGGCCGCGTCCACGCCCGGCGGCACCCGCAGACTGATCAGCGCCCGCGCGGCCGCCTGCACGGACGGCGTCGCGCCGACCACCGGCGGGCAGTCGATGCCGAGCACCGTGACCGCGGGGCGCGCCCAGATGCGGTCGGCGACCGTGCCCTTGCCGACCAGCCGGACGCCGTCGAGGACCTTGGCGTCCTTGCGGAAGTCGTCCTCTTCGTACTGAAGCCCGTCCCACACCTCGTCGCCCGTGAGCCCGTCGACCGTCGTCGAGCCGTCCTCCGCACGCAGCGAGTCGAGGACGCGCACCAGCGCCGCGAGGGCGTCCGGGGCCGCACCGCCGAACTGTCCCGAGTGCAGATTGCCCTCGAGAGTGTCGACGCGGACGCGTACGAGCGTCATGCCGCGGAGTGTCGCGGTGACCGTCGGCAGGCCCACCCGGAAGTTGCCCGCGTCGCCGATGACGATCGTGTCCGCCGTCAGCAGGTCGGGGTGCTCCTCGGCGTACCGCTCGAGACCGCCCGTGCCCTGCTCCTCGGAACCCTCGGCGATCACCTTGACGGTCACCGGGACGCCGCCGTTCGCCTTCAGGGCGCGCAGCGCGAGCAGGTGCATGAGGACGCCGCCCTTGCAGTCGGCGCTGCCGCGTCCGTACCAGCGGCCATCGCGCTCCGTCAGCTCGAACGGCGGGCTGGTCCAGGCCGTCTCGTCGAGCGGCGGCTGCACGTCGTAGTGCGCGTAGAGCAGCACCGTGGGAGCGCCCTCGGGGCCCGGCAGCAGGCCGTACACCGACTGCGTGCCGTCCGGGGTGTCGAGCAGGGCAACGTCCTGGAACCCCTCGGCGCGCAGCGCGTCCGCCACCCAGTTCGCGGCGGCCTCGCTCTCGCTCCTGGGGAACTGATCGAAGTCCGCCACCGACTTGAAGGCCACCAGTTCGGTGAGCTCCGCCTTCGCCTTCGGCATGAGTGAGGCGACGGTCTCGGCGATCGGATCCGGCGACATGGGCACGCTCCTCGTAGGTGCGACGTTGTACGTATGCGGGTGTGGTGATCCTCCCACAGGAGGGTGCCGGAGGTGCCCGCCGTAGGATGCCTTGGAAAGCGCGGCCAACAGCTGGATCGGGAGCGGTAGACCAACGTGAGCAGCGAGAACTCAGCGGACGACGCTCAGTACGTGTGGGACGTCGTCGTGGTGGGAGCAGGGCCCGCCGGGGCGTCGGCGGCCTATGCGGCAGCCGTCGCGGGACGTAGCGTCCTCGTCCTGGAGAAAGCCGAACTGCCCCGGTACAAGACGTGTGGCGGCGGCATCATCGGCCCCTCGCGTGACGCGCTCCCGCCCGGGTTCGAACTGCCCTTCAGGGACCGGGTGCACGCGGTGACGTTCTCCCTGGACGGCAAGTTCTCCCGCACCCGCCGCTCGAAGCAGATGCTCTTCGGGCTCATCAACCGCCCCGAGTTCGACCAGCAACTGGTCGAGCACGCGCAGAAGGCGGGCGCCGAGGTGCGCACCGGCGTCACCGTCGCGCGCGTGGAGCAGCACGGCTCATCGGTGCCTGACCGGCGCACGGTCGCCGTGGTGCTGCAGGGCGGCGAGACGGTGCTCGCCCGCGCGGTCGTCGGGGCCGACGGCAGCGCGAGCCGCATAGGAGCACATGTCGGCGTGAAGCTCGACCAGGTGGATCTCGGTCTGGAGGCCGAGATCCCGGTGCCGCAGAGCGTCGCCGAGGACTGGGCGGGCCGGGTGCTCATCGACTGGGGCCCGATGCCGGGCAGTTACGGATGGGTGTTCCCCAAGGGCGACACGCTCACCGTCGGTGTCATCTCCGCGCGCGGCGAAGGCTCGGCCACCAAGCGGTACTTGGAGGACTTCATCGCCCGCCTCGGCCTCGCGGGCTTCGAGCCGAGCATCTCCTCCGGCCACCTGACGCGCTGTCGCAGCGACGACTCGCCGCTCTCGCGCGGCCGGGTCGTGGTGTGCGGTGACGCGGCGGGGCTCCTTGAGCCGTGGACCCGCGAGGGCATCTCCTTCGCGCTGCGCTCGGGGCGCCTCGCGGGGGAGTGGGCCGTGCGGATCGGCGAGGCGCACGACGCGGTCGACGCCCGCCGCCAGGCTCTGAACTACGCCTTCGCCGTCAAGGCGGGACTCGGCGTCGAGATGAGCGTCGGGCGGCGCATGCTCACCCTCTTCGAGCGCCGTCCGGGCGCGCTGCACGCGGCGATCACCGGGTTCCGGCCCGCGTGGAACGCGTTCGCGAGGATCACCCGTGGCTCGACGACGCTGGGCGAGCTGGTGCGGAACCATCCGCTGGCGGGACGGGCACTGAGCGCGCTCGACCGGTAGGTCACTTGGTGACGGTGACGCGGAAGACGGGGTGGTCGGCGGCGGCCGCCTCGATCTCCGCGTCCGTGGACTTGGCGGTGACGCCCTTGAAGTACTGGTTGACCTCCCAGCCCCACTTCTCCAGATAGCCGCGCAGGAGCGGCAGCTTCTCGGCGTCCGCGACCTCCTCGACCGTGAACGCCCGGACCTTGCGCCCCACGCGCAGCTCGCCGCCGCCCGCGACGCGCATGTTGCGCACCCACTGCGAGTGCCCACGGGCCGAGACCAGGTACTGGCTGCCTTCGTACGTGAACGGGTTCACCGGGACGCGCTGCATCTGGCCGCTCTTGCGGCCCCGTACGGAGAGCTCGGCCGACCCCATCAGGCTGACGCCGCGCCGCGCCAGCCAGCCGATCATGCTGTTGAGCCGCACGTTAAGGGGGCTGCCCTTGAGGTAGTAGGGGGCGGGGGAGCCGGAGGAGGACGCTGAGGACGAGGAGGAAGACATGGTGACCGCCTGAGTCGGGAGAGGTTCCGAGAGCACTGCTCTCGCTTAAGAGCAGTGTGCACGAGATCGGTGCCCTATTTCAAGAGCAGTGCTCTCGAAAATGTGCGGCGCTCTTGAATGAGTGCGCCGCTCCCGTTTTAGCGCACTGCTCCGAACCCGTGGCACACTGCCCGTATGAGTAGTGCCACCAGCGGGGCCAGGGCCCGCGCCCGAGTCGAAGTCACCGCCGCCATCAAGGACGAGGCGCGCAGACAGCTGGCGGCCGACGGCGCCGCCAAGCTCTCGCTGCGCGCCGTGGCCCGCGAACTCGGCATGGTCTCCTCCGCCCTCTACCGCTACTTCCCCAGCCGCGACGAGCTCCTGACCGCCCTCATCATCGACGCCTATGACTCCCTCGGTACCGCCGCCGAGGGTGCGCACGCCGAGGTCGCGTCGGCCGAACCCGTGCGGCGCTGGACGGTCGTGTGCGAGGCCGTGCGGTCCTGGGCGCTCGCGCATCCCCATGAGTACGCCCTCATCTACGGCTCGCCCGTCCCCGGCTACAGCGCGCCCGCCTCCACGATCGAGGCCGCGGCCCGCGTCGGGCTGCTGCTCATCGGCATCGTGCGCGACGCCCATCAGGGGCGCGGAGTCGCCGTGCGGCCGCTGCCGGGCGGGCTGCGTCCCGAGGCCGAGCGGATGGCTGCGGATCTGGCGCCCGATCTGCCGCCCGCGGTGATCGCGGCGATGGTCGCGGCATGGGCCCAGCTGTTCGGGCTCGTGGGCTTCGAGGTGTTCGGGCAGTTCAATCGCGTCGTCGAGGACCGTTCGGTCTTCTTCTCCTACTCGGTCACTCAACTCGCCCATGGTGTGGGCCTGTTGGAGCAGAAGTAGCCTCCGGCCCATCGATCGGAGTGAGCGCCTTCAGGCCGCCGGCACGGGAGCTGACGTCCGCGTGGTGAGGAGCTCCGGGTCCTGGCGCAGCATCCGCTCGTGCAGGGACCGCAGCGCGGGGCCCGGGTCCGCGCCCATGGCGTCCGCGATCCGGTGCCGTGCCTCCTCGAAGGCGAGCAGGGCGTCCGAGGAACGGCCGGTGCGGTAAAGGGCGTTCATCAGGAGCTCGACCGAGCGCTCGCGCAGAGGGTGGGCGGCGACGAGCCTGATCAGTTCGTGGACGTACTCGAAGGAGCGGCCGAGTTCGATCTCCCCGGCGATCCGGGCCTCCAGGACGGTGAGCCGCTTCTCGCGCCACCGGAGCCGTTCCGCCGCCAGATACGGGGCGTTGAGCCCCTCCGCGAACTCGCCGCGCCACAACGCCTCGGCTCGGTCGACGAGTTCGCCCGCGTGGCGCAGCTGCCCCGCGTCACGCGCGGCGAGCGCCGCGTCGACCAACTGCCGCCGCTCGCGCAGATCGTCGGCGACCGCTCCGGAGAGCCGGTAGCCGCTGCCGGTCCACGTCAGGGCCGGGCTGTCCGTCGTGCCCCCGGACGCGAAGGCGCGCCGCACCCCGGAGACGTACTTCTGCACGAGATTGCGCACATGGACCGGGGGTTCGTCACCCCATACGGCGTCGACCAGGCCCTCGTACGAGAGAGGCCGCCCCTCCTGGAGGAGCAGGACCGCGAGCACGGCGCGCTGCTTCGGCGGGCCGAGCGGCACCTCCTCGGCGCCGCGCAACGCCCGCAGCGGACCCAGCAGTTCGAAGCGCATCCCCGCGGACATCCCCACACCACCCATGCGCCGAGCGTAACCCGGCACCCGCCCGCACCCGCCCGCCCGCGTTCCAGTGGATCTTCCAGCGGGTCTTCCAGTGGCCCTTCCAGCGGTGGCCGCGACGGTGGCGGCACCGGATCCCGTACGGGGGTCCCGGGAGAGAGGCAGACAGCGATGCTGACCCGGCTCGGCCGTTTCGTGGTGCGGCGCAGCCGCGCCGTGCTGATCGGCGTGGTACTGGCCTTCCTCGGCCTCGGCGCCTACGGAGCCGGCGCCCAGGCCGACCTCGACCTCGCGCGCTGGGACGCGCCGGGCACCGAGTCCGTGCGCGCGGCCGACATCCTGCGCGAGGAGTACGGCACGGGGAACCCCAACCTCGCGCTCCTCGTCACGGCCCGCGACGGCGACGTCGACTCACCGCGCACGACGGCCGCTGCGCGCCAACTGGCCGCCGAGGTACGGGACATCCCCGGCATCACCGATGTCAGCGCCTACTGGACCGGCAAGAGCCCGGCCCTGCGCGCCTCCGACGGCGAACGCGCCCTGATCCTCGCCCGCCTGGAGGGCAACGCCACGGACACCCGCGAGCGGCTCGCCACCCTCTCGCCACAACTCTCCCGCACCACAGCACAGTTGACGGTCTCCGTCGGCGGGCAGGAGGAGATCTCCCGGCAGGTCGGCGAGCAGGCACGCACCGACTTCCTGCGCGCCGAGATGCTCGCCCTGCCCGCCGTCGTGCTCCTGCTGATCCTCGTCTACCGGCGCACCGCGGCGGCCCTGCTCACCGTCGGCGTCGGGCTGCTCTCGGTCGTCGGCACGCTCGCGGGGCTCCGGGCGATCGCGCAGGTCACCGAGGTGTCGACGTTCGCGGCGAATCTCGCACTCGTCCTCGGCCTCGGACTCGGCATCGACTACAGCCTCTTCGTCATCAACCGCTACCGCGAGGAACGCCACGCGGGGCACGTCCAGCCGCACGCCGTGGTCCGCGCGACCGCCGCGGCCGGACGCACCGTGATCTTCAGCGGGGTCACCGTGGCCGTCTCGCTCTGCGCCCTGCTCGTGTTCCCGTTCTTCTTCCTGAGCTCCTTCGCGTACGCGGGAGTGCTCGTCGTCGTGACCGCGGTGGCCGGAGCGCTGCTTCTGCTGCCCGCCGCGCTCGCCCGCTGGGGCCACCGCGTGGAGCGCCCGCAGCGCACGGCCGGTGGCCTGTGGCAGCGGGTCGCCCTCGCCGCGATGCGCCACCCGGTCGCCGCGGGCGCGGCCGTGGTCGGCCTCCTGCTGCTCGCCGCGTCACCGCTGCTCGGCCTGCGGTTCGGGCTGCCGGACGAGCGGACCCTGCCCACCGGCACCTCGTCCCGCACCACCTCCGAGACCATCCACAAGGAGTTCCCCGCCGAACCGACCGACGCCGTCCAGGTCGTGCTCCGGGAGGCGGCGAGCGCCGGGGCCACGCAGCGGTACGCCGCCGAACTCTCCCGCATCCAGGGCGTGTTCCAGGTGGACGCCCCGACCGGCAGCTACCAGGACGGCCACCGCACCGGGCCCTCGGAGATCGCACCCAGAGGAGGAGGATCCCGCCTGGCGCTGATCCCGGCCCAGGCGGCGATGCGCGGCGACGTACCCGCCCTCGTCGGTGCCGTCCGTGACACCCCGGCCCCCGCGGCCGCCCTGGTCGGCGGCTACCCGGCCGAGACCACCGACTTCCGCGCCACCCTCCTGGACCGCCTTCCGTACGCCGTCGGCCTGATCCTCGTCGCCACCTTCGCCATCCTCTTCCTGATGACCGGCAGCCTGCTCCTGCCCGCCAAGGCGACCGTGCTCAATCTGCTCAGCCTGTCGGTGATGTTCGGGTGCCTGGTGTGGGTCTTCCAGGAGGGCCACCTGTCGGGGCTCCTCGGCTTCACGCCCACCGGGTCGATCGAGCCGAGCATCCCGGTGCTGATGTTCTGCGTCGCCTACGGCCTGTCGATGGACTACGAGGTGTTCATGCTGGCGCGGATCAAGGAGGAGTACGAGCGGGTCGGCGACACGGAGCGGGCGGTGGCGACCGGGATCCGGCAAAGTGCCCCGCTGATCACCGCGGCGGCCGGGATCCTCGCGCTCTCGTTCCTCACGTACGCGACCGGGGGCGTCGTCTTCCTCAAGGAACTGGGCGTCGGCACCGCCCTGACGATCCTCGTGGACGCCACCCTCATCCGCGTCGTCCTGCTGCCGGTCGCCATGCGGCTCGCGGGCCGCGCCAACTGGTGGGCGCCCGGTCCGCTGCGCCGGCTGCACCGGCGCTTCGGCCTGCACGAAGTCCCGGAGGGTGACAAGACCCCCGAGGTACTCCAGCGGGAGTACGCGTGATCGCCACGCTCGGCTGACGCCCGCCGCCCACCGCGCGGTCTAGCGTTGCCGTCATGGATGAGCAGCGCGAACACAGGCGCGGCGGTCCGCCCCTGCCCTGGGGCGGACCGCCGGCATGGCGGCAGGGGCCGCCCTGGTGGAACCGACGCGACGACGCGGGGGACGTCAGCAGGCTGCCGTGGCTGACGACGCTGGCCATCACCGCGTTCGTGCAAGTCGGCTCGAAGTACGCCGCCGAGGGCCAGCTCGACCGGCAGGACCTGGACATCTGGGCCCGGCTCCTGCTGCTCGCGGGCACGCTCTCGCTCCTGCTGCGCCACCGCCATCCCGTCCCGGTCGCGTACTTCACGGCAGGGACCGCGCTGGTCTACCTCGGCGCCGGGTATGCGTACGGCCCGGTCCTGATCACCGTCGCCGTCGGCTGCTTCGCCGCGGTCGTCTCCGGGCACCGGCGCGCGGCGTGGGGGGCCGTCGGGATGCTGTGGGCGGGACATCTCCTTGTCGCGCACTGGCTCTACAGATGGCTGCCGCCGGACGGCGACAACGCACGGACCTGGGGCGAGGAGACCGTCGTCGCCGTCTGGGTGGTCGCCATCATCGCCGTGTCCGAGCTGGCCCGCGTGCGCCGCGAGCAGTGGATGAAGGAGCGTGCCGAGCGCGCACAGGCCGCCAAGCGGCGCGCCGACGAGGAGCGCCTGCGCATGGCGCGCGAGCTGCACGACGTCCTCGCGCACAGCATCTCCGTGATCAACGTCCAGGCGGGCGTCGGCCTCGCGCTGCTCGACTCCGATCCCGAGCAGGCCCGCACCGCCCTGACCACCATCAAGGCCGCGAGCAAGGAGGCACTCGGAGAGGTCAGGCAGGTCCTGGACACCCTGCGTACGCCCGGTGAGGCACCCCGCGCCCCGGCCCCGGGGCTCGACCGCCTGCCCGAACTCGTGCAGCAGGCCGCCAGTACGGGACTCACCGTCGAGGTCGACACACAGGGCACCGGCAAGAAGCTGGCGCCCGGCGTCGACCTCGCCGCCTTCCGCATCGTCCAGGAGGCCCTGACCAACGTCGTACGGCACTCCGGATCGCGGCACGCGCGCGTGCTCGTGCGGTACGAGGCCGCGGCGCTCACCCTGCGCGTGGACGACGACGGCCCCGCCACCGGCGCGGACGCGGGAGGCAGCGGCAACGGTCTTGCGGGGATGCGCGAGCGCGCCGCCGCCCTGAATGGCACGATCGAGGCTGGCTCGCGCCCGGACGGTGGATTCCGGGTCACCGCGGTACTGCCCACCCGCTCGGCACCTCAGGAGGACCAGTGATCCGCGTACTGCTCGCCGACGACCAGTCGCTGGTCAGGGCCGGTTTCAAGGCGCTGCTCGACGCCCAGCGGGACATCGAGGTCGCGGGCGAGGCGGCGGACGGCGAGGAGGCGGTGCGCATGGTGCGCGAACTGCGCCCCGATGTCGTCCTGATGGACATCCGCATGCCGTTGCTCGACGGCCTCGCCGCGACCCGGAGGATCACCGACGAGCCGGATCTGAACGAAGTGAAGGTGGTCATGCTCACCACCTTCGAGCTGGACGAGTACGTCTTCGAGGCGATCCGCTCCGGGGCGTCGGGCTTCCTGGTCAAGGACACTGAGCCGGAGGAACTGCTGCGCGCCGTCCGCGCGGTGGTCGACGGCGACGCGCTGCTGTCGCCCGGCGTGACGCGTCGTCTGATCGCCGAGTTCGCCGCCCGCTCCAAGGAGCCCACGGGCCCCGAGCCGCTCGGCGAACTCACCGAGCGGGAACGGGAGGTGATGGCGCTGGTCGGCATCGGCCTGTCGAACGAGGAGATCGCCCGTCGTCTGGTCGTCAGCCCGCTCACCGCGAAAACCCACGTCAGCCGGACCATGGTGAAGCTCGGCGCCCGAGACCGCGCCCAACTGGTCGTCCTGGCCTACGAGTCAGGCCTGGTGCGCCCCGGCTGGCTCGGCTGACGCGCCCGCCGGTGGCGCACGAGAACCGTCACCACGGACACGACGAAGACAGCGGCGGCGGCGATCCTGCCGAGCCGGTTCAGCGTGTGCCCCGAGGGCGATGACATGCCGAGGAAGTGGGCCGCCACCGGCACGGCGAAGAAGGCGGCACCCGCGAGCGTCGTGGCGACGAAGAGTGCGAAACCGATCTCCACGGTGGCCTCGTCGCGCTGGGCCTGCGTCCGTTGCCCCATGTCCCGAGTGTCAGGGGTGCGCCTCCGGTGGGCAAGCAACTGCCCACCGGAGGCCGGGGTTTGATGATCGGTGCGGTCAGTCGCGCACGGCCACCCGCTCCTCGTCGGCCTCACGCCGCACGGACTTCACGACCACGATCGTCTCCTGTCCGGGACGCCTGCGGCGGGGCCGCAGCCCGGTGAGGGTGATCAGGAGCCCGGCCACCGCGATGGCCGTGACCACGATCAGGCCGGGACGGTAGCTGTCGAGCACGGCCTGCGGCGAGGCATCCGCGCCGTGGGAGGCCG
Organism: Streptomyces sp. NPDC047525; assembly: GCF_040643025.1. NCBI lineage: Bacteria > Bacillati > Actinomycetota > Actinomycetes > Kitasatosporales > Streptomycetaceae > Streptomyces > Streptomyces sp. NPDC047525. The sequence goes on from NZ_JBEYTL010000006.1 coordinate 360,347, forward strand.
CGGTGATCACGGCAGTGACGACGGCGAGGAAGATCGCGCCGCCCACCTGGATCGAGGTGTTCAGGAGGCCCGACACCATGCCCTGCTCGTCGTCGTGCACGCCGTTGGTGGCCTGGATGTTGAGCGAGGGGAAGACCAGGGCGCACGCGAAGCCGAGCAGGATCATGGACGGCAGGATCATGGAGGCGTACGACGGGGTGAGGCTGACGCGCAGGAACAGGACGTACGAGGCGACGAGCAGGACGAAGCCCGCCACGATGACCCGCGGTGTGCCGAACCGGTCGATCACCGAACCGACCTTCGTGGACGACAGCGCGACCAGGGCGCCCGCGGGCAGGAAGGCCAGCGCGGTCTCCAGGGCGGACCAGCCGAGCAGGGTCTGGAAGTACTGCGTGGCCAGGAACTGGAAGGAGACGTAGCCGCCGAAGAAGGTCATCGCGCCGATCTGCGCCCGGAGTTGGGGTCCCGAGCGCAGGACGCCCAGGCGGATCAGCGGGCTCGCGGTGCGCAGTTCGATGCGTACGAAGACGGCGAGCAGCACGGCCGCGGCGAGGAACGACAGGAGGGTGCGGGCCGAGGCCCAGCCGGCCTCCGGCGCCTCGACGACGGTGAAGACGAGCAGCAGCATCGCCGCCGTGCCGGTGACGGCGCCCGGCACGTCGTATCCGCCGACGTTCTTCTCGCGGGCGCTGCGCGGGATCAGCTTGAGTCCGGCGATCAGCGCGATGACGGCGATGGGCGCGGGCAGCAGCATCGTCAGGCGCCAGCTGGCCTCGGTGAGCAGTCCGGACAGGACGAGACCCATGGAGAAGCCGGTGGCGGCGCAGGTGGTGTAGATGGTGAGCGCGCGGTTGCGGACCGGGCCCTCGGCGAACGTCGTGGTGATGATGGACAGGCCCGCGGGCGCGGTGAACGCGGCGCTCAGACCCTTGATGAAGCGGCTGGCGATCAGCAGCGGACCGGAGTCGACGAACCCGCCGAGCAGCGAGGCGAGGGCGAAGACGGCGAGTGCGATCAAGAAGACGCGACGCCTGCCGAGCAGGTCGGCGGCGCGGCCGCCCAGGAGCAGGAGGCCGCCGTAGCCGAGGATGTAGCCGCTGACGACCCACTGCAGGGTCGAGGTGGAGAGGTTCAGTTCGGAGCCGATGGAGGGCAGGGCGACGCCGACCATCGACACGTCGAGCGCATCGAGGAACATCGCGGCGCAGAGCACGAGCAGCGTGCCCCACAGACGCGGGGACCAGCGCTCCGGGGACGCGGAGACAGCTGTGAGCGGAGAAGTCATGCGGAGCACAGTACATGCGTGTGCATTGAGTGCAAGTGCATTTAATTCCGATGCAACAAAGGGGGCCTTTTCTGCTACCGTGCGATGTCATGGCGGCGAAGAAGGCCGAGCAAGGGCTCGTGGACCAATGGCGCGACATCCTCGCGGTGCACGCGCGCACCCTGTGCGAACTCGACAACGCCCTGCGTGAGCACGGCCTCGGGGCCAGCGACTTCGAAGTCCTCGACGTGCTCTCCGAGGGCGCCGCGGCCGACGGTGACTGCGCCTACCGCGTGCAGGACATCGCGGGCCGGGTGCACCTGAGCCAGAGCGCGCTGTCCCGCCTCATCGGCCGACTGGAGAAGGACGGCCTCGTGGAGCGCGCCATGTGCAGCGAGGACCGGCGCGGGGTGCGGGTCGTGCTCACCGGCAAGGGACGCGAACTGCACGCGGAGGTGCGGCCGCTGCAGCGCGCGGTCCTCGGCCGGATGCTGGCGGAACCCGGCTCCAAGTAGCCCTGGGCGTAAGTAGCCCCGGGTGCAGGCAGCCCGGGTCTCACACGCCCGACGTCTCGCTCCACAGGGTGCTCAGCGCGGTGTCGCCGGTGACGTGCGGGATCGGCGCGCGGTTCCACAGTGCGAGGTAGAGGTGCTCGGCGGGCCCCGAAAGCTCGCACTCGGCCGGACCGTCGTCGCCCCGCTCCGTGACGGGCGGTTCCGGGGACAGGTGCACGGTCCACACGGCGTCCGCGCCCGCGTCCGTCGCCCGTACGCGCAGGACCCGGGGCTCCTGGGTGCGCACCCTGCTGCGGGCGCGCGCGTGAAACCCGCGGAGCAGCTCATCGATCCCGTCAGCCGCGAACTCCGTACCGATCGGTGACGGCGCACCCCCGCGCGCGGACTCGGCGTCCACGCGGTGGACGGCCGTCTCGTTCGCCTGCCGCCGCGCCCAGAACGCGAGGGGGTTCGGAGCGGGCAGGAACGCCCAGCACTGCACGTCGGGCGCGGCGGCGCGCAGCGTGGCGACCAGGTCGCCGTGCGCCTGCCGGTACCAGTCGAGCAGGTCCGCGCCGTCCAGGTCCGGCGCGTCGCCGATGGGCCGCGGCGAGGTGTGCGCGTCGGCGACGAACGCCGCCGCCCACCGATGCACCGCTCCCGTGTGCCGCAGCAGATCGCGCACGGTCCAGTCGGGGCAGGTGGTCACCTTGGCACTCGTCCCGGCCGCTTCGGCTGCGCGGGCCAGCAACGTGCCTTCCGCGTCGAGGACTTCAAGGTGTTCGGCGATCTCCATACCGGCAGTCTTCATACGGGGGATTGTGCCGGATGGAGTGTGCGCGAGTACGGGACCGGCGCGGTCAACCGGTGCTCGGGGTGCGTGGCGGTGGGCTGGTGCTGCCGCGCGGCACGAGGCGCGCCGCGGTGGCGACCACGCTCGGGGCCGAACCCTGGTCCATCGACGCCAGGAGGGTCGAGGCGGCGTGTGCGCCATAGGCCGCGATGTCGCGGGTCAGGGCGGTGAGTTGGGGGCGCACGACCTGGGTGAAGGGAGAGTCGTCCCAGGCCACGACCGAGAGATCGCGGGGGACGTGGAGGGAGAGCTCCTGGGCGACCGAGAGTGCGGCCACGGCCATGATGTCGTTGTCGTAGACGACGGCGGTGGGGCGTTCGGGTGCGATCAGCAGTCTTCGGGTGGCCCGCGCTCCTTCTTCCCCGGTGTAGTCGGTGTGCACGACGGTCGGCCGGGGCAGCCCCGCTTCCTGGCACGCGGTGTGGAACGCCGCATCGCGCACCGCGGTGTGGGCGAGCCGGGCGGGCCCCGCCACCCGTGCGATGCGGCGGTGGCCCAGCGTCGCGAGGTAGCGCACCGTGTCCCGCATGCTCGCGCCGTCGTCGGACCACACGGAGGGGAACCGGCCCGCGGCCTCCGGCGGCCCGAGCACCACCGCGGGCAGCTTCAGGTCCTCGAGGGCGGGCACCCGCGGGTCGGCCTCGCGCAGATCGACCAAGAGCCCGCCGTCCACCCGCCCCTCGCCCCACCAGCGCCGGTACAGCTCGATCTCGTCCTCGGCCGTGGTGACCGTCTGGAGCATCAGTGCGTACGAGAGCGGGGCGAGCACCGACTCGATGCCGCTGATGAGCTCCATGAAGAACGGCTCGACGCTCAGGGTGCGGGCCGGCCGGCAGACCGCGAGCCCCACCGCGCGCGCCCGGGCCCCGGTGAGGGCCCGTGCCGCGCTGCTGGGCCGCCAGCCGAGCTCGTCGGCGATGGCCTTGATGCTCGCGCGGGTCTGGGCGGAGACGCCGGGCTGATCATTGAGGGCATAGGACACCGCGACCTTGGAGACGCCCGCCCGCTGAGCGATGTCCGCGATCGTCGGCCGCTTCATTGATTCTCCCGTACGTACTCAACCGGTTCGTCGTGCGGGAGTCGACCCTACCCGCCGGTCCCGCGGGCTGCCGTTCGCGAGAGCTACTTAACCGGTTCCGTTGAAAGTGTTGTGCAGCCCCTCGCATCGCCCTAGCCTCGTGAACTGCCGAAGGGGAGAACCCACGGAACTTCCGTGCGTGTACCGCGACTTCGAGTGTTCCGTGTGCCGCCTCGAAGGCAGATGAATGCTGCCCGAGTGCCGTTTCTCGGCTTGAAAGGACAGCAATGCGACCGCGCCTCCAGAAGCAGGGGAATTCCACTGGAGGGCGGCCGACCCACAACAAGACCCAGCGTCGCCGAATGCGACTGACCTGATTCGGCGTACGCATGACCGTGCCGGGAGCACGCCCATGAAGAGAACGCGACTGACCACCGCGGCAGGAGCCGCACTCGCCCTGTGCGCCGCCCTCTGCGCTGCGACCCAACCCGCCCAGGCGGCAGCGGAGGTGCCCGGGTTCCGGGTGAGCGACGGACGCCTGCTGGACGCCAACGGGGACGACTTCGTCCTGCGCGGCGTCAACCACGCCCACACCTGGTACCCGGACCGCACCGACCAGGCACTCAAGGACATCAAGGCACAGGGCGCCAACTCCGTGCGCGTGGTGCTGAGCACCGGGGCGCAGTGGACCAAGAACGATACCGCCGACGTCGCCCGTGTCGTGGGCGAGTGCAAGCGAAGCCGCCTCATCTGCGTCCTGGAGGCCCATGACACCACCGGCTACGGGGAGCAGGGCAGCGCCGTCTCGCTGGCCAAGGCGGTCGAGTACTGGCTCAGTGTCCAGGACGGCGTGAAGGGCCAGGAGAAGTACGTCATCGTCAACATCGGAAACGAGCCGTACGGAAATACCGGATACGGCGGCTGGACCGGCGACACCAAGTCCGCGATCACCAAGATGCGAGCCGCGGGAATCGCGAACACCCTGATGGTCGACGCGCCCAATTGGGGTCAGGACTGGTCGTTCACGATGCGGGACAACGCGGCGGGTGTGTTTGCCGCGGATCCCGACAAGAACACCGTCTTCTCGATCCACATGTACGGCGTGTTCGACACCAAGGAAGAAATCAGCGATTATCTGGGACGGTTCACTTCGGCGAAACTCCCCATTGTGGTCGGTGAGTTCGGCGACATGCACTCGGACGGAAATCCGGACGAGGCCGCCATCATGGCCACAGCCCGGTCCCTGGGTGTCGGCTACATGGGCTGGTCCTGGAGCGGCAACGGCGGCGGGGTCGAGTACCTCGACCTGGTCAGCGACTTCGACGGCGGCCGGCTGACCCCCTGGGGCGAGCGCCTGTTCAACGGGCCCGACGGCATCAAGGAGACCGCCGAGGAAGCGGGCGTCTTCAGCAAGGCGCGAGGCGAGAAGCACCGCGAGCCACGCAACTGACCAGCGCGGTCAGTGCGGTCAGTGCGTCCGTCCGCGACGGCGGAGGCCCGGTGGGTCGTGCCCGCGGGCACGACCCACCGAGCGTCTCAGTGCGCGGAGGGCGGCGCCGCCGTGGAACCACGGGGCGTCAGGGCAGGGGTGGGAACGGGGTGGGAGGCGGCGGGGGAACCAGCGATGACGGTGAAGAGCTGGCGTGCCACCTCGGCGCCGAAGCCGTGCACGTCGTGGCTCATCGCCGACAACGTCGGATGCGTCAGACGGCACAGCTGCGAGTCGTCCCAGGCGAGCAGCGACAACTCTTCCGGTACGGGGATGCCCATCTCCGAGGCGACGCCGAGACCGGCGACAGCCATGATGTCGTTGTCGTACACGATGGCCGTCGGACGGTCATGGCCGAGCAGCAGCGAGCGCGTGGCCCGCGCGCCCTCCTCTCCCGCGAATCCGGTCGAGATCTGCAGCCCGGCGTCCAGGCCCAGTTCCCGCATCGTGCCGCTGAACGCGGTGGCACGGATCGCGCTGTGGCCGAGACCCGCGGGCCCGCCGACCCGTGCGATGCGCCGGTGCCCGAGCGCGGCGAGATAGCGCACGGCCTCCGCGGCCGCCGTGGCGTCGTCGGTCCACACACACGGGAAGCCGCCGGTGAGCTCGGGGTCCCCGACCGCCACCGCCGGTAGGCCAAGAGCCAGGAGCGGCTCGATGCGGGGGTCGTTCTCGTGGAAGTCCACCAGGATCGAGCCGCTCACCTGGCGCCCCTTCCACCAGGTCTCCTGGAGCGTGATCTCCTCCTCCAGGTCGCTGACCAGACGCAGCAGCAGGGAGCAGGAACGCTCGGCGAGGACGCTCTCGATGCCGGAGATGAACTCCATGTAGAACGGTTCGAGCCCGAGCAGCCGGGCCGGGCGGCAGATGGCAAGGCCGATCGTGTCGACGCGCTGGTTGGACAGGCTCCGCGCCGAGGAGTTCGGTGCCCAGCCCAGCTCACGCGCGACCGCGAAGATCCGCTCGCGGGTCGCCTCCGAGACGCCCGGCTTGTGGTTGAACGCCAGGGAAACGGCCCCCTTGGACACCCCGGCGCGGGCCGCGACATCCTTGATCGTGACGCGGTCGGTGGGCGCGCTCACGCGGGTTCCACGCAGTAGAGCGCCGCCCTGATCCGGTTGGCCCCCGCGTCCCGCGCGCCGTGCACGCGGATACGGGTCCGCTCGCCGGGCAGCAGCGTCAGCAGGCCCCGGTCCGCGCGGGCGTGCGGTGCGATGCGGTCGGCCTGCAGCAGCAGGTCACGTACCAGGGTCTGAGCGGTCACCACGACGTCGACTGTATCCCGGTCGCCGGCCACGGACTCCACGACGACCTCGAAGCGCGGCTCCGGGTAGGAGAAGTCCCGGTCCCGGACGCCGAAGTGCAGCGCGCGCAGACCGTCGGCATCGGCGACCAGGTACTCCTTGGCCGAGCCCGTGGCCACAGCGACCTCCGGTGGCACCGCGAGACGCAGCACCGAGCGTGGCGCGGCGGTCCGCTCCAGGCTGGTCCGGGCGGCGACCGTGCCGTCGGCCCGCATCAGGCGCAGCGTCACCGTGGTGCTCCAGGGTGAGCCGGACTGGTTGATCAACGCCAGTTCCGGCCCGCCGCCCTCGTCCTGGGGCGGCTGGAGGCTGAGGAGCCGGTCGGCGTAGACGCGGCGCAGTTCGTGGTGGAGCGGTTTGAGGCGGCCGTCGCCGTCGACCGCGGACCAGGAGCTGACCGGCCAGCAGTCGTTGAGCTGCCAGACGACGGTGCCCGCGCAGCGCGGCCAGTGGGAGCGCCAGTGTTCGATGCCGGTGGCGACGGCACGGGCCTGGACGACCTGGGTGAGGTAATGCCAGCGGTCGAAGTCGTCCTCAGGCAGGGCGAAGTGGCGCGCCACACCGCGGTTGAGCTTGCCGTTGCCGTCCTCGGCCTTCTGGTGGTGGAGCATGCCGGGGGAGTCGGGGGCGAGTTCCTCGCCGGGCAGGGCGCGGCGCAGCGTGGCCATCGCGGGGGGCGCCTGCCAGCCGAACTCGGCCACGAAGCGCGGCACGTTCGCGCGGTACTCCGTGTAGTCCTGGCGGTTCCACACCTCCCAGGAGTGATGGGTGCCGTGGTCGGGGTCGTTGGGGTGGTGGTCCCAGGAGCCCGACCAGGGGCTGCCGGCGGTGTAGGGGCGGGTGGGGTCGAGCTCGGCGACCACGCGTGGCAGCAGCCCCAGGTAGTAGCCCTCACCCCAGGAGTTCCCGGCCAGCTCGGGCTCCCAGTCCCAGTCACGGAAGCCCCACAGGTTCTCGTTGTTGCCGTTCCACAGGACGAGGCTGGGGTGGGGCATGAGACGTACGACGTTCTCCCGCGCCTCGGCCTCCACCTCGCCCCGCAGCGGCTGCTCCTCCGGGTACGCGGAGCAGGCGAAGAGGAAGTCCTGCCAGACCATCAGGCCGAGTTCGTCGCAGGCGTCGTAGAAGGCGTCGTCCTCGTAGATGCCGCCGCCCCAGATGCGGACGAGGTCGACATTGGCGTCGACGGCCTGGGCGAGCCGGGTGCGATAGCGCTCGGGGGTGACGCGCGAGGGAAGGACGTCGTCGGGGATCCAGTTGACCCCGCGCGCGAAGACGCGGACGCCGTTGACGACCAGGGTGAAGCCGGTGCCGTGCGCGTCCGCCTCACGGTCGAGCTCGACGCTGCGGAAACCGATCCGGCGATTCCACGTGTCGAGCGGCGCGTCTTGGGCCGCGGCCTCGAAGAGCGTCAACTCGATGTCGTGGAGCGGCTGTTCGCCGTAGCCGCGCGGCCACCACAGCGCCACGTCGGGGACCTGGAGCACCAGGGTGACGGCGTCGCCCTCCACCTCGGCCCGCGCCTCGGCCCCGGCGACCGCGGCACGCGCGATCAGACGGCGGTCAGCGCCCTGACGAGAGCGCTCGACGTCGACACACAGCTCTACGCGCCCGGTGGTGCCATCGACGGTCACCAGCGGGCGGACGCGCGCGATGCGGGCCGTCGACCAGCGTTCCAGGCGCACCGGGCGCCACATGCCGACGGTGACCACGGTCGGGCCCCAGTCCCATCCGAAGCTGCACGCCATCTTGCGGATGTACTGCGAGGGCTCGGGATAGACGTTCGGCCGCGCACCGGTCAACTCCCGTACAGCGTCCGCCTCTTCGTAGGCGGACGCGAACTCGACCCGCAGTTCGCCCGCGCGGCCCGTGACGTCGAAGCGGTAGGAGCGATGCATGTTGCGGGTGCGCCCCAGCGTCTCGCCGGCGAGGCTGACATGGGCCGCCGTGTCCAGGCCGTCGAAGACCAAGTCGGCCCGCTCATAGCCCTGTTGGCCGGTCTCGTCCGCGGCCAGTGTGCGGCTGTACGTCCACGCGCGGCGCCCCACCCAGGCGATCTCCCGCTCGTTGAGGCCGAGGAAGGGGTCGGGAATCAGGCCCGCGGTGAGCAGGTCGGTGTGGACGCAGCCGGGTACGCGGGCATCCAGTGATGCCCCGTCGTGGCTGAGGCTCCAGCCTTCCGGCAGTTGGGTGACGTCCTTCATGCTGCGGCTCCAATCGGCAGGCGAGAGTGCCCGGGTCGTGTACGACGCCGGTCAACCTAGCCCTGGTTTAGTAAACCGGTCTAGTCCTCCTGTTGAATCAGCTGCCATTGAATGGGCCCAGGTGGGCTGCGGGTGTTCGCAACCTCGATGCGAACGAAGGTAACGATTGGGCATCGTGCTCGAAACTGGAGCTTTACCGGTTCATGCATCACTGCCATAGTTCCGACAGCCCGTCTGGGGCCGCCTGAGCCGTAACCCTTGGAAGGAGTTGGGCACATGGGGAGGAAGACGCTGACCGGCGCGCTGCTTGCCACCGCGATGCTGGCCGTCGCGGGGTGCAGTGGCGGAGGCACGCCGTCGAACGAGACCGCGACCGCGCCCTCGGAACCGGGGGGCGTGTCGGGCGACATCACCGTGCTGACACACCGCACGGACCTGGTGCAGAGCGGCGCGATGAAGAAGTACGCCGCCGAGTTCAAAAAGACCTACCCGAAGGTGAAGGTCAAGTTCGAGGGCATCACCGACTACGAGGGCGAGGTCAAGATCCGTATGAACACGGAGAACTACGGCGACGTCCTCATGATCCCCGCCGTCATCGCCAAGAACGACTACCCGAAGTTCTTCGCCCCGCTCGGTGACACCGCCGGGATGAGAGAGAAGTACCGCTTCACCGGCAAGACCGATGTCAGCGGCAAGACGTACGGCATCGCCAGCTTCGGCACCGCCAACGGGTTCGTCTACAACAAGGCGCTCTGGAAGAAGGCCGGCATCACCGACTGGCCCACCACGCCCGCCCAGTTCCTCGACGACCTCAAGGCGGTCAAGTCGAAGACCGGCGCGACCCCGTACTACACCAACTTCAAGGACGGCTGGCCGCTGAGCAGCCCCTGGACCAACAGCATCGGCTCGGTCAGCTGCGACAAGAAGGCCTCCGACGCACTCGCCACCTCCGACAAGCCGTGGGCCGGGGGCAGTGAGCTGAACGTCATCGACACCCTGCTCCACGACATCGTGCACGACAAGCTCGCCGAGAAGGACCCGACCACCACCAACTGGGAGAACTCCAAGAACCTCCTGGCCAAGGGGGAGGTCGGCAGCATGCTGCTCGGCTCCTGGGCCATCACACAGATGCGGGACGCGGCGAAGAAGGCCGGCGAGAACCCGGACGACATCGGGTTCCTGCCCTTCCCCGCCCAGAAGGACGGCACGTTCTGCGCGACGCTGCTCTCCGACTACCAGCAGGCGGTGAACATCCACTCCGACCACAAGGGCGCCGCCCGCGCCTGGATCGACTGGTTCACCGAGCAGTCCGGCTACTCCGCCAAGGAGGGTGCCGTCTCCGCCCTGAAGTCCGCGCCCATGCCGGACACCCTCAAGCCCTATGTCGACAACGATGTCAGCATGATCGAGCGGTCCGAGGCCAAGACCGGGCAGGTCAACGCGATCGACAACGCCTCCGAGATCGGCCTGGCCAAGCAGGACTACCGGCAGAAGCTGATCGACATCGCCCGAGGCGCCCAGCCGGGCAGCCTCAAGGACTACTTCGCCGACCTCGACAAGCGCTGGGCCGACGCGGCGAGCACCGCCGGTTCCTGACGGGTGGCGCGCACGGTGCGACGAGCCGTGCGCACCGCTCCGCTTCCGCGGACGACGAAAGGCTCTGCCCGACATGACCGACACCACCCGCAAGGCGCCCGCCGCCGGCCGTGAGCTCTCCCCGCGCCGGAAGCCGGAACGGCACCCGGCCCCTCCCGTCCGTTCCTGGCGCGACCATCCGCTGCGACGGCTGACCCCGTGGCTCTTCCTGCTGGCGCCGCTCGCCCTGCTGATCACGTTCACGTACGTCCCCGTGGGCAACATGATCTATTACAGCTTCACGGACTGGGACGGCGTCAGCCCCGACCGGAACTTCACCGGCCTGGACAACTACACCCAACTGTTCACGCGCCCCGAGCTGTTCCGGGTGTTCTTCGTCAGCTTCTACTACCTGGCCGCGTCCGCCGTGCAGATCGTGATCGCGCTGTACTTCGCAACTCTCCTCAGCTTCGATCTGCGCTTCCGCAACTTCTTCAAGGGGATCCTCTTCTTCCCCTACCTCATCAACGGCGTCGCCATCGGCTTCGTCTTCCTCTACTTCTTCCAGGACGGCGGCACGCTCGACTCGCTCCTGTCCTGGTTCGGCGTCGGCAGTGACCACGCCTGGCTCGGCGATCCCCGGTCGGCCAACACCTCGCTCGCCGGGGTGTCCGTGTGGCGCTTCACCGGCCTCAACTTCGTGCTGTTCCTGGGCGCCATCCAGTCGATACCCGGCGAGCTGTACGAGGCGGCCCAACTGGACGGGGCCGGCCGCTGGCAGCAGTTCCGGCACATCATCGCGCCGGGCATCAAGCCCGTGCTCTCCCTCAGCGTCATCCTGGCGATCTCCGGCTCGCTCGCCGTGTTCGAGATCCCGTACATCATGACCGGCGGCGCCACCGGCACCTCGACCTTCGTCATCCAGACGGTCAAGCTCGCCTTCCAGTTCAACAAGACGGGCCTGGCCTCCGCCTGTGCCGTGGTGCTCCTGCTGATCATCCTGGTGATCACCTGGATCCAGCGCCGGCTCGTGCCCGACGACAAGGTGGACCTCGTATGACCGCACTCGCGCCCTCCGACCGGCGCACCGCCAGAAGGCCCCGGCTCGGCACGGCCCTGACCTACCTGTCCCTGGCCGTCGCCTCGCTCGTGGTGCTGGTACCGCTCGTCGTCGTCTTCCTCACCTCGCTGAAGACCTCACGCGAAGTCAGCGACGGCGGCGGCGCGTTCAGTCTGCCCGGCGACTGGCTGAACTTCTCCAACTACGCCACGGCCTTCAACGACGGGCACATGCTCACCGCGTTCGGGAACACGGCGTTCATCCTGTTGTTCTCGATCACCGGCACCGTGCTCATCGGCTCCATGACCGCGTACGCGATCGACCGATTCGACTTCCGTCTGAAGAAGACGGTGATGGCGCTCTTCCTGATCGCCACGCTGGTCCCGGGCGTGACGACGCAGGTCGCCACCTTCCAAGTGGTCAACAGCTTCGGCCTGTTCGACACCCGATGGGCCCCGATCCTGCTCTACATGGGCACCGACATCGTGTCGATCTACATCTTCCTGCAGTTCATCCGCTCCATCCCGACCTCGCTCGACGAGGCGGCCCGTCTGGACGGGGCCAACACCTTCACCATCTACCGCAAGATCATCCTGCCGCTGCTGAAGCCGGCCATCGCCACGGTCGTCATCGTCAAGGGCATCACCACGTACAACGACTTCTACATCCCCTTCCTCTACATGCCCTCCGAGGAGCACGGCACCATGTCCACCGCCCTGTTCCGCTTCAAGGGGCCGTTCGGCGCGCACTGGGAGAACATCTCCGCCGGAGCGATCCTCGTGATCCTGCCGACCCTGCTGGTCTTCCTCGCCCTGCAGCGCTACATCTACAACGGCTTCGCACAAGGTGCGACGAAGTAGGGCTCGACGGGGCCGGTGACGACCGTGCCCCGTCCCGGCTCCCCACCCGTGGGCCCACTCCACCGGCAGACCCTCGGAGGACCGGCCCGGACGAGCTGGTCGAAGTACGGGTACTCGACTGCTTGCCGTCTCTGCGAGCTGCCCCCGGCCTCTGGAGACTCAGGTATCGGTTCCCAATGCCCGCCGTGCGGCTACTTGGAACGCGACCTCCAGGGGCTTCTTGGCCTCGAACCCCGCCATGAATTGCCGGTCGTGCTCCGCGAGACGACCCGTACCCTGCTGGATCGCGGCTCGAATCCAGCTGCCAGTCAACAGCTCCCACTGCCGCAGGGCTTCTCGCAGATCCTCAGCGGCCGCGGCCACCGTGTGCGGGCCGGCCATCGTGACCGCCGCTGACGCGGCACTGAACTGAGTCCAGGCGTCGTGCACGCTGCCGCGGGCACTCTCCCAGTCTTCGACACCGCCTTCGCCGTGCAGCAGATCGGACGCCTTCCAGACGGCATTGGAAAGTTGCTTCGCGCAAGTGACAAAGCCCGTATAGGTCTCGCGGCGCACATCCGCGAGCCAGCGCTTCTCCTCTGCGCGATGCTGAGCGTCGAGACTCCGGAGCTGCGTGCTGAGGGTGAGCAGTCCGCCGCCCACACCGCCGGCAGCACCGATCGCTGCACCAAGTATCGCTGCAACGCTGGCGTCCACTCGGCGCGCCCCTCTCGTTGACCTCCCATCGTTCTACCCCGTCACGTCTGCGCCCAGCACCTTGATCTGGCCTGGTCCTGGGGACCTTCCCGTAGGCGCAGGGAGCAGGCGGAGTGAGGGAGAGAGCACTTTCGCGCGGCGACCTGCGGGAACGTGATCACCCGAGGGCCGTTCTCAGAACCCTCACCGACGTCACTTCTTTGTGAGAGGCGCGGAGCGTGATCCTTTTGTTGGCCGGGAGGTGTCAACGGCTGTTCGCGGATGCCTCGTTCGAGGTGGTGACCGCACCTGGACCGGTGGGACGTTGCGGCGCCGCGGCGCCTTCCGCGGGCCCGGACCTCGCCAGCCACAGGCCGGTGAACACGGCGGTGGCCAAAGTGACGGCTCCGGCAGCGAGGAAGGCGCTGTTGAGGCCGGTCTCGAAGGAGGCGCCGCCGGATTGCCGGGTGCGGACGATGGCTCCGAGTGCCGCCACGCCGAGCACCGCGCCGATCTGCCGGGTGGTGCTGCTGATGCCTGACGCGAGGCCGCCTTCCTGCGGGCTGACTGCTTGGATGGCGGCTCCCGTCAGTGGGGACATGGTCAGGGCGAAGCCGATGCCGACGATTCCAAGCCGCCACCACACGTTCCCGTAGCCGGTGTCGGCGTGCACCATGCCGAGCGCAAGGAGGCCCAGGCCGGCCAGGGCCAGGCCGGTGGTGACCAGGATTCGGAAGCCGTACCGGGCGGCGAGCCGGCCCGCGTACGGGCTGACGATCACCATGGCGACGGACAGCGGCAGGGTCTGGAGGCCGGCGCGCAGGATCGAGCTGCCCTGGACGTAGACGAAGAACTGGGAGAAGAAGAACGACGAACCCATGAGCGCGAACCCCACCACGACCATGGCGGTGTTGGACACGGTGAACAGGCGCTGCCGGAACAGCGGCAGCGGCAGCATCGGAGCGCAGCGACGCGCTTCGACGGCGACGAAGGCGCCGAGGAGGATCACCGCGGCGGTGAAGCTGCCCAGGATCACCGGCGACGTCCAGCCGCGGGCACCACCCTCGATCAGCCCGTAGGTCAGAGCCCCCACCCCCAGAACGGACAGCACCGTCCCCGGGACATCGATCGCGGGGGCGCTCGGATTGCGGGTCTCTTCAAGGCTGCGCAGACCGACCAGCAGCAGGACCGCGCCGATGGGCAGATTGACCAGGAAGATGGCGGGCCAGCCGAAGGCATCCGTGAGCACGCCGCCGGCCACGGGGCCTGCGGCCAGACCGATTCCGCTGAATCCGGCCCACAGCCCGATCGCCTTGATGCGTTCTTGCGGCACGGGATGGGCGGCGGCGAGCAGGGCGAGCGAGGCAGGGGCCAGCGCCGCGGCCCCGATGCCCTGCAGCACCCGGCCGGCGACCAGCCAGCCGACCGAGGGCGCGAGGCTGCACAGCACCGACGCGACGGTGAACACCGCTACGCCGGTCAGGTACACCCGCTTGCGGCCGAACCGGTCGGCGAAGATACCGCCGGACAGCAGCAGCATGGCGACCAGCAGTACGTACGCGTCGACGATCCACTGCAGACCGGTCAGCCCAGTGTGCAGCCGGTGCTGCATATCGGGCAGCGCTGCTCCAACAATCGTGTTGTCGAGCAGGACCATGAATTGGCCCAGGCAGGTCACCGTGAGCAGCACGGCCCGGTTCGGCCGACTTCCTACGGCCTCAGGCGATGCAGCCATGGGGATTCCTCTCCATCGTCAATTGCGCCCCTCCACGGCCGAGCCGACGTGGCCAGCCTCCGGGCGCCCTAACGCAGCCGGTGGCTGCGTTAGGAGACTGTAGGGAGGGTGCCTCGTAAACGCAAGTGGCAACTGCGTTAAGGTGAGGGCATGAATGAACGACAGCGAGCCCGGCGGCCCGGCGGGCGCAGCGCCCGCGTCGGCGCGGAGGTGCACCAGGCCGTCATCGACCTGATCAACGAGCGCGGCTACGGCAACTTCACCGTCGGCCAGGTCGCAGCCCGCGCGGGCGTAGCCGACAGCAGCATCTACCGCCGGTGGGGCAGCCTGGAAAACCTGCTCAGCGATGTGGTGCTCACCCGCCTCAACGCGCAGTCGCCGATGCCCGACACCGGGAGCCTGGCCGGCGACCTGCGCACTTACGCGGCCAACGTGGCCCGCGAGATCACCGGACCCGACGGTCTGTTGCTGGTGCGCCTGGCTGTCGCCCTGTCGAGCAGTGGTCAGCAGGGTCTGGAGGCGAGTGAGGAACTCCGCGCCGAACGCACCCGGCAACTGCAGTCCATGCTCGATCGCGCCCGCGAGCGTGGCGAGAACGCACCTGACGCGCTCGGCGTGCTGGACCACATCCTGGCCCCGATGTACATCCGCGTCTTGTTCGGCATGGAGTTCACCCCGGACTACGTCGACGGGCTTGTCGACCGAATGCTGTGACCTCGACCGGTCCCCGGGGATCAGCCCTCGGCCTGCTCGCGCGGCCAGCTCGCCGCCGGACTCGGCATGGCGGCGGAGATCGACCAACTCGTGGGACCGTTCTACCACCGCGTCCTGGTGACGGCGGACCCGTCGACCAGGCTTTCACCGACCGCCTCGTCGAGGCGTTCCTGCACCGCGCGGACGTAGCGGACGTAGCCGACGCAGGGGAGATGGGGAGCAGATGACTCTGAAGACAGGCCAGCGGGTGGTGCTGGCAGCGGACACCCCGCTGACCGATTCGGCCGAGGTGTCGGGGGTCGTCGTCGGGTTCCTGTCCCTGGCGGCGGGCACCGGCGGGACCGTCGAGCAGGTGGTCGGCCACCAGGACGCGAGCGACGACGTGCACGAGTACGAGCGGCTCAAGTCGCTGCTCGACACCTTCGGGTACGAGATGCCCACGGAGACCAGGAGGCAGCTCGAAGAGAAGGTCGGCTCTCTGGAGCCCGCGTGGACCGCCTTCCAGGAACGGGCGCCTCGCGTGAGCGTGCGGGTCCGCTTCGACAACGGGTTCATCCTCGACGGGGCCCACGAGGACGTCTTCGTCCCTGCCTGAGAGCGCGTCCCGGGCCGGACCGGTGGCAGGCGACGGTCACCTCCGGCGTGCCGGTGGAGGCCGGCCGGACGCCCGCTTCGCGGCAACGTCAGCGGCGGGTGGTGTAGCCGATGGCCGCGGCGAGGGCCGCGAGTACGGCGACGCTGGTGAGGGCCGTGGGCAGGGTGAACCAGTCCGCCATGAATCCGATGGCGGGTGGGCCCAGGAGCATGCCGCCGTAGCCGAGGGTGGAGGCGGTGGCGACTCCGCTGGGGCCGGCCAGTGCGCCCGCGCGCTCGACGGCGACGGGGAAGATGTTGGCCAGGCCGAGGCCGGTGACGGCGAAGCCGATGAGTGCCAGCCAGACGGAGGGGGCGAGTGCGCCCAGGAGCATGCCGGCGGCGGCCAGGGTGCCGCCGGCCACGAGTATCGGGGTCTGGCCGAGGCGTTCGAGGAGGGTCGTTCCGCTGAGGCGGCCGATCGTCATGGCGAGCGCGAAGCAGGAGTAGCCGGCGGCTGCCATGCCCGGGTGGGCGTTCAGGTCCTGTTCGAGGTGGAGGGCGCCCCAGTCGGCGAGTGCTCCTTCGCCGTACGCCGTGCACAGGGCGATGAGGCCGAAGACGACGACCAGGCCTCGGGTGCGGCTGTCCAGGCGCCGTGGGGCACCGGTCGCGTCCTCGCGGCGGACGTCGCTCGGCGGGGCCGGGGGCCCGAGGCGCAGCAGGATGCGTCCGGTGACGGCGGTGACGATCAGGCCGATCACGGTGAGTGCGAGCAGGTGGCGTGTGGGGGAGAGGGAGCCGGCGATCAGCCCGCCGAGCCCCGCGCCGACCATGCCGCCCAGGCTGAACGCCGCGTGGAAGCTGGGCATGATCGGGCGCCGCAGGGCGGCCACCAGGTCGACGGCGGCGCTGTTCATCGCCACGTTGATCCCGCCGTAGGCGGCCCCGAACACCAGGAGCACGAGCCCGAGCGCGAGCGCCGAATGCGTCAGCGGCGGCAGCGCGATGCTCAGCGCCAGCAGCACCCCGCAAGCCACCGTCACCGGATGGCTGCCGAAGCGGCGGCAGAGCCGCCCGGTGAGCGTCATCGTGATGACGGCGCCCGCTGAGACCCCGAGCAGAGCGAGGCCCAGGTCGCTCGCCGAAGCGCCGGTCTGTTCCTTGATGGCGGGGATGCGGACGACCCACCCGGCGAAGATGAATCCGTCGAGCGCGAAGAAGACGGTGAGTGCGACACGGAGCCGGGCGAGGCCCGGGGGAGTGGCCCGCGACGCTGCGGACGTGGTTTTGTTTAGGAGCGGCACAAAGTCAGAGTAGAGGTGTGCCCCCATGGCGTACAAGACAGTTCCTGTGAGGCGGCGGTCACCGGTGAGCGGAAGGTTCTCGTGAGGCGGCAGGGGAAGGGCGGCGGAAGCGCAGTGCACGAGCAGATGACGAGTGAACGGCGAGGCGGCGTACGGATCATGGGAGACTCGCCCTCATGAACGGCAAGGCTGCCTCCCGTACCGAGGGGGATCTGTCCACGCGTACGCGCCTGGAGCGCGGGCGCGGCGCGCTCGGTCCCGCCCTTGAGCTCGTCCACACCGGGCGCGCCCCGACCCGTGCCGTGCTCACCGCCGAACTCGGCGTCACTCGTGCCACCGCGGGCGCCGTCGCCGCCGAGCTCGAGGCGCTCGGCCTGATCCGGATCGACGCGCGGCCGAGCGCGCCCGCGGGTTCGCAGGGCCGCCCCTCGCACGGGCTCTCCATCGCGGAGGACGGTCCTGTGGCGCTCGCCGCGCAGGTGCACTCGGACGGGTTCCGGGCCGCCCTCGTCGGGCTCGGCGGCCGGATCGTCGCCACCGCTCCCGGCTGCGAGACGATCGACGCCGACCCGGCGCAGGTGCTTGGCTCGGTCATCGACGCCGGTGCGCAACTGCTGCGGGAGACGGGCAGGCGCTGCGTGGGCGCGGGCCTCGCCGTGCCGTCGGCCGTCGCCGAACCGGAGGGCACCGCGCTCAATCCGCTGCACCTGGCGTGGCCCGCGGGATCGCAGGTGCGCCAGATCTTCGCCGACTGCGTACGGGACGCGGGCATCACGGGACCCGCGTTCGCCGCCAACGACGTCAACCTCGCGGCGCTCGCCGAGCACCGGCACGGCGCCGGGCGCGGAGCCCGCGATCTGCTGTGCGTCGCGACCGGGCACCGGGGTGTGGGCGGTGCGCTCGTCCTCGACGGGCGCCTGCACACGGGCAGTTCGGGGCTCGCGCTCGAGGTCGGCCACCTCACCGTCAATCCGGAGGGCCGCCCGTGCCACTGCGGAAGCCGGGGCTGCCTGGACGTCGAGACGGACCCGCTGGCCTTCCTCACGGCGGCGGGCCGCGAGCCCGGCCCCGAAGGGCTGCTGGTGCAGGCCCGCGAACTGCTGCGCGACGCGGGTGGTGACCCCGCGGTCCGATCGGCCGCCGAGGAGCTGATCGACCGCCTCGGCCTGGGGCTCGCGGGCCTGGTGAACATCCTCAACCCGGACCGCATCATCCTGGGCGGCCTGCACCGCGCGCTCCTTGAGGCCGACCCTGAGCGCCTGCGTGCCGTCGTCGCCGACCGGAGCCTGTGGGGGCGCAGTGGCGGCGTACCGATCCTGGCCTGCACGCTGGACCACAACAGCCTGGTGGGGGCCGCCGAGCTGGCCTGGCAGTCAGTGCTCGACGACCCCCTCGGGGCGCTGGGCTAGACGCGCGCGGACTCCTTCGCGGAATCCTTTGCGGACCCCTGCGCGGACTTCCTCGTGGCCGGGCTGCTCGGCGCCTCAACTGCCTTTGCGGCGGGCGTAGTTCGGTCGTCGCGCAGCTTGCGCATCCGCTTCAGGTCGGGCAGCAGCGTGATGAGGCCGAGTGCGGCGAGGACGGCGCCGATCCAGAGCGGCGCCCGCAGACCGAATGCATCGATGGCGGGTCCGCCGGCGGACGTGGCGATGATGATGCCGAGGGTGATGAACGAGGAGTGGACGGTGTTGACCAGCGGCCGGGCGTTGCCCGTGCGCTGTACGCGGGTCACCAGGGCCGGGTTCATCGTGACCCCGACCAGGCCGATCCCCATCATCAACACCACGGCGGCCACGCTCAGTTGGGCGAAGACGGCGAAACCGGCGAGGAACGCCAGGTTGAGCAGCAGGCCGGTGAGCAGGACAGGGACGGTGTGCTTGTCGGCCAACCGGCCGACGATGGTGTTGCCGATGACGGTGGCCGCTCCGTACGCGATGAGCAGCAGGGGAACCGTGCCCGTGGAGAAGCCGGTGACCTCGGTGAGGATCGGGTTGAGGTAGCTGAAGGCGGAGAACGTGGCGCCGATGATGAAGGTGCTGGTGGTGAGGGTCAGCCAGAGGCGGGGGTTGCGGAAGGCGCCGAGCTCCTGACGGAGGTTGCCGCCGTCGTCGGCGCGCTCGATGCGCGGAACCCCGATGAGGGTGGCAAGCGCGGCGAGAACGGTCAGGCCGGTGATGGCCCAGAACGCCGCGCGCCAGCCCAGGTGTTCACCGATGACGGTGGAGAGCGGCAGGCCGAGGAGCGTGCCCAGCATCAGCCCGTTGAGAGCCACCGCGATGGCCCTGCCCCGGACTTCGGGACGGGTGAGCTGTGCGCACAGCGAGATGGAGACGCCGAAGAAGGCCTGCGATGCGACGCCGGTGATGACGCGGGCCACCAGCATGGTGCGGTAGTCCGGGGCGAGGGCGGCGAGGACGTTGCCCGCCAGAAAGATACCGAACAGCACTGTCAGCGCTGACTTCTGACGCATCTTCAGCAGCGCGATGGTGAGGAAGGGCCCACCGAAGGCCATCGCCGCGGCGAAGGCGGTGATCAGGTAGCCGATCTCCGGAATCGTGGCGTCGAGTCCGTCGGCCATCTGCGGCATCAGACCGGCGACCACGAACTCGCTGGTCACCATGGCGAAGATGCCTAGGGCCAGGAGATAGACGGCGCGGGGCATGAGGGCTCCTGTCAGGGGTGGGGTGGAGAGGGGGTGCGGCTGGTTATGGACTGAACAGTTCAAAATCAGTTCACAATGAAGGCGTGCGGGATCGCTGCCGGGGGAGAGTCGGGAAACCGGCAGGTCGGCGGGTCGGGAGGCCGACGGGTGGGGATGCGGGCGGCTCAGCGGTTCAGCGCGTCCAAGGCGGTCTCGGCGATGGCGGTGAGGGCGTCTCGATCGGCGCCGCCCTGGGCGGCGATCCGCATGCCCCCGATGATGGCGTTCACGAAGCGGGCCAGATCGCCCGCGTCCCGCGAGGACGTGATGTCGCCGCCGCTCTGTCCTGCACGGATGACGGCGCTGATCGCGGCCAGCCGCATCGCGAGGTCACGCGCGAGCATCTCGGCGGCCTCGGGGTCGCGCCCGGCGAGCTCCACGGTCGTGTTGACGGTCAGGCAGCCGATGCTGTGCCCGTCCTTGCGGCACTCGAACTCGGAGTCGACGATGCGGGCGAACAGGGCGCGGAGGCGGTCCATCGGGGGCTGCTCCGCGTCCTCCAGGATCTCGACCTGGATGGATGTCATGGAGTCGATGTAGCGGGCCAGGGCTCGCTGGAACAGCTCGTGCTTGCTGCTGAAGGTGTTGTAGATGCTGCTGCGGCCCAGGCCGGTGGCGTCGCACAGATCCTGGGTCGAGGTGGCTTCGTAGCCATTCGCCCAGAAGGCGTGCATCGCAGCGTCCAGGGCCCGTTCCTCGTCGAAGGTTCTCGGTCGGGCCATGTCGGTACGGTACCGGTTTTGGAACGGCCAGTGCAATACGCGAATCAAGGGTTCCGCGAGGGCTGGCGGGGGTTACCCCTTAAGTACGTCTACTGGTAACGTCGATCTCCAAGACAAGTGGACGACAGGGCGGACTGCGGATTCCGGCCAGCGGGAGGTACCCAGTGACATGGCACTTGGCGGAGAGGTTCGAGACGTCGGACGGGTACGTGAGGTGGGCATCGTTCGGTGAGGGCGACCCGGTGGTCCTCCTGCACGGCTCGCCGTTCTCGTCGTACATCTGGCGCGAGATCGCCCCCGCCCTGGCCCGCACGCGCAAGGTCTACGTCTGGGATCTGCTCGGCTTCGGGCAGTCGGAGCAGCGGGAAGGGCAGGACGTCGGTCTTGCGGCACAGGGAAGGATCTTCGCCGGTCTCCTCGCGCACTGGGGCGTGTCCCGCCCCAGTGTCGTCGCCCACGATGTGGGCGGTGCGGTGGCGCTGCGGGCGCTGCTCCTGGAGGGTGCGGAGTACGGAGACCTCACGCTGGTGGACGCGGTCGGCGGGGGTGCGTGGGGGACGGGCTACTTCAAGCTCATCCGCGAGAACGCGCACGTCTTCGAGCAACTCCCCGACTACGCCCATGAGTCACTGGTGGCCAGCCACCTCCGCCACGCCACACACACCGGTTACAAACCGGGCGTCCTGGACGCGTACATCGACCCGTGGCGCGGCATGAAGGGGCAGGCGGCCTTCTACCGTCAGTACCGCCAGTTCGCACAGTCCCAGACGGACGTGCTTGAGCCCCTCCTCGGCAACGTGACCGTGCCGACCCGCATCATCTGGGGCAGCGAAGACCGCCTGCTGCCAACGGAGTTCGCCGAGTTCCTGCACGCGCGCATCCCGCACGCCGAACTGACCTGGGTGGACGGCGCGGGCCACACGATCCAGGACGACGCACCGGCGCGGCTGCTTTCGCACCTGGCGGCGGACTTCCGGGCCGAGGTCGTCTGAACGCGGCCGCTCCTACGCCCACTCCACCGCGAACGCCCGCCCCGGATTGACCGTCAGCATTCGCTCCACCACGTCCTTCCCCACGGCGAGTTCGAGTCGCGGTCGCACCCCGCGCAGCAGGTACGGCAGCCCGGGTCCGCCGTTCGTCGCGCGTGCCCCGGATGTCGTCGTGTCGCCGCCCAGGAGCAGCTGGTCCGCGAAACCTGCCTCGGTCAGGGTCTGTACGGCTTCCGGCATGCGCCAGTCTGTGGCGTGATGGGCCCGGGAGGGGCCGTCGAAGGCGAGGTACGCGCCGGCTTCGGCGGCCTGGTGGTGGATCGCGAGGTCGGGAGAGCGGTTCAGGTGGCCGAGGATCACCTTCCCCGGGGGTACGTCCAACTTCCCGCACAGCAGGTCGAGTACGTCCAGTGCGCCCGTGCCCAGCTCCAGGTGGACGGCGATGGGGGCGCCGGTCGCGTGGTGGGCCTCGGACGCCGCTTCCATCGTCCAGCGGGCGTGCGTGTCCAGGCCGTGGAAGCCGCCCGCGACCTTGGTCAGACCCGCCCTTGCGCCGGTGTCGGCGATGCCCTCGGTCAGCTCCCGTACGAAGAGGTCTGCGAGCCCTTCGGCCCTCAGGCGGTCCAGCAACTCCGGTGTGTAGTGGGCCGCTTGGTGCAGGCCTGTGGCCGCGACGACGTGTACGCCCGTCGTCCGGGACAGCGAGGGCAGGTCGCCCGCGTGGCGTCCCATCCCGTAAGGCGTCCACTGGATCAGGCTCTCGCCGCCCGCCTCACGGAAGGCCGCCAGTTCCTGGTCCGCCGAGGTGACCGAGTCCAGTTCCTGGCCGGGGAGTTGAGGGCTCGTCAGGAAAAGGTGGTCGTGGGCGTCGCAGATTCCGAGGCTCTCGGGTGCGACGTCTCCCAGGACCGTACGTACGGTGCGAGCCGTGCCGACCGTGCGGTCCGCGCTCACCACTGCTGCCCTCCCGGGAGGAGGTCGCGCTCCGGCGCGGACAGGTGCAGGACCTGGAACACGTCGCCCGCTCCCGTGGGGGAGCCGTGGTCCCAGACGGAGAAGAGCAGTGCTTCCCATGTGCGCGGGTCGATGGCCGCCGCGGCGTACACAGCCCCTTCGCGATGTGCCAAACGCCCTGCCTCCTCGGCGAGTTCGGCAGCCAGGCCGCCGAGGTGGGTGCGGGCCGGGATGCGCATCCGGTGTCGCACGGCGGACTTCGCGGGGGCGCCCGACGCCGACCCTTCGGCGAAGGCGAGGCCCGTCCAGTGCTGCACCTCAGGTCGCCCGAAGTCGTCGACGATGCCCTGGAATCCGGGGCCCCAGAGGAAGGAGTTCATGCCCTCGGGTGTGTTCCAGAGGTAGAACGGCGCGTACTGGTTCACGGGGGAATCGTCGACGCCGCGCTCACGGATCAGGTACGCCTTGGCGCCGAGGCCCGGGTAGTCGTCCAGCAAGTGGCCCTTGGCCGCCACCCGGTTGCGGATGATGCCCATGTCGTAGTCGGCCGGAAGCGTGATCTCGTACTGCATCGCGTGCATGGTGGTTCGCTCCTCGGGCTCAGGCCGCCGGGTGTTCGTCCGAGGCCGCCGCGTACTCGTCCGCGCCCACATGCGCGTCCCAGTGCGTGGTCGTGCCGTCGTCCGTGGCCTCGACGACCGCCAGATGTGTCATGAAGGTGCGGGGCGCGGCGCCGTGCCAGTGCCATTCGTCCGGCTCGATCCAGACGGTGTCTCCCGCGCGGATCGTCTCCGCGTCGCCGCCCTCGCGCTGCACCAGACCCTCGCCGTCCAGGACGTGCAGGACTTGGCCGTGCGGGTGGCGATGCCAGGCGGTGTGCGCTCCGGGGGCGAAGCGGACGTTGAACATCCGTAGCCGGGAGGGAGACGGCGGCGCGGCGATCTCGTCCAGCCACACCGTGCCGGTGAAGTTCTCGGCGGGGCCCGCCTTGCTTTCGGGGCGGTTGCGAGTGATGCGCACGCTCTTCAATTCCTTTGCGGGGTAAGGGTGGTGGCGCCTACGGGGCAGGGATGGTGGCGGCGAACAGGAGGGCCAGCAGGCCTCGAACTCCGGTGTCGAAAGCCGCGGGCGACCCCGAGGCGCGGGCCAGCACATAACCGCCCTGGACCGTGGCGACGACGGTCGCCGCGATCGCCTGCGCGTCGAGCGTGGCCGCGAACTCACCCCGCTCCTGCCCCTCTTGGACGATCCCGGCGATCCGGTCCCGCAGCCAGTCGAGCGTCTCGGTGACGGGCGCGCGCAGCTCGTCGCTCGCGACGACGTCCGGGTCCATCGTCAGCCGCCCGACGGGGCAGCCGCGCAGGACGTCACGCTCGCGCAGGAGGTACGCCTCGATGCGTTCGTACGCCGATCCGGTGCCGCCGAGGACGCCGTCGGCGGTGGCGCGCATCTCCTCCGCCGTGCGCCGGATCGCGGCGAGCGCGAGGTCGGGTTTCCCGGCGAAGTGGTGGTACATGCTGCCCTGTCCGGCGCCCGCGTGCTGCTGGATCGCCTTGGGGCTCGTGCCGACGTAGCCGCGCTCCCACAGCAGTTCGCGGGTGGACTCGATCAGACGCTCCGGGGTGCTCATGAACGTACTGTACATACTAGTAGGTACAGAGGTCTAGGTGGCGGCCCCCAGCTGTGCGTGTGGCTGCCCTTCGCCCTCACCGGCGAAGCCACCGAAGCCCTGTACATACCAGTACGTACAGCGCCCGGCCACGGCTCCCCATCGCTGCCCCGACCCCACCGGGAGCAGCCCCCCAGCCCCCACGTACTCCCGCAGTGGTACACGCACTGCCGCTGGCCGTACGACGACTCGGACCCCCTCGGAGCGCGAGTCTCAAGACATCGCACAACACGCCGCAGAAATCGCTCCCGAGGAGATGGACACGATGAACACCCTGGCTCACTTCGATGGCGGGCCCGGCCCGTGGATCCTGTTCTTCCCGCTCATCTGGGCGGCCGTCGTGATCGGCGGCATCACCCTCCTGCGCCGCACCGTGTGGCGCGGCCGCCGGGCTCCGTGGCAGCGGGACGGCGCCGAGCGCAACGTACGCATCGACGAGAACTCGCCCATCGCCGTGCTCGGCCGTCGTTTCGCCTCCGGCGAGATCGACGAGGACGAGTACTGGCGGCGTCTGTCCGTCCTGAACGAGGAGTTCGGGCGTACGTCCAAGGGCGGTGCGGCATGACCACCGCGACCGGACACCGCGGCACCACCACCCTCGACGCCGCCCGCGTCACCGAGGCCGTCAAGGTCTACGGCAGTGGCGACACCGCCGTACGGGCCCTGGACGGGGTGAGCGTCGGGTTTCCCGCCGGACGCTTCACCGCGATCATGGGCCCGTCGGGCTCGGGCAAGTCCACCCTGATGCACTGTGCCGCGGGCCTCGACACCCTCACCTCGGGGGCCGCCTACATCGGCGACACCGAGTTGGGCGCGCTCGACGACCGACGCCTCACTCTGCTGCGCCGCGACCGCATCGGCTTCGTCTTCCAGGCCTTCAACCTGGTGCCGACGCTGACCGTGGCCGAGAACATCACGCTGCCGATGGACCTAGCGGGCAGGCGTGGTGACGGTGCGGCGGCGGAGTGGACCGACGCCCTCATCGACGTGGTGGGGCTGCGCGACCGGCTCCACCACCGGCCCGCCGAGCTCTCCGGCGGTCAGCAGCAACGCGTCGCTGTGGCACGGGCGTTCGCCGGTCAGCCGGACGTCGTCTTCGCCGACGAACCGACCGGCAACCTCGACTCGCGCTCCGGCGAGGAGGTCCTGCGCCTCCTCGGCCGCGCGGTGCGGCAGATGAACCGCACGGTCGTCATGGTCACCCATGACCCGGTGGCCGCCGCCCACGCCGACGAGGTCGTCTTCCTGGCCGACGGCCGTCTCGTGGACACGATGACGGACCCGACCGCCGACAAGGTCCTCGACCGGCTCAAGGCCTTCGACACGAAGGCCTCGGCGACCTCTGGCACCACCGCATCCAGCACCACCGCATCCAGCACCACCGCATCCGGCACCACGACATCCGGTGGCACCACAGCAGGTACCACCACATCAGGCACCAAGGGGGCACCGTCATGAGTTCCCTGAGCGCCTCCGCGCGCATCAGTCTGTCCTCGCTGCGCGGCCACAAGCGGCGCTTCGCGGGTACGTTCCTCGCGGTCATGCTCGGTGTCGCCTTCCTGGCGGGCACGCTCGTCATGGGCGACACCCTGCGCGGCAGCTTCGACACGATGTTCGGCAACGCGACGAGCGGTACCGACGCAGTCGTCCGCAGTGCGGACACCATCACGACCCCCGACGACAGCCAGGGCACCCGGCAGCCCGTCAAGACCTCGCTCGTCGAGAAGATCGAGCAGACCGACGGCGTGGCCGCCGCGGCGCCCGCCATCCAGGGCGCGGGCCAGCTCCTCGGCAAGGACAAGGAGCCCATAGGCGGTGAAGGCCCGCCCACCCTCGCCGGCAACTGGATCGACGACAAAGAGCTGAACGCCTACCGGCTGGCCGAAGGCCGCGCCCCCGCCAAGTCCGGCGAGGTCGTCGTCAACCGAGGCGCCGCCGAATCCGGCGACCTGAAGATCGGCGACACCACCACGCTGCGCACCCCCGACCCCGTCAAGGTGACGATCGTGGGCCTCGCGACCTTCGGTGGCGAGGACGGCATGGCGCAGACCACCTTCACCGGCATGGCGCAGGCCGACGCCGAGAAGTACCTGACGCCGAAGCCAGGCGAGGCCGCGACCATCCAGGTGCGGGCCGGACCCGGAGTGAGCGAGCAGGAACTCGTCGACGCGCTGAGTCCCGTACTGCCCAAGGGAGTTGAGGCGATCACCGGTGAGGCGTCGGCGGCGGAGAACACCGACAACATCTCCGGTCAGTTCCTGACGCTCTTCACCAGCTTCCTGCTCGTCTTCTCCGGCGTCGCCCTGCTCGTCGCCACCTTCAGCATCCACAACACCTTCGCGATCGTCGTCGCCCAGCGCACCCGCGAGAACGCCCTCCTTCGCGCACTCGGCGCCTCGCGCCGACAGGTCACCGCGTCCACCCTGGTCGAGGCGAGCGTGGTCGCCGTGGCGGCGTCCGCCGCGGGCCTCGCGGGCGGCATCGGGATCGCGGCCGGGCTTCAGGCACTCTTCCCTGCCATCGGATTCCCCTTCCCCGAGGGTGACCTGGTGATCAGCGGCCTGTCGATGCTGCTGCCGCTGGCCGTCGGCATCGTGGTCTGTCTGGGCTCCGCCCTGCTGCCCGCCGTCCGCGCCGGGCGCACCGCACCCCTGGCCGCGCTGCGCGAGACCGCGGTCGACCACTCCGGGGCTTCGCGGGGGCGCGCCGTCTCGGGGTCGGTCCTCGCGCTCGCCGCCGTCGGTCTCTCGCTGACCGGCGTCCTGGTCAGTCCGTCCGTGTGGCTGGCAGGGGCCGGGGCGGTGCTCGCGCTCGCCGCGTTCGTCGTGCTCGGTCCGGTCGCGTCCTCGCGGGCGGTACGCATTCTCGGCGGGCCCCTCGACCGGCTGCGCGGCGTCACGGGCGGGCTCGCCCGGCGCAACGCCCTGCGCAGCCCCAAGCGGACCGCCGCCACCGCGAGCGCCCTGATGATCGGGGTCGCCGTCGTCTCGCTCTTCACGGTCTTCGGCGCCTCGCTGAAGGCCACCATGGACCAGACGGTGAACCGCTCCTTCGCCGGCGACCTCGCCATCAGCACCCCGGGTTTCGGCGCGGGCGGCAGCGGACTCAGCCCCAAGCTGGCCCCGGCGCTCGCCGAACAGCCCGAGGTCGAGACCGCGGTCGGGCTCGGCAAGGGCGCTGCGGAGGTCGACGGGGAAGGGCGCGCCCTGACCGTCACCGACCCGGGCCCCTTCGCCAAGTCCTTCGACCTCGGCAAGGTCGAAGGGTCCCTCGACGACCTCGGCACCAACGGCATCGCCATCACGCGCTCGGCGGCCGAGAAGCAGGACCTGAAGGTCGGCTCCAAGGCCGAGCTGGCCTTCACCGACGGCAAGAAGGCGACCTTCACCGTCCGCGCGCTGTTCGGCCGGTCGGAGCTCGCGGGGGACTACGTCATCACCCGTGAGGCCTGGGCGCCGCACCGCATGCAGGATGCCGACAGTCTCGTGTCCGTCACGTTCAAGGACGGTGTGAGCGCGGCCGACGGCAAGGCGGCGGTCTCCAAGACCGCGCAGGAGTACGGCAATCCGGATGTGCAGACCCGCGGTGAGTACGCGCAGTCGGCGGCGGGCGGCATCGACATGATGCTCACGCTGGTCTACGCCCTGCTCGCGCTCGCCGTCCTGATCGCCCTGCTCGGCATCGCCAACACGCTGACCCTCGCGATCCACGAACGCACCCGTGAGCTGGGCCTGTTGCGTGCGGTCGGGCAGACGAGGGCGCAGCTGCGGGCCATGGTCCGCTGGGAGTCGGTGCTGGTCGCCGCCTTCGGCACGGCCGGTGGCCTGGTGCTCGGCGGCTTCCTCGGCTGGGTGCTCGTCAAGGCCTCGGACGGCGCGACGAGCAGTGCTTTCGCGTTCGCGGTGCCGCCGGTCCAGCTCGCGGTGGTCGTCCTGGTGGGCCTGGCGGCAGGAGCCCTCGCGGGTCTGCGTCCGGCACGGCGGGCCGCACGCCTGGACGTGCTGCGTGCCATCGCCACCGAGTGACGTAGGACGCCCGCCCGGCGGAGCCTGTCACCGCCCGGTCAGCCGACAACGGCCGACCGGGCGGGAGCATGTCCGGGCGCGTGCCCGTCGGCGAGCGACTGCGGCCCGGCGCCCAGGTCCGCGAAGGGACCGGCCGTGGCCGCGCCGTACGCCGGATACCTGGACGGCAGTGCCGCGGCCGACGCAGGGGCCGGGAGGGTGAACCAGACGACTTTGCCCGTGTCACCGTGGGGGCGCACCCCCCAGCTCTCACTGACGGCGGCGACCATGGCGAGCCCGCGGCCACAGGTCGCGAACGCCTCGGCGTCGCGCACCTGGGGAAGGCGGGGGTCGTGGTCGTGCACGGAGACGGTGAGGCGGTCGAGCAGCAGCTCGATCTCCACGGTGCACACCTTGTCCGGCTGTGCGTGCCGGTGCACGTTGGTCAGGAGCTCGGTCACACCGAGCGCGGCCTGGTCTATCAACGGATCGAGATGCCAGTAGCGCAACTGCGCCGATACGATTCTGCGGACCTGGCCGATCCGCGACGGCAGAGCCTGAAGCTCCACCGTGCAATACCTGCTTGGCTGGCTGATCACGGCTGCGACTCCCCGAATTGCGTCCGGAAGAAGGCGACGATCGGATTCAGCAGCGGCCGCGGGGTCTGCCGGCTGCTGTTCGTGGCCGGCGGGCTGGTTCGCAGCGTCATCGCCGGTGAACCCAGAGTGATGTGAGACCAGAGTGACTCAGGGGGTGCGGGCGTGCAACTCGCACCGCCCCAGCCGGAGTGCGGGGCCTCCTCAGGCCCGTGCCCTGCTGCCTCCGGCCCGGCGCACCGCGTCGATGAACTTGCGCACCGTCGGCGGACCTGCCTTGCCGGGCGCCGGATCATGGTCGGCGAGGGTGAGGCGATAGCGCGTGCCGTTCAGTTCGGCGAGGGCCCGGTCGTCGGCGGCGAACCACGGTTTGCCGGCCCGCACGGTCTGGACCGGCGCGCTGTCGATCTCCCTGCCGTAACTGGTCAGCAGCTCGAACCTGCCGTCTGTGATACGGATTTGACCCGCCCGGGTGAGGGAGCGCAGCCGTCGTCCGATCCGCACGCCTGTGGCCGTGAAATCCGGCTCCGCCATGACGTTCCGCCCCCTTGAGCGATTCGGTATGCCGTTCCGCACGGGACCGCCGTCCCGTGCGGTGCAGTCTGCACGCACCTGGCGTCGAGCACCAGTGCGTATGAAGACGTGGTCATAAGTGGACGCCGTCCCCTCACCAGTGTGCCGTGCCCCCGTGCCGATCGACTGCGCCAGGTGTGCCTTTGAGGGTCTCAAAGGTGTGTTTATGCAGGTGAGAAGCGTGCGGAAGGTGCATATGATCGAGGCGTCCGGCCCGCTCGAAGCGCGGCCGGGTTGACGCCAAGGAGCCGCGCCGTGAGCACCACGCAGCAGGATCAAGCCGATGAGCCGATGACCACGCTCGACGTGGACCGCAGCGACGCGGAGTACCGCGCCTGGCTCAAAGAAGCCGTACGCAAGGTCCAGGCCGACGCCAACCGCTCGGCCGACACGCACCTCCTGCGCTTCCCACTGCCGGAGAAATGGGGCATCGACCTCTATCTCAAGGACGAGTCGACCCACCCGACCGGCAGCCTCAAGCACCGTCTGGCCCGCTCGCTCTTCCTCTACGGCCTCTGCAACGGCTGGATCCGGCCGGGGCGGCCGGTCATCGAGGCCTCCAGCGGCTCGACAGCCGTCTCCGAGGCGTACTTCGCGAAGCTGATCGGGGTGCCCTTCATCGCGGTGATGCCCCGCACGACCAGCGCCGAGAAGTGCCGACTGATCGAATTCCACGGCGGCCAGTGTCACTTCGTGGACGACTCGCGCACGATGTACGCCGAGTCGGCCGCTCTCGCCGTCGAGACCGGCGGCCACTACATGGACCAGTTCACCTACGCGGAACGGGCCACGGACTGGCGAGGCAACAACAACATCGCCGAATCGATCTACCAGCAGATGAAGTTGGAGCGGTATCCGGAGCCCGCGTGGATCGTCGCCACGGCGGGCACGGGCGGCACGTCGGCGACCATCGCCCGCTACGTCCACTACATGCAGCACGACACCAGGCTCTGCGTCGCCGACCCGGAGAACTCCTGCTTCTTCGACGGCTGGACCAACCACGACCCGGACGCCACCAGCGACTGCGGCTCCCGCATCGAAGGCATCGGCAGGCCCCGGATGGAGCCGAGCTTCGTGCCCGGCGCGATCGACCGCATGATGAAGGTGCCGGACGCGGCGAGTGTCGCCGCCGTGCGGGCCCTGGAGCAGGCGATCGGCCGCAAGGCGGGCGGCTCGACGGGAACCGGCCTCTGGAGCTCCTTGAAGATCGTCGCCGAGATGGTGGCCGCGGGCCGCACGGGCAGCGTCGTCACGCTCATCTGCGACCCGGGCGACCGCTATCTGGACAAGTACTACTCGGACGCGTGGCTGGCCGAGCAGGGCATGGACATCACGCCGTACGAGGCCGCCATCAAGTCGCTCCTGGCCACCGGCTCCTGGACCGACTGACCTTCAACCGACGTACGGGAGTCAGGCGTTGGCCGCCGCAAGGCGTCGGTCCAGGGCCGTGACGGCGTCGCGGAAGGCCCGGCCCATGCCCGCCCTGCCGAGCTTCATGACGAAGCGGAAGGGTGCGGCGCCGTCCGCGGCGAACGTCCACTGCACGCGGGTGCCGGTCCCCGCCGGGGTCAGCCGCCACTCTTCGAGGAGGGCGCTCAGGCCCGGGGCGTTCGACTCATCGGCGCGGTAGGCGTACCGCTCCGCCGGGTCGGTCGCGACGATCGTCTCCCGAAAGCGCGTGCCGCCCTTGAGGCGGACCTCGCGGCCCTTGGCGCCGTCCGCGCCGTCGATGGGTCGGCACAGCGTGACCGCCGTGAACCACTCGGGCCAGCCGGTCATGTCGTCGGCGAGGGCGCGGTACACCGTCTCCGGGGGCGCGCTCACCTCACGGGCGAAGACCAGACGCAACGGAGCGGACTCGACGAACTCGAGCCCCACGGGCCTCAGTCGGCGTGCCATCGAACTCAGCCCCCAAGCGGCATCGGGTGGTTGACCGGGCACCGTCACCATAGCTGGCGGACCGTCAGATGTCTGCGGTGCTTCCGGCGTTCTCCGGCTGCCCGACGCTCTCGCCGTGCTCGCCCCGCTCGTCGACGCCCGGCTCCTCGGGCTCGCCCGTGACCACCAGACGCCGTAGATGCTCGGAGATCTCCACCCGCGCCGCCGCGGGAAGACCGGCGTCCGTCACGAGCGTGTCGACCTGCTCCAGGGTGGCGAACGAACTGAGGCCCACCGTGCCCCACTTGGTGTGGTCGGCGACCACGATGACCCGCCGCGCCGACTGCACCAGACGCCGGTTGGTCTCCGCCTCCGCGAGATTGGGAGTGGACAGGCCGGCCTCCGCCGATATGCCGTGCACACCCAGGAAGAGCACGTCGAAGTGGAGCGCGCCGATCGCCTGGTCGGCGACCGGGCCGACCAGTGAGTCCGACGGGGTGCGCACGCCGCCCGTGAGGACCACGGTGGCCGCGCCCTGACGCTGGCCCGAGGTGCGCTGCGCGGAGTGGAACACGTCCGCGACCCGCACCGAGTTCGTCACCACCGTCAGGTCCGGCACGTCCAGGAGGTGGTGGGCCAGCGCGTACGTGGTCGTGCCGCCGGAGAGTGCGATCGCCGTGCCCGGCGCCACCAGGGAGGCCGCGGTGCGCGCGATGTCCTCCTTGGCGTTCAGCTCCAGGCCCGACTTGGCCTCGAACCCCGGCTCGTGCGTGCTCGCCTCGACCACCGGCACAGCGCCGCCGTGCACCTTCTCCAGGACGCCCTGGCGGGCCAGCGCGTCGAGATCCCGGCGGACCGTCATGTCCGACACACCCAGCTTGCGGGTCAGTTCATTGACCCGGACCCCGCCCCTGCGGCGTACCTCATCGAGGATCAAGGCGCGGCGCTGCTCCGCGAGGAGGTTCTGATTCTCGCTCACGTCCGTCCCGGCCCTTCTGCCTCGTCACGCCCGTCGCGCCCGTCCATTGCGCTGCCTCATCCTCGCATGCGCCACCGACAGGCGGTCCACCGCCCGAGAGCGCGCACTCACTCGGAACGGGGAGATTACGTGACGGGAGGTGTGGACGGGGCCGTCAGCGGAGATCCTTGTGGCCTGACCATGCGCACGTTCGGGGGAACACGCGCACATTCGGGGGAAGCGAACAGTGGCAGCAGACCAAAGAGAAGAGACGGCTCTCGAACTCCTCGTCCACGGAGTCGGGGGCACCACACCCGAAGAGATGCTGGGCGACCCGAGGACCGTCCGCATCACCGGTGACGAGACGGCGGCCGTCTTCCGCCGCACCGAGGACGCCGACGCCGAGAAGCGCCCGGACGACTACCGCGGCAAGCCGGTCCCCGAGGCGTACGTCTGGTGCAATCTGACCTCAGGGAACGGCTCGCGGGCGCTGTGGCTCCTGCTGCTGCCGTTCATGGTGGTCAACCTCGCGCACTGGATGCGCCCCACGTCGCGGCGCATGAAGAAGACGGTCCGTACGTACGGCCTCCTGGTGCGGCTGACCGGACTCAGCCTCACCGTCCTGCTCGTCGCCGCCGCCTGCGAGGTCGCCATCGACCTGACGGCCTGGCAGTGCGCGGGCACCCCCGAGTGCGCGGCCGAACGCTCCTGGCTCGGCTTCCTCGCGCCCGACGCCTCCGGGCACGGCGGCTGGTGGAGCCAGCCGGGACGCCGCCTCGCGCTCGCCGCGCTGTTGCCCGCCGCGCTGACCGGCCTCCTCTGGTACCTCTCCCAGCGCACCTGGAGCGCGTACGAATCCCAGACGCCGCTGCCCCACCAGGCCGACCCGGAGGAGGAGACCGGGCGCACCGCGCTCGGCAGGCCCGGCTTCTGGTACGGCCGCAGGCTGGTGGCCCGGCTGCGCGCCGCGCACACGGCCGCGGGATTCCTCACGGTGGCCGCCGCGGTCGGCACATCGGCGGCTCGCCACGACCGGCGGCCCGGCGGACCCGCGCTGCTCGATGCCCTCGGCTGGATCCTCGACGTGACGCTCGTCCTGGGAGCGGCCGTCGTCGTCCATGTGGTCTGGCGCAGGGGCCGCAGCGAGAACAAGCTCGACCGGCACCTCGACGAGAAGCTGATCCGCCGGCTGCCCCTGGGCGCGCTCACCCTCCTCGTCCTGACCCTCCTGTACGCAGGATGGTCACGCCCCGGCTGGACCTCCGAGGGCAGGCTGCCGGGCAACGCGACCTTCGGCGGCATCGCCCTGGTCCAGGGGCTCCTGGTCATCGCCCTCGCAGTGGTCGCCCGCGCGCTCTACCGCACGGCCCCCGACCCCCGCACCGCCCTGCGGGGCTTCGCGGGACCTGCCGTCGCCATGCTGTCCTGCGCCCTTGGCGGCGTGATGTCGGGCGGCGGCGCCCAGCGCGTGGCCGACTGGCTCGACGGCTCGGGGGAGCCCGGCTCCGGCGGCACCATCGACGGCCCGCCCGTGCTCCTGACCTGGCAGGCGTCCGTGATCCCGCCCCTCCTCGTGGTCGTCGCGGCGCTCTGCGGCTGGCTCGGCGTCCGCACCATGCGGCGGGCCCGCCGCGACCGGGCGACCATCCCGAGCGAATACCCGGGCGAGCCGAAGGACGCGGCCCGCAGCCGCCGCATCGCGGGCACGCGCGCGCGTGCCGCCCTCACCGACCGGGCCCCGCTCCTTGTGGGCATCACCTCGGCGGTGACGCTGCTGCTCGGTGCGGGGGCGCTCGTCGGCGCCTGGGTGAGCGACGAGGTGCCGAGCGAAGCCGCGCAGGGGCTGCCCCTCTTCTTCGAAGGAGCGGCCGAGACCTCCCAGGCGCTCGGCTCCTGGCTGATCGGCTTCGGCTTCATACTGTTCGTGACCTGGGGCCGCCGCGCCTACCGCGACCCCTCCGCACGCCGCACCATCGGCATCCTGTGGGACGTCGGCACGTTCTGGCCCCGCGCCGCCCACCCCTTCGCCCCGCCCTGCTACGCCGAGCGGGCCGTCCCCGACCTCACCTGGCGCATGCACACCTGGACCCGCGCGACGCGCGCCACGGGCGGCAGACTCGTCATCTCCGGCCACTCGCAGGGCAGCGTCCTGGCCGCCGCTGCCGCCTGGCAGCTGTGGCCCTCCGTCCGCAAAAGGGTCGCCCTCCTCACGTACGGCTCACCCCTTGAGCGCCTCTACGGACGCTGGTTCCCCGCCCACTTCGGCCCGGCCGCCCTCAGCTCGCTGCACCGCGAGGTCGACTGCTGGCGCAACCTGCACCGCACCACCGACCCGATCGGCGGCCCCGTCCGGGTCATCCCCGACGGGGACGGACCGCAGGTCGACCGCGAAGCCCTCAAGGACCCCCTGGTCTACGGACGCACGGAGGAACACCCCCTGCCCGCACCGATCCTGGGCCACGGGGACTACCAGGCCGACCCGGCCTTCGCCGAGGAGCGCGCCCGGCTGCTCGCGCGGCTCAAGCCCGCCGTGCCCGCCCCGCGTCCGCAGACCGCCGAGGCCTCCGAGGCCGCCGGGCCCGCCGTGACGGTCACGGCAGCTCCGGCAGATCCTCCGGATACAGCAGGGTGAGGTCGTCCGTGCTCGGCTCCTCGAACTGGGCGACCCGCCCCGCGTGCCGCTCCACCATCGCCTCGAACGTCTGGCGGGCGGTGCGGCCGTTGCCGAACGCGGGACCCTTCGGGAGCGCGGTGAAGTACTTCAGGAGGGCCTCGCCCGTCCCCGTGTCGAGGCGGTACTCGTGCTCGTCGGCCTGCTGCTCGACGATCCGCAGCAGCTCCTCGGGGGCGTAGTCGCCGAAGGTGATGGTCCGTGAGAAGCGGGACGCCACACCGGGGTTGACGGAAAGGAAGCGCTTCATCTCCGCCGTGTAGCCGGCGACGATCACCACCACCGCCTCGCGGTGGTCCTCCATCAGCTTCACCAGCGTGTCGATGGCCTCCCGGCCGAAGTCGCGCCCGGAGTCCTCGGGCGAGAGCGCGTACGCCTCGTCGATGAACAGCACACCGCCGCGCGCCCGGTCGAACGCCTCCTGGGTGCGGATCGCCGTCGACCCGATGTGCTCGCCCACCAGATCGACCCGCGACACCTCGACCAGGTGCCCGCTCTGCAGGACGCCGAGCGACGCGAGGATCTCGCCGTAGAGCCGCGCCACGGTCGTCTTGCCGGTGCCGGGGGAGCCGGTGAACACCAGATGGCGACGCGCCGATGCCGCCTTGAGCCCTGCAAGCTGTCTGCGCCGCCCGACCTCGATCATGTCGGTCAGGGCGCGCACCTCGCGCTTGACGCTCTCCAGGCCGACCAGCTTGTCGAGTTCACCGAGCACGTCCTTCGACGAGCGGGACGGCTGCTCAGGGGCCGCGCTCTTCTCGGCCGCCGGGTCGGTGGTGCGCTGCCCGGGAATCGCGCCGAGCAGGCCCACGGACTGCGTGGCCGTCTGCGGGGCGGACTCCTTCGCCGCGGACGCCGTGGACGCCGCGGTCCGCGCCCCGCCGCTCTCGTCGCTGGTGCAGTCCTCGACGAGCGGCCCGTCCTCGGCGAACTCGAAGCCGCCGCGCGCGCACCGCTCCGTGCGGCACTTCTTCAGCGTCGTACGGCATCCGTCGATGACGTGGAAGCCGTAGCCGCCGCTGTCCGTCACGCGGCAGCCGTGCAGGCTGCCGCGGCCGCCCGCCGAGACGTAGAAACCGGCCTCCGCGGGTGAAGTGACCGTGCAGCGCTCGATGGTGGGGTCGGCGCCCTTGGTGACGATCACGCCCGTCTGGACGCCGTCGACCGTGCAGTTGGCCAGGGTGCCGCCGCTGCCGTGGTCGCGGAACCACGCGCCGGTGGCGGCCTCGCGGATGCGGCAGTCGTCCAGCTGCGCCGTCGCGCCGTCGCTCACGGACACCGCCGTGTTGCGCACCTGGGAGAGATCGCTGTCGACGACGTCGGCGCGCGAGCCGCGGTCCAGGACGAACAGGGCGTCCGGCACGTCGTGCACGCGGCAGGACTCCAGGACGACCGTCGCGCCGTCGCTGACCCACACCGCGGGGTAGTCGCCCGTGCTGTCGTGGATCTCGCACTGGTTGGCGTCCACGCGCGTGCCCGGGTCCCACACCGAGAGGCCGTTGCGCCCGAACTGCCGCACGGTGGACCGCGTCAGGGTGAGCACCGAGCGTGAACGCAGGTCGATCGCGTTCTCCGGGATGTCGTGGATCCGGCAGTCGGCGAGCGTGAGCACGGCGTCCGTGTCGAGCGTGACGCCGTCCGAGGTCGTGCGGTGCACGTCGCAGTCCGTCAGATGCGCCACCGCACGCCCGGTGATCTGCACGCCCGAGCCCTTGACCTCGTAGACCTCGCAGCCGATGGCCTCGAGCCCCGAGTGCTCACCGGTCACCGAGAGCCCCGCGCCGGACGCGTGATGCACCCGGCAGCGCTCGAGGCGGGGGTGCGCACCGCCGCGCACGGCGATGCCCGACTGCCCGGCCGAGACGATCTCGCACTCCTCGAAGACACCGCCCCCGCCGTCGAGCACGGCGATGCCGATGCCGCCGGGGTTGTCGACCGTGCAGCGCCGCACCGTCGGGCGCGCTCCGCCGCGCACCTCGATGCCGCTCGCGGAACGCGTCACCACGCGTACGTCGACGAGTTCGGGCGCCCCGTCCTCGACGAGCAGCGCGGGCGCCGCCGAGTCCTGCCCCTCGACGTGCAGGTCCTGCACCACGGCGGACGAACGGACGGTGAGCGGCACCCCGTCCGACGGCGCGATGCGCACGGAGCCGGGGGAGCCCTCGGGGCCGCGCAGCGTCACCGCCCGCTGGACGACGAGGTTCTCGCGGTACGTGCCGGGGGCGATGGTGAGGACGTCCCCGTCGCTCGCGGCCTCCAAGGCGGCAGCGAGCGATGCGTACTCACCCGTGCGGCGCCGCCACCGCGAGGTACCGGTGTGCGTCACCTGGACCGTGCCCTGTGCCATGGAGTTGCTCTGCCCCCACCTTGTCGTACGCGGGACCTCACGACCTCGCGCAAGGAGCCGAAGAGTTCGGCCGGTCCACCGTAGCGCGCGCGGCGAGGGCGAGTTGACCCGATCGCCAGGCTCTCACCTGGTCATCGCCGGTCTCTCACCGGTCCCGGAAGCCGGTGCCGGTGTTCTCAGGAGCCGGTGCCGGTCCGTCCCCAGTCGGGCCCTGCCTTGTCCCAGGCCTGGTCCCAGCGGTCGTAGCGCCGCAGGACGATCCGCCAGACGACGAGCCGCCTCGCCCCTTCGACGAGTCCGGCGACCGCCACCGCGACGCCGAATCCGGCAAGCGCCGCATGCGTGGTCGCGGTCGCGTCGTCCAGCGGGCGGCCGACCACCTGGCCGTGCTCGTCCGTCCAGAGCCGGAAGCGGTCGCCCGGGTCGGGGGAGCGGAGGTCGGCGAGCACCGTGCCGGAGTGCGCCGTGCCGTCCGGGGCCGTCCATTCGGCGAGCACACGGCTGTGCCTGTCTCGCGCGGACGACGTCTCGGGATCGGGGTCGACCGGGGGTCTGGAGACCTTCCTGACCACCGTGCCCGCGACTTCGTGACGCATCGCGCGCTGTTCCCGCACCGACTGGAGCAGGGCGTCCTGCGTGAGCCCGCCGATCGCGAGACCGGCCAGCGGCGCGGCGACGACGATGAGCAGCACGGCCGCGCAGGCCACCCAGGCCTCGACGAGGTCGGTCTTCCGGCGCAGCGGATTGTGCCGCCAGCGCCAGAGTCCGACGAGTGCTCGCACAGTCCTGCACCCCCTTCCGCGTCCGTCATAACCGCGAACGGCACGGCCCACGCGTCGGCGGGAAGAAGAGAGAGGGAAATCACCCTTCTCATCCATGCTCAACGACCGTGCCCGGCCTTCGAGTTCCCGAGCCGGGGACCTTCAATCGAGGACCGTGAACGGATCGCCGATCCGGATCGGTCCGGTCGTCTCGGGCACCAGATTCTGGCCGAAGACCAGCTGATCACCGAACCGGCGGTGCTTGGCGAGCGTCCGCAGCGGCTCCTTGCCGCGCTCCGCGCTGCGCTGGTCGGTGGTGGTCACGACGCAGCGGCCGCACTTCTTGGCCACCCTGAAGGTGACGTCGCCGATGGCGACGCGCGACCAGTCGTCCTCGGCCCAGGGCGCGGTCCCGTCCACGACCACGTTCGGCCGGAAACGGTTCATGGGGAGCGGGCCCTCGTCGGAGTGGTCGCCCTGCGCGACGAGCGAGTTCAGGGCGTCGAGTGAGGAGAGCGTGGTCAGGAGCAGCGGATACCCGTCGGCGAAGGAGACGGTCTCGCCGTCCTTGGCGTACGCGGGATCGATGGGGCGGCGGGTCGCGGGGTCGTCGAGGTGGACGAGCCGGACGTCCGTTTCCAGATAGGCGCTGAACCAGGCGTGCGCCGCCGCGTCGGCGGGCACCGCCTCGACCTTGTCCTTCCAGATCTCCACCGTGACGGTCTCGCCGGAGGGCGGCACGGCGACCGTCAGCGGCTCCCGGCCGGGCGCGGACATGCGTATGCCGCCGCCGGGCAGGAGCTCGGCGGCGGCCAACGCAAGGCTCGGATGCGGCCGTTGCGTGACGATCCGTCCATCGCCGTCCACAAGCACCCACCGTCGGTCACCCGCGAGCCCCCAGGGCTCGACGACGGCCTCACGCGGAGCGTGTCCCCCGACCGCCTTGAGCGGGTAGTAGTGGATCGAGTGCAGCGCTGGATTCGGCATGCGGTCATCCTGCCAGCAGCCGCTGACAGGGGCGCATGCGGGCGAATCAGTAGCCGCGGTAGGGGCGGTTGTACGGATCCTCGTACGTCGCCGGGGCGGGGCGGGGTGCCGCGGGGCGCATGGCCTCGTAGCCCGTTCCGGCCGGGGGACGCTGTTGCTGTTGCTGCGGGCCCGGGTATCCGCGCGGCGCCGAAGGCTGCTGCGGGATGTACGGCGCGGGCGCCTGTTGCAGCGGCGCGGGCTGCTGCGCGTAGCCGTACGCGGGGTTGTGGTGGGACGGGGCCGCCGGCAGGGCGGGCAGGGCTGCTACCGGGAGCGCGGGCAGGTGACTGCCCGTGTCGTACGCAGAGGGGACCCGGATCGGGGCGATCTGAGGAGTACCCCGCTCGGCGACAAGGGAGTCGTAGATCGGAGTGTCCGGGAAGGACGGCGCGGAGTAGTAACCGCCGCCATAGGTGGAGCGGGGGGAGGTCATGACACATAAGTTAAGCCCTTGATGTGCTGGTTGGGGAGACCGATAAGAGGGTTGTTTTACGTGTCGGTAGTGACTCTGCATCCCCAATGCGAGCGAACTTAGGAAAAATCGGTCGCACACGGGCGTAGGGATCCTGTAAAAGCCAAGCTCCGTACGGGTTACCGGCGGTTGACGCACGGTTGACGGGAAGGCCGTGCGACAGGGTGTCGGCGGTGGACATGGGCCACTCGGGGGTCCGGGTAATAGGTTGGTCATGAACGGGACGGCGGCCTGGCCGGACGTGGCGACTTACGATGTGACTTGCGATGGGGGCGGACATGACAATGCCTAAGGGATCGAATGTTCCTGTGCCGGCACCTGCCGTGCGCGTCGAATTGGGGTGGGCCTCAGGAGCCGGGGTACCGGACGCCGACGCGTCGGCCCTGTTGCTCGCCGATTCCGGAAAGGTCCGCTCGGACGACGACTTCGTCTTCTACAACCAGGCGGTCCACACCTCCGGAGCCGTGCGCCACGAGGGCAAGAAGAGCGACGGCGGCCGCGTGACCGACGCGCTGGTGGTGGACCTCGCGCGCGTGGAGCCCGCCGTCGAGACCGTGGTGCTCGCCGCGTCGACGGACGGCGGCGTCTTCGGGCAGGTCCCCGGCCTCTTCATCCGGGTCGTCGACGCGGCGAACGGCTCCGAGATCGCGCGCTACGACAGCGAGGACGCGACCGTGGAGACGGCGTTCGTCCTCGGGGAGCTCTACCGCCGCCAGGGCGCGTGGAAGTTCCGCGCCGTCGGGCAGGGCTACGGCAGCGGACTCCAGGGTCTGGCCACGGACTACGGGATCTCGGTGGACGAGCCGCAGCCGGCGCCCCCCGCTCCGGCCTCGGTGCAGGCCCCCGCGGCCCCGGTGACTCCGGCGGCCCCGGCCGCCCCCGTCCAGGCCCCGCCGCCGCCCGCCGCCGCTCCGGCTCCCGCGGCCCAGCCCGTGCGCCTCACCAAGGTCACGCTCACCAAGGACGCGCCGTCCGTCTCGCTGACCAAGCAGGGCGGCACATCGGGTGCGATGCGCGTGAACCTCAACTGGGAGGTGCGCAAGCAGTTCAAGGGCTGGGCCAGCAAGCTCGGCCGTGCCGTGGCGATGCACGCGGACCTCGACCTGGACCTGTGCGCCCTGTACGAACTGTCCGACGGCCGCAAGGGCGTCGTCCAGGCGCTCGGCAACGCCTTCGGAGCGCTGGACCAGCCCCCGTACCTCCTGCTCGACGGCGACGACCGCACCGGCGCGGTGGCCAGCGGCGAGAACCTCACGGTCAACCTCGACCACATCAAGGACTTCAAGCGCATCGTCATCTTCGTGACGATCTACGAAGGCGCGCGCAGCTTCGCCGACCTCAACGCCACGGTCACCCTGCAGCCGCAGCACGGCGCCTCCATCGACTTCTCGCTCGACGAGTGCACGGTGCCCTCCACGGTGTGCGCCCTCGCCCTGCTCACGAACAACAACGGCGATCTCTTCGTCCAGCGCGAGGCCCGCTATCTGGTGCCCGAGCGCGGCGTGAGCCCGCAGCGCACCATCGACTACGCGTACGGCTGGGGCATGAACTGGACGCCCGGCAGGAAGTGATCAGCGCTGATCGGGAGCTGGATCGGGGCGGGCGTACGTCCGCCCCTTCCACGCCGCTCCGCGCCCCCTGTAGTGCTGCACCGCCGAATCCACCGTCATGAGGAGGTAGAGGAAAGCGGTGAACGGCAGGAGGGGAGCGAGCCAGAGAGTCTGCCGGTAGTAGCGCAGCATCGGGATGTACGTCGCCGTCATCACGAGCCACGCGAGCCCACCGAGCACGGCGGGCACCGCACGGTCGGTCGCCAGGCCGGCGAACAGCGCGACCGGCGGCACCAGATAGATCAGGGCGAGCCCCAGGACCGTACCGAGCAGGACCAGGGGATGGTGCCGCAGTTGGGCGTACGCGCTGCGCGAGACCATCCGCCACAGGTCGCCGAGCCCGGGATAGGGGCGCACGCTGTCGACGCGCTCCGCGAGCCCCAGCCAGATGCGGCCGCCCGAGCGCTTCACCGCCCTGGCGAGCGTCACGTCGTCGATCACCGCGTGCCGGATGGAGTCGGGGATCCCCGCACGCTCGGCGGCCGACGCGCTCAGCAGGACGCATCCGCCCGCGGCTGCGGCCGTGCGCGAGCCCTCCTTCGCGATCCAGCGGAACGGATAGAGCTGTGCGAAGAAGTACACGAACGCCGGGACGACGAGCCGCTCCCACATGCTCGCGACGCGCAGCCGTGCCATCTGCGAGACAAGGTCGAATCCGGCCGTCTCCGCCGCGGCGACCAACTCCCGCAGACTGTCCGGCTCATGGGCGATGTCCGCGTCGGTAAGGAGCAGATACCGGGGCGCGCGTGGGCGTGCCAGGCCGATTCCGTGCCGTACGGCCCAGAGCTTGCCGGTCCAGCCGGGCGGGGGTTCACCCGGTGAACCGACGGTCAGGGGCAGGCCGCCGTGCCGGTCGGCCAGCGCGCGGGCCAGGGCGCCGGTGCCGTCCGAACTCCCGTCGTCGACAAGGAAGATCTCGGCCTGCCCGGGATAGTCCTGGGCCAGCAGCGAAGGCAGGCTCTGGGGCAGCACGGCGGCCTCGTCACGGGCGGGGACGACGACGCAGACCGAGGGCCAGGTGTCCGGTTCGCGGCGCGGTGGCAGACGCAGGTCCGTGCGCCAGAAGAAGCCCTGCCCCAACAGGAGCCACAGCCAGGCGGCAAGCGATGCGGCGGCGGTCCACACAACGGCGCTCATCCGCCGAAGTCTGCCCCACGGCATCGGGCGCCGGAGGCCGATCGACTATGGTGACCGGGTGAAGATCGCGCTCATCGACTCCGGTATCGGCCTGCTCCCCGCCGCGGCGGCGGTCCGTCGTCTGCGGCCGGACGCCGATCTCATCCTCTCCTCGGACCCCGACGGACTGCCCTGGGGACCGCGCTCGGCCGAGGACGTCATCCAGCGCTCGCTCGACATCGCCGAGGCAGCCGCGGCGCACCACCCCGAAGCGCTGATCGTGGCCTGCAACACCTCTTCCGTGGTCGCCCTGCCCGCCCTGCGCGCCCGGTTCGAGCCCGGCCTGCCGATCATCGGGACCGTACCGGCGATCAAGCCGGCCGCGGCAGGCGGCGGCCCCGTCGCCATCTGGGCCACTCCCGCCACCACCGGAAGCCCCTACCAGCGTGGCCTCATCGAGGAGTTCGCCGGCGGCGCCCGTGTCACCGAGGTGCCCT
Organism: Streptomyces sp. NPDC047525; assembly: GCF_040643025.1. NCBI lineage: Bacteria > Bacillati > Actinomycetota > Actinomycetes > Kitasatosporales > Streptomycetaceae > Streptomyces > Streptomyces sp. NPDC047525. The sequence goes on from NZ_JBEYTL010000006.1 coordinate 403,019, forward strand.
GCCCTGGCCTCGCGGACGCCGTGCAGTACGCCGACGAGGCGGCCATCGACCGCGCGGTCGCCGCCGCGGCCGCCCTGACTCCGCGTGACGTAAGGGCCGTCGTCCTGGGCTGCACCCATTACGAGCTGGTCGGCGAGCGCATCCGTGCGGCCCTCCAGCAGCCCGACCTGCCGCCCCTCGTCCTGCACGGCTCCGCCGGAGCGGTCGCCGCCCAGGGGCTGCGCAGGGCCGGAGAGCTCCCCGGTCCGGGCACCGGCACGGAGGGCGGCCTGACGGTGATCCTGAGCGGGCGACCGTCCGAGCTGCCCGTCGCCGCCCACACGTACGCCGAAGGCAGGCTGCTCGCGGCGGTCAGCCCCGCGCGCTGAGCAGTCCCGTACGGACGCACGCCGAGCCCGCGTGCGAGGGCCCGCCGGCCCCGCGTACAGAACGGTGTCGCCCGTCCACCCGGAGCAGTAACGCTCCGCGATGCGGTGCCTTCCCTCCGGAACGTGAGTAGTCTCGGACGCATGAGGGACCACACCCACGGCGAGCGGGGCAGCACAGCCGACGCCCCGCCGGAAGTCTGGACCGGTAGCGCGACCAACCGCGTGCAGTGGCTGCTGGCGTCGGCCGGTGCCCTCTGTCTGGCGCTGGGCATCGAACTGGCCGTCGACAACATGTGGACGACCGGGATCGCGGCCCTGGCCATGTCCGTCGTGGGGTGCATCGCCGCAGGGCTTCTGATCCTGTTCGGCACCCTCGCCTTCGTCCATGTCGCCGTGAAGGTCGACAAGGACTCCCTGGAAGTGCGCTGCGGCCACATGGGGCTGCCGCGCCGCCGCATCCTTCTCTCCCACGTGGTGGGCGCCGAGTTCGCGCAGGCCGTCAGCCCCCGTCAGTGGGGCGGCTGGGGCTACCGCTCGCGGCCCGAGATCGGCACCGCCGTCGTGGTCCGCCGCGGTGAGGGCCTGGTGCTGAGCCTGGGCGACGGCCGTACGTTCACGGTCACCGTCGACGACGCCGAAGCGGCCGTACGGATCATCCGCGAGCGGCTGGGAGTGGCGGGGAGCCCGGCGGCCTGATCTGCGCCGGTTCGTCGCCCAGCGGTCTCGCCGTGGCGATGCCCGCGAGGTATCCGGCGCCCGTCGTCACCGCCGTGACGCTCAGCGCGTTGCCGACCGATGCCACGGCGGCCAGCGCCGTCAGGGCAGCGCCCGCAGACAGGACGACCTGGGTGGAGCGCGGCGAGCGGTACAGGGCGTACAGAAGCCAGCAGAACACCGCAGCGAGCAGGACCACGCCCGCGAGGCCCTGCTCCGCCGCCTGCTGCAGCGGCGCCGAATGGGGCCTGCCGTCCGTGAGGAGGTTCTCCGCCACCGTGGGGCTGGCGTCGGCGAACCGGCCTGGCCCCACCCCGAGCGCCGGTTCCCGGCCCGCGAGCGCGAGCGCGTCGTGCCACAGCTGGACCCGCTGTCCGTCGAGCTGGCCCACCAGGGACGCACTCAGCCCCTCCGGGAGTACGTCATCGGCGATCGCCCAGGTCAGACCGGTCACCACCGCCGTCGCCAGGGCGAGCCCCGCGAGGCCGAGCGCCCGGCGCCGCATCAGGGCGGTCGCCAGCGAACAGAGCAGGATCCCGGTGCACGCGACGAATCCGGCCATCGAGCCGAGCGCCACGGCGGCCACCACGATCCCCACGGAGAGCAGCCGCATCGCGAGCCGGGTCGCGGGCCTGCGGGCCGCCCACGCCGCGGAGCAGGCCGCCCCCGACGCCAGGATCAGGAGCGCGGCCGCGGCGCCGGTGTGGCCGAGTGGCGCCGTGCCTGCGGGCCCCGGCGACAGGTGCGGGGCCGCCGCCGCGAGGCCGATCCCGGCCAGCGCACCGGCACAGGGCGCGGCGACCGGCAGGAGCGCGCCGCAGATCCGCCCGCCCGCGTACCCCGCGGCCACGGCGAGCACCGCAAGGAGCACGCCCTCGGGCTGACCGCCGTGCACCCCGGCGGTGATCAAGGTCCAGGCCGCGCACACGCCCAGCAGGGCGCAGCCCGTCGCGTCGGACGCGCTGCGCCGTTCGTACGCCCCCGGTGGCCCGGCCGTCGCGGCCATCCCCGTTGTCCCCACCCCGTCGCCCCCCGCTGTGTGCGGGCCCCGAACGCTGTGGCGGGATCCGCCGCAGGTCAGGGACTCGGGCACACCGTAGTCGCTGGGAACGTGAGATGTGGACGTCTTGCGCAGGAACGATCCGGCTATCGCATGGACAAGGCCTCCCGCGGCACGCCTCCCACGGCACGCCCGCGGGGCTGCCGCCGGAGGGCCGGACAGCGTCCGCGGTGGCCGGACACGACCATCCTGTCCGTGTCCAAGTGACGCGCCGTACACTCCCCGAGTGACCGCCACCACCACCCCCGCAGACGAGTCGAAGCAGCTCGGACCGCAGTCCGCGCCCCTCTCGCGCAAGGCCCGCGTCCTGCGCGCGCTCGTCCCGGCCGCCGCGTCGGCACTCTCCGGAGTGCTGCTGTACGTCAGCTTTCCGCCACGCACCCTGTGGTGGCTCGCGCTGCCGGCCTTCGCGGTGTTCGCCTGGTGTCTGCACGGCCGCAGCTGGAAGGCGGGCCTCGGGCTCGGCTATCTCTTCGGCCTCGGATTCCTGCTGCCGCTCCTGGTGTGGACCGGCGTGGAGGTCGGTCCAGGCCCCTGGCTGGCGCTCGCCGCCATCGAGGCGATGTTCGTCGCCCTCGTCGGAGCGGGCATCGCCGCCGTCTCGCGGCTGCCCGGCTACCCCCTCTGGGCAGCGGCCCTCTGGATCGCCGGTGAGGCGGCACGCGCGCGCGTGCCGTTCAGCGGATTCCCGTGGGGGAAGATCGCCTTCGGGCAGGCGGACGGTGTCTTCCTGCCGCTGGCCGCGCTCGGCGGCACCCCGGTGCTCGGGTTCGCGGTGGTCCTGTGCGGCTTCGGCCTGTACGAGCTCGTCCGCCAGGTGCGCGAGGCCCGCGACCCACACAGCACCGGCTCCGTACGCCGTGGCGCCGCCGCCGCGGCCCTGCTCAGCGTGCTCGTCCCGGTCGCCGGTGCCTTCGCCGCGCGTCCGCTCGTCAGCGACGACGCCGAGGACGGCACCGCGACCGTCGCGGCCATCCAGGGCAACGTGCCGCAGGCGGGCCTCGAGTTCAACGCCCAGCGCCGCGCCGTGCTCGACCACCACGTGCGGGAGACCGAGCGGCTCGCGGACCGGGTGAAGGCGGGCAAGGCGAAGCAGCCGGACTTCGTCCTGTGGCCGGAGAACTCCTCCGACATCGACCCGTTCACCAACCCCGACGCCCGCGAGGCGATCGAGCGCGCGGTGAAGGCGGTCGGCGCCCCCATCTCGGTGGGCGGCGTCGTCGAGTCCAAGGACGGCAAGCTCTTCAACGAGCAGATCCTGTGGGACCCGGAGAAGGGCCCCACGGACACCTACGACAAGCGGCAGATCCAGCCCTTCGGCGAGTACATCCCGCTGCGCGACGTCGTCGGCTTCTTCAGCAGCGACGTCGGCATGGTGCGCCAGGACTTCAGCCGCGGCACGAAGCCCGGCGTCTTCACCATGGCAGGCACGAAGGTGGGCCTCGCCACCTGCTACGAAGCCGCCTTCGACTGGGCCGTGCGCGACACCGTCACCCACGGCGCGCAGCTGATCTCGGTGCCCAGCAACAACGCGACGTTCGACCGCAGCGAGATGACCTACCAGCAGCTGGCCATGTCGCGGATCCGCGCCGTCGAGCACAGCCGCACCGTCACCGTCCCGGTGACCAGCGGTGTGAGCGCGATCATCATGCCGGACGGCCGGGTATCGCAGAAGACGAAGTGGTTCACCGCCGACTCACTGGTCGAGGAGGTGCCGCTGCGGTCCTCGCAGACCCCGGCCACCCGGTACGGCGTACTGCCCGAGGGCATCCTCGTGCTGATCGCGGCCGGCGGACTCGGCTGGGCGGTGACGGGCGCGGTCCGGGCCAGGCGCGCCCGTTAGGGTCGATGGCATGGCTACTCCTGACTTCATCCGTACGATCCGGGCCGACGCGGGCCACCAGTTGTTGTGGCTCCCCGGGGTCACCGCCATCGTCTTCGACGACGCGGGCAGAGTGCTGCTCGGTCGGCGCAGCGACAACGGCAAGTGGTCCGTGATCGGCGGCATCCCGGACCCGGGGGAGCAGCCCGCCGCGTGTGCCGTGCGCGAGGTGTTCGAGGAGACCGCGGTGCACTGCGTGCCCGAGCGCGTCGTGCTGGTCGAGGCCCTGGAGCCGGTGACGTACCCGAACGGCGACACGTGCCAGTTCATGGACGTCACCGTTCGCTGCCGCGCCGTCGGCGGCGAGGCCCGCGTCAACGACGACGAGTCCCTCGAAGTGGGCTGGTTCGCCCTGGACCAGCTGCCCGACCTGCACGAGTTCGGGCTCTTCCGGATCAAGCAGGCCATGGCGGAGGAACAGCCCACCTGGTTCGACCGGACCTGAGGGGCGCCGCGGGGCGGCTCAGGTCGCCTTGATCATGTCGGCGCACTTCTCGCCGATCATCATCGTGGTGATGCACGGGTTGACCGCGGGCAGGAACGGCATGACCGACGCGTCGGCGACGCGCAGCCCGGTGACGCCCTTGACGCGCAATTCGGGGTCGAGCGGCGAGTCCGCGTCGTCCGTCGCGCCCATCCGCACGGTGCCCGCCGGGTGGTAGACGGTGTTGTGGGTCTGGCGGATGTAGGCGAACAGCTCGTCGTCCGTCGTGGCGTCCGGTCCCGGAGCGAGTTCGGCGCCCGCCCAGTCGGCCATCGGGGCCTGCGCGGCGATCTCGCGGGCGAGGCGCAGCCCGTACGTCATCACGCGGATGTCGTGCTCGTCGGTGAAGTAGCGCGGGTCGACCTTCGGCTTGTCCCGGAAGTCTCGGGTGCGCAGCCGCACCGTGCCCATGGAGCGGGCCCGGGTGACGTTCGGGGTCAGGCAGAAGGCGTTGTCGGTGGTCGGATAGCCGCGCCGGTAGGTGTTCATGTCGAAGGGCACCGAGCCGTAGTGGAACATCAGGTCCGGGCGGTCGAGGCCCGGTTCGGTGTCCGCGAAGATGCCGATCTCCCACCACTGGGTGGAGGAGGTGACCATCGGCTGCTTCGCCTCCCACATGATCACGCCCTCGGGGTGGTCCTGGAGGTGGGCGCCGACGCCGGGGGAGTCCGCGAGCACTTCCACGCCGCACTCCCGCAGGTGCGCGGCGGGTCCGATGCCCGACAGCATCAGGAGCTTCGGCGAGTCGATGGCCCCGCAGGACACGATCACCTCGCGGCGCGCCGTGACGCTGCCGCTGTGAATGGTGTCGGGTTCCAGATACGCGACTCCCGTGCAGCGCCGGTTCTCGTCGAAGAGGAGCTGCTTGGCCTGGAGGCCGGTGCGCACTTCGAGGTTGGGTCGCTTGCCGAGGATCGGGTGCAGATACGACACCGACGCGGACGAACGGGTGCCGTCCGTACGGGAGTTGATCTGGAACCAGTGGGCGCCGCGCGTCACCGTCTTGCCGGTGTTGAACGGGGTGGTGGGGATGCCCGCCGCCGCGCACGCCTCCAGCAGGGCCGATCCGCAGGGGTCGTTCGGCGGAACACTCATGATGTTCACCGGGCCCGAGCGGCCGTGGTGGTCGCCGGGCGCGTCGTTGGTCTCCAGGCGCTGGTAGAGCGGGAAACAGTCCGCCGCGCTCCAGCCCGTGCAGCCCAGGGAGCCCCACTCGTCGAGGTCCTCGGCGGGGGCCCAGAAGGCGATGCAGGAGTTGTGCGACGAGCAGCCGCCGAGCACCTTGGCGCGGGCGTGCCGCATGAAGCTGTTGCCGTTCTCCTGCGGCTCCACCGGGTAGTCCCAGTCGTAGCCGGACTCCAACAGGGCCATCCACTTGGTCAGTTGGAGGATATTGTCGTCGCCGACGTCCGAAGGTCCTGCCTCAAGGACGCAGACGCTGACGTCCGGGTCCTCGGTCAGCCGCGCGGCGACGACGGCGCCTGCCGTGCCGCCGCCGACCACCACGTAGTCGAACTCGGCCTGGGGACTCTCTGCGGGCATGGTGACTCCAGATCACAGGGGGTTCAGGGGGCGGCGGGCGGTGACGGGGGAGTGGTGGGGTCGACCATCTCCTCGAAGCGGTGCTCGGCGAGGACGCCCGTCTTGTGCCGCTGCACGAACCAGTAGTAGGCGAAGCCGCCGAGGGCGACGATGCCGATGAACAGGAAGGCGCCCCAGCGCAGGTACCAGTGCTGCGGTCCGGTCGCGTTGTAGACCTCGGCGCGGGGCCAGGCGAGGTTGATGGACATGGCCAGGCCCCAGATCACCGCGACGATGTTGATCGGCAGCCCCCACCGGCCGAGCGAGAACTGCCCTTCGGCGGGCTGCCACCCCCTGCGCAGCCGCTTGAGCAGCATGGGCACGGTGACCAGAAGGTAGGCCACGTAGATCATGATGATCGCGATGCTCGTGATCACCGAGAAGATCTGCGGCTGGTTGATGTTGATCACCAGGATGACGACACCCACGATGCCGATCAGCACGGCGGGCACCACGGGAGTCTGGAAGCGGGGGCTGACCTTGGCGAGATGTGTGCCCGCCGGCAGGTTGTTGTCCCGCGCCATGGCGAACATCAGCCGGATGCCGGCGGCCTGCACGGCAAGGACACAGACGGTGATGGCGACGACCACCGCCCAGAGGAAGATCTCACCGATGGTCGAGCCGAGCGTTTCGAGTACCACGTACTGCAGTCCGCCGGTGGAGAGTTCCTCGGCCTGTAGATCCGGCACCGCAAGCAGGGCGAACAGCAGGATGAACGCGCCGATGGTGAAGGAGGCGATGAGGGCGCGCAGAATGGCGCGGGGTGCGTTGCGGCCCGGGTTGTGCGACTCCTCGCCGAGCGAAGAGGCCGTGTCGAAGCCGTACATGACGTAGGCGGAGGCCAGCGACGCGGTCAGGAAGGCGCCGAAGTACCCGAGCGTCTGGCCGCTGCCGAGGCCGTTCGTCTCGGTGAGGGCGCTGCTGGGGCCACGGGTGATGTGCGCCGCCAGGAAGATGATCAGCGCGACCGCGGCGATCAGTTCGATGAACACACCCGCCGAGTTGATCCGGGCCATGAGCTTGACCCCGAAGGCGTTCACCGCGGTGGAGAACACGATGAGGACCGTGCCGAGGAGCACGGCGTTGGCGGCCGCGTCGTTCTTGCCGCTGCCGTCACCCACGAACTGGAACCAGTCGGAGATCTGCGGCAGCGTGATCTGGTAGGCGAGTGCCACGGCGGAGAGCGTGACCATGGTGGCCGTCATCATCATCCAGCCGCCGAGCCAGCCGACGTGCGGGCCGCCCATCTTCTTGGCCCAGTTGTAGATGGAGCCGGCGACCGGATACCGGGCGGCGAGCTCGCAGAAGCACAGGGCCACCATCAGCTGACCGACGAAGACCATCGGCCAGGACCACCAGTAGGCGGGGCCGCCGAAGCTGACGCCGAAGTAGAACAGTTGGAAGGTGCCGGTCAGGATCGAGATGTAGCTGATCCCGGCCGCGAAGGTGTGGAAGTTGCCCAGCGTCCGCTTGAGTTCCGGGCGGTAGCCGAGCTCGCCGAGCGCATCGTCGTCCTGCTGGCCCTGCGTCCTCTCCGGGACGGCGGGGCCCGTTCCTGGGCCGGATTCTGTGCTCATTCGAACCACCTCTGCGGTGTCGCTGCGAGATTGCGCCAGATGTGCTTGGCCTCTTGGTACTCGGCGAGGCCGGCCGGCCCCAGTTCGCGCCCGAAGCCGGACTGCTTCATGCCGCCCCACTCCGCCTGCGGCACATAGGGGTGGAAGTCGTTGATCCAGACGGTTCCGGCGCGCATCCCGGCCGCCACGCGCTGGCCCTTGCCGGTGTCCTGCGTCCAGACGGCGCCCGCGAGGCCGTAAACGGTGTCGTTGGCGAGTGCGATCGCCTCGGCCTCGTCCCGGAAACGCTCGACGGTGAGCACCGGGCCGAACGACTCGTCGGTGACCACGGACATGCCGGGGGTGCACTCGTCGAGCACGGTCGGCGGGTAGTAGTAGCCGTCCTTCAGCGCCGGGTCGTCGGGGCGCGCGCCGCCGCAACGCAGCACCGCGCCCTCGGCGATGCCGGCCGCCACGTACGCCTCGACCTTGTCGCGGTGCGCGGCGGAGATCAGCGGACCGGTGCGGGCGTTGTCGTCGAAGGGACCGCCGAGCCGGATCTGCTGCGCGCGCTCGACCACTTCGTCGACGAACCTGTCGTGCAGCGAGTCCTCGACGAGCAGCCGCGCCCCTGCCGAACAGACCTGGCCCGAGTGCAGGAAGATCGCCATCAGGGCGTAGTCGACCGCCGCCTCGAAGTCGGCGTCGGCGAAGACGATGTTCGGGTTCTTGCCGCCCAGTTCCAGGGCGACCTTCTTCACCGTGGGTGCCGCGGCGGCCATGATGCGCCGTCCGGTCACCAGACCGCCGGTGAACGACACCATGTCGACCCGCGGGTCCTCGCTGAGCGGTGCGCCCGCGGTGGGGCCCGCGCCGAGGATCAGGTTGGCCGCCCCGGCAGGCAGCCCGGCCTCGGTGAGCAGCCGCATCAGGATGATGGAGGTGTGCGGGGTCAGCTCGCTGGGCTTGAGGACGAAGGTGTTGCCCGCGCCGAGCGCCGGGGCGACCTTCCACGCGGTCTGCAGCAGCGGATAGTTCCACGGAGTGATCAGCGCGCACACCCCGACCGGCTCGTGCACCACGCGGCTGTCCACGTCCGGGCTGCCGGCGTCGACGACCCGGTCGGTGCCGCCCGCCGCCGTCAGGTTGCCGAAGTAGCGGAAGCAGTTCGCGATGTCGTCCATGTCGTACTCGCTCTCCACGAGCCGCTTCCCGGTGTCCAGGGATTCGGCGCGGGCGAGCGCGTCCTTGTCGCGTTCGAGGAGATCGGCCACGCGCAACAGCAGGCGGCCGCGTTCGGCCGCCGGAGTGGCGGGCCACGGTCCGCGGTCGAAGGCCTCACGGGCGGCGGCGATCGCCGCCGCCGCGTCCTTCGGCCCGGCCTCGTCGACGGTCGCGACCAGGGTGTTGTCCGCGGGGCAGCGGATTTCCCGTACCTGCCCGTCCACGGCAGTGGTCCATGTTCCGCCGATGAACAGCTCCGGCATGACGGCTCCTCGGGGGTGGGATGCGCGGGTGCTCCACGAAAGGACGGTAAGGAGAATGGGCCGCGTCCGCACTACATGAGCCGCTATTCGGCGCAGCGGTCCCGGTCCGCCCCAGCGGGAACAGGCATCCGCGAAGATCGTCCGCCCGCCACTCGGTTAGCCTGAAGGCACGATGAACCGACTGAGCACGTCATGGGGCGCGTACGACCTCACACGATTTCCCGAGGACTCCCGCGATCCGCTGCGCGCCTGGTCCGCCGCCGACGCCTATCTGCTGCGGCATCTGGCGGGCGAGACGGAGGACGGGGCGAAGCCCGTCGACCTCTCCGGCTCCGTGGCCGTCGTCGGCGACCGCTGGGGCGCGCTGACCACCTCGCTGGCCGAGCACGGGCCGACGCTGATCACCGATTCGTTCCTCGCGCGGGAGGCGACGCGGGCCAATGTGGCACGCGCCGGCTTCGCGCCGGACGCGGTGCGGCTCGCGACGACCGACGACGCCGCGCCGAGCAGGATCGACGTACTCCTGGTCCGTGTGCCGAAGAGCCTGTCGCTCCTGGAGGACCAGCTGCACCGGCTCGCGCCCGCCCTGCACGCGGGCACGGTCGTCGTCGGCACCGGCATGGTGAACGAGATCCACACCTCGACGCTCGACCTCTTCGAGCGGATCATCGGCCCTACGCGGACGTCGCTGGCCCGGCAGAAGGCACGTCTCATCTTCAGCACGCCGGATCCGGAGCGCGAGCCCGGCGCCGGCCCCTGGCCGCGCAGCTACGTCCTCGACGCCGACTCCGGCGCGGGCGCGGGTCTTACCGTCGTCAACCACGCGGGTGTGTTCTGTGCCGACCGCCTCGACATCGGCACCCGCTTCTTCCTGCACCACCTGCCGACCGGCAGGGGCGCCGCGCACATCGTGGACCTGGGCTGCGGCAACGGCGTGCTCGGCACGGCCGCCGCCGTCGCGGACCCCGAGGCCACGGTCACCTTCATCGACGAGTCGTATCCCGCCGTCGCGTCGGCGAAGGCCACCTTCCGCGCGAATGCCGCCGCGTCCACGCGGGCGGAGTTCGTCGCGGGCGACGCGCTGTCCACCGTCCCCGACGGGACGGTGGACCTCGTCCTGAACAACCCGCCGTTCCACAGCCACCAGGCGACCTCCGGCGCGACCGCCTGGCGGATGTTCAACGGGGCACGCGCCGCGCTGCGTCCGGGCGGCGAGTTGTGGGTCGTCGGCAACCGCCACCTCGGGTACCACGTGAAGCTGCGCAAGCTCTTCGGCAACTCCCAAGTGGTGGCCAGCGACCCGAAGTTCGTGGTGCTGCGGGCGGTCAAGCGCGACCGCTGACGCCGGTTCTGAGACTGCCTCAGGCGTCGAAGGCGGTCGCCCGTGTCACCTTCTCCCACGTGGCGATCTCCGCACGGACGGAGTCGAGGTGGCCGACGACCGCGTCCACGGCGTCGTCGCCGAGCGGCAGCCGCAGCGGAGTGTCGTCGGCGTCGAGCGCGGTGATGATCGCGGCGGCGGCCTTCGCCGGGTCGCCGGGCTGCTCGCCGTCGCCGCCCGCGACCATCGTGCGGGTGGCGCCCGCCGTCTGCGCGTAGTCCGGGATCTCGACGGGGCTCGCGCTGGTGTTGCCGAACAGGCTGGTGCGGAAGGCGCCGGGCTCCACGACCAGGACCTTGATGCCGAGCGGGCCCACCTCGGCGGCCAGCGCCTCCGACATTCCCTCAAGGGCGAACTTCGTGCCGCTGTAAGCCGAGAACCCCGCGAACGACATCTGCCCGCCCATGCTGCTCATCTGCACGATCGCGCCCGAGCGCCGTGCCCGCATGTGCGGAAGCACGGCGCGGGTCAGCGCGGCAGGACCGAAGACGTGCACGTCGAACAGGGCACGCAGCTCGGCGTCCGAGTCCTCCTCCAGGGCGCCGACGTGGCTGCGGCCCGCGTTGTTCACCAGGACGTCGATGCGCCCGTGCCGGTCGGTGACGTCGCGCACGGCGGCCTCGATGCCCGCCGTGTCGGTCACGTCCAGGGTGAGTGCCTCGACCTGGTCGGGGTGGGCGGCGGCCAGGTCGTCCAGGGAGGACGCGTTGCGGGCGGTGGCCACGACCACGCCGCCCGCGGCGACGGCCGCCTCGGTGATCGCCCGGCCGAATCCGCTGTTCGCGCCCGTCACGAGCCATACCTTCGTCATCACGAACTCCCTTGAGATGTCGGCCGGTTCATCCGTTCCCCGGCTGTGTGGATCATCCTGCGGCAGAATCTGGTGGCCCGTCCAAGACCTGACGTGATAGCTGATGGTTATGGACCTACACGGCAGGGACGTACACAGCAGAGATCTGCGCTACTTCGTCGCGGTGGCGCAGGAGTTGCACTTCACGCGGGCCGCCGAGCGGCTCTTCGTCTCGCAGCCCGCCCTGAGCAAGCAGATACGGACGCTGGAACGGCAGCTGGGGGCCGAGCTGTTCGTACGGGACCACCGCGGCGTGCGGCTCACTTCTGTGGGTGCGGCGCTTCTGCCATACGCCCAACAGGTGCTTGAGGGATGGCAGTCGGCGGTCGGGGCCGTGGAGCGCGCGAAGACCGAGGAGCGGGCCACGCTCACCGTGGGCATGAGCACGCGACCGGCACGCGGCGGTCTCCTGCCCGCGGTGCGGTCCCGCTTCACCGAGGCCCGTCCGGCGGCCACGATCCGGCTGAGGCAGGTGAGTTGGGAGGACGCGAGCGCGGGTCTCGCGGACGGCACGGCGGACGTGGCCTTCGTCTGGCTGCCGCTTCCCGGCCTGGAGCGCTACGCGTGGGTGGTGGTCGCCGACGAGCCGCGCCATGTCGCCCTGCCCGCGACCCACCGCCTCGCGGGCCTGGACGAGGTCGACTTCGCCGACTTCGCCGACGAGCCCTTCCTCGCCCTGCCCGAGAGCGCGGGCGCGCTGCGGGACTACTGGCTCGCCCTGGACGCCCGCGAGGGCACCGCGCCCCGCATCGGCGCGGAGATCGCCAGTACCGACGAGACGTACGAGGCGCTGGTGGACGGTCGCGGCGTCTGCCTGGTGGCCGCGGGCAACGCGCCCCTGATCACGCTCGGCGGCGTCGTCACGCGCCCGGTCCGCGGCATCACGCCCAGCCGGTTCGCCCTGGCCTGGCGTGCGGGTGACGACGGCCGCCCGCTGGTGAGCGCGTACATCAAGGCGTGCGAGGAGGCGCTCGGGCGGGCGGAGTAGGAGCGCCTGGCAGGCGGAACAGCAGCGCGCGGGCGTATCTCGTCGCAACCGTTGACCTTGCCCCAACACCCCCTTACCGTTTCGGCGTTCGGAGTATCAGATGGCGTTCGAAATCACGAACGTCGGTATGAGGGGACGCTCGCACCATGGAGCGCACAGTGCTCAAGAAGACCGCGTGGCGGCTGCTGCCGTTTCTCGGCCTGTTGTATGTGATCGCCTACATCGACCGCTCGAACGTCGGCTTCGCGAAACTTGAGCTCCAGGCGGAACTGGGCGTCAGCGCCACGGCGTTCACCCTCGGCCAGGTCTTCTTCTTCACCGCGTACGCCCTCTTCGAAGTGCCGAGCAACCTGATGCTGCACCGCGTCGGCGCGCACCGCTGGATCGCGCGGATCCTGCTGACCTGGGGCCTGGTCACCATCGCCACGACGCTCGTGCACAGCACCTGGCAGTTCTACCTGGCCCGCTTCGCGCTCGGCGCCGCCGAGGCCGGGTTCTTCCCCGGAGTGCTCTACTACCTCTCCCGCTGGTTCCCCGGCAGCCACCGGGGCCGCGCCATCGGTGCGTTCATGCTCGCCGCGCCGGTCTCCTTCATCGTCGGCAACCCGCTGATGGGTGTCCTGATGGACCTCGACGGGACCTGGGGCCTGACCGGCTGGCAGTGGGTGTTCCTGGCCACCGGCATCCCGGCCGTGCTGGTCGCCCCGGTCGTCCTCGCCCGGCTGCCCGCGGGACCGGAGAAGGCGCGCTGGCTCGCCGCCGACGAACGCCAGTGGCTCACCGATGCCCTGGCCGCCGACCGGGCGGAAGCGGGTCAGCAGCCGCAGCACGCGCTCGCGGTCCTGCGCGACCGCCGCGTCCTGACGGCGGCCGTGTTCTTCCTCGCCTTCCCCCTGTCCACCTACGGCCTCTCCTTCTGGCTGCCCACGATCATCGACGGCTTCGGCGACCTGACGAGCACCGAGGTCGGATTCGTCTCCGCCATCCCGTACGTGTGTGTCGCCGCCGGACTGGTCGTCGTGCCCCGCCTGGTGGCCCGCCGCGACACCCCCTACCTGTGGACCGCGGCGATGCTCGGCCTGACCGTCGCCGGGTTCACCGTCACCGCGCTCTTCGGGTCCCCCGTCGTGCAGATGCTCGGCCTGTGTGCCGCGGCTGTCGGCGGATACGCGGCGCAGCCCGCCTTCTGGGCGCTGATCCCGCGCTTCCTGACGGGCGCCGCGGCGGCCGCGGGCATCGCCGCGGTCAACGCGGTCGGCAATCTCGGCGGCGGCTTCGGCCCGCTCGGCATCGCGGCGGTCGTCGACTCCACCGGCAGCGCCCTGACCGGCCTGCTGTTCCTGCTCGCGGTGGCCGTGCTCGGCCTGCTCGCCGTCCCCCTGCTGAGGCGCGCGCTGAGCACACCGCCTCCGCAGACCGCGACGTCCGCACCGAGCGCGACGTCCGCACCCTCGGCCGCACCGCGTCCCGAGGCGCCGTCCGCCGCCGAGAAGTCCGTCCCGTAACCCGGTCCCACCCCGCCCACCAGGGAGCCGCATGAGTCACAGCGAAGTACCCAGCCGCAGAAACCTGTTGAGAGGAACGCTGGCCGCAGGCGCCGCCATCGCCGCCGCGCCGGTCATCGCCCAGGCGCCCGCCCACGCCGCGTCCCGGGCGGCCGCCGCCTACCGCAACCCGCTCGTCGAGCAGCGCGCCGACCCGCACATCCGCCGCCACACCGACGGCCACTACTACTTCACGGCGACCTCTCCCGAGTACGACCGCATCATCCTGCGCCGCTCCCGCACCCTGCGGGGCCTGACACGGGCGGACGAGTCCGTCATCTGGCGGCGGCACACGAGCGGCGACATGGCCTCGCACATCTGGGCGCCGGAACTCCACCACATCAACGGCAAGTGGTACATCTACTTCGCCGCGGCCCCGGCCGACGACGTGTGGAAGATCCGCATCTGGGTCCTGGAGAACACCAACGCCAATCCCTTCAAGGGGAGTTGGACCGAGAAGGGGCAGCTCACCACGGCCTGGGACACCTTCTCGCTCGACGCCACCACCTTCACGCACCGGGGCAGCCGCTACCTGGCCTGGGCGCAGTACGAGCCCGGCATGGACAACAACACCGGAGTCTTCCTGTCGCGGATGGCGAACCCCTGGACACTGACGGGCCCTCAGATACGCCTGACCACACCCGAGTACGACTGGGAGTGCGTCGGCTTCAAGGTGAACGAAGGGCCCTCCGTCATCCAGCGGGGCGGCCGCGTCTTCCTCTCGTACTCGGCGTCCGCGACCGACTTCAACTACTGCATCGGGCTGCTCACCGCCGACACCCGCAGCGACCTCATGGACCCCGCCTCCTGGGCCAAGTCGCCGACCCCCGTCTTCACCAGCAACGACACGACCAAGCAGTACGGTCCGGGCCACAACTGCTTCACCGTCGCCGAGGACGGCCGCACCGACGTCCTCGTCTACCACGCCCGCCAGTACAAGGACATCGTCGGCGACCCCCTGCACGATCCCAACCGCCACACCCGCATCCAGAGGCTCGGCTGGAAGGCCGACGGAACACCGGACTTCGGCGTTCCCGTCGCCGATGCCGCCGGAGGGGCGTAAGCCCCGTCAGTGCCCCGGTCGTGCCACGTAGTAGACGTTGAGGATGTCGCCCTCCACCTGGCGGACGTCGACGTCGCCGAATCCGGCCTCGGCCAGCATGCGCAGGGCGGTCTGCCTGCCCCACACCGTGCCGAGGCCGGCGCCGCCCTCGCCGAGGGAGACGGTCATGCAGTAGAAGACCGAGAAGGTGTAAAGGGCGGGGCCCAGCGGATGGTCGAGGTTCTCCTCCAGCTTGCTCGACGCGGCGATGTCCCCCATCAGGAACACACCGTCGTCGCGCAGGGCGTCGGCGATCGCCGACAGAGTGCGCGCCGGTCGGGCCAGGTCATGGATCACGTCGAAGGCAGTGATCAAGTCGTACGAGCCGGTCAGCTCGGCCGAGTCCGCCACGTCGAACCGGACGTTCGCAAGACCGCGCCGCGCAGCCTCGGCGCGAGCCGCCGCGATGCCGGTCTCGGACATGTCCACGCCCCGGAAGCGGCTGGCGGGAAACGCCTCGGCCAGGAGGATCACCGCATGCCCCTGCCCCGTACCGACGTCCAGCGCGTCGATGCCTTCACGCAGCCGCTCCGGCAGGCCGGGCGCCACCGGAACGATGGCCTCCACAAGAGCGGCGTCGTACACCCTCGCGGTCTCCTCGGCCTGGAGCTCCTGGAAACGGGGGTAGGACGAGTACGGCACGCCGCCGCCCTGGTGGAACGACTCGAGGACCTGATCCTCGACGATGCCCAAGAGGGCGAGGTCCTGGAGGAAGGAGGCCATGTTGTCGGGGCCGGCGGCCCGGACGAGGGAGGCGGCATGCTCGGGCGGCAGTCGGTACGTGCCGTCTTCCGGGGCGTACTCGACGAAGCCGCCCACGGTCATCCCGCCTAGCCACTCCCGTACGTAGCGCTCATCCAGGCCCGCGGCCTCGGCGATCCGCTCGCTGGTGGCCGGAGGCAGGCCGGACAGCACGTCGAACAGCCTCGTCCGGTGCCCGAGGCTGCACAGGTATCCCAGGCAGGAGTCATTGAGCACCTCGACCATCCGCTCCGCGAACCGCTCCTGTCGCACCGGGTCGAGGTCATGTGTCTGCGCGGTCATTTCGCTCCCCATCCTTCGGCCAGGAAGCTGCGGGCGGGGCGCTCTGCCACTGCTGGTCGAATTGACCGGTTTGCTGCAATTCTACGCCGGAACTCCGAGGATGGCCCGGAGTGGCCGTGGCTCTCACGCAGCCGGGTTACCGGAGAAGGGGACGCACGAAAGAGCGCACGAAGGCATTGCGGAACTTGCCTTGCGGGTCGAGGCGTTGGGCGAGCGTCGCGAAGTCTGCCGCGTGCGGATAGCGGTTGCCCAGCTCGGCGGGATCGGCGGCGAAGACCTTGCCCCAGTGCGGCCGGGGCGCGAACGGCGCCAGGCGCTCCTCGACGAGCGCGACCACCGGCAGGACGGACACCGCGTCCGGCACCCAGGTGAAGTGGAACGCCACGGTGTCCCGGCCGTGTGCCGGGCTGAGCCACTGGGTGTCGGCGGCGACCGTGCGCACCTCGCAGACCTGGAGGACCGGCGCCACCTCGCCCCTGAGGTCATCCAGGGCGTGCAGCGCGGCGATGGCGTGCTCGCGCGGCAGCAGATACTCCGACTGGAGCTCGGCCCCGCTGCTCGGCGTGAACTCGGCCCGGAAATGCGGGAGTCGCTCGTGCCACGGCCCCGGCACGCCCAGCTGCTCGGTGCAGTTGACGGCGGGCATGCCCGGCACCGGATGGCGCGGCTCGCTCACGGGCGCCGCCCAGGGGAAACCGGCGGCGGCATCGCCGCGCTGCTTCAGCCACACCTGGTTGAAGCGCGGCCCGCGCCAGTCCGTGAACAGACTCACGCTGTACGCCGCCGACGACACCGCACCGAAGTCGAGCCCCGCCAGGGGAAGTTCCCCGAAGACGTGCTGGCTCACCGCGAAGTCCGGCTCCAGGTCGAGGGTGAGGGCGAGGACCACGCCGAGCGCGCCGAGCGAGACCACCGCGCCGTCGAAACCGTCGTCGCCCCGGCTCAGTACGCGCGTCTCCCCGTCGGCGGTCATCAGCTCCACCGCGCGTACGGCCTCCGCGAGCGACCGGTTGCCGTTGCCCGAGCCGTGCGTCCCGGTGGCGACCGAACCGGCCACCGAAATGTGCGGCAGCGAGGCCATGTTCGGCAGGGCGAGCCCGTGTGAGGCGACGTGCCGGGCGAGCTCGGCGTACCGCACGCCACCTGACACGCGCACGGTGCGCGCCGTGGTGTCCACGTCGACGGACGGCTCAAGGGCGGCGAGCGAGAGCAGGACGGTGTCCGCTCCGTCGCCGTCCACGTCGGCGATCCGGTTGAACGAGTGGCCGCTGCCGAGCACCCGCACCTGGCGGCTGCCCGCGACGAGGGCCCGCAGGGCGGCCTGCGACGCGGGCCGGTGCAGCTCACGGGCCGAGAAGGTGATGTTCCCGGCCCAGTTGGTCACGGCGCCGTCCCGGCCGGTGGCCAAGGCGTCAGTCATGTTCGGGTCCTTCCCTCACGGCCGTGGGGGGAGAAGCCCACCCCGCGGCCTCCTCCTTGTACGTCAGGCAGAGCCGCGGATCACGAGCTCGGTCGGCAGGATGACCGCGGCCGGGTCCTCGCCGCCTATCTGGGCCAGCAGCACCCGCACCATCTCGGCGCTGATGCGGTCCCAGGGCTGGCGGACCGTCGTCAGCTCCGGGCGGGCGGTCAGGGCGGCGGGCGAGTCGTCGAAGCCGCCGACCGCGATGTCCTGCGGGACGCGGCGGTCCGCGCGGTCCAGAGCGGTGAGGACGCCCTGCGCCATGAGGTCGGATGCGACGAACACGGCGTCCAGATCAGGGGCTTGGGCGAGCAACCGGGTCGCGGCGGCCTCACCGCCCGCCCGGCTGTAGTCGCCGGACGTGATGAGCCGCTCGTCGACCGCGATGCCCTCCTCGGTGAGGATCTCCCGGTAGCCCGCGAGCCGGTCCACGCCGCCGGGGGTGTCGAGGGGCCCGGTCACCGTGCCGATACGGCGCCGCCCGAGGGAGAGGAGATGGCGCACCATGTCGCGTGCGCCGTCCCGGTCGTCCGCGGCGACATAGCTCACCTTGGAGGCCTGCCCGATCGGCTTCCCGCACGCCACGAGCGGCACCCCGGCCTCCCGCAGCTCGTCCGCGACGGGGTCACCGGAGTGGCTGGAGACCAGGAGCACCCCGTCGACGTGGCCCGCGGTGATGTAGCGCATGATGCGGCGCCGCTCGTCCGGGGTTCCGGCCAGCATCAGGAGCAGCGGGATGTCGTGCGCGGCGAGCGCCTGGGTGCAACCCCGCAGCAGGACGTTGAAGTTGGGGTCCTCGAAGAAGCGCTCCTGCGGTTCGGTGAGCAGGAAGCCCACCGAGTCGGAGCGCCCGGTGATCAGCGAGCGGGCGTGCCGGTTGACGACATAACCGGTCTTGCGGATGGCCGCGTTGACGGCTTCCTGGGCGGAAGGGCTCACATAGTGCCCGCCGTTGAGGACGCGGGACACCGTGCCGCGCGAGACGCCGGCCTCGCGGGCCACGTCGTGGATCGTCGGCGGCCTGCGCCTGCCCCCCGTTGCGTTCATGGTCACGACTTTACGGCTCCGGACAGCAGGTCGAGGCTCCAGAAGCGCTGGATGACCAGGAAGAGGGCGATGAGCGGTACGACGGCCAGAAGGGCCCCGGTGATCACCAGGGTGTAGAGCGCGGGGGTGTTGGAGCCCTGTTCCAGGAGCGTGAACAGACCCAGCGTGATGGGGAACTTCTCGTCGTCGCTGAGCATGATGTAGGGGAGCAGGAAGTTGTTCCACACCGCCACGAACTGGAAGAGGAACACCGTCACGAGGCCCGGCACCATCATCGGCAGCGCGATCCGCGTGAAGATCCGCCACTCGCTCGCGCCGTCCATCCGCCCGGCCTCCACGACATCGCCGGGCACGGCCGAAGCGGCGTAGATCCGGGCGAGGTACACGCCGTAGGGGGAGAGGATCAGGGGCATCAGGACCGATGCGTACGAATCGGTGAGGTCGGCCTTCGCGAGCAGGAGGTACTGCGGCACGGCCAGGATCACCGGCGGCATCAGGACGCCCGCCATGAGGATGTTGAAGACGGTCTCGCGGCCGCGGAAGCGGTAGATCGCGAGCGCGTAGCCGCTGACCGCGGAGACGGCCGTGGACAGGAGCGCGCCCAGGCCCGCGTAGAGGGCGGAGTTGCCCATCCACTGCCAGTAGATGCCGTCGCGGTAGGCGGACAGGTCCGTGACGTTGTCGGCGAAGCCGCTGCCGGGCCAGAACGTGAACGTGGAGAACAGCTCGCGGCCCGACTTGGTGGAGGCGATCACCACCCAGAGCACGGGCAGCAGGCAGTACAGGGCGCCGAGCGCGAGGACGGCGGTCGGAAGGACGGCGAACCGGCGGGGCGGGGGCGGGCCCTGTGCGGTGCCGGGGGTGGTGCCCGCGGCGGGCCGGGTCTCGCGGACGGCGAGCGAACTCGGCGAACTCATCGGGCCGCCTCCTTCTTCGTACGGGAGTTCGCGGCGCGCAGGAACCCGAAGGACAGGACGAGCGTGGCGACGGCGATGATCACGGCGGTGGCGGCGGCGGAGTTGATGTCACCCTTGCCGAAGGCGTCCTGGTACACCTTCATCAGCGGACTCCAGGTGGTGGAGACGGAGTTGGTGAGCGGCTTGAGCGTGGTGGGCTCGCTGAACACCTGGAGCGTCGCGATGATCGAGAAGAAGAAGGTGAGCACCAGCGAGGGCGCCACCATCGGGATCTTGATCCGCAGCGCGATCTGCAGCTGCGAGCAGCCGTCCAGCTTCGCTGCCTCGTGGACCTCGGCCGGGATGGCCCGCAGCGAGGTGTAGATGACGATCATGTTGAAGCCGGTGCCGCCCCAGACCGCGATGTTCGAGAGCGCGAGATAGAGGGGGCCGCCGTCGAGCAGATCGGGCTGCGGCAGGCCCAGTGCGTCGAGGACGTAGAAGAAGGGGCTGACGTCCTGGAGGTAGAGGAACCCCCACAGGAGCGCGGCGATGACCCCGGGCACGGCGTACGGCAGGAAGATCGCGAGGCGTGTGAAAGGAGTGAGGCGCACCCGCTCGGTGTCCAGGAGCAGCGCGAAGAGCAGGGCGAGGCCGAGCATCACCGGGATGACGATGGCGCCGTACCCGAGCACGCGCAGCGCGCCGTGCAGGAGCTCGGAGTCGGTGAGCGCGTCGGTGTAGTTGCCGATCCCGGCCCACACCTCGCGCCGGGCGTCCTTGCCGAGGCCCAGGCCCTTCACCTCGACCTTGTGGAGGCTGAGCCAGAGCGCGTAGCCGATGGGCAGCGCGAAGAAGAGGGCGAAGAGCAGCGTGGCGGGGAGCAGGAAGGCGTACGGAGCGCTCTTGACCCCGTGGGACGTGCGGCGGCGGGGGCGGGGGCGTGCGGAGGTCACGGCGCGACTCCGAAGCCCTGCTTCTTCAGGTCGGCGACGGTCGTGTCCTGCATGGTGTTCAGGGCGCCGCCGAAGTCGGACTTGTTCTTGGCGGCCGAGCCGAAGGCGTCCTTGAACGAGGTGTACGCGACGTTCACGTTCGGGCCCCAGGCGCCGGGAGCCGCGGTCTTCGCGATCTTCGCGGCCTGGGGGTAGAAGTCCTTCTGGCCGGCGAAGAAGGCAGGGGGCTCGGTGAAGGCGCCGCTGGTCTGGGCCGCGGTGGCGGCGGGATAGATGCCGCCTTCCTTCGCGAGCGCGTCGAGTGCCTTCGGGTCGGTGTTCAGCCAGGCCGCGAACTTGGCGGCGGCCTCCTTGTGCCCGCTGTCGGTGGTGACGGCGGTCGAGGATCCGCCCCAACTCCCCGTGGTGTTCGCGCCCTTGGTCCACTGCGGAAGCGGCGCCATGGCCCACTTGCCCTTGGTGTCGGGCGCGGCGGTGGTGAGGGTGCCGGGCGCCCACACGGCGCTGACCCAGGCGATCTGCTTGCCGGTGTTCAGGGCCTTGTTCCAGGCGGGGGTGTACATCGGCTGGTTGTCGACGGCGCCCTCCTTGACGAGGCCGCCCCAGAAGTCGGCGACCTTGCGCGTGGCGCCGTCGTCGATGCCGACCTTCCACTTCTCGCCCTTGGTGGTCCACCACTTGGCGCCCGCCTGCTGGGCGAGGCCCGCGAAGAGCCCGGAGTCGTTCGCGGAGAACGTGGTGAGGTCCTTGTCCGGCGCCTTCTTCTTCAGCGCTCGGGCCGTCTCGGCGAACTCGTCCCACGTGGCGGGGACCTTGAGGTCGTACTTCTTGAAGAGGTCCGCGCGGTAGTAGAACATCATCGGCCCCGAGTCCTGGGGCACCGCGTACACCGCGTCCGAGCCCAGTGTCGTCTGCTGCCAGACGCCCTCGGGGAACTCGCCCTTCACCGCGCCCACTTCACCGGATATGTCGGCGAGCGCGTCGTTGCTGACGAGGGTCGGCAGCGCCTGGTACTCGGCCTGGACCAGGTCGGGGGCCTTCTTGGCCTTGTGGGCGGTGAGGATCTTGGTGACCAGAGTGTCGCCGGAGGCCTGCTTCTTGACCGTGACGTCGATCTGTTCCTTCTTGCCGGGGCCCTTGTTCCAGAGGTCGACGACCTTGTCCATGCCGGGCGTCCAGGCCCAGTACGTCAGGGAGGCGGGGCCCGATTCCCCCTTGCTCCCGTCGTCCGTCGAGCCGCAGGCGGTGAGGGCGGCGGCGCCGAGGGCGAGGGTGAGCGAAGTGGCGTAGAAGCGGCGGTGCTTCGTGAACGGCATGGATGGTCTCCCCTTACCGGGTGGCTGTGCCTGCTGTGTCGAGCGGCCTGCCACGCATCTGTGAGCGTTCACAGTAGAGAAACATCCAGGACACTTGTCAATGGTTGTTGCTGTGCGGTTATGTTGAACTCAGAACCGTGAAAGTGTGTGTGCACGTTCCCATTTGATGGACCCAACTGATCGATGACTCGGGAGAGATCCATGCCGGAGACCACCCCCACGGGCCTGACCGGGCTCGCCTTCGGTGGGGACTACAACCCCGAGCAGTGGCCGGAAACCGTCTGGCGCGAGGACATGGCGCTGATGCGCGAGGCCGGCGTCACGATGGTGAGCGTCGGGATCTTCTCCTGGGCCCTGCTCGAACCGTCCCCCGGCACCCACGACTTCGGCTGGCTCGACCGGGTCATGGACCTCCTGCACGAGAACGGCATCCGCGCCGACCTCGGCACCCCGACGGTCGCGCCGCCCGCCTGGTTCTACCGCGCGCACCCCGACGCCCTGCCCGTCACCGCCGAGGGCGTGCGCTACGAGTTCGGCTCACGCGGCGCCATCTGCCACAGCAACACCGCCTACCGCGAGGCGTCCGCCGCCATCACCGAGCAGCTGGCCCGCCGGTACGCCGAGCACCCCGCGCTCGCGATGTGGCACGTCCACAACGAGTACGGGGTGCCGGTCTCCGCCTGCTACTGCGAGTCCTGCGCCGCACACTTCCGGGTCTGGCTCCGGGCGGCGTACGGAAGCGTGGATGCGGTCAACGAGGCGTGGGGCACGGCCTTCTGGGGGCAGCGCTACGGCTCCTTCGAGGAGATCGAACCGCCGCGCGTCACGCCCACCGTCGGCAACCCGGCCCAGGCCCTGGACTACCGCAGGTTCGCCGACGCCACCCTGCGCGAGAACTTCGTGCGCGAACGCGACATCCTGCACCGCCTCGCCCCCGGCACCCCCGTCACCACCAACTTCATGACCGCCCTGAGCCAGTGCGACTCCCTGGACTACTGGGCCTGGGGCCGCGAGGTCGACCTCGTCACCAACGACCACTACCTGATCACCGACGGCCGCCGCACCCACGTCAACCTCGCCATGGCCGCCGACCTCACCCGCTCGGTCGCGGGCGGCGCCCCCTGGCTGCTCCTGGAACACTCCACGTCCGGCGTCAACTGGCAGCCCCGCAACCCCGCGAAGGCGCCGGGGCAGATGGCCCGCAACTCCCTGGCCCACGTCGCGCGCGGCTCCGAGGGCGCCTTGTTCTTCCAGTGGCGGCAGTCGCGGCGCGGCGCGGAGAAGTTCCACTCGGCGATGCTTCCGCACGCGGGAACGGACTCCCGGGTCTGGCGCGAGGTCGTCGAACTGGGCGCGTCAGTAGGTGAACTGGCGTCCCTGAAGAGCACGCGGACCGTCGCCGACGTGGCGATGCTGTGGGACTGGCACTCCTGGTGGGCGCAGTCCCTGCAGTGGCGGCCCAGCGAGGACCACGACGCACGGGAGCGCGCCGACACGTTCTACGAGGCCCTCTACGACCGCCACCTCACCGTCGACTTCGCCCACCCCGAGGCCGACCTGTCGGCGTATCCCCTGGTGGTGGTGCCCGCGCTGTATCTGGCCACGGAGGCCGCCGCGCTCAACCTCAAGGAGTATGTGGCGCAGGGCGGCACCCTCCTCGTCTCCTACTTCTCCGGCATCGTCGACGAGCACGACGCCGTGCACCCCGGCCCCTGCCCCGGCGCCCTGCGCGACGTGCTCGGCCTGACCGTCGAGGAGTTCTCACCGCTGCTCGACGGCCGGTCGGTGCGCATCACGGGACCCGGCGGCACCGAACTCACCGGCGACGTGTGGACGGAGTTCGTCGTGCCGCGCGGCGCCGAGACCGTGTGGACGTACGCGGACGGCCTGACGGCGGGGCGCCCCGCCGTCACCCGGCACCGCATCGGCGACGGCACCGCCTGGTACGTCTCCACGCGCCTGACCGCCCGCGATCTCGACGCCCTGCTCGCCGACGCCTGCGCCGACGCGGGCGTCACCGAGCGGCCCGAACTCCCGCGTGACGTCGAGGTGGTGACCCGGCGGGGCGGCAGCGGCACCTACGTCTTCGCGATCAACCACACCGAGTCCGAGGCCAAGGTGCCGCTCGACGCCCATGGCACCGAACTCCTCACCGGCGAGCGCGCCGCGGGCCGCCTCGCGGTGCCCGCGGGCGCCGTACGGGTCGTCCGCCTCGACGGCTGACCCGTCCCCCAGACGCCGGGCGGGTCCGTGGGGGACCCCACCCGGCCCGGTGGCGTCGCGCGGAGACCTTCGAGCGCGGAGGTCTTCCAGCGCGGCGCCACCGTCCCCCATCCCCACCCCAAGTACCGCGAAGTCGAAGGGACATCGACGATGCACGGAAACGGAACAACACCCGGTTGGTGCGACGTACGCGGATCACGCGCCACCCGCAGAGCCGTCCTGGCGGCCGCCCTCGGAGGCGCCGCCGTCATGGCCCTGCCCGCCCGGTCCGCGAGCGCCGCGTCCACCCTCACCAACGGGGGATTCGAGAGCGGCACCACCGGCTGGAGCACCTACGGCAGCACCGGCGCCTCCTTCACGGAGGCGGGCGGCCGCAGCGGCAGCCTGCGCCTTGCGCACTGGTCGGCGTCGGCGTACAAGGTCGAGACGTACCAGTACCTCACCGGCCTCGCCGACGGGACGTACACGCTCACCGCCTGGGTCCGCTCCAGCGGCGGGCAGAACTCCGCGTACCTGGCCCTCAAGAGCGGCTCCGCCGAACAGCGCACCGACCTGCCGCCCACCCCGAACGGCACCTGGATCCGCCTCGTCACCTCCGTCAGGGTGACCGGCAACGCGTGCACCGTTCGCCTGTACTCCGACGCGAACGCGGGGAACTGGGCGAACTTCGACGACATCACGCTCACGCCGGGCTCAACCAGCCTGCCCGTCAAGGGTGCTGACATCTCCTCACTCAAGAAGAGCGAGGACTTCGGCGGCGTCTACCGCACCGGATCGGGCGCCACGGCTGACGCGCTCGCCGTGCTCAAGTCCGCCGGGATGAACTACGCCCGCCTGCGCGTATGGGTCGACCCGGCCGACGGCTACTGCGACAAGGCCCAGGTGCTCGCCGTGGCCAAGCGCGTCAAGGCGCGGGGCATGAAGCTCCTCGTCGACTTCCACTACTCCGACACCTGGACCGACCCCGGCGCCCAGACCATCCCGTCGGCCTGGTCGGGACACTCCTACGCCCAGCTGAAGACAGACGTCCACGACCACACGTACGACGTCCTCAGCGCCCTCGAGGCGCAGGGCACGACGGCCGACATGGTGCAGATCGGCAACGAGCTGAACGGAGGAATGCTGTGGCCGACGGGTTCGACCTCCAACTGGGCACAGCTGGCAGGTCTCTTGACGGCGGGGGCCACGGCCGCGAAGGCCGTCTCGTCGAGCACGCTCGTCGCCCTCCACCTCGCCAACGGCGGCGACAACGCCCTGTACCGCACGTGGTTCGACAACGCGGTCTCCCGCAACGTGCCCTTCGACGTCATCGGCCTGTCCTTCTACGGCTACTGGCACGGCGCGCTCAGTGACCTCCAGGCCAACATGGACGACCTCGCGGCGCGCTACGCCAAGCCGCTCTACGTCGCCGAGACCGCCTACCCCTTCCGCCTGGACAGCGACGACGACTGGGAGAACGTCATCGACAAGGCCGACGAACTCGTCGGTGGCTACCCCGCGACCGAGGCGGGCCAGGCGGCCTGGTTCCGCGACATCCAGAGCGTCGTCGAGGCGGTCCCGTCCGGCCGTGGGCTCGGCGTCTTCTGGTGGGACGCCACCTGGACCGCCGTCGACGGCAACGGCTGGGACCCGACGGACCCCTCGACGGGCAACGCCTGGGAGAACCAGGCGCTCTTCGACTACGACGGCGTGCCCACGGAGGCGATGAGCGGCTTCGCGCACCGGTGACCTGACTCAGGCCCGCATCACCAGGCGGTCCACCGCGGGGTTCCCCGAGCCGTAGGGGACCGGCAGGAGTCCGGCGTCCCCGGTCGCGTACAGCACCTTTTCGAGACCGATCACCAGGTGCTCCACGTCGACCGGCGGACGCACGACCAGGCGCAGGAAGCGGCTGGAGCTGCCGATCTTGTTGCCGCACTCGCGCACCAGGATGCCGTGCTCCGCGAGCAGCCGGTCCCGCAGGACCGCTCCGTCGACGCCGTCCGGCAGCCGCACGTACACGAAGTTGCCCTGCGAGGGATAGCTGGTGAGTCCGGGAAGCCGGCCGAGGTGCCAGATCATCTCCTGGCGGTCGCGACGCACCTGACGCAGACTCAGGTCATAGGCGTGGCGGTGCTGCTTCAGCATGAACACCACCGTCTCCGCGAAGGAGTTGAGGTTCCACTTCGGCAGCGCGGCCCGCACCCGTCCCGCCAGGCCCGGATTGGCGACGAGATAGCCGAAGCGCACGCCGTGCAGCCCGAAGTTCTTGCCGAGGCTGCGCAGCACGATGACATTGGGGCGAAGCACCGCCTCGTCGGCGACGCTCGACTCCGGTCCCGCGTCGGCGAACTCGAGGAACGACTCGTCGACGACGACCAGGTCGAGATCCTGCAGCGCGTCGAGCAGCGCGAGCACGGAGCGGCGCGGAAGCAGGCCTCCGTCCGGGTTGTTGGGGTTGCAGATGACCGCGGTGCGGGAGCCGCGGGCGCGCACGAAGTCGACGTAGGCCGCCGGATCGAGCACGAAGCCGTCGGCCTCCGGAAGCAGGTACATGTCCACCCGCTTGCCGGTCTCCATCGACTGGTCGGTCCACCTCCCGAAGGTCGGCACGGGCACGGCGAGCGCGTCGCGCACCAGCAAGTGGTCGATCCAGGTGATGAGTTCGGTCGATCCGTTGCCCATCACGACGGTCTGCGGATTGAGCCCGAGCACGGCACTGAGCTCGGCCGCGATGGTGTCGGCGCCGCTCGGGTAGTAGGTGAGGATGTCCCGCAGCCGCCCGCCGAGCTCCTCGTACATCTCGGTCGTCGGGAAGTAGGGATTGCACGGGATGCAGAAGTCGACGAGCGGCCGACCGCCGTCCGTCGCCGCCCTGTTCAGTGCGGAGTACGAGGGGCTGTGCGCGGTCGACGCGCGGAAGAGGGCGGTGACGTTGCCCGCGTCTGCCATGGGAGAGCTCCGGATGGTGAAGGTGGTGTCTCCCGTACATACGTACGCGGATGAGGGTGCGCTCAACTGGCGGGGCGGGAGGCGGCGAACGTAGCGGCCGCTGCGGGGCCTTGGCGGTCCTGCCGTGGTGGGGGCGATGGCGTCCGGCAGGATCTCCCCGCGTCCGGGACGGTCCGGAAGCGTCCGACCTCGGGCGCACCCCCTGCCGGAGTGGCTTCATTCTGCTGGCGTGCGCTGCTGCGGCACATCAATGGCGACGAGTCCAGGAGGAACCGTGACCCAACACCGAGGCACTGCTGATCCCTTTCCCACTCCCTTCGGCAGGAAAGAGGTCTTCAGCGAGTCAATCTGGGAGACGCAGATGGGCTACGCACGAGGCGTGCGCCACGGAGACCAGATCTTCATCGCCGGCACCGTCGCCGCGGACGGCACGGGCGAACCCCAGGGCGACGACGCCTACGAGCAGACGCTTTTCATCATCCGCAAGATTCAGCGTGCCCTGCGCGAGCTGGGCTCGGATCTTGAGGACGTGGTCAGCACAGTGACCCATCTGGCCGATTTCAAGTACTTCGACGACTACTCCCGGGCCTTCAAGGACTCATTCGGCGTCAGCACGCCGGTGAACACCACAGTCCAGGCCACGCTCGTACGGCCGGAGTTGCTCGTCGAGATAACCGCGACCGCCATCGGCTCGGACGCGACATGACAGAGATCCGCATCCACCCCCCGCGATCCGCCCCCGCAGGCGAGGTCCGGGTGCCGTACTCCAAGCCCCACATGCAGCGCGCGATCCTGTTCAGCCTCCTGGCCAACGCCCCCAGCGTCGTGGTGCACCCGGCCTGGTCGTCCGAGGCCGAGAGCCTGCTCCGGGCCGCGCAGGGATTCGGCCTCGGCGTCGGGCAGCGTGACGACCATCGGCTGGTCCTCACCGGGGTCGGCAAGTCCCTCTCCCGCCACAAGGCGCCATCGCCGCTCTCGATGGAGGGCTCGGCATTCAACTTCCGCACCGTAGCGGCGCTTGCATGTCTGCTCAGCGAGGAGACGGTGCTCGAAGCCGACGCCTCCATGCTCGCCCGGCCCGTCCTGGAGCACTTGCGCTTCGTGCAGGATCTCGGCGCCGACATCGAAGACCTCAGTGACGCCACCCATCTGCGGGTTCGGGTGTCCGGCGGCAGCGGACTGGGCGGCGAGACGACCGTCGACACCCTGCACAGCTCCCAGGTCCTGACCTCGGTCCTGCTCATCGCTCCGCTCGCCGAACGCCCCGTCCGTATCCACGGCGCAGGACCCCGGCCAGTTGGCTCCGGATATGTCGGCCTCACCCTCGCGATGATGCGGGACCACGGCATCGACGTCACGGCCGACGGCGGGAGCTACACCGTCCACCCCGGGTCATACCAGTCAAGGCTCTACCACCTGGCCTCCGACTTCACCGCCCTGTCCTACCCGGCGTGCGCCGTACTGACCGGAGGCGGCGGCACCGTCACCGTTCTCGACTACTGCCCCTCCGCCCTGAGTTCGGAGACGGAATTCCTGGCCACGCTGAACCGCCTCGGCATCGCTGCCCGGCACGACCCGGTCGAGCAGACTCTGCGGATCGAGTGCACGGCACCGGAGGGACGGCACGTCGAGATCGACGGACGCAACATCCCCACGGTCGTGCCCACGCTCGCCGCGCTCGCCCCGTTCGTGGACGCCCGGGTGACCCTGCGCAACGCGGCACATGTGAACAACCACAAGAGCCGCCGCATCGAGGTGATGATCGCCGAGCTCCGCAGACTGGGGTGCGCGATCTCGCCGACGTACGACCGCACGGGCAGCGTCGACGGCTTCACCACGTCGGGACCCCAGCGCCCGGCCGGGGGCGTCCCGCTCAGCGGCCACGGCGACCACCGCATCTTCATGAGTCTGGCCACGGCAGCGCTCGGCGCGCGGCGGCCGACGCCGGTCGACGGGGCCGAGTACCTGCACGCGAGCTACCCCGGCTACCTCCGATCGCTCGGCTCTCTCGGCATCCGCTGGGAGTGGGGTGAGCCCGAGCTCGGCCCCGCACACCGCACCAGGATCTGATCCGTCGGACCACAACATGCCACGAAGGAAGGAAGCCAGCGTCGTGGACCTTCTCCAGTACAAGGAAGTGCAGATACACCCGGTGGACAAGCTCGAGGGCACCCTCGCACCGCCGGCGTCCAAGAGCTATTCGGCCCGTGCGGTGCTCGCCGCCACCCTGGCGCCCGGCACCAGCCGCATCGACAACCTCGCCGACAGCCTCAACGTCCAGGCAATGATCGACTGTTGTGAGGCCCTGGGCGCCCAGATCCGCCGCACGGACACCGGCGCCGTCGACGTCACCGGACCGGACCGGCTGCGCGACGGCACCACCCTCTGTCCCGGCAACTCCGGCATCGTCCTGCGCCTCCTGCTCGGCGCGACCGCACACCTGCGCCGGACCACCTTCATCACCCCGTACGTCGAATCGCTCGGCCGGCGCTCCAACCAGGAGATGGTCGACGCGCTGCGCACGCTCGGAGTGCGCTGCACCCTGGACGGCGACCACGGCCGACTGCCGATCACCCTGGAGGGCGGCCCGGGCGTGCACGGCGGCGCGGTCGGCATCTCCGGGCGCCGCAGCTCACAGTTCCTCAGTGGTCTGCTCTACCTCGGCGCGCTCCTGGACGCACCGCTCGAAGTGCGGGTCGAGGACGAGTTGAAGGCCCGGCCCATGGTGCATACGACGCTACGGGTGCTGTGTTCCGCGGGCATCCGGGTCGACGCCGACGACGAGCTGATGCACTACCGCATACCTGCCGACACCGCCTTCCACCCGGCGCACTACACCGTGGGCAGTGACCCGGCGAGCACCGCGGCCCTGCTCGCCGTGGCCGCCGCGGTCGACTCCAGCGTCGAGATCCGGCACAACGGCCTGGAGGAACTGAGCGGCGTCCTGCGGTACTTGGCTCAGATCGGGGTGCCGGTGACCGAGCAACAGAGCAGCCTGAGGGTACACGGCGGCGGCGATCTGAGCCCGTGCGACTTCGACGGCTCGAAGGCACCCGACGCGGTGCTTCCGCTGGCGGCGCTCGTCGCGCACGCCGACGGCACCAGCCGCTTCTACAACATCGAGCATCTGCGGTACAAGGAGTGCGACCGCATCAGCGACTTCCGGCGGGAACTGCAGCGCGCGGGCATCTCGACCGAGGAGGAGCGGGACACCCTCATCGTGCATGGTTCGCGCGCGGGCTCACCCGGCGACGCCGTGGTGGAAAGCCACTACGACCACGCCGTCGTCATGGCCATGAGCGTCATAGCGCTGCGCAGCAGGTCGGGACTGACCATCAAGGATCCGCAGTACGTGGCACAGACCTATCCGGGCTTCTTCGACGACCTGCGGCGCCTGGGCGGCACGGTCACCGCCTAGGCCATGGCCGGAAGGAGTGGATCAGCGTGTGTGGAATCGCGGCAATCGTGGACCTCCACCGGGACACCGAGAGCGCCGGACGGACGGCGGCCCGGGAGGACGCCCTGGTGTCGATGCTCGACCGGATCCGGTATCGGGGGGATCCGGAGAACTTCGCGGAACGCTGGAGCGGTCCGGGTGTGGCCCTGGGCACCAATCGCCTGGCGATCGTCGACCGGGCGCACGGCCGCCAGCCGCAGTGCGATCCCAGCGGACAGGTGCAACTCGTCTACAACGGCGAGCTGTACGGCTTCGGCCGGCTGCGCGATCAACTACGGTCTCTCGGCCATGAGTTCCGCACCCGTTCGGACACCGAAGTCGTGCTGCACGCCTACCTGGAGTGGGGCGAAAAGTGCGTGGCCAGGCTGGACGGCATGTTCGCCTTCGTCCTCTACGACGGTCGGCGCCGTCGCTTTCTGGCGGCCAGGGACCACGTGGGCATCAAGCCGCTCTATTACGCGGTCGAGGACGGGGTGCACTACTTCGCCTCCGAGCAGAAGTGCCTGCTCGAGCACGGCACCCGGATCCGCACCGTGCTGCCGGGCACCTATGTGACCGAGACCGGGACCACCCGCTACTACGGCCTCGCTGAGCCGACGGGAAAGCCACTGCCGGAGCGTCGAGCAGTGGCTCTCTACCGGGAACTGTTCGAAACCGCCGTGCGCAAACAGGTCGACACCGACCTCCCGGTGGCCGTGACCTTCAGCGGGGGCATCGACAGCGCGGCCGTGCTGCACACCGCGATGAAGTACCACCCAGACGTCACCGCGGTCACCATCGGCCTGGAGGGCGCCGCCGACGTCGAGGTCGCTCAGCGGTACTGCAAGGAGTTCGACGTCCCGCACCTGGTGGCGCAGCTGGACCGGGCGGCACTGATCGACGTCATCGACGACATCGTGTACGGGGCGGAGTTCTTCGAGCCGATCGACGCAATGGACACCTGTGTCGGCTACTTCGCCTTCCTGCTGGCCAAGGAGAACGGCTTCAGGCTCGCACTGTGCGGCGAAGGCAGCGACGAGGTGATGGCCGGATACGACCTCTTCCGCACCCATCCGGATCCGCAGGACCTGATGCGCTACCGGGTGGGCAATCTGCACCGCACGGACCTTCAACGGGTGGACCGGTCGAGCATGCTCAACTCGGTCGAGACCCGCGTACCGTTCATGGACCGTGCGCTGCTCGAGTTCGCCTACGCCCTGCCGATGAGCCTGAAGATGCGCGAAGGACAGGAGAAGTGGCTGCTCAGGGCGGCCTTCGCGGACAGCCTGCCGGACTATGTCAGGCTGCGCCCGAAGGTGCGGATGCCGGACGGCAGCGGGATGCAGAACACCCTCGTCGAGTACGCACGCGAAGCGATGGCCACCGCGGCCGGGCCGTACTCCCCGCATCCGGACGCCACCAGGCCGAACACCGGCGGCGGCCTGGACATGCAGACCCCCGAGGGCGACTTCTTCCTGAACAAATATCTGGCCGCGGGATTCCCCATGCCGGGAGAGCGGTTCAAGCGGGCCGGGTTCGACTTCTCGGCCAACGGCTACTTCGAGTTCATCTCCTGACCGCCACCACCGGAACCGAGGAAAGGAAACGCCCATGCCCGTACCAGGACAGGCCATCGCCATCGTGGACCCGGTGTCGGCGGCGGTGCCCTACGGAGCCGAGACAACGGCCATGGGGCTGCGGCCGATCGCCGTCATGACCCAGGAGTTCCGGACTCCGTACATCGCCGACTCGTTCCTCGGGGACACCTTCAGCGAGATCCATCGCCACACATCAGTGGCCGACACCCTGGCCTTCCTCAAGGACCGCGCCGTTGCCGCAGTCGTCCCGGGCGCGCAGACCGCCCTGGACGTCACTGACCTGTTCGCCGAGGGGCTGGGGCTCATCGGCAACCCGGTATCGAGCATACGAGCCCGTACGGACAAGCGGGTCATGAAGGAGTACTGGCGAGCCCACGGAGTCGCCTGCGCCGACCACATGGAGTCCACGAGCCTCACCGCCGTGCTCTCCTGGGCCGAGGCGGCCGGTTACCCGATCGTCCTCAAGCCCCCCGCCTCCGCCGGGGCCTCGCACGTCTATGTCTGCACCGACGAGCGTGAGGTGGCCGGGGCGTTCCGCACCATCCTCCACTCCCCTGATGTCTACGACCGTATGTCCGATGCCGTGCTGGCCGAGGAGTATCTGGACGGCGACGAGTACTTCATGAACCTTCTGCACGACGGCACCCCCGAGGCTGCCCTCGTATCGGTTGCCCGCTACGAGAAGATCCAACGGGACGGCCACCCCAGCATCTACCGCACCTTCAGGTCTCTGCCCCTCGACGACCCCTTGGCTCAGGAGGTGCTGCCCTATATCCGGTCGGCGAACACGGCGATCGGTGTGCGGTACGGCATCAACGACACCGAGTTCAAGATGACCTCCCGCGGGCCCCGGGCCATCGAGGTCAACAACCGGCTCCCCGGCGCCGGCACTCCCTTGATGATCCAGAAGTGCTCCGGTCTCCATACCTTCCAGGACAACGTCCGCATCTTCCTCGACGAATACACCCGGCCGCCCGAGTACCGCTTCCAGCGGCACTACTGCGTCTGCTGCCTGATCAACGACCGGCCCGGCCGGGTGCTCGGCCACGAGGGCGCGGCGGAGGTCGCGAAGCTGCCTTCGTACGACGGCGACCGGATGATCGCCAAGGTCGGCGCGGACTGGCCGGTCACCGAGGACTTGTCCACTGCCTGGGGGCTGGTCCGCCTGGTGCACGAAGACCCGGCCCAACTGGACCGGGACGCGGAGGCGGTGCACGCCCTGATGCGGCTGCGTGTCGAGTGAGGGCCGACCGGGGCGCGCGCGGACCCGCGGAGCTGACCCTCACCGCGGTCGCTCTCGGCTTCGCCATCGGGCTCACCCTGACGGGGGCGATCACCTATCTGGCCCTCTACTCCGGCCTGGCCGTGTCCGCCGCGATTCCCGCCGCTCTCATCTGCACGGGTGTCATCCGGATGGTACGACGCCGAACGACCCTCCTGGAGAACAACCTCGCCCAGACCATCGCCTCCTCGGGAGAGGCGCTTGCCGTAGGCGTGGTCTTCACCGCGCCCGCGCTCGTCCTGAGCGGAGTCCGCCAGGACCTCGACTACTGGGAGGTGAGCCTTGCGGCCGCGCTCGGCGGTGTGTTCGGCGTGCTGTGTGTGATCCCGCTGCGGCGTTCGCTGACACGCCTCTCGCCCGAGCTGCGCTTTCCCGAGAGCGAGGCCTGCGCCAAGGTCTCCCGGGCCGGGGCGGTGGGTCGCAACAGTCTGCGCCCGGCGCTGCTTGCCGTCGTCGGCGGCGCGGTGTTCAAGGCACTGCAGAGCTTCGCCGGTGTCATCTCCGGCGCGGTGGAGGGGGCGGTCAGGATCGGCGGCCGGGTCTTCTACGGCGGTATCGACCTCTCCCTGGCGCTGGTCGGCGTCGGCCTCATTCTGGAACTGCGTTTCGCCTCGCTCATGTTGATGGGCGGCGCGCTGTCCTGGCTGGTCGCCATCCCTCTGGTCGCCGACCCCACAGGCGTGCCGCACACGGAACTGGTCGGGCTCGCCCGGCAGACCTGGAGCTCCGACATCCGGTTCGTCGGCATCGGCGCCATGATCGTCGGCGGCTGCTGGTCGATCGTGCAGGCCAGGACATCGATCGCACGCGGTGTCA
The DNA here is from genome assembly GCF_040643025.1 of Streptomyces sp. NPDC047525. Lineage (NCBI taxonomy): Bacteria > Bacillati > Actinomycetota > Actinomycetes > Kitasatosporales > Streptomycetaceae > Streptomyces > Streptomyces sp. NPDC047525. The sequence goes on from NZ_JBEYTL010000006.1 coordinate 437,023, forward strand.
GGGCCGGTTTCGCGGGACTGCGCCCGGCCCGCGGCGCGGCGCAGGAGCGAACGGACACCGATCTGCCGATGAGAGCCGTACTGACGGCGATCGCGCTGACCGCGCTCGCCACCTTCGGGTTCATCTGGTGGGCGGTGGGTTCCCCGTCACTGGCCCTGGCCACGGCCATCGTCATCCTGGTGCTCGTCGTCGCCTTCGCCGCGGTCTCCGGCTACATCGTCGGCCAGTTGGGCAGCTCCAACAATCCGATCTCCGGCATGGCCATCAGCGCCTTCTTCCTGTTCACCCTCGTGTTCGTGGTGGCCAGAGCCGACCTCGACGCACGCCTTGCCCTGTGCGCGCTGCTGACCTCCCTGTTCGTCTGCACGGCGACGGCGACTGCGGGCGATACCGCCCAACACCTCGCCACCGGAGCAATGGTGGGGGCGACACCGAGACGACAGCAGCTCGTCCAGCTCCTGGGGGTGGTCGCCTTCGCCTTCGTGGTCGCGCCGATCGTGGTGCTGCTGCAGCGCGGCTACGGCATCGGCACCACGGACGCCGACGCCCTGAAGGCGCCGCAGGCGGCCATCTTCGCGCACCTGGCCGACGGGGTGTTCAACGCGGGCCGCTTCCCGGAGCGGATGCTGTGGACCGGTGTCGCCGTCGGGGTCGCGCTCGTCGTCGCCGACTCGGTGCTCAAGCGGTACGGCAGCTCGTTCCGGCTCTTCGTCATGCCCATCGCCATCGGGATGTATCTGCCGTTCAGCCTCTCGGTGCCGCTGTTCGTCGGTGGTCTGCTCGGCTCCTTGCTGCGGGGGGCGGCGCGACGGCGGGCCGGTGGTGGTCCCAGCGGCGATGAGGGCTCCAGTGGTGAGGCGTCGTCGCCGGACCGCGCCGCACAGGCGTCCCGCGACCGCGTCGTGCTGCTCAGCTCGGGCATCATCACCGGCGAGTCCCTGGTCGGCCTCTCGGCCGCGGTGCCCAAGTGGGCGGGCTGGGACGTGCCGTGGGCTTCCCTCGACAGTCCGCTGCTTTCGCTGGCGGTCTTCGGACTGTGCCTGGCGGCGGTCTTCTCCTACGCACACCGGGCCACGACGGCCGCCGCGCCGCCCGCGTCCGTGCCACTGTCCGGCGAAGACTCCTCCGGCACGTGACCCACTGGTCTCTACGATCGGTCCCATGAGCCCCCGCCTGCTGATCTACAGCCGAACGACCGCCTACCGCCATGCGTCGATCCCCGCGGGAGTCACCGCCCTGCGGGAACTCGCCGCCGGGATCGGCTGCTCCGCCGACGCGACCGAGGATCCGGCCGCCTTCGAGCAGGACCTGTCCGTCTACGCGGCGATCGTCTTCCTTTCCACCAGCGGCGACGTCCTCACCGCTGCGGGGCGTGCGGCTCTGCGCGCACACCGTTCGGCGGGCGGTGGCTTCATGGGCGTGCACGCCGCGGCCTGCACCGAGTACGACTGGCCGTACTACGGCGAGCTCCTCGGCGCGCGCTTCGCCCGCCACCCCGCCTACCAGCCAGGCCGCCTGACCGTCGAGGACCGCACACACCCGGCCACCGAACACCTCCCCGCCACTTGGGAGTTCACCGACGAGTGGTACGACTTCCGGACCTCGCCGCGCGGCGCGGTGCGGGTCCTGGCGTCCGCCGACGAATCCTCGTACGAAGGCGGCGGGATGGGAGCGGACCACCCCCTGGTGTGGTGCCACGAGAACCAGGGCGGCCCGATGTTCTACACGGCCCTTGGCCACGCCGACGAGGCCTACGCGGACCCGGACTTCCGCGCCCACCTTCTGGGCGGCCTGCGCTATGTGACCGGCCGCGCCCAGTAGAGACGACCCATGGCCGGACCCGGGCCGTTGACCGGGACATGGGTGAGCCCCCGCCGGTGCGGCGGGGGCTCGTGCCAGGTGCCAGCCGGAACTAGAGGGTGCCGGAGGCGGCGATGGCGATCTCGGCCTTGGTGGCGCCCGACTGCGAGCCGAAGCTCTCGATCTTCTTGACGAGGGCCATGCTCTCCTCGTCCGCGACCTCACCGAACACGACGTGCTTGCCGTCGAGCCAGCTCGTCACGATCGTGGTGATGAAGAACTGCGAGCCGTTCGAGTCGGGGCCCGCGTTGGCCATCGAGAGCAGGCCCGGCTTGGTGTGCTTGAGCTGGAAGTTCTCGTCGGGGAACTTGGCGCCGTAGATGCTCTTGCCACCCGTGCCGTTGCCGGCGGTGAAGTCGCCGCCCTGGAGCATGAAGTCCGGAATGACGCGGTGGAACTTCGAACCCGCGTAACCGAAGCCCTTCTCGCCGGTGGCGAGCGCGCGGAAGTTCTCCGCGGTCTTCGGCACGACGTCGTCGAAGAGGTTGAACGTGATGCGGCCCTCGGGCTGGCCGTCGATGGTGATGTCGAAATAAGCCTTGGTGGTCATGGACCTCATCCTGTCACTGCCCCTTACCCGGCCGCCAACCGAACCCCCCGGTGAGACCTCCGTCACCCTGTTGACCAGGCATGATGTCGTCGGCATTCAGTCCATGGTCGAGCCGATGGCGGTGCTGCCCGTCGTCAGGAACGTCGTCGCGGGGAGCGCCCCGCTCGCCTGGCGGGCGCCGTACACCGTGTCCGCGTTCGTGGACCTGAAGGCGGGGGTCGCCACGCCGCTGTCCCAGTTGTTGGCGGCCGAGACCGTGCCGGAGCCGAGCTTGGCCGTACCCGTGCCGTTGGCCACGGCCAGATTGCGGGCCAGGCGGCCCTTGCCCGTGGCGAAGTAGAAGCCGGTCTCCTTGTTCGCGTACGCCGTGTTGCGGTTGAGGCCGGCGGCGCCGGGATTGGAGTTCTCGGTGAAGCCGTGGAGGGTGTTGTCCCAGGCCGCGTTGTTGTTCACCAGGTGTGCGGCGCTCGCTCCGCCGCCGCCCAGCTTGAACCCGTTGCCGTTGCCCTCCCAGGCGGAGTCGTTCCAGCGGTTCTTGCCGTTGCCGAAGGCCCAGGAGTGCTCGACGGTGACGGGGGACGCGTACTGCCACAGGTCCATGCCGTCGTCGGCGTTGTTGAACAGACGAGCCCCGGTGATCTTGTTGCCGGTGCCCGAGCCGAACTTCACGGCCAGGCCGTCGGCGTTCTGGCCGTGGGTGGCGGCGTCGTAATTGCCGTGGCTGTCGAGATTCTGCACCAGGTTGTCCGTCGTGCCGTCGCCGCGCAGGGTGAACCCGGAGTCGCCGTTGTCGGCGGTGACCAGGTTCTTGAAGATGCCACCCACGGACGAGGTGGCGACGAAGCCCTGGGCGGGGGAGTTCTGGAAGGTGAGATTCTGCACGGTCCAGTGGTCGCCGTAGATCCCGGCGAGCCAGGAGCCCTCGGCGAGCTTCGAACCGTCGATCTTCACCTTCTCGGTGCCGTACGCGGCGAGCGTGATGCGCGCGGCCGCGCTGCCGTCCGCCGTCGACTTGAGGGTCTTGGCCGGGTGGTACGTGCCGCCGCGGACCTGGATCGTGGTCCCCGCCGACGCGCTCGCCACCGCGGACTCGAGCGCCGCGGAGGTCGACACGACCACGGTGCTGCTCGCCGCGGCCGCGTCCGCGTCGTCCGGGGCCAGACCCAGGTGGACGCCTCCCGCGCCCGCCGCCACGGCGACGGCTGCGGCGATGGTGATCGTGCGGGTCCTGCGGTGGCGTCCGGTGCTGCTGCTCACAGCGGTCGTTCCTTTCCTCGGGGGTGCTCGGGGGTGCCCACAGGGGGCACCCCCTTGTCCCCGCCGCGCGCAGGAAAGGTTGCCGCGCGAGTCAGTCCGCCGTCTTGATCCTCATGAACGTGATCGAGTTCGCCGGGAAGGTGTACGAGAAGGTGTCGGCCACGCCCCTGAACGTCGAGGTCACCGGCTTGACCGGCGTCGCGTCCTTCGTGTTCTCAGCGGCCGGGTCGGCGGCGAGCGTGGTCACCTTCGCGTTCCGCTCCACCTTCGTGCCCGAGCCCAGGCCCACCTTGGTGCGCGCATCCGTGCCCTGGGCGTTGACGACCTTGGCGATGAGGTCCCCGGTGGCCTTGTCGCGGGTGACGACCTGGCGGAACGGCTCGGCGGGCTTGTCGTCCGTGAAGGAGCCCCACTTCTTGCCGTCGAGGAAGAGCGTCACCTGGCGGCCGCGCACCTCCACCCGCAGGTCGTAGCTGCGGCCCGTCTCGACGGTCGTCGTGTCCTGGACCATGGTCTGCTTCGCGCCGTCGGCGGTCTTCTCGACGGCCGACCGGGTGTTGTTCCAGCCGCCCAGGTTCCACCAGTAGTGGTTGCCGGTGTCCTTGACCCCGAAGGCGACCATGAAGCCTTCCTTGCCGGCCTTCTTGGTGGCCTTCACGTTCAGGTCGTAGTTCTGCCAGCCCTTGTCGCCCGCCGTGACCAGGGTGTTCTCGGCGGCCTCGTCGGACTGGACATAGGCGCCGTCCTGGACGGCCCAGGTGCCCTTGTCCGCCGCCTTGCTCCACTGGCCGTCACCGCCGGAGAAGTCGTCGGTCAGGAGCGTTCTGCCGTCCCCGCCGGTGACCTTCACGTCGTCGTACGCGGCACTGGTCGCCCAGGTGGACAGGCCGACGGCGCCGGTGATGGGACCGGACGCGGCGGGGGTGCCGGAGGCCGTGGAGGGCACGACCTCGTCGCCGACGTTGCGCATGAAGAGCTTCTGCGTCTCGTAGTTGGCCGAGCCCCATGACTGGTCGTTGTCGTACCAGATCATGTTCGGCTTCCACTGCACGTAGTCCTCGTTGGCGAGCAGCGGGGCGTACGAGGCGAGCTTGACGACGTCGGCGTTGCGTTCAAGACCGGTCATGAAGGCCGCTTCTGACAGGGCGTTGGAGAACTTGTTGCCCTGCGACGCGTACTCGCCGAGGAAGACCTTGGGGCCCTCGCGGTCGTAGGAGTCGTAGCGGTCGTTGTTCTCCAGGAACCACTGCGGGCTGTTGTAGTAGTGCTCGTCGACCATGGCGACGTCCGCGTCGCGGTTCAGCTGCCAGGCCTTGTCGAAGGTCGAACCGCTGTCGTCGGGGCCCGAGTTGGAGATGACGGTGATGTCCGGGTACTTCGCCTCGATGGCCGCGCGGAACTCCTTGAAGCGGGCGAAGAACTCTTCGGGGAGGTTCTCCTCGTTGCCGACTTCCAGGTGGGTGAGGCCGAAGGGCTTGGGGTGGCCCATCGCCGCCCGCTTCTTGCCCCACTCGCTCGTCGCCGGGCCGTTGGCGAATTCGATGAGGTCCAGGGTGTCCTGGATGTGCCGCTTCAGCAGGGCGGGGTCGTCGGTGGCCTTGTTCTGGCCGCAGCCGGTGACCAGGGCGGGCACCACGGGCAGCGGCATGGCGCCGGTGTCCTCGGCGAACTGGAAGTACTCGTAGTACCCCAGGCCGTAACTCTGGTTGTATCCCCAGAAGTTGGCGTTCGTGGCGCGCTGCTCGACGGGCCCGATGGTGTCCTTCCACTGGTAGGAGCGCTTGCGCTGCCAGCCGGACTGCTCGTCGTACGCCTCGTGGGAGCCGGTGTTGACCAGGCAGCCGCCGGGGAAGCGGAGGAAGCCGGGCTTCAGGTCGGCGATCTTCTGGGCGAGGTCCGCGCGCAGGCCGTTCGCGCGGCCCTTGTAGGTGTCGCGGGGGAAGAGGGAGATCTCGTCGAGGGCGACGGGGGTGCCGGAGGCGACCGTGAGCCTGCCGGTGGCGGAGGTGCGGCCCGCCGTGAACGAGGCCTTGTACTTCGCCCAGCCGCCGCGCGCGGTGACGCGGCGGGCCGGGGCGAGGTCGCCGGAGGCGTCGCGCAGGCCGAGGGTCAGCGGCGCGCTCCCCGCCCCGCCGCTGCGGGCCCAGACCGAGAAGTCGTACCGCTTGCCCTTGGTGACCGCGATGCCGGTGTTGTATCCGGAGTTGGTGACGGACGAACCGCCCTCCAGGGAGAGGTAGTTGCGGTTGCGGGAGTTTAGGCGACCGTCGTCGTTCAGGACCTGGGCGGAGCCGGACGTGTCCCACGAGGTCAGCGGCTTGTACGAGGAGTTGTCGGCGGTGGTGTACTCGAAGGAGCGGTTCTGGACGAGCTCGGCGTAGAGGCCGCCGTCCGCCGCGCGGTTGATGTCCTCGTAGAAGACGCCGTACATCGAGTCGTCGATCTTCGCGCCGGTGCGGGCCGGGTCGACGGAGAGGGTGTAGTCGGTGGGTTCGGCCGCGGCGGTGGGTCCCGCGGCGAGCGTTCCGGCGAGCAGGGCTCCGAGGGTGAGCCCGAGTCTCCAGCGTCTGCGTGCCATGCGTACCCCAGTCTGTGTGCGGTATGTCGAACGCTGATCAGTAGGTCGAACGGCAACTTAGGTAGCGCGGAGCGGCACGTCAACGCATTGCGCAGGAAGTGGCCGAGGTGCGTGCCGGGGTTCGTGATGTCGAACAACTTCCGTGAAATTCCTGGGACTTCGGCCCCGGCTCTGTCCGAACCGTTGACGTGCCCGGCGTTCGACCTTACGGTCCCGTTCGAAGTTGCGAGCAGCATTCGAAATATCGAACAGAAGTGAGCCGCAATGTCACCACCCCTCCCCAGCCGACGAGGTGTGCTCGGCGGCATCGGAGCGCTCGCCGTCGCGGGCAGCTTCGGACTCGCCGCCGCGAATCGCAGCGCCTCCGCGCTGGCGTCGGACGCGGACGTACGGGTCCGCTACTGGAATCTGTTCTCCGGTGGCGACGGCGCCAACATGATCGCGATGCTTGACGCCTTCCGCGCCGCGAACCCCCGGGTTGACGTCAAGGACTCGACCCTCCAGTGGGGCAATCCGTACTACACCAAGCTCGCCATGGCGGCCTCCGGGAACCGCGCCCCCGACCTCGCCGTCATGCACCTGGGCCGGATCCCCGGCTTCGCTCCCGGACAGCTGCTCGACCCCTGGGACGTGCGGCTGCTCGCCGAGTACGGGGTGCGCGAGGCGGACTTCAACCCCGTCCTGTGGAAGCGCGCCGTGGTCGACGGCAAGCTCTACGGCCTTCCCCTCGACATCCACGCCCAGCTCTGCTTCTACCGCAGGGACGTGTGCGAGAAGGCGGGACTGCTCGGCTCGGACGGTGACCTGGCGAAGGTCTCCTCGCCCGAGGACTGGTTCAAGGCGCTCAAGGCCGCCAAGAAGGCCGTCGAGGGAGCCGTCCACACCATCGGCATCAAGGCCGACGAACCCAACTTCTCCTGGTGGTTCTTCCTCTCCTTCTACACCCAGCTCGGCGGCACCTGCCTCAGCGCCGACGGCCGGGAGGTCACCCTCGACACCGACAAGGCCACCCAGGTCCTGGAGTTCCTGCGGCAGCACCTGACCGACGGCTACTCCACCGCGATCGGCATCGCCGACGGCGAGTCCTTCGTCAACGGCTCCGCCTTCACCTGGGAGGGCAACTGGTCGGTGCCCGTCTTCAGCGGCGCGAAGCTCGACTACGGCGCGACCCCGCTGCCGCCCGTCTTCGGCGAACCCGCAACGCACACGGAGTCGCACTGCTTCGTCCTGCCGCACCAGTCGCAGCGCGGCGGCGCCACGAACGAGGCAGCGCACCAACTGGCCGCGTACGTCGTCAAGAACGCCACGGCCTGGGCGCGCGGCGGCCACATCCCCGCCTACCTGCCCACGCTGGACGACAAGAAGTACGTGTCACTGGAGCCGCAGTCCGAGTACGTCTCGGCGATGGACCACATGGCGGTCGAGCCGTCCGCCTGGTTCGCGGGATCCACCGGACTCCTCGCCCAGCGCATCGGCCCCGTCATCGCCTCCTCCAACGTCGGCTCCGCCAAGCCGGATGCCACGGCCCGCCGCATGAAGGACGTACTCGAAAAGCTGGTCGCCATGAAGAACCCGATGGAAGGCCGTTCCGCGACCGAGGGAGGGTCCGCCGCGTGAGCGCCGTCGACACCGCGGTCGCACCGGCCGCCGTACGGACCGTCCCGGCGGCGGGCACCGATGCGCTCCGGGCCCGGCTGACCCGCCGTCTTCAGCACGGCGGCTGGTTCGTCGCCCCGTTCCTGACCCTGTTCGCCCTCTTCGTGCTGTTCCCGATCGGCCGCGGCCTGTGGCTGAGCTTCACCGACGCCAACATCTCCGGCACGGGCGAACGCTTCGTCGGCCTCGACAACTACCGCGAGGCCCTCGACAGCCCGCTCCTGTGGGACTCCCTCGGCCACAGCGCGTACTTCACCCTGCTCGTGGTGCCCTGCATCGTGGTCCTCGCGTTCCTGCTCGCGATGCTCGCCCACCACATCGAGCGCGCCAAGTGGCTGTGGCGGCTGTGCTTCTTCGCCCCCTTCCTGCTGCCGTCCACGGTCGCGGGCAACCTGTGGCAGTGGCTGTTCAACCCGGGCACCGGAATGATCAACCACGTCTTCGGCCTCGACACGCCCTGGCTGACCCAGAAGTCCACCGCCCTGCTCGCCGTCGTGATCACCACCCTGTGGTGGACCGTCGGCTTCAGCTTCCTGCTCTTCCTCGCGGCCCTGCAGAACATCCCGCGGCATCTGTACGAGGCCGCGGAGCTCGACGGCGCGGGCGCCTGGCAGCGGATGGTGCACATCACCCTGCCGATGCTGCGCAACATCACCGGCCTCGTGATCACGCTGCAGATCCTCGCCTCGCTCCAGGTCTTCGACCAGGCCGTGGTGATGCAGGACTTCGGCCCTGGGCCCGAGGAGAGCACCCGGACCTTCGTCCAGTACACGCTCGAAGAGGGCTTCACCGCCTACCGCGTGGGCTACGCCTCCGCGATCTCCATCATTTTCTTCGTGCTCATCGCGGCCGTCGCCCTCGGCCGGATGTGGCTCCTTCGCAAGCGTGAGGAGGGCGTGCGATGACCACCGCCGCAGTGTCCAGGAAGAGCAAGTGGACCCCGGGCCAGATCGTGCTCACCGCGCTCGGCGTCGCCGTCTCCGCCCTGTGGATGACGCCGCTGCTGTGGGCCCTGTTCACGTCCCTGAAGTCGGAGACCGAGGCCGTCGAGGTGCCCACCCACTGGGTGCCGCAGGAGTGGACGGGCCAGGCGTGGAAGGCGCTCTTCGAGAGCGGCAACATCACCAACTGGTTCGTGAACTCGGTCATCGTCTCGGTCTGCGTCACCTTCATCGTCGTACTCGTCAGCGCGCTCGCCGGATACGGCTTCGCGCGCACCGAGTTCCGCGGCAAGAACGCACTCCTCGGCCTGGTGATGGCGGGCCTGATGGTGTCGCCCGCCGTGCTCGGCGTGCCGCTCTTCACGACCGTCCAGTCCATGGGGATGGTCGACACCTACTGGGGCATGATCCTGCCGCAGTGCGCGCCGGCCGCGATGGTCTACATCCTCTACAAGTTCTTCCAGTCGATCCCGCACGAGCTGGAGGAGGCCGCGTACATCGACGGCGCCGGACGCTGGCGGGTCTTCTTCACCATCGTCCTGCCGCTGTCCCGCCCCTCGCTCTCGGCCGTCGGGATCTTCACGTTCATCGCGTCGTGGAACAACTTCCTGTGGCCCTACATGGTGACCAACAACCCCGACCTGATGACCATGCCGAACGGCATCGCGACCGTCATGAACTCCTACGGGATCCAGTGGGCGCAGCTGATGGCGGGCGGCCTCATGGCGGGCCTGCCCCTGGTCATCGTCTTCGTCTTCTTCCAGCGCCAGATCGTCAGCGGCGTGGCCCATACCGGTCTGGCCGGGCAGTAGCGGGCCGGGAAGCGGCGGGACCTCATCGCTCCGGCGGGCGCCGGGCGGTGGTCTCCCGGGGGACAAGCCGATGGCTGAGCGTGGTGGTCGCAGCGCCATCGGTGGCGGCGCCCGGTGCGGAATCGATGATGTGGCGGGCGGCCAGGGAGCCCATCTCGTACAGCGGGAGGCTCACCGTGGTCAGGCCGACGTGCTGGGCGACCCTGAGGTCGTTGATGCCGGCGACGGAGATCTCGCCCGGCACGTCGATGCCCGCCTGACGCAGGGCGCCGAGCGCACCGACCGCGACCTCGTCGTTGGCCGCGAGTACGGCATCGGGCAGTGGCCGGCGTGCGATGAGCCGCAGGGTCGCGGTGTGACCGGCCTCGTAGTCGAAACCGCCCGGCACGCAGTACGCGCCGCCGCCGAGTCCCGCGTCGCGCATGCGGGCGAGGAATCCCTCCCTGCGCTGCCGGGTGACGGTCATGCCGGACGGCCCTTCGATGAACGTGATCCGGCGGTGGCCGAGCGCGACGAGGTGGTCCGTGATGTCGTGGGCGGCGGCGTGATTGTCGACGGTGATGGTCGGGCAGCCGAGGTCGCGGTCGGCGAGTGACACGGCCAAGATGCCCTGCTCCCGCGCCTTGCGGACGGCCTTGAGCAGGCCCGGTCTGTGCGGGTCGTCGACGTAGCCACTGCCCGCGAAGATCACTCCCGCGGCGCGGTAGTCCCGCATCGCCTGCAGCCGGCTGATCTCCGTGGCGGTGCTCCGGTCGACGTTGGACAGCATGGTCACGTAGCCGGACCGGGTCGCCACGTCGTCCACGCCTCGGGCGATCACGGAGAAGTACGGGTTGACGATGTCGCTCACCAGAACGCCCATGAGACGGCTGTTGGGCGAGACCATCGCCCGCGCAAGGGCACTCGGCGAGTAGTCCAGCTTCTCGGCGGCCGCCATGACCTTGGCGCGTGTCTTCGCCGAGACGGGATGGTCGGACCCGCTCAGCACCCGCGATGCGGTGGCCACGGCCACACCCGCCGCCCGTGCGACATCCACCAGTGACGTCACGGCCCACCTCCACGGGAAACGTTTGCCTCAACATGGCACAGGACGCTGATGGTTCGCAATGGTGGCGTGCAACGCCCAGCTCGATGACCTGAGTTGACCTCTTGACGGTTGCCCGTGCCGGCTCGCTACCATCCGAGAAAGGAAGACGTTTTCCTAGGCGATGACCTTGGAGAACGTACGAGTACGAGCAGGCGACCGAAGCAAGCACCGAAGCAAGTGGAGGAGAACGAAGGGGGAGATCATGCACGTCTGGACCCGCGCGAAACGGCTCGCCGCTGTCGCGCTCCTGTCCGTCGTCGCCGCGACCGCCTGTGGCGGTCCGGGCACCCATGTCCGCGCGGACGGGAAGCTCTCGTTCACCGTGGCGCTCATCGAACCGGACCTCACGACCGTGCCGCTCCTGGCGGCCGTCGACACCCTGCGCGACCAGGGCCACGAGGTCGATGTCGTGGAACTGGCAGAACCGGAACTGGCCGTCGAGGGGCTGGCCAAGGGCGACTACGCGATCTCCGCCGAGGCGACGGGCCCGGCGCTGAGCGCCATCGAACAGGACGCCCCCATCAAGATCATCGCCGATGTCGTCGGCAACCAGTGGGCGCTGTACGGCAGGTCCGCCGTCTCGTCCTGCGACGACCTGAACGGACGCCCGTTCGGGATCTTCAGCGAGGGCGCGGTGGCGACCGCCATCGCCAAGGACTGGGTGGCCGGCGAGTGCGGTGCGGGCAAGCGTCCCGACTACCTGACGATCGGTGGCTCGGACGTGCGCGCACAGGCCCTCGCCTCGGGGGAGATCGACGCGACGCCGCTGGAGATCTCCGACGCGGTCGCCCTGGAGTCGTCGGGCACCTCCGGGCTCACCAAGGTCGTCGACTTCGCCGAGACGCTGCCGGACCTGCATCCGCAGACCGTGTACGCGAACGCCGCGTTCCTGACCCGACACGGCGAGGTGGCCCAGGAGTTCGTCACCGCCCTGGTGCAGGAGCACGGCAGGATCAACGCCGATCCGCGGCACCTGGTGGCCCTGGTGCAGAAGTACCTGCCGGAGGAGGACCAGGAGGACGTGGCCACGACCGCACGGCGCTACCGCGACGCGAAGCTCTTCGACGCGGCGGCCCTGACGCGGCGCAACGTCCAGGGCACCATCGACTTCTTCGCCCGCGCCGGCGTGATCGAACGGGGGATGACCACGCGGGACGCGGCCGACCTCAGCTTCATCGAGGGGGCGTCATGACGGTTCATCGGGGCGGGGCCGTGACGGCCGGTGCGGCACGCCGGAGGATCCTGGACGCCAACTGGCCCTACCGGCTCCTCACGTTCGCGCTCTTCGCCGCGGCCTGGGAGCTCTACGCCCGCCAGCGGGGCGGCCTGCTCCTTCCGGGCTTCGCCGAGACGGTCCGGGCCACGTCCTGGCTTCTCGCCGACGCGGAGCTGTGGCGTGCCCTGTACGTCAGCAACCAGGCGCTCGTGCTCGGCTTCGGCCTCGCCCTCGTCGTCGGTGTCCCCGCGGGCATCGTCCTCGGCCGGTTCCGGCTGCTCGAGCGGTACACGGACGTCTACCTCAACATCCTCCTCGTCACGCCGATGGCCGCGATCATTCCCTTGCTCGTGATGTCGGTGGGTGTGGGTCTGGCCTCGCGGGTCCTTCTGGTCACGGTCTTCTCGGTCGTGATGGTGGTCGTGAACTGCCGGGCCGGCGTGCGGCAGGTGGACCCCTCGCTGATCGAGATGGCCCGCTCCTTCGGGGCCGGAGAGGGACGGATCTGGACCCGGATCCTGCTGCCGGGCGCCCTTCCCGCGATCATGACCGGCGCCCGGCTCGGCATCGGCCGCGCGGTCACCGGCATGGTCATCGTCGAACTGCTCATGGTCTCCGACGGGTTGGGCGGGCTGATCCTGAGATACCGCGGCCTGCTCCAGGCGCCGCAGCTCTACGGCACCGTCGTGATCATCCTGGCGGAGGCGCTGCTCCTGATCTCTCTCGCCCGGTGGGGCGAACGCAAGCTGACCCGATGGGCACGGACACAGACGGCCGGAGGCGCTCGATGATCTCGATCCGAGGACTGGGCAAGAGCTTCGTCGGACAGGACGGCACCACCGTCCAAGCGCTGGGGGGCGTTGACCTGGAGGTGGCCGCCAATGAGTTCCTGACCGTGCTCGGCCCCAGCGGCTGCGGCAAGACCACCCTGCTGAAGGCCGTCGCCGGTCTTACGCCCTGGGACGCCGGCGACATCCGCATCGACGGCGCGCCGGTGCGCGGCCCCGGCCCCGACCGCAGCGTGGTCTTCCAGAACTTCGCGCTGCTGCCCTGGGCGACCGTCCTCGACAACGTCGCCTTCGGTCTGCGGATGCGCGGTGTCGGCCGGGCCGAACGCGAGGAACGCGCCCACTCGTTGATCGGTACGGTGGGCCTCGCGGGGTTCGAGAGCAAGCTGCCCGGAGAGTTGTCCGGCGGCATGCAGCAACGCGTGGGCATCGCACGGGCCTTGGCGGTGGAGCCCCAAGTACTGCTCATGGACGAGCCGTTCGGAGCGGTGGACGAGCAGACCCGGCGCCTGCTGCAGGAGGAGCTCCTGTCGCTCTGGGAGGAACACCGGCTGACCGTCGTGTTCATCACCCACAGCATGGCGGAGGCCGTGCTCCTCGGAGACCGCGTCGTCCTGATGAGCGCCCGGCCAGGGCGGATCGCGGACATCGTGCCCGTGGATCTGCCCCGGCCGCGCTCCGGTGACGTCGGCTCCCTGGAACGGTCGGGCAGGTACACCGAGATCACGGCGTACCTCTGGGACCGGCTCCGCGACATGCACACGGAGCACCGCCCGTCGAAGGCGGTCCGGTGAAAGCGCCGGCCGCACCGATCAGCCTCGCTGTCGGCGCCGCGGCCTGGGAGCTGACCGGGCGCCTCGCGGATGCCTCGTTCTTCCCGCCGCTGAGCACGGTCCTTGCCCGGCTGCGTGAGCTTGCGGCGGACGGACTGATCTACGCAAGTCTGCGCGACAGTCTGGTCAACCTGGCCCTGGGGTTCGCCGTTTCGCTCGTCGCGGGGCTCGGCATCGGCATGGCCATGGGCCGCTCACGAAAGGTCGAGGCGGCGCTCGGCGTGTATGTGTACGCGCTGCTCACGGCCCCGTCGCTGGTCTTCGCGCCGGTCTTCTTCGCCCTCCTCGGCGCGGGCCGCGCCTCGATCGTCGCGGTGGTGGTCATGTACGCGATGTTCGTCATCATCGTGAACACGGCGTCGGCCGTGCAGTCCGCCCCCGCGCAGCTGGTGGAGATGGCGCGCTCCTACGGCGCGGGCGAAGGCCAGGTGCTGCTGCGCGTCGTGCTGCCGGCCGCCGCTCCCCTGATCCTGGCCGGGGTGCGGCTCGGTGTCGGCCGTGCCGTCACCGGGATGATCAACGGCGAGATGTTCATCGCCGTCGTCGGTCTGGGGCACGTCGTCACCGAGGCGGGCGGGCGTTTCGACAGCGCGGGCGTCCTCGCCGTGCTCCTGGTCGTGATCGCGGTCGCGCTCACGGCCACCGCACTGGTCCAGGCCGTCGACCGCAGGGTCACCCGCTGGGTTCCGAAGACGTCGAGGGGATATTGATGACCGCCCGCAAGCTGGACGCGTACAGCCACATCCTGCCCGCACCGTACTTCGCGCGCATGCGCGAGCTCGCTGTCGACAGGGGTGCCCTCAAGCGGTGGTTCGACCTGTCCGCGCTGCACGATCTCGACGCGCGGCTGCGGATGATGGACGAGTTCGGCGACGGCTACCAGCAGGTGCTCACCCTGTCGTCGCCGCCGGTCGAACTGCTCGCGGGACCGTCACGGTCCCCGGCCCTCGCGCGGCTCGCCAACACGTCGATGCAGGAGCTGTGCGCGCGTCACCCCGACAGGTTCCCGGCATTCGTGGCCGCCCTGCCGATGAACGACCCCGATGCCGCGCTCGTCGAACTCGCCTTCGCCATCGACGACTTGGGGGCGCGCGGCGTGCAGGTCTTCACCAACGTCAACGGCAGGCCGCTGGACGACCCGGCCTTCCGGGCCGTGTTCGCCGAGATGGCGGCGCGAGACCTGCCGGTCTGGATGCATCCGACCCGCAGCGCCGCCTTCGCGGACTACGCCACCGAGGACACCTCCGCGTACGAGATCTGGTGGGCTCTCGGCTGGCCCTACGAGACCAGCGTGGCCATGGCCCGGCTCGTCTTCTCCGGCCTCATCGAGCGGCACCCGGACATCAAGATCATCACGCACCATCTGGGAGCGATGATCCCCTACCTGGAAGGCAGGATCGGCCTGGGATGGAGCGACCAGCTCGGCAGCCGCACGGCCGGGGAGGAATACGAACGGCTCTGCCGCGAGCGGTTGCCCAAGCGGCCGCTGGACTACTTCCGCCGGTTCTATGCCGACACGGCGTTGTCGGGCTCCGCCATCGGCACCCGGTGTGGCCTGGACTTCTTCGGCACCGAGCACGTCCTGTTCGGCACCGACTGCCCCTTCGACCCCGAGGGAGGCCCCCTCTACGTCCGCGAGACGATCCGCGTCATCGAGGCACTGGACCTCACGGAAACGGCACGCGACCAGATCTACCACCGCAACATCCTGCGCCTGATGCGGCTCCCTGACGAAGGGGTGTGACGGCACATCAAGAGCCGCCGCGGCCACTGAACCCATTGACCCGCGGCGGCGCCCGCCTTACGGTCTGTCCGGGAATTCGTTCAACGTCCGGTATATCGAACCAAGTTGAGGGGATCATGACCCGTTCCGCCCGCTTCACGCTCGATCCCGCCTTCGCCGTCGGCGACGTCGACCCCCGGCTCTTCGGCTCCTTCGTCGAGCACCTCGGTCGCTGCGTCTACACCGGCATCCACGAACCGGGCCACCCCTCGGCCGACGAGGCGGGGCTGCGCACCGACGTGCTCGACCTCATCCGCGAACTCGGCGTGACGGCCGTGCGCTACCCCGGCGGGAACTTCGTCTCGGGGTACAAGTGGGAGGACTCCGTCGGGCCCGTCGACGAGCGGCCGCGCCGTCTCGACCTGGCCTGGCACTCCACGGAGACCAACCGCTTCGGGCTCTCCGAGTACATCGCGTTCCTGCGCAAGATCGGCCCGCAGGCCGAGCCGATGATGGCCCTGAACCTCGGCACGCGCGGCGTCGAAGAGGCCCTGGAACTCCAGGAGTACGCCAACCACCCCGCCGGCACCGCGCTTTCGGACCTGCGTGCCGCGCACGGCGACAAGAACCCCTTCGGCATCCGCATGTGGTGCCTGGGCAACGAGATGGACGGTCCGTGGCAGACCGGCCACAAGACCGCCGAGGAATACGGGCGCCTGGCCGCCGAGACCGCCCGCGCGATGCGCCAGATCGACCCGGACGTCGAGCTGGTCGCCTGCGGCAGCTCCGGCCAGTCCATGGCGACCTTCGCCGAATGGGAGGCCACGGTCCTGGCCGAGACATACGACCTCGTCGACCAGATCTCCCTGCACGCCTACTACGAGGAGACCGACGGCGACCGGGACTCGTTCCTGGCCTCCGCCGTCGACATGGAGTCCTTCATCGAGAACGTCGTCGCCACCTGCGACCACGTGGGCGCCCGCCTCAAGTCCAAGAAGAAGATCAACCTGTCCTTCGACGAGTGGAACGTCTGGTACCAGTCCCGGCCGCACCCCGAGATCGAGGAGAGCCTGCGCGACTGGCCCGAGGCGCCGCGGCTCCTGGAGGACAACTACACCGTCACCGACGCGGTCGTCGTCGGCTCACTCCTGATCGCCCTGCTGCGGCACGCCGACCGGGTGGCCGTCGCGTGCCTGGCCCAGCTGGTCAACGTCATCGCGCCGATCCTGACCGAGCCGGGCGGCCCCGCCTGGCGGCAGACCACCTTCTTCCCCTTCGCGCAGGCCTCCCGGCACGGCCGCGGCCAGGTCCTCGACGTACGCGTGGAATCGCCCGCGCACGAGACGCGGAAGTTCGGAGAGGTGCCCCTGCTGCACGCGACGGCCGTCCGCGCCGACGACGGATCCGTCACCGTCTTCGCCGTCAACCGCAGCCAGAGCGAACCCATGCCGCTCGAAGTCGCGCTCCACGGCCTTGAGTTGACGACCGTCGTCGAGCACAGCGCCCTCGCCGACGCGGACCCGGACGCCCGCAACACCCTCGCGGAGCCCGAGCGCGTCACCCCGCACGGCGTCACCGGGACAGCACTCCAGGACGGCATGTTGAGCGCCGTCCTGGAGCCGCTGTCATGGAACGTGATCCGGCTGGGCTGAGCCCCTGTTCCCAGTGACTCAGAGCTTGCCCGCGCCCGCCCCTTCCGTCACCGTGCCGACGACGGACGAGGCGGGCTCGGCCGTGTAGGCGTACGGCGGCTTGGTGAAGTCGCCCTCCTGGGAGATCTCGGTGGCGGCGCCCCCGAGGTCGTTTCCGCGCGCGACCGCGTAGCCGTCCTCGTCACTGCTGCGGCTGGTCGTGATGGCGACCTTCGTGTCACGGAAGACGTTGTTCTCGACCAGCATCCGCGCGCCCATCCGGGAGTGTGCCCCGGTGTCGGCACCCTGGACGTAGTTGTCGTAGAAGTGCCCGGTGCCGAAGCGCAGGCTCGGGATGCGCGAGTACACGTTGCTGAAGTGGTTGTGGTGGTAGGTCACCTTCAGGTGGCCGGTGTCCTCGTCGCCGTTGTTGTCGCTGTGCCCGACGAGGGAGCCCTTGAAGTGGTCCTTGAAGGTGTTCCAGGAGACGGTGACGTCGTCGGACGCGTGCGTGATGTCGAGCAGCCCGTCGTAGTGGTCCTTGTCGTGCTCGCGGTCCGCGGAGAAGGAGTTGTGGTCGATCCACACCTTCGTGGACTCCTGGACCGTGATGCCGTCGGCGGGCGCGAGCGGCTTGCTGATGTTGAGGTTCTGCACGACGACGTTGGTGGCCTCCTTGATGCGAAGGCCGCCGCCGGTGAACCCGGAGGCCGAACCGACGCCGAGCACCGTGGTGTTGGAGCCGATGTCGACCTGACCGGACAGCGAGATCAGACCGTCCACCTTCACCACCTTGGCGCTGTCACCGTCGACCGCGGCCTTGAAGGCCGTGAGCGACTTCACCGTGGTGGCGGTGGCGCTGCCACCACCCGTGGTGCCCGCACCGAAGCCGACCGGCACGCCCGCCGCCGCCGGCGCCGCCCTGGGTGTCGCGATGGCGTCCTCGTCGGACCCGGAGGTCTCGGCGGCGTTCCCGCTCCAGGCGACCGCCCCGACGATCGCGGCGCCGGCCACCGCGGCCACGCCGATCCGTGCGGCCCTCGCGCTCGTCCTGCGCGCTCCGTGCATGAGTTGTCCTCCGGTCATTCGGTGGGTGGGTCGATCCCGCCCCCTTGTCTGTCTCCACCGGTGCGGCGGACGTTGCCGCCCGCCCGCCTCTGTTTCAGGGCCGCGAGCAGGGTCAGTGGGCAACGGGCCATCCGGAGCTCCAGTTCAGGAGGTTGACGCCGAGCTTCGGGGTGCCGTTGTCCTGGCCGTCGTAGTAGTGGTAGACGAGCAGGTCGCCGTCGGAGTCCTTCATGACCGACTGGCCGCCGGGGCCGATGTAGCGGCCGTGGCTCTCCTGGACCGCCGAGCCTCCGTTGTTCATCATGCCGACGCCGTTCTTGTCGACGTACGGCCCGGTGACGCTGGAGGAACGGCCCACCTTGATCTTGTACGTGGAGCTGGTGCCCGCACAGCAGGTGTCGTACGAGGCGAAGAGGTAGTAGTAGCCGTTCCGCTTGACGATGTAGGGCGCTTCGACGGCTTTGGTGCCGGTGGGCCGTGAGGCGAGCGAACGCCGGGCGGTGTCGCCCGCGTACTGCTTGCCCGTCGAGGGGTCGACCCTGATCATCTTGATCCCGGTCCACCAGGAGCCGAAGGACAGCCACCACTTGCCGTCGTCGTCGACGAAGAGGTTCGGGTCGATGGCGTTGTAGTCGCTGGACGTGGTCGAGGTGTACACCGCGCCGTAGTCGGTCCAGGAGCCGGGTTCACCGGTCGTGGAGGCCGCGAGGCCGATGGCCGACTTGTTCGAGCCGAACGACGAGACGGAGTAGTACATCAGGTACTTGCCGCCGTGGTACGAGATGTCGGGGGCCCAGACGTCCCCGGTGGAGTTGTAGTTGTTCCACCAGCTCGGCCGCGTGGGGAAGGCGGAGCCGCTGCGGCCGAAGGCGATCCGGTCGGTGGAGGTGCGCAGTTGCAGGCCGTCGCCGGTCGAGTAGAGCAGGTACTTGCCCGACGACGTGCGGGCCAGGGTCGGGTCGTGCACGACGGTGTCGCCGGTGACCTGGCCGGGGTTGGGGTAGGCGGTGGCGCTGCTCGGGATGAGGGCGAGCAGGGCGGCGGCGGGCAGGGCGACGAGGGCTCTGCGCCGGAAGGCGGTGGGGGTGCGGCTGGGGGTGCGGCTGGGCGTGCGGCTCACTCCGGTCTCCAAGCGGTGAGGCGCAACTCCGCCTGACCTCACGGGAGTTACGCGGGGGCGGTACGACAAGTGGTTGTCGCCGCCCGCCCCCGCGAGGTTGCCGCCCGAGCGCCTGTTACAGCGCCGGATACGCGTTCTTCAGGAGCTCCTGGAACTGGGCCGAGAACCACTTCCCCGAGATCGGCGCGTCCGGGAGCGCGCCGGAGGGGTTGAAGCCGTTGCGGGGATTGCCCTCGTACGTCGGGTCACACATGCGGTCGAAGCCCTTGCCCTCGTCGTTCGGGATCTCCTTGCTCGACCCGTCGGACTCACCCGGCGGCTTGATCCACACATAGGCGTCGATGCCCGTCTCCGGGGCCGTCGTCGGCCGTTCACCGAGGCCCGCGCCCGACTGGTTGCACCAGTTGCCTATGTGGATGCGCCGGTCGTTGCGACCGCCCTCCACGTAGGTGTTGACGTCCGTGGTGGGGCCGGGGCCCGCAGGCCGGTCCGCGCCGCCCCAGCCGTTGCGGGAGGTGTCGATCAGCATGCCGATGTCGGATCTGAAGCCGGTGGAGACGAGCTGGCTGCGGAACGACTGGGCGAAGGAGAGCTCGTCGACGGAGCGGTTCCAGTCGACCCATGTGGACTCGCGGACCGACCGGCCGTTGACGGTGTCGCCGATCTTGAAGTTGCTCTCCTTCAGGGCGCTGTAGTTGGCCGTGTTGGTGATGAAGCCGTGAACGTTGTCGACGCTGCCGCCGTCGGCGGTCGCCGCCTGGTGCATGACCTGGGCGGACGCGGCGAAGTTGTCGTCCCAGCCGATCCAGCCGTGGTGGCCCGCGTCCACGTAGTTGTAGACGTTCGGGACGGCGCCGAGCTTGCGCAGGGCGTAGCCGACGCCCTTCACGTAGTTGCCGTTGGCCTTCATCACGTCACACTGGGGCGTCGCGGTGGGGCGCCCGCCGGTGTTGGTGACCAGGTTGGGCAGCGAGTCGATCTCGACGGTCGTGACGATGCGCAGGTTCGCGTACTTGGTGTCGGCGAGGATCGCGGCGATCGGGTCGATGTAGTCGGTCTGGTACTTGCCGATCTCGGTGGGGCCGAGCTCGCCGTTCGACGCGAGCGCGGCACAGTCCCGGCCCGGCAGGTTGTAGATGACCAACTGGATCACGCCCGCGCCCTGTTGGAGCGCCTCGTCGAGGTGGTCGCGCAGGCCCATCGAGTCCCCCGCGCCCTCGATCGCGGCGATCCGGTCGAGCCAGACGCCGGTGGGCTGGTTCGCGATGGCGTCGCCGCCCGGCTCGGCGGCGGCCTTCGCCGACCACTCCGGGTTCACGTAAGGCTTGGCGCCCGCGTACGGGTTGTCGACGCGCGCCGCCGCTGCCGCGGAGGCGGACGTGCTGCCCGCGCTGTCGCCCACGGCGAGCGCGGTGCCTCCGGTCGTGGCGAGGACGGTGGCGAGTGCGGCCAGGAAGAGGGTGCGGGATCTGCGGTGCCTGGTGTGCGTGCGGCTCATGGTGGGGGTGATTCCCTTCGGACGGATCGGATGGGTGGGACGGATCGGGGGGATCGGATGGGTCGGACGGATGGGTCAGCTGTCGAGCGCGGCCAGATGGTCGCGGAGCCCGGCGCCGAACGCCGTGGGCGTGCCGTCGTAGGAGCTGATCAGGGCAGGCCCCGACGAGCAGTCCCAGGTGTTCCAGGTCCAGCCGAGATACGAGGCCTGGTGCGCGTCGAGCCACTTCATGACGGAGTCGATGAAGCCGTGGGAGCAGGTGTTCTCACCGATCTCGCCCGCCACGAGCGGGACTTCGGCGGCGACCGGCGCGAGCTGGGCATCCCAGCAACTGGTGGTGGAGCAGGTGTTGAAGTTGTAGACGTGCCAGGCCGCGGCGAGATTGCCCGCCGGGTCCGTGGGCGCGTGCTCCAGCCAGCCGCTGAGATCGTTCGAGTACGCGATGCCGGCCGCGAGCACGAGATTCTTCGCGCCCGTGTCGCGCACCGCGTCGAGCAGGTCCTGCATGCCGGCGACCTCGTAGCCGATGCCGGGGCAGGTGCCGCCGTCCCGCCAGCAGTCCCAGGCCTGCTCGGTGGTGGGCGTCGCGCGGTCCGGATAGGGCTCGTTGAACAGGTCGAGGACGACCGCCGGATCGTCCTTGAAGGTGTCGGCGACCGAGGTCCAGAACGCCGGGGTGTACCGCGCGTTCGGCATCGGCTTCTGGCAGCTGGCGTGCACGTCCGGGCAGCCGGCCGAGTTGCCGGTGTACTGGCCGTGGGACCAGTGCAGTTCGACGATCGGGGTCATGCCGTGGTCCTGGACGCGCCGGACCAGCTCCTCGATGGCGGATGTGTAGTTGGCGCCCGCGTAGCGCGGGTCGATGTTGTCGGTTCCCAGCCAGCACTCCTCGTTGAGCGGGATGCGTACGGTGTTGGCCTTCCAGTCCGCGATGGCCTTCACGGAGGCGTCGTCGACGGGGCCGTCGAAGATGCCGTAGCCCTGGACACATGCGAACTCGCCGCCGGAGCGGTTGACTCCGAGCAGCCGGTGCGCGGCGCCGTCGGCGTCGACGAGCCGGTTGCCCTCGGCGTGCAGCACGGGGGGTGCTGCCGCCGCGGCCTGCGCAGCGCCCGCCGTCGGCAGGGCGGAGGGCATCGCGAGTCCGGCGGCGATGAGGACGGCGCCCGCAAGCACGGCAACGGTGCGGAGCAGACGCGGGGGACGGAGCAGATGCGGGGGGCGGGGCATGAGCGACTCCTCGGATCGAACCGGAATCGCTCCCACTGGTGCCGTGGAAGCTAGCAGGAAGTCGCCGCCGAGAACAGAAAGGTTGGCGGGTTTCTCAGATTTCCCGGATCGCCGCTGTCGAATTCATTCGACAACTCCCTTTCGTGTGCGAGCTCTTGACATCGGGCCCGTCCGGCTGAATTTTGGGAGCGCTCCCACTGGTTCCCCCGCTCCCCAAGCGGAGCGCGCCCCCCCCATCGATCCTTCAGGAGACACCCCCGCATGTCCGCATTCCCCCGTTCCCCCCGCCCCGGCCCCTCCAGACCGGAAATCAGCCGCCGAAACCTGCTCGCCCTGGGCGCCGGAGCCGCGCTGGCCCCCGTCATCGTGGCACTCAACCCCGCAGGTCACAGCGCCTACGCAGCGGCCGCGGCCACCGAGTACGAGCAGCGCTTCCTCGACCTCTACGCGAAGATCACCGATTCCGCGAACGGCTATTTCTCGCCGGACGGTATTCCGTACCACTCCGTCGAAACCCTCATTGTCGAAGCCCCCGACCACGGGCACGAGACGACATCCGAGGCATACAGCTATCTGCTCTGGCTGCAAGCCATGTACGGCAAGGTCAGCGGTGACTGGACGCGATTCAACGCGGCCTGGGAAACCATGGAGAAATTCATGATCCCGACCCATGCCGACCAGCCGACGAACAGTTTCTACAATGCGGCGAAACCGGCCACCTACGCCCCCGAGCACGACCAGCCCGCGCAGTACCCGGCCCGGCTCGACCCCGCGATCCAGGCCGGCGCCGACCCGATCGCCGCCGAGCTGAAGAGCGCGTACGGCACCGACGACATCTACGGCATGCACTGGCTGCAGGACGTCGACAACGTCTACGGCTACGGCGGCGACGCCGCGGGTCCCGTCTACATCAACACCTTCCAGCGCGGCCCCCAGGAGTCGGTCTGGGAGACCGTCCCGCACCCCACCCGCGACGAGTTCGAGCACGGCGGCAAGAACGGCTACCTCGACCTCTTCACCGGCGACGCCTCCTACGCCAAGCAGTGGAAGTACACCAACGCCCCCGACGCCGACGCCCGCGCCGTGCAGGCCGCCTACTGGGCCCACGTCTGGGCCTCGGCCCAGGGCAAGGAGTCCGAGGTCGCGGCCACGGTCGCCAAGGCGGCCAAGATGGGCGACTATCTGCGCTACGCCCTCTTCGACAAGTACTTCAAGACCATCGGCGACTGCACCGATCCGTCCGGCTGCGCGCCGGGCAGCGGCAAGAACAGCTCGCACTACCTGCTGTCCTGGTACTACGCCTGGGGCGGCGCCACCGACACCTCGGCGGGCTGGGCCTGGCGCATCGGATCGAGC
Source organism: Streptomyces sp. NPDC047525 (assembly GCF_040643025.1). Taxonomy (NCBI): domain Bacteria; kingdom Bacillati; phylum Actinomycetota; class Actinomycetes; order Kitasatosporales; family Streptomycetaceae; genus Streptomyces; species Streptomyces sp. NPDC047525. Next base: position 460,227 of record NZ_JBEYTL010000006.1, read on the forward strand.
CACAGCCACGGCGGATACCAGAACCCCCTGGCCGCCTTCGCCCTCAGCGCCTACGCCCCGCTCGCCCCCAAGTCGGCATCGGGCAAGGCCGACTGGACCAAGAGCCTGACCCGGCAGATCGAGTTCTACCGCTGGCTCCAGTCCGCCGAGGGCGCCATCGCGGGCGGCGCCACCAACAGCTGGCAGGGCAGCTACGCCGAGCCCCCGGCCGGCACCCCCACCTTCTACGGCATGGCCTACGACGAGAAGCCCGTCTACCACGACCCGCCGTCCAACCAGTGGTTCGGCTTCCAGGCCTGGTCGATGGAGCGGGTCGCCGAGTACCTCCACGAGACCGACGACCCCGCGGCCAAGACGGTCATGGACAAGTGGGTGGCGTGGGCGCTGTCCGAGACGAAGATCGCCGCCGACGGCACGTACACCTTCCCCTCGACCCTGAAGTGGTCCGGGCAGCCCGACACCTGGACCCCGGCAAATCCCGGGGCCAACACGGGACTTCATGTCTCCGTCGTCGACCGCACCGACGACGTGGGCGTGGCCGCCGCCTACGCCAAGACCCTCACGTACTACGCCGCCGCCACCGGCCACACCGCGGCCGCCACCACGGCCAAGGCGCTCCTGGACGGCATGTGGCAGCACCACCAGGACCCGCTGGGCATCGCCGTGCCCGAGACCCGCGCCGACTACAACCGCTTCGACGGCGCGGTGTACGTCCCGAACGGCTGGACCGGCGCCATGCCCAATGGCGACACCATCGACTCCGGGTCCGACTTCGCCTCCATCCGCTCCTTCTACCGCGACGACCCCGACTGGCCGAAGGTCGAGGCCTACCTCGCCGGGGGAGCGGCGCCGCAGTTCACCTACCACCGCTTCTGGGCGCAGGCCGACATCGCGCTGGCCATGGGCGCGTACGCGGAGCTCCTCGAACCGGGGCCGGGGTCGCAGTGACCGGCCGTACGAAGCGCGGCGGCAAGCTGCTCGGCGCCCTCTGTCTGATCCCGGGGATGCTGCTCGTGGCCGCCCCGTCCTCGGGGGCCGACGACGCCGAGGAGACGGCGGCGGCCGCGTACACCTGGAAGAACGTCCGCGTGGACGGCGGCGGCTTCGTCCCCGGCATCGTCTTCAACCGGGCCGAGAAGAACCTCGCGTACGCCCGTACCGACATCGGCGGCGCCTACCGCTGGCAGGAGTCGTCCCGGACCTGGACCCCGCTGCTCGACTCGGTGGGCTGGGACGACTGGGGCCACACCGGCGTCGTGAGCATCGCGTCCGACACCGTCGAACCGGACAAGGTGTACGCGGCGGTGGGCACGTACACGAACGACTGGGACCCCGGCAAGGGCGCCGTCATGCGCTCCGCCGACCGGGGCGAGACCTGGAAGAAGGCCGACCTGCCGTTCAAGCTCGGCGGGAACATGCCGGGCCGCGGCATGGGCGAGCGCCTCGCCGTCGACCCGCACGACAACCGCGTGCTGTACCTCGGGGCGCCCAGCGGCCACGGCCTGTGGCGCTCCACCGACTCCGGCGCGACCTGGTCGGAGGTGACCGCGTTCCCCAACCCCGGCAACTACCGGCAGGATCCGGGGGACTCCACCGGCTACGCCTCCGACAACCAGGGCATCGCCTGGGTCACCTTCGACGAGTCGACGGGCACGTCGGGATCGCCCACCAGGACCGTCTACGTGGGCGTCGCCGACAAGGAGAACGCCGTCTACCGCTCGACCGACGCGGGCGCCACCTGGACCCGCCTCGCGGACCAGCCCACCGGACACCTCGCCCACAAGGGCGTGCTCGACGCGGAGAACGGCTACCTCTACCTCGCCTACAGCGACAAGGGCGGCCCCTACGACGGCGGCAAGGGCCAGGTGTGGCGGTACGCGACGCGCACCGGCGAGTGGAAGAACATCAGCCCCGCCACCGACGCCGACACCTACTACGGCTACAGCGGACTGACCGTCGACCGGCAGCGTCCGGGCACCGTCATGGTCACCGGCTACAGCTCGTGGTTCCCCGACACCCAGATCTTCCGCTCCACCGACAGCGGCGGAAGCTGGACCGGCGCCTGGAGCTACGCCGCCTATCCCGAGCGCACCAACCGCTACACCATGGACGTCTCGTCCGTGCCGTGGCTGTCATGGGGCGCGCACCCCGCGCCACCCGAACAGAGCCCCAAACTGGGCTGGATGACCGAGGCCCTGGAGATCGACCCCTTCGACTCCGACCGCATGATGTATGGCACCGGGGCCACCGTCTACGGCACCAGGAACCTCCAACAGTGGGACAGCGGGGGCAAGTTCACCATCACCCCGATGGTGGAGGGCCTGGAGGAGACCGCCGTCAACGACCTCGCGGCGCCGGCCTCCGGGGCGCCGCTGCTCAGCGCGCTCGGCGACATCGGGGGCTTCCGGCACACGGATGTCACCAAAGTGCCGCCCCTGATGTACACCGAGCCGAACTTCACCACCACGACCAGCATCGACCACGCCGAGTCCGACCCGGACACGGTCGTGCGCGTCGGTCAGCTCGACAGCGGTCCGCGCATCGCCTTCTCCGGCGACAACGGCGCCAACTGGTCGGCGGGCAAGGAGCCTTCGGGAGTCTCCGGCGGCGGCACGGTCGCCGCGTCCGCCGACGGCAGCCGTTTCGTGTGGAGCCCGGACGGCACGGGCGTGCACACCAGCGGTGACCGGGGCGCGTCGTGGACGGCGTCCTCCGGCATCCCGCAGGGCGCGGTCGTCGAGTCCGACCGGGCCGACCCGAAGACGTTCTACGGCTTCAAGTCCGGGACGTTCTACGTCAGTACGGACGGCGGGGCGAGCTTCACGGCCAAGGCGTCCACCGGTCTGCCGGCCGAGGGAGCGGTGCGCTTCAAGGCGATGCCGGGAGAGGCGGGAGACATCTGGCTCGCGGGCGGAAAGGCCGGCGGGACGTACGGCCTGTGGCACTCGACGGACTCCGGCGCGACCTTCACCCGCGTCCAGGGCGTCGAGGAGGCCGACACGATCGGCTTCGGCAAGGCCGCGCCGGGCTCGGAGCACCAGACGCTCTACACCAGCGCGAAGATCGACGGGGTGCGCGGCATCTTCCGCTCCACCGACGCCGGCGAGAGCTGGCTGCGCGTCAACGACGACGCCCACCAGTGGGGCTGGACCGGCGCCGCCATCACCGGTGATCCACGGATCTACGGGCGGGTGTACGTGTCCACGAACGGCCGTGGCATTGTTTACGGGGACGACAACTCCCCGGGCTGACAGGGGCAGTCGAAGCGCTTCGACACGCCTATGGACAGCGCATGGGTGTCCCTCTAGGGTCGAGATGGCCCCAAGTCGAAGCGCTTCGCCACCGCCTCACGACCTGTCGATCTGTCTGGGAGAACCGCATGGTCACCCTTGCCGAGGTAGCCCACCACGCCGGAGTCTCGGCCAGCACGGTGAGCTACGTACTCAGCGGCAAGCGGTCCATCTCCGCCTCCACCAAGGACCGCGTCGAACAGTCCATCCGGGAGCTCGGCTACCACCCGAACGCCGGCGCCCGTGCCCTGGCCAGCAGCAGGTCCAACATCATCGCGCTGATGGTGCCGCTGCGCACCGACATGTACGTGCCGGTGATGATGGAGATAGCCATCGCCGTCGCCACCACCGCACGCACCCATGGGTACGACGTGCTGCTCCTGACCGGCGAAGAGGGCCCCGAGGCGGTCCGCCGCATCGAGGGCAGCGCGCTCGCCGACGCGATGATCCTGATGGACGTGGAGCTGAACGACGAGCGGCTTCCGCTGATCCGCGAGACGGACCGGCCCGCCGTCCTCATCGGCCTGCCCGCCGACCCCGCGGGCCTGACCTGCGTCGACCTCGACTTCGTGGCGACCGGCGCACAGTGCGTGGACCACCTCTCCGAGCTCGGCCACCGCGAGATCGCCGTGATCGGCGAGGCGCCCGCGGTGTACGAACGGCACACCGGGTTCGCCGAGCGCACCCTGGACGGGCTGCGCGCGCGGGCCCGTGAGCTCGGCGTGCGGGTGCTGCACCGGCCCTGCGAGGGGACGTACGACGCACTCGCCGCGACCCTGGCCAGGATCTTCGACGAACGCCCCGGCACCACGGGGTTCGTCGTGCAGAACGAGTCGGCCGTGGAGCCCCTCCTGAGCCTGCTGCGCCGGCAGGGCCGTGCCATTCCGGAGGACGTCTCCGTCATCGCCATCTGCCCCGACCAGGTCGCCACCCAGGCCTCGGTGCGCCTCACCTCCGTCGCCATCCCCGCACAGGAGATGGGACGGCAGGCGGTGGAGCGGGTCGTCGCGAAGCTGCGGGGGCAGGGATCCGACGAAGTGGCGCTGCTCGTACCGGAGTTGACGGTGCGGGCGAGCTCGGGGCCCGGTCCCGCGAAGTAGGGTCCGCTCGCCGGGGCGGCTCAGGGAGTGGACACCACCGGACGCGGCGCCTTCGCCATGCCGGAGCCGATGAAGAAGCTCGGATGCGGCGGCTGATTGTAGGCCGTGTTCTGCCAGGCGAGCGCCGTGCGGTACTGGATGTCGTGGAGCAGCGTGGTGATCTTCGTGCTCGTCTCGTGCGGGGTGGAGTAGATCCGCAGCGCCTTGTTGTCGGAGGTGCGCCACACGACCTCCTCGCGCCAGTCGCCGAGGATGTCGCCGGAGAGCGCGGGGGTCGCCTTCGTGCCGTTGTTGGACGCTACGGACGCCCCGGTCAGGAGGCGGGTCTCGCCGCCCGTGCCGTACTTGTCGATCCGGGTGCCGTCGAGGAGTTCGCGGGTGGTGTCGCCGTCCCACCAGTTCACGAAGTTGACGCTGGACGGCTCGCGGCCGACCGAGGCACCGGACGGCGAGCGCAGGGTGCTGTCCGCCGCTGACCACGACTCGGCGCCCGCCGAACCGGCGTAGATGTCGGCGGACACGCCCCGGCCGTTGTCGGAGCCGGACGCCGTGGTCCACAGGCGCTGTCCCGTGCGGGCATCGGCCATCCAGGAGCCCGGCTTGGAGCTGTCCTCGGACACCTTGAAGTACTCCAGGCCCGTGCGTGCCGGATCGAGGTCGCCGACGTGCCCGGCGTCGCCGTGCCCGAGCTTGGTCGTCCACAGGCCGCTGCCGTTGTCGTCGACGGTCATCGCGCCGTAGACGATCTCGTCCTTGCCGTCGTCGTCGACGTCCGCGACCGAGAGGCTGTGGTTGCCCTGACCGTCGTAGCCCTTGCCGGTGTTCGTCGAGGAGTTGGTGTCGAAGGTCCAGCGCCGGGTGAAGGCTCCGTTCCGCCAGTCCCAGGCGGCGATGACGGAGCGCGTGTAGTAGCCGCGCGCCATGATCAGGGACGGTCTGCTGCCGTCGAGGTAGGCGGTCCCGGCGAGGAAGCGGTCCACGCGGTTGCCGTAACTGTCGCCCCAACTCGCGACGTTGCCGCGCGCCGGGACGTAGTCGACCGTGTCGAGGGCGGCGCCCGAGCGCCCGTCGAACATGGTCAGGTACTCGGGCCCGGCCAGGACGTAGCCGCTGGAGTTGCGGTGGTCGGCGGACGAGCTGCCGATCACCGTGCCCGCGCCGTCCTTCGTGCCGTCCGCTGTCTTCAGGGCGACCTCGGCCCTGCCGTCGCCGTCGTAGTCGTACACCTGGAACTGCGTGTAGTGCGCGCCCGAGCGGATGTTCCTGCCCAGGTCGATCCGCCACAGGCGGGTGCCGTCCAGCTTGATGCCGTCGATGACCGTGTCGCCGGTGTAGCCGGACTGGGAGTTGTCCTTGGCGTTGGTGGGCTGCCACTTCAGTACGAAGTCCAGGGCGCCGTCGCCGTCGAGATCGCCGACGGAGGCGTCGTTGGCCTCGTAGGTGTACGCCACGCCGTCCGGGGTCGTGCCCCCGGCGGGCGGCGTGATCGGCACGTCCTTGTACCCGGCGCGGAACTGCACCGCGTGCACGGAGTCGCCCTGCTCGGTGCCGTCGACCACCGCGCGCACCGTGTAGTCGGCGCTGTTCGGGGCGCCCGCGTGGAAGTAGTTCGTCGAGCCGGTGACCGGCGACGAGTTGACCTTCGTACCGCCCCGGTAGACGTTGAAGGCGACGTCGTCGTCATCGGTGCCGAGCCAGCGCCAGCTGACCAGGTTCCCGGCGTCGGTGTGCACGCTGACAACACCCCGGTCCAGCGCCTCGGCCTGCCGGGTGGTGGCAGCCGCGGAGGAGGTGGACGACAGGGCGATGAGCCCACCGGCGGCGAGGAAGCCCGCAACGACGGCGGTGATCAGAACCCGCCCGCGGGCCCGCCGCCCTCTTCGTCCGCTGCGGCGGCGGCTTTCGGTGTAAGGACGCTCGGCCATGGGGTGCTCCTGCGGGGAGAGGGACAGTGCCTCGACCCAGTCGCCGCGGGCAGCACGAAAGGTTGCCGCTTGTGCGCACTCTTCGCGGGGAGCCTTGGGCGCGCGCGGGCGGAGGCACGCTGCTGTCCCCGCTCTCCCTACTCCCAGCCCCCGGTGACTCCTCCGTTGAGCTGTGCGGAGCAGATGTTGTAGCCGCCCTCCGCGTGGCCCTTCTTCGTCTCGCCGTTCACGGTCGCCGAGCAGTTGATGTCGCCGCCGCCCGTCAGCTGCGCCGACACTTGGTAGTACAGCGCCTCCGTGTCCAGCTTCAGCGTCTTCGTCATCGGCAGGCCTGAGCCCTGGCGGCTGTCGCTGTCGCTGCTGTAGTTGATGTCGGCGCCCGAGGGGGCGGACCCCCAGACCTTGAACACGACCTTCCCGGCGGGTGCTTCGTCCTCGGCCGGCTTTGCCGGGGCCTTGGGCTTCGGGGTCTTGGTGACGGTCTTGGTCGGCTGGGGCTTCGCCTTCGCCTTGGCGTCTTTGGCGGCTGCTGCTGTCTTCGTCACGGTGACGGTCGGCTGCGGCTTCGCGTCGGCACTCGTCTTCTTCTGGTCGCTGCCGGCGGAGCCGATGCCGACACCTACGAGCAGAACGACGACCGCGACCGGGATCGCGACCCGCTTCCGTGCCCATTTCGGCCGACCGGGCGGGGTGGAGTGCCCGGGTGGCATCGCTCCAGGGAAGGGCGGTTGGTTCGGCGGTGGCTGGTTGTTCGACATGAGCCCCCCAAGCGTTTCGAGGGGCCCGACCGTATCGGGAAGAGCAGGGCTTTGGCGGGACTTGTGCGATCAAAGTGACGGAACCGTGACGAAAGGATGAACGTGGAGTGGTCCCGTTCAATTCAGCACTCGGGGCGGAGAAGTGACTTTCCGTCAGATTGAGTGCGGTGACGACCACACCCGCAGTGTGCGGACCACAGGCCGGGCCGAAGTGAACCGTGTCGGATGGCCCCAAACCGCCTGGCTCAGATCTGATTGGGATTCCGGACGTTGTTCGATCTCTCGCACAGACGTTGCTATGCTCGCGCACCGCACTCGGCGGCACGGGGGCCACCAGCGCGTGTGCAGAGCCGCGCAAGCACAGAAATGAGGTCACCCGTGGGGACAGCCGTCGATGACGCAGCCGCCGCGGAGTTCCATGACTTCTTCGAGCGGCACTACGCCGAACTCGCCCGCCTCGCGCACATGCTGACCGGCGAGAAGGACGCCGCGGACGACCTCGCGGCGGACGCCCTGGTCGCGCTCTGGCACCGCTGGGACCGGGTGCGCGCCGCCGACCACCCGGCCGCGTACGCCCGAGGCGTCGTCGCCAACATGGCGCGCAGCCGCATCCGCAGCGCCGTCCGCGAGCGCCGCCGCGTGGCCCTGTTCTGGGGGCAGCGCGCGGAGGGCGTCGACGACCCCGACGTACCGGCGGTCGTCGACGTCCAGGAGGCGTTGCGTACGCTGCCGTTCCGTAAGAGAGCCTGTGTGGTCCTGCGGCACGCCTTCGACCTGTCGGAGAAGGACACCGCGCTCACCCTCGGGATATCGGTCGGTACGGTGAAGAGCCAGACGTCCAAGGGGATGGCGGAGCTGCAACGGCTCCTGGGTGACCTGGCCGCGTCGCAACTCGTGGGAGGGAGGCAGTGATGGACGACGTACGCAAGCGGCTGCGCGATGCCGCGGCAGAGCACCGCCCCGACCGGGAACGGATGCTCGCCCGGGTCGAGCGCGGCATGGAGCGTGACGCCGCCGACCTCGGCGCCCCGCACCGCGGCAGGCTGCCACGGCCCGCCCCCTGGCTGCGGATCGCGGGCGCGACGGCCGCCGTGGCCGGAGTCTTCGCGCTCGGCGGTTACGCCGTCGCCTCCGTCGTCCAGGGCGAGGAGCCGCCGCCGAGCACCGTGGGCACACCGCCCGCCCCTGACGCCACCTCCGCGCCGAGCCCCTCGGCATCCGTACCGGACGACGCGCACGCCAAGTCGAGCCCGCCGGCCGAGCCCACGGACCCGTCGGGCAAGGAGACGAAGGGCGCGCCGGACAAGGGCGAGGACGCGGACCGGGACGCGAACCGGCCGCCGGAGAAGGCCGATCCGCCGCCCTCCACACAGCGCGTGGCCCCGGACGCCAAGAGCGTCGAGGACGGCTACCTCTGGAGCGACGGATCCATCGACCCGCAGAGCAACGACTTCTGGGCGCAGAGCACCCTCACCTTCAAGACCGGGAAACCGCTCACCGCGCTCACCGTCGAACTGCGCGTCGCACAGACCGGCGGCGTCGCCGACGCGGGCAACTGGCGCTCCCTGCCCGCCGACGACTTCACCGTCTCCGTACGGGAGCAGGGCGGTGAGCTGGTCTACCGCTGGACGCTGAAGGCGGGCCGGACCGTCCCCACGGGGGAGCATGTCTTCGCGGGCCAGTACAACCACGCCGAGGGCGGCAGGGACGCGGGCGAGGACACGTACGCGGCGGAGGCGACCGCCTCGGGCCGGAAGGCCGCGGTGCGCGGCGACTTCGCCCGCACGTCCTGAGACCACCGAAGCATCCAGGGGAGAAATTCCCGCAGGGCGGCAACCTTCCGTACCCGGGCGGAGACCAGCAGACGCAAGGTCATCCCCCCAGCGAAAGAGCGGTCCCCATGACCACGCAACGAGCCGAACTGCGCACCAGCCGCAAGCGCCGCCTCACCCGCCGCCGCGTCGTGGGCGCGGCGGGCGGCGCGCTCCTGCTGACCGGCGCCACCCTGGGCGCCAACGTGCTGCTCTCCCCGGCGGGAGCGGCGACCGCCGCGGCCGACTGGCCCACCCCCACCGGCGACAAGGCCGTCTCCAAGACCATCGAGGTGTCCGGCACCTACGACGGCGGACTCCAGCGCTTCTACGGCAGCGGAGACCTCGGCGGCGACGGCCAGGAAGAGGGCCAGGACCCGATCTTCAAGCTGAAGGACGGCGCGGTCCTGAAGAACGTCGTGATCGGTAAGCCGGCCGCCGACGGCGTGCACTGTTCGGGCAGCTGCACCATCCAGAACGTGTGGTGGGAGGACGTCGGCGAGGACGCGGCCAGCTTCAAGGGCACGTCGACCAGCTCCACGTACACCGTGACCGGCGGCGGCGCGAAGAAGGCCGACGACAAGGTCCTCCAGTTCAACGGCGCGGGCAAGCTGAACATCACCGGCTTCCAGGTCTCGGACTTCGGCAAGCTGGTGCGCTCCTGCGGCAACTGCTCCAAGCAGTACAAGCGCACGATCACCGTCAACGACGTGGACGTGACCGCACCCGGCAAGTCCCTGGTCGGCATCAACACCAACTACGGCGACACGGCGACCCTGAGCAAGATCCGCATCCACGGCGACGACGACAAGAAGATCAAGCCCTGCATCCGCTACACGGGCAACGACTCGGGCGACGAGCCCGACGAGACGGGCAGCGGCCCCGACGGGACGTACTGCAAGTACAGCGCGTCGGACATCAGTTACCAGTAGCCGCGGCATCCCGAGCCACCAGTGACCTGCCGGTCGCTGGTGGCTCTCTGCTGTCATGCCGTCGGCGTGACCTCCGCGAGCAGTCCGTCCACGAAGGCGCGGAGTCCCTGGGGGTAGATGTCCCGTGCGGCCAGCGCGGCCCATCGGACGCCGATGGCGGCCAGGTGGGGCACCTGGGACGGGTCGAGGTCGTCGCGGTAGGCGAAGGGCCGGCCGGCGGCGTGCCGACGGGCGGAGTGGGCGCGGACGAGCACCTCGCCGACGGTGTAGTACCAGAGGCTGCGGAAGACGTCGACGCTCTGCTCGGGTGTGCATCCGTGGTCGCCGGCTCCGGCCACGATGGCTTCGACCATCCACATCGCCGATTCGTCGAGGAGGCCCACGAAACCGTCGGCCGACAGGACTTCCGCGGCCCATGGCCACGCCGCGAGCGCGTTGTGCAGCGCGGTGGTGGCCACGACGATGCGCTCCCGTGGGTCGCCGGGCAACGGGGGGCGCTCGATCTGGGCGACGTGGTGATTGAGCAGCAGGAGCAGGAGATCGTCCTTGCTCTGGATGTGGTGGTACAGGGTCGTCGCCCCGATGCCGAGCTCGGCGGCGAGACGGCGGATGGTCAGCTTCTCCCAGCCGTCCGTGTCGATCAGCTCGCGGGCCGCCACCAGGATCTGCGCGCGGGAGGTCAGGGGTGGCCGGCCTGTGCGGCCGTGCGGAGCGGGGGATCGGGCCATCGCCCCATCATGCCGCCCCGCCCTCCTCCGCCTCGATACGGGTGCGGATTCAGCCTTCGTGTTCACAGCCGCCTGTCTCGATGCTACTTTCGGAACATGTTCCGAAAGTTAACGAGCGGCGTCAGCAACGGAGTTCGCGATGACGAATAGATCGGTGGTCAGGCCGGGGCTCACGCTCGCCGTGGTGGCCGTCGTGCAGTTCATGGTGTCCCTCGACCTGTCGGTGGTGAACGTCGGACTCCCGCGGATCGCGGCCGGTCTCGGCTTCAGCGCGGTGGGCCTGACCTGGGTCGTCCACGCTTACGCCCTCACCTTCGGCGGGCTGCTCCTGCTCGGCGGCAAGGCCGCCGACCGGTACGGCCGCAAGCGTGTCCTGCTGCTCGGCCTCGGCCTCTTCGGCCTCGCCTCGCTCGCCGGCGGCTTCGCCCAGGAGCCCGGCCAGCTCGTCGCCGCCCGAGCCGCGCAGGGCATCGGGGCCGCCGCGCTGGCCCCTGCCGCGCTGGCGCTCCTGGCCGCGACGTTCCCCGCGGGCAGGGCCCGCGTCCGCGCCTTCGGGGTGTGGAGCGCGACGAACGCCGCCGGAGGCGCCCTCGGCGTCCTGGTGGGCGGAGTGCTCACCGAGTACGCCGACTGGCGCTGGGTGATGTTCGTGAACGTACCGATGGCCGCTTTCGCCCTGGCCGTGGCCTGGCGCGGCATCGCCCCCGGGCCGCCGACCGCAGGAGGCGGACGCCCCGACGTGCTCGGTGCCGTCCTGGTCACGGCGGGCATGACCCTGCTGGTCTTCGGCGTCGTGCGCACGGATCAGCACGCGTGGACCTCGCCGGTCACCCTGACCACGCTGGCGGTCGCCGTCGCGCTGCTCGCCGCGTTCCTCCACGTCGAGCGGACCACCTCCCGCGATCCACTGGTCCGGCTCGGCCTGTTCGCCAACCGCTCGGTCGTCGGCGCGAACGCCTCCACCCTTCTTGTCGGCGCGGCCATGGGATCGACCTTCTACTTCGCGTCCCTCTACCTCCAACAAGTCCTCGGTACGGGACCGGCACGGACCGGCGTCATGTTCCTGCCGCTGGCCCTCGCGGTGGTCGCCGGGTCCGTGCTCGCCGTCAAGCTCGGCTACCGTCTCGCTCCCCGCACCCTGCTGGTCACAGGCACCCTGCTGACCGCGACCGGGCTCGCCTGGTTCGGCCTGATCAGTCCCGACGGCTCCTTCACCACCGACGTCCTCGGCCCCTCGGTCACCATCGGCATCGGCTTCGGGCTCTGCCTCGGACCGGTCGTCTCCCTCGCCACCGCGGGCGTCGCGCCCCACGAGACCGGCACCGCGTCGGGGCTGCTCAACAGCTCACGCCAGATCGGTGCCTCCCTCGGGCTCGCCGCCGTCGGCTCCGCGGCGCACCACCGCACCGGCCCGAGCACCACCCCCGAGTCCCTCAACGACGGATACGCGCTCGGCCTGACGCTCAGCGCCGCGCTTCTGGTCGCCGCCGCCCTCGTCGCCCTGACCGTCCTGCGGCGGACCGGGCCGCCCTCACAGGACGAGCCTGCCGACGGCCGCGACCTGCCCTCCGTCCGGCTGACGAAAGCAGGAGAACGATGACCATCGGCGAGCTGCTGCGCCCTCATGTCCGAAGCTTCGCGGCCGTGGTGATCTTGCAGGTCATCGGCGCCGTCGCGGGTCTGGCGCCGCTGCTGGCGGTCGTCGAACTGGGGCGCACCCTGCTGGCGCCGGGACCGGTGGACCGCGGGCATGTGTGGACCGTCGTCATCGCGGGTGCGGCCGGTCTGTTCGTCCGGCTGCTGTGCACGGCCGCGTCGTCCGGGATCGGGCACATCGTCGACGGGCGAGTGCAACTGACGTTCCGTCGGCAATTGGCCGCCCGCCTCGGGCACGTACCGATCGGCTGGTTCTCCCGGCGCCGCACCGGCGAACTGGCCAAGGTGGTGGGGGAGGACGTGGGTGCCGTGCACCCGTTCATCGCCCACACCCCCGGCGAACTCGTCTCCGCGTTCGTGGTGCCGCTGGTCTCCCTGATCTATCTGTTCGCCGTCGACTGGCGGCTCACCCTGATCACGCTGATCCCCGTGGTCCTCGCGGTGGCACTGGTCCCGCTGATGATGACGCCGACCCGGCTGCGCGAGCAGGAGGAGTTCGACGCGGCCATGGGGCGGATCTCCAGCTCCGTCGTCGAGTTCGTGCAGGGCATCGCGGTGGTCAAGACGTTCGGCGGATCCGGGCGCGCCCATCGCACCTTCCTCACGGCCACCGATGATTTCGTCGGCACGTTCCACCGCTGGGTGCACGGCATCTCCCGGATCGCCGCCGGGATGCAGCTGGTGCTCTCGCCGCCGTTCGTCCTGCTCGTCGTCCTGATCGGCGGTGCGTCCCTGATCACCGACGGCGGCCTCGCCCCGGCCGATCTGCTGCCCTTCCTGTTGCTCGGTCTCGGGCTGACCGCTCCGGTGGCCGCCCTCGGCCACGGCTTCGACGAGATGCAGGCCGCCCGGCGCGCGGTCGGCCGGATCCGGGACGTGCTCGACGTGGAGCCGCTGCCGGAGCCCGCGCACCCCGCCGTCCCGCAGGGACACCGGGTGGAACTGCGGGACGTGCGCTTCGGGTACGAGGCCGATCACGAGGTGCTGCGCGGGGTCGATCTGGTGCTCGAACCGGGGACGGTCACCGCGATCGTCGGGCTGTCGGGAAGCGGAAAGTCCACACTGGTGCGGCTGTTGCCGCGGTTCTTCGACCCGACCCACGGCTCGGTCGCCCTCGGCGGTGTCGACCTCCGTGAGCTCGGCAGCCGTGAGCTCTACCGCCTTGTCTCCTTCGTCTTCCAGGACGTACGCCTCCTGCGGGCGTCGATCGCGGAGAACATCGCCCTCGCCGTACCGCACGCCGACCGCGATGACGTGGTGCGCGCCGCCCGTCTCGCCCACATCCATGACCGGATCCTCGAACTGCCCCGCGGCTACGAGTCGGTGATCGGCGAGGACGCCGGCCTCTCCGGCGGCGAGGCACAGCGGATCTCGCTCGCCCGCGCCCTCCTCGCCGACACACCCGTCCTGGTGCTCGACGAGGCGACCGCCTTCGCCGACCCGCAGACCGAACAGGCGGTGCGCCGGGCCCTGGCGGCACGGGAGGGCGAGCGGACCGTCCTCGTCATCGCCCACCGCCTGGAGACGATCACGGACGCCGACACCGTCGTGATGCTGGACGACGGCGTGATCGTCGAACGCGGCAGGCCCGCCGAACTGCTCTCCCAGGACGGCAGGTTCGCCGCGTTCTGGCAATCCCACCGATCGGCGCTCGCCGAGGAGACCGAAGTCCCCGGCGGCGCACCGCGAGGAGACGGACCCCGATGATTCGCATGCTCCTGCGCGTCCTTGGACGCGCCTACGCCCGGCCGTTGCGCCGGACCGTGACCCTGATGACGGCGAGCGCGATGGCCGAGGGCCTTTCCTACGCGCTCCTGGTGCCCGTGCTGCGGGCCCTGTTCGGCAGCACGCCCGACGACGCCTGGCCCTGGCTGATCGCCTTCGGGGCGGCGATCGCGCTCTACGCGGCGCTGCGCTACGTCAGCGATCTGTCCGGCTTCCTCGTCGGGACCTCGCTGCTGCGCGGTATGTACCACCGCATCGGCGACCATCTGGCCCGGCTGCCCATCGGCTGGTACGAGGCGGGCCGCGTCGGTGAGGTGTCCGTCCTGGCGAGTCGCGGCGTCCTGCAGGCGATGAGCGTGATCGCGCATCTGCTCGGGCCGTTCATCTCCGCCGGCGTGACGCCCCTGACGATCGTCGTCGTGATGCTGGCCTTCAACTGGCAGATGGGCCTTGCCGCTTCGGTCGCGATACCGATCGTGGCGGCCATCCAGATCTGGACGGCACGCTCGACGGCCGCGGGCGACGCGGAGCGCGCCGTACGCGACGACCAGGCCACCGGGCGGGTCATCGAGTATCTCCAGGTCCAGCCGGTGCTGCGGGCAGGCGGCCGCACGGCCGAACGCTTCGGCCTGCTCGACGACTCACTCAAGGAGGTCGAGCGCGCCTCCCGCCGCTCCACGCTGTCGGCGCTGCCCGGCGCGGTGGGCCTGACGCTCACGGTGCAGGCGATGTTCACCGGGCTCCTCGTCCTGGGCGCCCACCTCGCGCTCGGCGGCGACATCGGTGTGGCCGAGGTCCTGACGACCCTGGTGCTCGCCGCCCGCTGCGCCGACCCGCTCCTCTCGCTGTCGGACATCGGAGGCAGACTCCGCGGCGCGCGTTCCGTCCTCGTGAAGCTCGACACGGTCCTGCGCACCGAGCCGCTGCCGGAACCCGCAGAACCGGTCGAACCGGCCGGTCACGGACTCGAGTTCGCGTCCGTCACCTTCCGGCACGGGGAGCGCACGGTGTTCGACCACGCGTCGCTGTCCGTGCCCCAGGGGCAGCGGCTCGCCGTCGTCGGACCCTCGGGTGCGGGCAAGAGCACCCTGCTGCACCTGCTCGCGCGGTTCCACGACGTGGACGCGGGCGCGGTACGCGTGGGAGGCGCGGATGTGCGCGCCGTCAGCTCCGAGGTCCTGATGGCGCGGATCGCCATCGTCTTCCAGGACGTCTACCTCTTCGACGGCACGATCGAGGAGAACATCCGCATCGGCCGTCCCGACGCCGACGAGGCCGAGGTGCGGGCGGCGGCCACAGCGGCACGCCTCGACGAGGTGATCGAGCGACTGCCCGGCGGATGGGCGACGCACGTGGGCGAGGGCGGCGCACTCCTCTCGGGCGGTGAACGCCAGCGAGTCTCGATCGCACGCGCGCTCCTGAAGAACGCGCCCATCGTGCTCCTGGACGAGGTGACCTCCGCCCTTGACCCGGTGAACGAGGCAGCCGTCCACGAGGGCATCGAGCGCCTGATGGCGGGCCGGACGGTCGTGATGGTCGCGCACCGCATGCGGACCGTCCAACGCGCCGACCGCGTCGTCTTCCTCGACGGCGGCCGCATCGTCGAGGAAGGCAGCCACGACGAACTGCTGTGCCACGGCGGCCGCTACGCCGATTTCTGGAACGTCTCCCTGACACCGGCGGCGAGTGATTGAGTCGACCTCATGGATCGGTGCCTCATGCATCGGTCCTCGTGATCGAGGCTCAGAGGGGACCCGCTTGCTCCGCTCGCATCTGACGGCCGCCACGCTGCTCAGGGTGTCCGCCGAAGGGGCCGCGACCGCCCTGGTGCTCACCGTGCAGGCGCGCACCGGGGACGCGGCGAGCGCCGGGTTCGTCCAGACCGCGATGACGCTTCCGTACGTGCTGAGCGGGCCGGTCATCGGCCATGCCCTCGACCGGACGGACCGGCCGCGCCGTCTTGTGATCGCGCTGGCGTGCGGCTATGCCGTCGCGATCGCCCTGCTCATGATGTCGGCGGGGCGCTCGCCGCTGGTGCTCGTGCTGATGGTGGCCGTCGTGGTCGGCTGCGTCGAGCCGGTCGTGGCGGCGCTCACCAGCCTGCTGCCGAGGTTCGTCCCCGCCGAACGGCTCTCGCGCGCGTACGGCCTGGAGGCGTCGAGCTACAACGTCGCGGCCATCGCCGGGCCGGGACTCGCCGCGCTGGTCGCCGCGTTCGCGGGCGGGGGACAGGCCGGGACCGTGACCGTGGCAGCCGCCGTGCTCGGCCTGCTCTTCCTCCCGTTGCTGCGGATCCCGCCGCCGGAGGCCCGGCCCCCTGTCGCGCGCGAGCGGACACGGCCCGGCCTCGCGCAGGTCGTGACGGGCGGGCTCTCGGTCCTCGGGAAGAACCGGGTGCTGCGGGCCCTGACCGTGTCGACGATGTTCGCCTGGTTCGGGTACGGCGGGTTCGCGGTGGCGGCGGTGCTGCTCGGCCAGGACATCGGGGCGGGTCCCGCGGCGGGCGGGCAGCTCATCGCCTTCTTCGCCGTGGGATCCCTCGTCGGAACGCTGGCGGCGTCGCGGTGGCTGACGCCCGGCAGGTCCGAACGGGCCGTCATGGCAGGCCTGTTGGGATTCGGCACGGCGGTCGCCGCCCTGGCGGTGGTGCCGTCGCTGCCCTGGGCGTGGGCCGTCTGCGTGGGGGCGGGTCTGGCCGAGGGGCCGCTCTTCGCCGCCACGCTGATGCTCCGTCAGCGCGAGTCGCCGCCGGACCGGCTCGGGCAGGTCAACACCACCGGCGGCAGCCTGAAGATCGGTGCGTCCGCCGGTGGTGCGGCGCTGACCGGGGTGTTCGCCGGTCAACTCGGCGCGGATGGCCTGATGCTGGGCATCGCCGTGTTCCAGTTCGTGGGGGCGGCGTTGTGGCTGTGGCTGCTCAGAAGCCCTTCCGTACCGGCGTCCAGTCCGTCAGGTAGGCGGCGCGGGTCGCGGACCCGGCCTGGGTGCGGGTGAGTTGGGGCCGGTTCGCCGGGACCGTCACGGCCGCACCCGGCCCCGTGTTGCGGTACTCGGCGAACCGCTGGTCCTGCCAGGGATGCGCGTCCCGCATGTTGGCGTACGGGCTCACCGCGTCGATGCCGCGCCCCAGATGCGTGTCGCGCACCGTCAGCATCGGCCGGGCCGTCGTGTCCGAGGTGGGGACCCAGGGGCGGGCCAGCTTGTAGTACGCGTCCGGGGCGCCGCTCGTCACCCGGCTGCGGGCGACCAGGTAGCCGCGCGGGTTGGCGACGGCGGTGGACGGCGCGAAGACGAAGCCGTACGGCGCCGCTGCCAGATCGCCGCGGGTGAGCGTGTGGAAGCGGCAGTGCTCGAAGACGGCGGTGGCCCGGCCGAAGACGAAGTCGACGTCTCCCTCCACGTAGCAGTCACGGAAGTACTGGCGGGCGAAGGCACCCAGGTCCGCGGTGTCGGCGTAGAGGGTGTCCTGATGTCCCAGGAAGCGGCAGCGGAAGAACGCCGAGCGGTCGCCCGTCACCTTGAGGGCGACGGCCTGGGTTCCGGTGTAGTCGGGGTGGTCGGCGCGCAGCCAGTCGTTGGCGAACGTGATCGCGTGGGCGGTGAGACCGGCGGCCCGCACGGTCGTGGTGGCCGAGCCGCTGGTGCCGTACGTGCCGGACCCGTCGGGCTTCGGGGTGCCCGCCGCGTTGTCGTACACGATCACCGTGTCGCGCGGGTCGCCGCTCGCGCCGACGAGCGTGAGCCCGGCCAGAGTCTCCGGCACGGTCACCGTCTCGCGGTACGTGCCCGGGGCGAGGACGAGCGTCCAGCCGGTGCCGGTGCCGGTGGCGGCGTTCACGGCGGCCTGGACGGTGGTGTGGTCGCCGCGTCCCGCCGGGTCGACGTACAGCGTCCGGCGGGCGGGGCGGGGTGCGGCGGCACGGGCGGGGGAGGTGTGACCGATGGCCAGGGCGGCGCCGGCGCCCGCGCTCGCGGTGAGCAGCGTGCGCCGGCTGAAGCCCGCTCCGAGGGGGACAGGGGTGTGGTGCGAGGGCATGGCTGATCCTTCGCTGTGCGGCTCGGTGAGGAGGTACCGGGAGGGGGAGGGAGAGGTGTCAGCGGCGCTTGCCCGCGCCCGCCTGATGCGCGAGCAGTCCGGGCAGCTTGCGCGGGTCGTCCACCCGCGTCCTGAGGCTCGGCGTCCAGCCCGCACCCGACGCGAGGGTCTCCTCGGGAATCTCCGCGTTGTGGACGGCGATGAGGTCGACGCGCTTGCCGTTGACGTAGTTGGCGTCGGCGGTGACCGGCGCCTCCTTCCACTTCTTGAGGATCTTCGCCGCGCTGACCCCCTCCGGAAGCGTGAACGCGTTCTTCTGGGCGACCAGTTGAGACTCCTGGCCGATGCCGAACGAGTACTGATAGCCGCCCGCGGGGACGATGTAATGGTTGTTGTAGGCGTCGACCTGGCCGAAGCGGACGCGCGGTGCCCGCTCGACGATGTCCCGGAAGACGTTGTGGTGCAGGGTGACCCGCAGCTTGCCGCGGTCCGTGCCGCCCGCGCTGTCGCTGTTGCCGATCATCAGGGTCTTGTCGTGGTCGGCGAAGACGTTCCAGGAGGCGGTGACCAGATCGGCGCCGCGCACGACGTCCAGCTCGCCGTCGTGCTGCTGGTAGATCTCGCCGTAGTAGGACGGCAGCGAACTGTCGGGGTGCGCGCCGTCGGTGAACGTGTTGTGGTCGACCCACACATGCGTCGAGCCGTAAACGACCATGCTGTCGTACTCGGAGTTCCAGGCCCCGGTGGCGCCGTCCGTGGGATCCCACTGCGGGAAGCAATCCAACGGACTCTCCAGCGTGAGATCGCGGACGACCACGTTGTCCACGCCCTGGATCTGCAGGCTGCCGCCGGTGATCCCGGCGTTCTTCCCGACACCCACGATGGTCGTGTCGGCCGGGACGTACGCCTTGATGGCCGCGCCCTGCCGGGCCGCCGATGCCGCTCGCAGGTCCTCCTGAGCGCCGCTCACCGGGGTGTCACGGCCCCACACGGCGGGGTCGTAGTCGGCGAGGTACCGGTCGAAGTCGTAGCCGTCGGCCTCGAAAGCGGCGCAGCCCGCGGCCGTCGCGTTCAGCGTCCCCTTGACCTTGATGACGCGGGGAGCCCCGGGGGCGTCAACGAGCGCGGCCCGCAGCTGCTCCCAGGTGCTGACCGTGTACCTGTGTGCGGCATCGGCACCGGCGCCGCCCGTGGTCCCGCCGTCGGCGGACGCCCAGCCGTCGCGGGGCGGCAGCACGTCGCGGGCCCCGGCGGCGGAGGCCGGGGCGCTCGTGACGGCCACGACCAGCGCGGTGCACCCCGCGAGCAGGGTGAGAGATCCGCGGACAGCCCTGCGCGTCGTTCTTGTCGTCCTCATCGTCACGGTCCTTCCGGCCAGGTGATCCAGGAGTCGGGTATCGCGTCGTCGAGCCGTCGCACGTCACGCGGCGCGAGCACCCCGCGGTGCAGCAGCTCGGCCGCCACCAGGCGTGCCACGGCGATCGCGCCCGGCGGATTGAAGTGCGTGTTGTCCTGCTCGGTGGCGGTCCAGTTGAAGTACGCCTTGGTCGCCTCGGCGCCGAGCTTCTGCCACAGGGCGAGCGACAGGGCCTGGACGTCGAGCAGCGGCACGTCCTCGGCCTTGGCGAGCGCCCGCATCGCCGCCGGATACTCGCCGTGGGTGGGCTGCGCGGTGCCGTCCGCGGCGAACTTCCTGCGCTCGACGGCGGTGGCGAGCACCGGCCGCGCGCCTCGGGACCGCGCCCCGTCGACGTACTGCTTCAGGTAGTCCTGGTACGTGGACCAGGGCTCGGTGTAGCGCGTCGGGTCGGCGCTCTTCTCGTCGTTGTGCGCGAACTGGACGAGGAGGCGGTCGCCGGGTCCGATCGTCCGCAGGATCGCGGCGAGGCGGCCCTCGTCGACGAAGCTCTTCGAACTCCGGCCGTTCATCGCGTGGTTGGCGACCCTGACGCGGTCGTGGAGGAAGAAGGGAAGGGCCATGCCCCAGCCGGTCTCGGGGGCCGCGTCGGTGTACTTCTGCGCGGCCGTGGAGTCCCCGGCGATGTAGAGCGTGCTCGTGGGAGCGGTCGTCGACGAGCGGGCGAGGGCGGCCGGGGCCGCGGCCGCCGCGAGCGGAAGGCTCGCGAGGGCCGCGACCGCACGGCGTCGGCCGACGCCGTGCGCGGGGCGCGCTGTCACTTGTTCTGGTCGTTCCACTCGGCCTGAGCCTTGTTGAGCTGCTCGGCGAGGGTGTCGAGGAAGTCCTTCGCGGACATCTTGCCGAGCAGGACCTTCTGGTAGTTCGGCTCGTTGTCGGCCTTGCTGATGGTGTTCCAGTCGGGCAGGTAGTACGGCAGCTGCACGATCTTCAGCGAGCCGTCGTTGAGCGCGGCGGCGGCCAGCTTCGTCGGCTCGGCCTCGTTCACCCAGGCGTCCTTGGAGGCCGCGGTGTTGGCGGGGATGGCGCCCGCCGACTTGTTCCACTTGCTGTTGGACTCGTGCGAGGCCGCGAACTCGATGAACTTCCAGGCCGCGGCCTTCTTCTTGCTGGACTTGAACAGGCCGAGCCCGTCGACGGGGTTGGAGACCTGGACGCGGACGCCCGCGTCGGTCGTCGGGTTGGGCAGGCCGCGGAACTTGCCCTCACCGAGCGCCTTCACATGGTCCGTGTAGGAGCCGAGGTTGTGGCTGAGCATGCCGATCTGGCCCGTGTCCCACTGGGCGTTCATCTTCTTGAAGTCGTTGTTGACGTCGGCCGCGGGGGTGTTGTTCTTGTAGAGCGCGACGTACTTCTTCAACGCCGCCACGTTCTTGGGGTCGTTGACGGTGGTCTTGTCGCCGTCCCAGAACGATCCGATGCCGGACTGGCCGTAGGCCGCGTCGAGCGCCTGCGCGATGGAACCCTCGCCGCCGCGAATGGTGTACCCGAACTTGTTGTCGTCCCTGGCGGTGAGCTTCTTGGCCGCGGCGTAGAACTTGCTCCAGGTGGTGGGGGCTTCGAGGCCCGCGGCCTTGAACAGGTCGGTGCGGTAGTAGAGCACGCCGTTGCTCGCGGACGTCGGCACCGTGAAGAGCCGGTTGCCGCCGCCCGCGGCCCGGACGCTGTCGACCATGCCCGGGTTCAGCTTGCCCTCGAGCGAGCTCTGGCTCAGCCGGTCGTCCAGCGGCTCCAGGGCGTCCTGCGCGGAGATCCCGGCGAGCATCGCGGCGCCGACACCGCCGACGTCCGGCAGGCCGCCGCCCTGGATGGCGGTGTCGTACTTGGACTGGACGCTCTCGGCGGGGATCGGCACGTACTTGACGTGGATGTCCGGGTTCTTCGCCTCGAAGTCCTTGATGATCTCCTTCCAGACGTCGGTGCGGACACCGCCGTTGTTGTCCCAGAAGGTGATCTCGCCCTTCCCCGAACCCTCCTTGCCCTTGTCCCCGCCGGCCCCGCTGCCGTCGTCGCCACAGGCGGTGGCGGTCAGCGCGAACGCGGCGGTGAAGGCGACGGCGGCCACCGCGCGACGGCTTCTGTTTCTGCTGCTGTTTCTGTTTCCACGGATGGTGATGTTCATGGTCGGCTCTCTTCTTCAGATGTACGGGTGTACGTGTACGGGTGCTGCGAGGTGCTGTGGGGTGCTGTGGGGTCAGGGGGCGAGCGCCTTCTGCGGCCCGGAGAACTTCTTCACCAGGCGGGGTACCGCGGCGGCCGGATCGAGGTCGTAGGCATAGAAGTCGCGCGGTTCGAAGGCCGCGCCGTGCGTGTCGTGGCGCCCCGTCGTGTTCTTCGCGATCGAGCCGCGCTGCACCAACTCGGCCGTCTCGTCGGCCTGGTAGGGGTGCTGGACGTCCTCGTAGAAGCTGTTCTCGATGACCATCCTGGTCTTGCCGCGCGCCCAGTTGCCGTAGGTCCACACCGGGTCGCCGTCGGCGACCTGCGCGGACACGTAGTTGTTGTAGAGGTGCGCGTAGGCGCAGTTGTCCGCGGACGGATTGCGCTGCTTGGTGCCGCTGAACCAGTTGTGGTCGATGGTCACCTGCGTCTTGACCTGGTCGGTCCAGCCGATGCCGAACGCCTTGTTGTGGTTCTCGAAGCGGTTGTACGAGACGGTGACGTACTCGCTGTCCTTGCGCAGGTCGATCAGGCCGTCGCCCATGCGCGTGAGGCGGTTGTGGTCGATCCAGACGTGGTCGACGGAGTCCATCTGGATCGCGTCGAAGTCCTGCGTCTTGCCGTCCCAGTCGCCCTCGACGTACGAGTCGCGGATGGTGAGATTGCGGATGATGACGTTGCTCGTGCCGGGGTTCAGGTGCAGCTCGCCGTGGACGATCTCGCCGGACGTGCCGACGCCGACGATCGTCTTGTCCGAGGCCACCACGATGTCCGAGCCGAACGGCTCGACGGCCACGGTGCCCTTCACGCGGATGACGTAGGGCTCGGCGGCGCCCGCGTACTGCGCGAGCGAGGCCCGGTCGGTGACGGTGACGACCTTGCCGCCCGCGCCCCCGGTGGTGCCCCCGGCCAGCGAGGCGAAGCCGTGCGCGGTGCCGGAGAGACGGCCTTGGGCCGGTGTGGCCGAGGCCGGCGCCGGATCGTGCACGGTCGTCAGGCCGAGGACGACGGCCAGCGCGGCCACCGCGGCGAAGGCGCGTGCCCTCAGGCGTCTGGTGCTGTGCAGGTGCTGCTCCATTGCGGCTCCCAACAGGCGTACGGGAAAGGTCAGTCGGCGGTGGTGACGCGGAAGTGCGTGAACAGAGCCGTCCCGGCCCCGTTCCGTCCCGCCGGTGCCGTGGCGAACAGGCCGAGCAGCGCGCCCACCCACCGCCACGGCGTCGCGGCGAAGACCTGGCCCGAGGGACGGAATCCGTCGCCGGTGTCGGCCAGGAAGCGGCAGCGGGCGCCGTCCGCGATGTCGATCCGCAGCCGTGCGGTGCCGTCCGGGGCCGGGCGCGGATGCTCGGCGTCGCGCTCCCGCTCGGCGACGGACTCGGCGAACCGGTGGACGAGCCGGACCGTCCCCGCGCCGTCACGTTCGAGGCCGATCCAGCTGAAGGCGTCGCCGAGCACGGTGAGCCCGGCCCTGGCGTCGGCCGCCGTGCCGTCGAGCCGCAGACCGACCTCGACGGTGCACGGCGTGAGCGGGAGCCGCTGGGTCAGGACGTGCGGCAGGCGGCGCAGGTCGTGGGCGTCCGCGGACCGCACACAGGCAAGGCGCAGACCGTCCGCGGCGTGCGAAGTCGCCCAGCCGTCAAGGGGGTTGGCGGACCACTGCCACTGTCGGCCATGGCGCCCGCCGGGGAAGTCGTCGTCGGTGGCGGGCGCGGAAACGGGCTGCGGAGGCAGTCCGGGCTTCTTGTGTACGTCGACGGGGGCGCCGCCGTCCCCGACCACCGGCCAGCCGTCCGTGCCCCAGCGCAGCGGCTGGAGGTGGACGACACGGCCGTAGGCGCCGCGCTGCTGGAAGTGCAGGAACCAGTCGTCGCCGGAGGGGGTGCGCACCCAGCCGCCCTGGTGGGGGCCGTTGACGGCGGTGTCGCCCTGCTCCAGGACGATCCGCTCCTCGTAGGGTCCGTGGAAGGACCGTGAACGGAAGGCGCCCTGCCAGCCGGTCTCCACCCCGCCGGCGGGAGCGAGGATCCAGAACCAGCCGTCGTGGCGGTAGAGCTTGGGCCCCTCCAGCGTGAACCAGCCGGGGATCCGGTCGGCGTCGACCAACACCTGTCCCTCGTCGAGGAGTTCACGCCCGTCAAGGCTCATGCGATGGCCGGTGAGCCGGTTCTTGACGCCGGAGCGCGACTTGGCCCAGGCGTGCACGAGATATGCCTCGCCGCGCTCCTCGTCCCACAGCGGGCAGGCGTCGATGAGGCCCTTGCCCTCCTTGACGAGGTGCGGGGCGCTCCAAGGGCCCCGGATGTCAAAGGAGTTGACCTGGAACACACCGTGGTCGGGGTCGCCCCAGAAGATCCAGAACCGCCCCTCGTGATGCCGGATCGACGGCGCCCACACCCCGCAGTCGTGGCGCGGCGCGGCGAACGACTCCGCGGGTTCGAGGCGATCGAGGGCGTGCCCGATCAGGGTCCAGTTCACCAGGTCGCGGGAGTGCAGCAGCGGAAGGCCCGGGGCGCGCCCGAAGCTGGACGCGGTGAGGTAGAAGTCGTCGCCGACCCGGACGACATCGGGGTCGGACCAGTCGGCGGCGAGGACGGGATTGCGATAGGTCCCGTCACCGAGGTCGCCGAACTTGTACGGGACCGCAGCCCGGGGCGCGTTCACGCGGTCACCGCCTTGCGGACGAGCCCGGCGGCCTCGGCCCGGCTCGGGCGGCCGTCGGCGACGACAGTGATGACGCGGCGTACGACGGTCTCGCCGGGGCCGATCGGCAGGCGCCGCGCGTGCGCGAGCGAGGAGCCCACACCCGGATACTCCTCGGTCCGCACGAACCACGGATCGAGCCGCGTCTCGGGCGTCGCCCCGGCGAAGACGAGGGTCCAGCCCTGGCCCGCGAGGGCCAGCCAGTCGGCAGCGGCGCCATGCACGGCGGCCTCGCCGTCGGCGTCCGCGGTGAACACCTCGGGGGCCTGCCGCTCCTTGGGCGCACGCCAGAAGAAGCCTCCGTAGGCGGCGCCGGGACGGCCGTTGGTGGCGGGGCTGCCGAGGGAGATCTCCGCGGCGCCCGGATTGGTGAGCGAGAACGTGAAGTCCAGGGCCCAGGCGGACGTGGTGAGGGGCGTGACGGCGACGGTGCGGCGCTCGCGCAGCAGCTCGCACTCGCCGTCGAGCCAGCCGATCTCCTCGACGAACCCGTCGGGGTCGCGCAGCTTGAACTCCAGGTGGCGCTGTTCACCGTGGTTGTCGAGCTCGGTCGGCCCCTGGTCGCGTACGTAGGTGCGCCCGCCCCAGAAGTTGCGGCCCGCCGCGTCGGGCACGGCGACGCCCACGCCGAGGTGGTGGGGGTGGTCGGCGGGGCCGTACTCGGTGACGGGGAGGCCGCCGAAGGTGCGGACGGGGTGGAGGTAGGGGCGGGGCGCGAGCCGTGCGTCGGCCGAGGGGTGGATGACGTAGCGGCCGACGGGGCGGCCCGAGCAGCGCAGCATGAGCGCGGTGTCGGTCGCGGTTCTGTTCATGGCGTTCTCACCTCGGTGGGGTCTCGGCGATGGGACGGGAATCGGGCACGGGGCCGGGCAGCGCCCAGAACGTGCCGAGCTCCGCGTAGCCGCACAGCGTGTCGGCGCTCGCCGCGACGAGCCCGTCGATGCCGTGCACGATGCGGCGCCGCACGCCCTCGTGCTCACCGGGCACGGAGCGCCAGGCCTCGACGGGCAGGGGGAGCGGGTCGGGTGCCCGGCGGATCGACTCGACGACCTTCATGAAGGCGCCCGTCGACGCCGGCGGGACCAGCAGCTCGGCCCGGTCCGCGAGATGGTCGACGAGGTTCTCGAGGAGGTCCGTCCGCCCGTGAAGGACCTCCTCGGGACCGTGTCCGGCGCGCTGCACGAGCACCCGGTCCTGCTTGTACCAGAACGTGATGCGGCCCTGGGTGCCGTGCACGATGACGTACGGCTCGTCGGGACGCTCGGCGCAGAGGGTCGCGGCGACGCCGATACGGCTGCCGCTCGCGGTGGTGACCCCCACGAACGAGGTGTCGTCGGACTCGATGGCGTTGGCGCGGAACAGCTCCGTGTCCACCCGCTTGATGTCATCGGCCCGCGGGGAGCCGTCGACCGCCAGGGCGGTGGCCACGGCGTGGGCGAGGGGGTTGGTCAGGACCCCGTCCACGACGTCCACGCCGTCCAGACGGCGCCGCCCGGCCCAGGGCGCGCGACGGTAGTACGCCTCGTCGCGCGCCCAGGCACCCGCCGCGCCGACCCCCATCGACGCGCCGATGACCCCGTCGGCGACCAGCGCGCGGATCGCGGGCACGGCATGTGAGCCGAGCGACTGGAACCCGACCTGACAGGCCACCCCCGCGGCGGCCACCGCGTCGGTGATCCGCCGGAAGTCGGCGTACGAAGGGGCGGGCGGCTTCTCCAGGAGCAGGTGAACGCCCCGCGCGGCGGCGGCGACGGCCAGGTCCGCGTGGGTGGGGATCGGCGTGCAGATCACGGCGACGGCGGCTCCGGTGGCGTCGAGCAGACCGGCGAAGTCCGCGGACTGCGCGGGCTCACCGAGCCCGTCGAGCTCGGCGCCGGCCAGCGGTTCGAGCTCGCAGATCCCCACGAGCCGTACGCGGCCCGCCTGTTGGAGGCGCCGGATGTTCTCCAGGTGCCATCTGCCGTGCCCGCGCGCACCGGCGAGGACCAGCGGCAGCGCGGTGCGGGGCGCCGCGGGCCCAGGGCCTGGGTTCATCGGATCCTCCCCGAAAGGGATGACGGCAGGTGGCTCATCCCTTCACCGCCCCTGCGCTGAACCCGGTGACCAGCCACTTCTGGATGAAGGCGAAGACGATCACGACGGGCAGGGCGGCGATGACGCCTCCCGCCGCGAGCGCGCCGAGGTCGACGCTGTCGGCGCCCATCAGGGTGGCGAGGCCGACCGGGATCGTCTGCTTGTCCTGGTTGGAGAGGAACATCAGGGCGAACAGGAAGTGGTTCCAGCTGTGCACGAAGGCGAAGGAGCCGACCGCGATCAGACCCGGCCGCAGCAGGGGCAGGACCACGGCGCAGAAGGCGCGGAAGCGTCCGCAGCCGTCGACCCAGGCGGCCTCCTCCAGGGAGTACGGCACGTTCTTGATGAACCCGCTGATCAGGATCATCGAGAGCGGCAGCTGGAAGACGGCCTCGGCGATGATGACGCTGCCGAGGGAGTTGATCATCTGGAGGTTGGCGAAGATCTGGAAGAGCGGCACCAGCATCAGCGCGCCGGGGATGAACTGCGAGCACAGCAGCGCCAGCATGAAGCCGCGCTTGATCTTGAAGTCGAAACGGGCGAGGGCATAGCCGCCGGCCAGGGCGACGAGCGTCGTCATCAGCATCGAAAGGACGCCGACGATGAGGCTGTTCTGGAAGAAGAGCGCGAAGCTCCGCTCGGTCCACACCTTGTCGAAGTGCTCGAACGTGATGGGCCAGGGGAGCAGCGAGGTCGAGCCCGCCGGGCGGATCGCGAAGAGCAGCATCCAGTAGAACGGGATGAGCGTGAAGAGGAGGTAGAGGCCGAGCGGGAGATAGATCTGCCAGCGGGGGGCCTCGTCCCACGCGCGCCGCTTGGGGGCGCGCGGGCCGCCGTCGCGCGGCCTGGTGGGTGCGGTGGTGGCCGCCATGTGGGCTTCCCTGTCGAGGTGCTGAGTGGTGGTCACTTGTCCTGACCTCCGAACTTGCTCAGCCGCAGATAGACCATCGAGCAGAAGAGGAGGATCACGAACGCGATGGAGGTCAGCGCGGAGGCGTAGCCGAAGTCGTGCGAGTCGACGGCGATGGACGCGATGCGCAGCGGCAGGGTCGTCGTCTCACCCGCGGGGCCGCCGCCGGTGAGGGTGTAGAGCAGGTCGACGTTGTTGAACTCCCAGACCGCGCGCAGCAGCGTGGAGAGGATGATCGCGTCCTTCAGGTGCGGCAGCGTGATGTGGAAGAACTGCCGGAGGCGGCTCGCGCCGTCCACCTCCGCGGCCTCGTAGAGATCCTTCGAGACGGACTGCAGGTCGGCGAGGATGAGGATCGCGAAGAAGGGGACGCCGCGCCAGAGTTCGGCGACGACGACGGCCGGGAAGACGGTGCTGGTGTCCGAGAGCCAGGACGTGCCGTACGAGCCGATCCCCATGTCCGCGAGGTAACGGGTGATGCCCGTCTGCGAGTTGAAGATCAGCAGCCAGATCGTCGAGGTGAGCACGCCGGAGACGGCCCACGGCGAGAAGACCAGGGCGCGCGCCATCGCACGGCCGATGAAGGTCTGGTTGACGATCAGTGCGAGCCCCAGGCCCAGGAGCAGCTGCAGGACGACCTCGACGGCCACCCACTGCAGGCTGAAGCCGAGCGTCTGCCAGAACTGCGGGTCCTCGGTGAACGCGGTGACGAAGTTGTCGAAGCCCGCGAAGCCGTCACGCCAGGGCTTCGTGGGGTTGTAGTGGCGCAGGCTGTAGTAGAAGACGCTGATGACCGGGTAGGCGATGAAGCCCAGCATCAGGAGTCCGGCCGGCGCGATCAGCAGATACGGGAGGCGGCGCGGGGTCGCTCCCGTTCGGCGCCGGTGCGCACCCGGCGTGCGGCGCCGGGGCGGTGGCTGCGGTGGCGCTTTCGCCACAGCTGAGGCCATGTCTGCTTCTCCGTTCTCATGGGCGGCACACAGTCGGCGAGATGAAGCGCTTCGCAGACGTTGTTCGAGATCTCGTACAAAAAGGATGGTCGGGAGGGCTCAGCCCGCGTACGGGTCGGGGACCTCGCCCTCGCGGGCCAGGAACGCGAAGTCGCAGCCGGTGTCGGCCTGGGTGATCTGCTCGCTGTAGAGCGCGCCGTAGCCGCGTCCGTAGCGCGCGGGCGGCGGCGTCCACGCATCGCGTCGCCGCGCCAACTCCTCGTCGGACACGTCGAGATGGAGCGAGCGCGCCTCGACGTCCAGGGTGATCAGGTCCCCCGTACGGACGAGGGCGAGCGGCCCGCCCACGAACGACTCGGGCGCGATGTGCAGCACACATGTGCCGTACGACGTGCCGCTCATCCGCGCGTCGGAGATCCGCACCATGTCGCGCACCCCCTGCTTGAGCAGATGGTCGGGGATCGGGAGCATGCCGTACTCGGGCATGCCGGGCCCGCCCAGCGGGCCGGAGCCGCGCAGTACGAGCACGTGGTCGGCGGTGATGCCGAGCGCGGGGTCGTTGATGGTGCGCTGCATCTGCTGGTAGTCGTCGAAGACGACCGCGGGGCCGGTGTGCCGCAGCAGGTGCGGCTGGGCGGCGATGTGCTTGATGACGGCGCCGTCCGGGCAGAGGTTGCCGCGGAGCACCGCCACTCCGCCCTCGTCGGCGAGCGGCTTGTCGCGGGGGCGGATGACCTCGGGATTGTGCACGGTGGCGCCCGCGAGCTGCTCCCGCAGGGTGTCGTGGGCGACGGTGGGCCGGTCCAGATGGAGTACGTCGGTCAACTGGGCCAGAAACGCCGGGAGTCCGCCCGCGAAGTGGAAGTCCTCCATGAGGTACTGCCCGCCGGGACGCAGGTTGGCCAGGACCGGCACGGTCCGCGCGATCCGGTCGAAGTCGTCGAGCGTGAGCCGTACGCCGCTGCGGCCCGCCATCGCGATCAGATGGATGACGGCGTTGGTGGAGCCGCCGAGCGCGAGCACGGTGGCGACCGCGTCCGCGTAGGCGTCCTGGGTGAGCAGCTTGGACAACGTCAGTTTCTGGTGGACGAGTTCGACGATCCGGATGCCGGACGCGGCCGCCATCCGGTCGTGCCCGGAGTCCACCGCGGGGATGGAGGAGGCGCCGGGCATCGTCACGCCGAGTGCCTCGGCCGCCGCGGTCAGCGTGGAGGCGGTCCCCATGGTCATGCAGTGGCCGGGGGAGCGGGCCAACCCGCTCTCCAGCTCGGCCAGTTCGCAGTCGCCGATGAGTCCGGCGCGCTTGTCGTCCCAGTACTTCCACATGTCGGTGCCGGACCCGAGGACCTCATTGCGCCAGTGCCCCGGGAGCATGGGCCCGGCCGGCACGAAGACGGTCGGCAGGTCGGCGCTCGCGGCGCCCATGAGCAGGGCGGGCGTCGTCTTGTCGCAGCCGCCCATCAGCACGGCGCCGTCCACCGGATAGGACCGGAGCAGCTCCTCGGTCTCCATGGCCAGGAGATTCCGGTAGAGCATCGGGGTCGGCTTCTGGAAGGTCTCCGAGAGCGTGGAGACGGGGAACTCCAGGGGGAAGCCGCCCGCCTGCCACACCCCGCGCTTGACCGCCTGGGCGCGGTCGCGCAGATGGACGTGGCAGGGATTGATGTCGGACCAGGTGTTGAGGACCGCGATGACGGGCTTGCCCAGATGCTCCTCGGGCAGATACCCGAGCTGCCGGGTGCGCGCCCGGTGGCTGAAGGACCGCAGGCCGTCCGTGCCGTACCACTGGTGGCTGCGCAGTTCGTCCGGCCTCATGGCGACCACGCCTTCACCAGCGACGCTATCTCCTCGCGCCGCTCGACGGGCAGGACCCGGCTCGGCGGGCGCACCTCGCGGCGGCACAGACCGAGCGCGGCGAGGGCCTCCTTGACGACGGTGACGTTGTCGGCGGACTGGTCGGCGGCGCGCAGCTCCTCGAAGCGCCGGATCAGCTCCCAGACGTCCATGGCCGCCGGGTAGTCACCCGCCCGCAGGGCTTGGAGCATGCGCAGTGACACCTCGGGCGCGACATTGACCAGGCCCGAGGTGAAGCCGGTCGCGCCGACGGCCCAGTACGCGGGCGCGTACAGCTCGGCGAGCCCCGCCACCCACACGAAACGTTCGAGCCCCGCGTCCCGCGCGAACGCGGCGAAGGCGGCGGCGTCCGGCGTCGCGTACTTCGCGCCGATCACATTGGGGCACAACGCCCCGAGATCCGCGAGACGTTGGCCGGTCAGCCGCGGGTTGCGGATGTAGGGGACGACGCCGAGGTCCGGCACGGCGTCGGCGATGGCACGGTGGTAGTCGACCCAGCCGTCCTGGGACACGTACGGATGCACGGGCTGATGCACCATCACCATGTGCGCACCGGCGTCCCGCGCGTGCCGGGCGGCGGCGACCGCGGTCGGCAGGTCATGGCCGACGCCGACGAGCACGGTGGCCTCGCCGCCCGCCTCCTCCATGGTCAACTCGGTGACCAGGCGCCGCTCTTCGGGGTTCAGGGCGTAGAACTCGCCGGTGTTGCCGTTCGGGGTGAGCGTGTGGACGCCGCCGTCGACGAGCCGTCGCACCAGGGCGCGGTAGGTGTCCCGCTCCACGGAGCCGTCATCGGCGAACGGGGTCACCGGGATCGCCACGACGTCGGCGAGCGCGGAACGCAGGGAGTCGAAGCGGGAGTTGTGGCTGGATCCGGGCCCAGGTCCGGTCATGAAGGATCCCCCTCCGGGAACGCGCGCCGCACGAACGAGGCGATGTGGTCGTGGAGTCCGGCGGCCGCCGCGTCGGCCTCCCCGGCGAGCGCGAGCCGCAGGATCTCCCGGTGCTCGGCCGCCTCCCGCTCCCAGGAGGGCAGCGTGGCCCAGGCGACGGCGGAGACCAGGGCCGCCTGGTCGCGCACCTCGTCGAGCATGCGGGAAAGGAGCGGATTGCCGCACGGGAGATAGAGCGCGCGGTGGAACTCCCGGTTGGCCAGGGAGCGTTCGGCCGCGTCCGCAGCGGTGTCCGCCCGCTCCAGGGCGTCGCGCGCCTCCTCCAGGAGGGCGCCGGAGCGGACGGTGCGGCGCAGCGCCTCCGGTTCGAGCAGCAGACGGACGTCGTAGACCTCCTGCGCCATGGCCGCGTCCACCGTGCGCACGGTGGCGCCCTTGTACTGGCTCATGACGACGAGCCCGGTCCCTGCGAGTGTCTTCAGCGCCTCCCGGACGGGCGTCTTGGAGACCGCGAACTGGGCGGCGAGCTCGGTCTCGACGAGGGGCTGGCCGGGCGCCAACTGCCCGGTGAGGATACGGTGCTTGACCGCCTCGAGCACGTACTGCGTGCGCGAGGGGATGGGGTGGGGCGCAAAGTTCATCGATGCTCTCAGTCGTCGTGCAGCCGTGGTGCAGCCATCGCGTGAAGCCGTGGTGCCGTCATCGCGTATCGCGTCTCATATATGACGTACGAAGTACGACGCGATGAAGCTAGGGCGCCCATCGGCCCGCGTCAATGTTTCGCGCAGGAAAAACCGTTCGGTGCGGTGGAGTTGGACCGCTGGGGCTCGAAGCGCTTCGACAAGTTCCTGCCCGAACCGTTGACGTACTCACCCCGGCTCCCTACCTTGTCCCGGCAAGCGCTTTCCTAAAACGATTCAATCGCGTAGCGGAGGACGAACTGTGCCGACGAATGGGGAAGTTGACAGGCGCGGCCTGTTGAAACTGGCCGGCGGCTCGTTGGCGGCCCTCGGACTGACCGCCGCGGGCTGCGGTGGCACAAGCGGGTCGGGGGACGGGACCGTCACCATCCGGTACGCGTGGTGGGGCTCCGACGACCGCGCCAAGCGGATCAACCGGACCATCGAGCTCTTCGAGAAGAAGTACCCGAAGATCAAGGTGAAGACGGACTTCCAGCCCTACCTCGACTTCTGGAAGAAGTTCAACACCCAGGCGTCCGGGGGCAATCCGCCGGACGTCTTCCAGAACGCGATCGGCTTCCTGCGCAAGTACGACCAGCGCAACGTGCTGCTCGACCTGCACGCACAGGCCAAGGCGGGGAACCTGCGCCTCGAAGGGTTCCGCGCGGGCCTGGAGAAGTTCGGCGAGGTCGACGGCAAGCTGCTCGGCGTTCCGGTCGGCAGCAACTCCATGGCCCTGGTGATCGACAAGCCGGTCTTCGAGAAGGCCGGGGTCACCCCGAAGATGGGCTGGACCTGGGACGACTACCACTCCGCGATGGAGAAGATCCACAAGCAGGGAAGGTCGGGCGACAGCGGGCTGTACGGCGTCATGTACCTCTACGACCCCTACCTGCGCCAGCGGGGCAAGGCCTTCTTCACCGAGGACGGCCTGGGCTTCGACGAGGCCGACCTCAAGGAGTGGTGGACCAAGGGGTACGCCGGGGTGAAGTCGGGGATCTACTCCGACCCGAAGAAGGTCGCCCAGATCAAGCCCAAGTCGGCCGTGGCCGCCGAGATCGCCGCCTGCGAGTTCACCTGGGACAACTTCACCGTCCGCTACACCGCCGAGGGCAAGAGCGAGTACGGCCTCGCGCCGCTCCCGACCACCGACGGCAAGAAGACGGGGCAGTACCTCGGCTCACTGATGCTCAGCGGCTCCAAGCGCACCCAGCACCCCAAGGAGGTCGCGCAGTTCATCGACTTCATGGTGCACGACCCCGAGGTCGCCAAGATCATGGGATACGACCGCGGGGTGCCCACCACGACCGCGCAGTACGAGGCGTACAAGCCGGCCGAGGAGAAGGACAAGGTGATCGCCGCGGTCAACAAGGAGATCGCCGCGTACGAGGAGCAGCTGGTCGAAGCCGATGTCCTGGAGCCCATCACGCCGCACCCGGCGGGCGCCGACGTCTGCGAGTCGGCGTTCCTGCGGATCGCCGAGGAACTGGCCCTGGGGGAGCGGTCGGTGGACGAAGCGGTGAAGCAGTTCTTCACCGAGTGCAAAACCGCGCTCGGTTCCTGATGGGCGGCACGATGGCGTCCCTCCGAACCCCCGTGGCCCCGGCCGTCCCCGAGAAGCCGAAGCCGCCGCGCGGTACCCGCCTCCCCGCGGCCGCGCGGCGGCGACGGCGGGGCGAGAACATCGCGGGGTTCCTCTTCATGTCGCCCTGGCTCGCGGGCTTCCTGGTCCTGACCGCCGGGCCCATGGTCGCCTCGCTCTACTTCGCGTTCACCGACTACAACCTGTTCGACGCCCCCCAGTGGATCGGCCTCGACAACTTCACCGAGATGTTCGGCGACCCGCGCTGGCGCAAGTCGGTGGAGGTCACGCTCTGGTACGTCGTGGTCGGCACCCCGCTCAAGCTGGCCGCGGCGCTCGGCGTGGCGCTCCTTCTCAACCAGAAGCGGCGCGGACAGGCCTTCTACCGGGCCGCGTTCTACGCCCCGTCCCTGATCGGCGCCAGCGTCTCGATCGCCGTCGTCTGGAAGGCGATCTTCTCCGACGATGCGATCGTCGACCGTACGCAGCGGGCGATCTTCGGCATGGACGTGGGCGGCTGGACCGGCGACCCGCAGTGGATCATCTACAGCCTGATCGCGCTGACCGTGTGGCAGTTCGGCGCGCCGATGGTCATCTTCCTGGCCGGTCTGAAGCAGGTGCCGCGCGAGCTGTACGAGGCTGCGGAGGTCGACGGCGCGGGCACCTGGCGGCGGTTCTGGAACATCACCCTGCCGATGATCTCCCCGGTCCTCTTCTTCAACGTCCTCCTGGAGACCATCCACTCCTTCCAGATCTTCGCCTCCGCGTACATCGTCGGCGGCGGCGCGGGCGGCAACGCCTGCGGCCCGGCGGACGGTTCGCTCGTCTACACCTGCTACCTCTACGTCCAGGGCTTCGAGAACAGCCGGATGGGCCTCGCATCGGCCATGGCCTGGATGCTGCTGCTCGCGGTGGCCCTGGTGACGGCGGTCCTGTTCTGGTCCCAGAAGCGCTGGGTGCACTACGAGGAGGGATCCCGATGACCGCGCCGAGCGCACTGTCCGGCCGCCGCCGTCGCGGGGCCGGTTCGCTGGCCTGGCACGTCGGCTCCCTGGCGGTTCTGGCCGTCGTCCTCTACCCGGTGATCTGGGCGATCGGCGGCTCGTTCAAGGCGAACGACGAGATCGTCGGAAGCCTCGACCTGTTCCCCACCGACCCCATCGTCGCGAACTACGCCGGACTCGCCGACGGCATCGCCGACATCTCCATCTCCACCTTCTTCTCCAACTCCCTCTTCCTGGCGCTCGGGTCGGTCGTGGGAGTGCTCTTCTCGTGCTCCCTCGCGGGCTACGCCTTCGCGCGGATCAAGTTCGCCGGGCGCAACGTGCTCTTCGCGCTGATGATCGGCACCCTGCTGCTGCCGTACCACGTGCTCCTGATCCCGCAGTATGTGCTCTTCCAGAAGATGGGCCTGATCAACACCTACACGCCGCTGCTGCTCGGCAAGTATCTGGCGGTGGACGCCTTCTTCGTCTTCCTGATGGTGCAGTTCATGCGGAACCTGCCCAAGGAACTGGACGAGGCGGCGCGGCTCGACGGCTGCGGGCATCTGCGCATCTACTGGTCGATCGTGCTTCCGCTGTGCAGGCCCGCCCTGATCACCAGCGCGATCTTCACCTTCATCAACTCCTGGAACGACTTCATGGGTCCGCTGATCTATCTCAACGACCCCTCCAAGTACACCGTCTCGCTCGGCCTGAAGATGTTCGTCGACCAGGAGGGCCTTGCCAACTACGGCGGCATGATCGCCATGTCCCTCGTCGCGCTGCTGCCGGTCCTCGCGTTCTTCCTGGCCTTCCAGCGGTACCTGATCGACGGTATGGCCACGTCGGGTCTGAAGGGCTGAGCGCCGATGAAGGCCAGGACGATGGACCGCTTCGGCACCTTCGCCGAATGTCTGCTGACCGGGGTGTGGATCGCGCTCGCCGCCCTGCCCCTGGTCACGCTGCCCGCCGCCTTCGCCGCGGGGGCCCGTCACCTGAACCGGCATCTGGCCCACGAGACCTCGGGGTGGCGGGAGTTCACCGCCGATCTGCGCGCGGCGGCGCGGCGCGGCTGGCTGGTGGGCCTCGCAGGCTGGGCGGCGCTCGCCCTGCTCCTGGCGGACATCGCGTTCGTACGGGCGGGTCTGCCCGGCGGCGCGTTCGTCGGCGCGGTAGGGGTCGTGGCCCTGTTCGTCCTGGTCGTCACCGGCCTGCGGGCGGCCGCGAACTGGCGCCCCGGGGCGTCGTGGCGCGCGCTCCTGACCGAAGCGGTGCGTCGCACGCTGCGCGATCCCGCCGGTTCGCTGGTGATCGTGTGCGGCTTCGCCGTGGTCGTGGCCTCCGCGTGGTTCACCCTGCCGCTCGCGGCTCCCGCGCTGGGAATGGTCGCGGCGGCGGCGCTGGCAGTCGAACGGCGCGGCACGGCGGCCTGACGCCCCGCGTTCCAGGACCGGCCCGCATCGAGCCATCCGCACATCAGCACCTGTCATGCCCACGCAAAGAGAGAGGATCACCATGTCTCCGATCCCCCGCAGGTCCCTGCTCAAGGCCGCCGCCGTGGCCGGTGCCGCCGCGCAGTTCAGCTGGGCGCTCGGCCGCGGCGACGCCGAAGCGGCTCCCCGCGCGGCGGCTGCCGACGGCCCCGTCACCGTCGGCTGGCTGGAGAAGGGCGGGCTCGGTGCCGCGCCCGGCTCCACCTTCGGCGTCCCGTGGCCCAAGGGCGCCCACCCCGCCGGGCAGAAGTTCGCCGTCGCCGCCGAGGGCAAGGACATCCCCGTACAGACCTGGGAGACCGCCCACTGGCCCGACGGCTCGCTCAAGTGGACCGCGCATGCGGTGGGCCCGGCGGCGGCAGGTGCCGAGGAGTTCACCCTCAAGGCCGGGACGCCCGCCGCACCGGACAAGAAGGTCAGCGTCACCGAGACCCGCCGTGCCATCACCATCGACACCGGCGTCATCAAGGCCGTCATCGCCAAGGACGGTGAGCGGCTGGTCGAGTCCGTGACCCGCGGCGGCACGAAGATCGCCACCGACGGGCGGCTCGTCCTCCTTCGCCAGGGCGACCTCGACGACGGCGACCGGGGCAACGCCAAGTGGGATCGGTTCGACGGCGAGATCAGCGGCGCGAAGACGGAGCAGGACGGCCCTGTGCGTGCCGTGGTCCGCATCGACGGCAAGCACCGCAAGGGCAGCCGCAGTTGGCTGCCCTTCAGCGTGCGTCTCTACTTCTACGCGGGCGCCGACTCCTTCCGCATGGTGCACACCATCACGTACGACGGCGACGCGGAGAAGGACTTCATCCGTGGCCTGGGTGTCCGCTTCAGCGTGCCGATGCGCGACGCGGCGTACGACCGGCACATCCGGATCGCCGGCGAGGGCAAGGGATTCCTCACCGAGGCGGTCAAGGGCATCACCGGGCTTCGCCGCGACCCCGGCGCCGCCGTCCGCACCGCCCAGGTCAAGGGCGAGAAGCTGCCGGACCCGGCGACCTGGGACCAGCGGGTCACCACCCGCCTGCAGTACGTCCCCACCTGGGGCGACTACACCCTCGCCCAGCTCTCCGCCGACGGCTTCACCCTGCGCAAGCGCACCAAGCCGGGGCACACCTGGATCACGGCGGGAGGCGGCGGCCGGGCGACCGGGTTCGGGTACGTCGGCGGTGTCGGCGGCGGCTTCTCCTTCGGCCTGCGGGACTTCTGGGAGAAGCACCCCGCCCAGCTGGACATCCGGGGAGCCGCAGGTGACACGGCCGAGGTCACGCTCTGGCTCTGGTCGCCCGAGGCGCAGCCGATGGACCTGCGCACGTACCACGACGGGATGGGCCAGGACACGTTCCCCGAGCAGATCGAGGGCCTCAACATCACCTACGAGGACTACGAACCCGGCTTCGGCACCCCGTACGGCATCGCCCGCACCAGCGAGCTGATGTTCTGGGCGAACGCCGCGACCCCCTCCGCGTCCACCCTCGTCGACCAGGTCACCGCAGTGCGCACCCCGCCCCAACTGGCCGCCGCCCCCGAGCATGTGACGAAGACGGGCGTCTTCGGCGGCCTCTTCTCACCCGTCGACCGCTCCACGCCCGCGAAGGCGACGATCGAGGACCACCTGGACTTCCTCTTCACGTACTACAAGGACCAGGCCGAGCAGCGCCGCTGGTACGGCTTCTGGGACTACGGCGACATCATGCACACCTACGACGAGGACCGGCACCAGTGGCGGTACGACGTCGGCGGCTACGCCTGGGACAACTCCGAGCTCTCGCCCGACCTGTGGCTCTGGTTCGCCTACCTGCGCTCGGGCCGCGCCGACATCTTCCGCTTCGCCGAGGCCATGACCCGCCACACCGGCGAGGTCGACTCCTACCACCTCGGAAAGTGGGCGGGCCTCGGCACCCGCCACGGCGTGCAGCACTTCGCGGACAGCGCCAAGCAGCAGCGGATCTCCACGGCCGTCTACCGTCGCCCCTACTACTTCCTCACCGCCGACGAACGCGTCGGCGACCTGATGCACGCCCTGGTCGACTCCGACGAGACGTTCCTCGTCCTCGACCCCCTGCGCAAGATCCGCACCGAGCCGTACGAACCCGACCGCAACGCCCTGTCCATAGGCTTCGGCACCGACTGGAGCGGCCTGGCGGCGGCCTGGCTCACGGAATGGGAGCGCGGCGGCCCCAAGGCGGCGAAGGCAGAGGCCCGCCTGCGCTCCACCATGGAGACCATCGCCGCCCAGCCGAACGGCTTCGTCCAGGGCAGCGGCCTCTACGACCTCGACACCGGAACGTTCGCGGTGGCCGCCGAGCCCGCGGTGAACGTCTCCCACCTCTCCGCGATGTTCGGCCTCGTCGAGATGTGCGCCGAGCTGATCGACCTCGTCGACCAGCCGAAGTTCAAGGAGGCCTGGCTGGACTACTGCCGCTACTTCAACGCCACCAAGGCCGAGCAGAAGGAGCGCTACGGCAAGGACTTCGGCAGCCTGCTGCTGTTCCAGGGCCACTCCCGCCAGGACGCGTACGCCGCCGCCCAGTTGAAGGACGGCGGGCTCGCGACGCGCGCCTGGCAGAAGTTCCACGACAGCGACGGCTACACGAAGGCGATGAGCTGGGACAAGACCGACCTGGAAGGCCCGGCCGTCCTGGAACCCGGCTACGAGAACCTGCGGATCAACACCAACGAGACCGCGCTGTTCGGCCTTGCCGCCATCCAGAACCTCGCCCTGGTCGGCGACCGGATCCCCGGCTAACCGCCCGACACAGTGAGGGAGTTGGTCGTGAAGTCGAGGCCTCCCGCCGAGCCGCTGATCTCGTAGCCGAACTGCACGTCGCCGATGGTTTCGTTGCCCATCCAGCCCTTGGTGTTCTTGATCCACTTGAGGATCGGCAGGACGTCGACGGTCCCGGACGAGGAGTCGGAGGTGCGCAGGAAGGAGAAGACCTCGTTGGCGCCGTTGGTGCCCTTGTAGACCGCCCAGGTGTGGCCGCCCAGGCTGACGGTGCCCTGGGCGGTGCCGAGCGGGCCGACGTTCCCGTTGTAGTTGACCCAGAGCATGATCTCGTAGTCGTGGTCGGTGTCCCAGATGTCGTACGAGGAGTTGTAGTCGCCTGCCGAGGGGACCTTGACGTCGTACGAGCTCTTGAGCGAGGAGAGTGAGTCGATCGGCTTGCCGATGACCTTCTTGGAGTTCGGGTAGGACTTGATGCCGCTGGTGTTCGGGTGGTCGGCGTGCACGCTCCACTTGGTGCCGGAGTCCGCCGACACGCACTGGCTGCCCGCGCCCGAGCCCCAGATGTTGTTGTAGAGGGTGTAGCCGTCCAGGGTGGTGTTGCCCCACTGGTCGCAGGAGCTCCAGACGGCGGCCTGGGCGGGGGCGGATGCGAGCCCGAGCGCCGCGCCCGCCACCAGGGTGGGGGCGAGCAGCAGGCGGGTCAGGGTGCGGCGGGGGTGTCGTGTCATGTGGGGTCTCCAGGGTGGGGGGAGGAGTGCCGCGGGTCCGGGTCGGGCCCGCGGTCGTCGTCGGCGTGGCGCAGCACGGCCACACCGTGGCGGCCGAGGGCGATCGCGCCCTCGGCCTCCTTGCCGGTCAGCAGATCGAGGTGCCTGCCCGGCACGGGCACGGTCACCTGCTCGCGGCCGTGGTGCAGGAGGAACAGGAGATCGCCGCGGCGTACGGCCTCCACCGCGCGGGGGAGGCCTGCGAGCAAAGGCCGTACGCCTGCTTCGGCGGCCACGCGCGCGAGCAGCTCGCGCAGGGCCTCGGGCTCGGGAAGCGTGGACAGATACCAGGCG
This sequence comes from Streptomyces sp. NPDC047525, assembly GCF_040643025.1. NCBI lineage: Bacteria > Bacillati > Actinomycetota > Actinomycetes > Kitasatosporales > Streptomycetaceae > Streptomyces > Streptomyces sp. NPDC047525. Next base: position 499,672 of record NZ_JBEYTL010000006.1, read on the forward strand.
CGGTCGTGGCGCAGTACCGCAGGAAGACCGTCGAGCTCGCCGCCCCGGTAACTCGCGACCGTCTTCGCGCAGTCGTCGGCCTCCAGCTCCTCCGACCAGAGCGTTCCGGTGAACTCCCCGCAGTCCACGCTCTCGCCGGCATCGAGCGGCCACCACTCGTGCACGGTGCGGATGCCGAACAGCTCCCGCAGGCGGGCGTCCATGCCGCCGGGCCGCACCCGGTCGTCGGTGTCGGCCACACCGGTGAGGAAGCCGCAGACGAGGGTGCCCCCGTCGCGTACGTACGACAGGAGGTTGTCGATCGCGCTGTCGGTGAGGAGGTACAGGTGGGGGACGGCCACCATGCGGTACGGGCTCAGGTCGTGCTCGGGGTGGGCGAAGTCGACGGGAGTGTTCGCCTCCCACAGCGCGCGGTGCCAGGCGCGAAGGACCTCCGCGTGGTCGACCAGGCGGGAGGGGCGGCCCTCCTGCTGACTCGCCCACCAGGAGTCCCAGTCGTGCAGGACCGCCACCTCGGCCGTGACACGCGTGCCCGCCACCGCGGGGCCGACCGCGGCGAGTTCGGCGCCGAGCTCCCTGACCTCCTGGAAGGTGCGGCCGTGCTCGCCCGCGTGGCTGACCATCCCGGAGTGGAACTTCTCCGCGCCCTGCCGGGACTGACGCCACTGGAAGTAGCAGACGGCGTCCGCGCCGCGCGCCACCGCCTGCCAGGACCAGAGGCGGTTCAGGCCCGGCGGCTTGGGGTGGTTCACGCCGCGCCAGTTGACCGGACCCGCCGCCTGCTCCATCAGCATCCAAGGGGCGCCGCCTGCCTGAGAGCGCGTCATGTCCTGTACGAGCGCGCCCTGTTGGGCGCCGAGCGGATCCCTGGGGTCGGGGTAGACGTCGACGGAGACGACGTCCTCGTGCGCGGCCCACTCCCACGCGTCCTGTCCCGACCACAGCGGCATGAAGTTGGTGGTGACCGGCAGGTGCGGGGTGTGCGCGGTGACGATGTCCCGCTCGGCACGGAAGCACTCCAGCCAGGAGTCGGACGTGAAGCGCTTGAAGTCCAGGACCTGGGTGGGGTTCTTCAGGTAGTGGGCGCGGCGGGGCGGCAGGATCTCCGCCCAGCTGTCGTAGCTCTGGCCCCAGAAGGCGCTGCCCCAGGCCGAGTTGAGAGCGTCGAGGGAGACGTACTTCGCCCGCAGCCAGCGGCGGAACGCCACGGCCGCCTCGTCGCCCCAGTCGTAGGTGCAGTATTCGTTGTTGATGTGCCACATCGTGAGCGCGGGGTGGTGCGCGTACCGCGCTGCCAGGTCCTCGGTGATGGCGGCGGCGTACCTTCGGTAGTCGGCGCTGGAGTGCGCGAAGTGCTGACGCGAGCCCCACCACTCCACCTGCCCGTTCTCGTCCCGGGGCAGCGTCTCGGGGTGCAGGCGGCCCAGCCACGGCGGGGGAGCGGAGGTCGGCGTCGCCAGGACGACACCGATGCCGTGCTCGTGCAGCAGGTTCATCAGCCGGTCGAGCCAGCCGAACTCGCGCTCTCCGGGCCGGGGTTCGAGCCTCGCCCAGGAGAAGACGCCGAGGGTGACGGAGTTGACCGAGGCCTCGCGCATCAGGCGTACGTCGTCGAGCCAGACCTCCTCCGGCCACTGCTCGGGGTTGTAGTCGCCGCCGAACAGGATCCGGCCGCGGGTGGTGTCGTCGAGGGAAGGCATCGGTGGATCAGCCCTTCACTGCGCCGGTGAGCATGCCCTGCTTGAAATGCCGCTGCACGAACGGCGAGAGGACGGCGACCGGCAGGAGAGCCAGGACCATCACGGCCATCTGGATGGCGAGCGGCGACAGATGCCCCGTGTTGATCGCCTGGGCCAGACCCGTCGGCTTCTGCTGTTTGATCACCAGCTGCTGCATGACGTTCTGCAGCGGCATCATGTCCGGGTCGCTGAGGTAGATCGACGCGTTGAACCACGCGCTCCAGTACCCCACCGCGTAGAAGAGCGTGATGACCGCGATCACCGCGCGGGACAGGGGCATGACGATCCGCCACAGGATGAGCAGGTCCCCGGCTCCGTCGATGCGGGCGCTCTCGATCAGCTCCTGCGCCGTGCCCATGAAGAACGCCCGCAGGACGAGGATGTTGAAGACGTTCAGGGCGCTCGGCAGGATCAGCGACAGATAGGTGTCCGTGAGGCCGAGGCCCTGCACCACCAGATAGGTGGGGATCAGTCCGGCGCCGAAGAACATCGTGGCGACGATCAGCAGGAGGACCGGGCGGTGCAGGACCGATCCCGGGCGCGAGAGACCATAGGCGCACAGGACGGACACCACCATGCTGAAGAGCGTGCCGACGACCGTGACGCCCACGCTGACCAGCGTGGCCCGCGACACCTGGCCGCCGCCCAGCAGCTCCTGGTAGTGGACGAAGGTGACGCCCCGGGGGATCACCACCAGACCGCCCGTCTCGGTGATCGTCTTCACCGAGGAGAGGCTGGTGACGACCACCACCCACACCGGGAAGAGGACCGCGAGGCAGACCAGGGTCAGCGTCACGCCCTTGGTGGCCAGGCCGGCCCGGGTCGGGGGCTCCTCCCACACCGGACGCAGACCGGTGCGGCTGCCGGGCTTGATGCCGAAGTTCAAGAGGCACTGGCTCATCGCTTGTACACCCCCTGCTCGCCCATGAGGTGGGCGGCCTTGTTGGCCCCGAGCACCATCAGGAGGCCGAAGACGCCCTTGACGATGCCGATGGCGGCGCCGTAGCCGAAGTTGCCGTTGTCCAGGCCGGTGTTCCACACGTAGGTGTCAAGGACCTCGGAGGCCGTGGGGCCCACGGCGGTGCGCTGGAGCAGGATCTGCTCGAAGCCGACCGTGAGCGCGTTGCCGACCTGGAGCACGAGCAGCAGCGCCACCACCGGGCGCAGCGCGGGCAGCTGGATGTGCCACATGCGCCGCCAGCGGTTCGCGCCGTCCATCGCCGACGCCTCGTACAGATCCGGGCTGACCGCGGCGAGTGCGGCGAGGAAGACGATGACGCCCCAGCCCGCGTCCTTCCAGACCATCTCGAAAGTGACGAGGAACTTGAACAGGCCCGGGTCGGTCATCAGGTCGAAGCCCTCGTGCCCGTGGTCCCGAAGGACCTGCGCGACGAGACCCGCCCCGCCGAACATCTGCTGGAAGACCGTGATGACCAGGACCCAGGAGAAGAAATGCGGCAGGTACAGGATCGCCTGGGCGACCGCCCGCACCCGGGGCCGCACGAAGCTGTTGATGAACAGCGCCAGCGCGATCGGCAGCGGAAAGAACAGCGTCAGCTGGATCGCGAAGATCGCGAGGGTGTTCCTGACCGCCTGCCAGAACAGCCGGTCGTCGACCATGTGCCGGAAGTGCTCGATGCCGATCCAGGGGCTCTGCGTCATCGCCTGGAACGCGTTGTCGGCGATGTAGGGGTCGTAGTCCTGGAAGGCGACGACGTTGCCGATCAGCGGTACGTAGTTGAAGACGAGCAGGAGCAGCAGCGCGGGCAGCACCATGAGGAGCAGCGCGCGGTCGCGGCGCAGCCGGTGCCGCAGCGGCATGCGGGCGGGCGCCTTCTTCGCGGGGGGCGCGGCTTCGACGGGCCCGGTGGGCGCCCGCTCGGTGGTGTCGCGCGCGTGAGTCGTGATCTGGGCCATGTCAGGACGCCGAGTCGCCGGTCGCCCCGGTCTCATCGAGCAGCTTCTTGTACCAGTCGCGCAGCTTGTCGCCGCCGCCCGACTTCCAGTCCGCAGCAGCCTGCTGCATGTCGCCGACCTTCTTGCGGCCGCGCACGATGTCCTTCTCCAGGTCCTCGAACTCGGCGTTCAGCTCGGTGTACCGGGTCGGCTCGATGATCATCATGCCGTGGAAGAGCGGCTTCTTCGTGTGCGCGCCCTGGCGCTGCTGCCACTCGACCATGCCCTCGGTGACGTCCGGCAGATCGGGATAGGCGACGAAGGGCGCGGGGGACGCCAGATACTCGTACGTCGAGAAGACCTCGTTGTTGCCCTTGCCGTTCTTGGTGAGGACGCCGTCCTTGAACGTGTGGTGGACGCCCTCGACGCCGTACATGCGAAGGCGCTGCTCCTTCGAACCGTAGGGAGCGGCGGTGTAGTTGGCGAGCGCGAGGATGTCACGGACGGTCTTCTCGTCGGCCTTCTCGCTGATGAACGTCCAGATGTCGGCGGGCGGACGCGCGTACAGCGTGGGCGCTCCGCCGTCGGCGGCGAAGTAGTCGAACGCCTCCATGCGGAACTTCTTGTTGTCCACGCGCTGCACGGCCGCCTTGCCGTACCAGTCGGACAGGTCCTGGCAGTACATCCAGACCTTGCCCGCCGCGCACAGGTCACCGATGCTGCCGGTCTCGGCCTTCGCGTCGGGGTGGACGAAGCCCGCCGAGTAGAGCTTGCGCGACCACTCCAGGGCTTCCAGATACTCATCGGTCTCGTAGCGGTTGACCAGCTTGCCGTCGACGAGCTTCCAGTAGTACGGCTTCTCCGGGAGCACGCCGAAGATGTTCCAGGCCGCCCAGCTCATGTCGCCGCACGCCCACACCTTGCTCTTGGGGGCGTTGAGCTGCTTGCACAGGTCGTAGAACTCCTGGGCGCTGGTGGGCGCTTCGAGCCCCTCCTTCTCGAAGAGGTCGGTGCGGTAGAACGGCGCGATGTTCGGCGTGGTGGCGGAGGGCATCGGCAGGCCGCGCAGCTTGCCGCCGAAGACGGAGCGCTGCCAGGCGCCGGTGGGGATCGCGGCGAGGTTCGGGTACTCCTTGATCTTGTCGCCGCTCAGGTAGGGGCCGAGGTCCGCGAACTTGTTGGCGATGGCGCTCGGTATCTTGCCGGTCAGCTCCCAGCCGGGCACGACCACGGCGTCCGGGACGCCGCTGGAGGCGAGGACCGCGCCCAGCTTCTGGCCGTACGTGTCGCCCTGCTGGTTCTGCCACTTGACGCGGACGCCGGCCGCCTTGTCCATCGCCGCCCAGTAGGGATTTCCCTGCTTCGGGACGTTCCCCCAGATCGGTGCCATGACGGTGAACTCACCGCCCTCGCCCAGCTTCTGAGGCACCGACACCTTCAGCTCGGCCGCCGGGAGGGCCTTGGTGAAGCCCGCCGCCGAGCCGTTCTTGGCGGGGATGTCCGGGCTGGCCAGGGACGACGCGGCGTACGTGGGGAGCAGCCCCTTGAGCTTCTTCCCCGTCGTGGTGCCCTCGTTCTTCGACCCGCTGCCCCCGCAGGCCGTGAGCAGTGGGGTTCCGCCGGCCACGACGAGCGCGGCGAGGCCGGAGTGGGCGAGGAAGGTTCTCCGGCTCGATCGGGGGCTTCCCGAACGGGAGCTGGTGGAGAGGGAGTTCGGCGTCATTGCGTCAACCCTTCGTGGCGCGCGCCCGGACACACGGCGGTCACCGCCGGTCGGCTTTCGAAGCGCTTCGATGTTGCTGCGAGGTTAAGTGAAGGCTTGGGCCGTAACAAGACTCGGTTCTGAATTCCTCCAAGGCGCGGGGGAGTTCCAGGAATACGCCAACCAGCCCGAGTTCGCGGGTAGTACGCGTTCCTCTCCTTGACATGAGCCCTGAGCGGCACAGAGCATCGAAGCGCTTCGAAGAATGAGAACGAGAACAAGAACGAGTCAGCTCCTCCGTGCCCACCGCTCGCCAAGGGGATCCGCACGTGACCGCAAGCCCGCCGCCGCTCCGCGCCCTGGAACAGCTGCCCTTCCATGACCCCGAACTGCCCCTGGACCAGCGCGTGGACGACTTGCTGTCCCGGCTGACCGGCAGCGAACGCATCGCGCTCCTGCACCAGTTCACACCGGCCGTCGAACGGCTCGGCATCGCCGCGTTCCGCACCGGACAGGAAGCCCTGCACGGCGTCGCCTGGATGGGCCCCGCCACCGTCTTCCCGCAGGCGATCGGCCTCGGCGCCACCTGGAACGACGACCTCGTCCGCGGCATCGGCGAGGCCGTCGCCACCGAGGCGCGCGCCATGCGGGCGCGCGACGACCGCGTCGGCCTCAACCTCTGGGCCCCGACGGTGAACCTGCTCCGCCACCCGCTGTGGGGCAGGAACGAGGAGGGCTACTCGGAGGACTCCCGGCTCACCTCCGCCATCGCCGTCGCCTACACCCGTGGCCTGCGCGGCGACCACCCGGACCACTGGCGCACGGCCCCCGTGCTCAAGCACTGGCTGGCCCACAACAACGAGACGGACAGGGACACGTCGTCCGCCTCCGTGCGCCCGCGCGTCCTGCACGAGTACGACCTGCGGGCCTTCCGCGCGGCCGTCGAGGCGGGCGCTGTGGCCGGGGTCATGCCCGCGTACAACCTGGTCAACGGACGCCCCAACCACGTCTCGCCGTACCTGCGCGAGCATCTGCGCGCCTGGACGGACCAGGACCTGCTCGTCTGCTCCGACGCGGGAGCGCCGAGCAACCTCGTCGACTCCGAGAAGTACTTCGACACCCACGAGGAGGCCACCGCGGCGTCGCTCGTCGCGGGCGTCGACAGCTTCACCGACCACGGCACCGACGCGAGCATCATCACCGGACGCATCCAACGCGCGCTTGAACAAGGCCTGTTGATCGAGCATGACATCGACACGGCGGCACGCCGTCACCTGTCCGTCCGCTTCCGGCTCGGCGAGTTCGACCCCGGCCAGGGCCCGTACGCGGACCCGGCATCGCACGCCTTCGACACCCCCGGACACCGCGCGCTCGCCCAGGAGGCCGCCGAGCAGGCCGTCGTCCTGCTGAAGAACGACGGCCTGCTCCCGCTGCCCGAAGACACCCGGATCGCGGTCGTCGGCCTGCTCGCCGACGCGTGCAAGACCGACTGGTACAGCGGCACCCTGATCCGCCGCAGCACACCCCTGGACGGACTGCGCGAACGGTTCGGCGCCGACAGCATCACCTTCACCGAGGGCGTGGACCGGGTGCGCCTGAAGTGCGCGGCCGGGTGGCTGCGGGTGCCGGAGTCCGGGGAGAGTGTCCACGTCCAAGGACCCGAGATCGCCCTGGACCCGGCCCTGCTCACCGGCCGCACCGACCTGGCCCCCCTGACCTGCGGCCCCGAGCCGACCGAGTTCGCCCTCGTCGACTGGGGATGCGGCACGTGGACGCTGCGCGCCCCCGACGGCCGCTACCTCTCGGTCGCCGACGACGGGTTCGTGCGCGCGTCCGCGGACCAGCCCGGCGGCTGGGTCGTACAGGAGACGTTCGCGCTGGTCGGCCACGGGGACGGGTACCTCATCGAGCACAAAGGGACGGGTGGGTACGTCTCTGTCGCGGCCGACGGCGTGAAGGTTGCCGAGGAGCCGCAGGTCTTCACCCTCGAATACCTGGAGCGCGGCGACGAGGCCGTGGCCCGCGCCGCAGCGCAGGCCGACGCCGTGATCGTCGTCGCCGGGAACGACCCCCACATCAACGGCCGCGAGACCGAGGACCGCACGACGCTCGCCCTGCCACCCCACCAGGATCGGCTCTGGCGGGCGGCCCGAGCCGCCAACCCCCGCACCGCGCTCGCCCTGGTCTCCGCCTATCCGTACGCGGTCGCCGACGCCCACGCCCAGCTGCCCGCGCTGCTGTGGACCGCGCACGGCGGACAGGCCGCGGGCACCGCGCTCGCCCGGGTCCTCGCGGGCGACGTCTCCCCTGCCGGACGCCTCCCGCAGACCTGGTACGCCGCCGACACCGACCTGCCGGACCTGCTCGACTACGACGTCATCGGCTCCCGGCAGACCTACCTCTACTTCGACGGCACCCCGCTCTACCCCTTCGGGCACGGCCTCGGCTACTCGTCCTTCGCGTACGCGGACCTGGTGACCGCGCGCGAAGGGGAACTGATCCGGGTCGCGTTCACCGTCACCAACACCGGGGCCTGCGCCGCGGACGAGGTGGCCCAGCTCTACACCCGGGCACCCCGGGACCCCGCGGCGGCCCTCGCCCTGCCGCACCGGCAACTCATGGCGCACCGCCGCGTCCACCTCGCGCCAGGGGCCGCGCGCCGCCTGGAGTTCCAACTGCCCCTCTACGAGCTTGCGTTCTGGGACGTGCGCCACGACCGCTGGGTCGTGGCGCCGGGCACGTACGAGATGTTTGCCGGAGCCTCCAGCGGCGACCTCCGGATCGCTGCGACCGTCGACATCGACGCCGCCCCGATCGCCCCCAGGCCGGTGCGGGAGGCGGGGCTCGCGGCGACCGGCTACGACGAACAGGACGGCACCGAGATCGTCGACCGCACCAGGACGGCCGGCGACGCCGTGCGCGCGGTGGACGGAGGCACCGGTGAACTGCTCTTCCGTGACTGCGACTTCGGAGACGGCGTGTGTGCCGTCTCGGTCGAGGCTTCGGGGGAGGGAGCCGTCGACCTCATCTCGGGCAGCACCGCCACCACCGTCACCGTCCCGGCGACCGGCGGCGCGTACGACTACCGCCTGCGTACCTCCGGCTTCACCGCCGCCGGAGTACGCGATCTGCGCGTGCGGCTGCGCGGCCCCCTGCGGCTCGCACGGCTCGCCTTCACCGCCACCGCACAGCCGAGGGAGACCGCATGAAGTTCACCGACGGCTTCTGGCTGATGCGTGACGGGGTGCGCGCCTCGTACGCGACCGATGTGCGCGACGTGCGGGAGGGCGAGGGGCGGTTCACGGCGTACGCCGCCGTCCACCGGGTCCGTGAACGCGGCGACACCCTCAACACGCCGCTCATCACCATCGAATGCTTCTCGCCCGCCGACGGCGTGATCGGTGTCCGGGCGACCCACCACGCCGGAAAGGCCGCGCACGGACCTGACTTCCGCCTGTACGAGACCGAGGGCGCGGGAATCCTCAAGCGTGAGGGCACCGTCATCGAGCTCGCCAGTGGCCCGCTCACCGTGCGCCTGGACACCGACAAGCCCTGGGGCCTCCAATTCCTCGACGCCGAGGACAAGCTGCTGACAGCGGTCGAACGCAGAGGCACCGGCTTCGCGACCGCGCCCGACGGAAGCCACCACATGATCGGTCAACTCGCCCTGGGAGTCGGCGAGTACATCTACGGCCTCGGCGAGCGCTTCACTCCGTACGTCAAGAACGGCCAGAACGTGGACATCTGGCAGGCCGACGGCGGCACCAGCAGCGAGCAGGCCTACAAGAACATCCCCTTCCACCTCTCCTCGCGCGGCTACGGCGTCTTCGTCAACCACCCCGGCAAGGTCTCCTACGAGATCGGCTCCGAGTCCGTCGGCCAGGTCCAGTTCAGCGTCGAGGACCAGTCGGTCGAGTACTACGTCATCGCGGGACCCACGCCCAAGGACGTCCTGCGCCGCTACACCGCGCTGACCGGCCGCCCCGCGCTGCCCCCCGCCTGGTCGTTCGGCCTGTGGCTGACGACCTCCTTCTGCACGCCCTACGACGAGGAGACCGTCACCGCCTTCGTCGACGGCATGGCCGAGCGCGACATCCCGCTCGGTGTCTTCCACTTCGACTGCTTCTGGATGCGCGAGTACCAGTGGACCGACTTCCGCTGGGACCCGGAGGTCTTCCCCGACCCGGAGGGCATGCTGCGCAGGCTCCGCGAACGAGGCCTCAAGGTCAGCGTGTGGATCAACCCGTACATCGCGCAGAAGTCCGCACTCTTCGCCGAGGCCGCCGCCGAGGGATTTCTCGTCCGGCGGCCGAACGGCGACATCTGGCAGTGGGACCTCTGGCAGCCGGGCATGGCGCTCGTGGACTTCACGAACCCGGCCGCGCGCGAGTGGTACTCGGGCCTGCTGCGCAACCTGCTCGACCAGGGAGTCGACTGCTTCAAGACCGACTTCGGCGAACGCGTCCCCACCGACATCCACTGGCATGACGGCTCGGACCCCGAGCGCATGCACAACTACTACGCGCAGCTCTACAACAGCACGGTCTTCGAACTCCTGGAGAAGGAACGAGGCCCCGGCCGAGCGATCGTCTTCGCCCGGTCCGCGACGGCGGGCGGCCAGCAGTTCCCCGTGCACTGGGGCGGCGACTGCTTCGCCTCGCTCGGTGCCATGGCCGAGTCGCTGCGCGGCGGCCTCTCCCTGTCGCTCTCCGGCTTCGGCTTCTGGAGCCACGACATCGGCGGCTTCGAGGGCACCCCGGACCCTGCGGTCTTCAAACGCTGGCTCGCCTTCGGCCTGCTCTCCTCGCACAGCCGCCTGCACGGCAATGTGTCCTACCGGGTGCCGTGGGCGTTCGGCGAGGAAGCGGTCGACGTGGCACGCACGTTCACGCGGCTCAAGCACCGCCTCATGCCGTACCTGTACGGCGTGGCCGTCGAGGCCCACCGCACCGGTGTCCCCGTCATGCGCCCCATGTTCCTGGAGTTCCCCGACGACCCCGCCTGCCGCACCCTGGACCGGCAGTACATGCTCGGCCCCGACCTCCTGGTCGCCCCCGTCTTCACCGCGGAGGGGGACGTCGAGTTCTACGTGCCCGAAGGCACCTGGACCCACCTGCTGACCGGCGAGACCGTCACCGGTCCCGCATGGCGGCACGAGACCCACGGCTTCGACAGCCTTCCCCTGTACGTCCGGCCCGGTGCGCTGCTCCCACTGGGCGCCGACGACCAGCGCGCCGACGGCGACTGGCTCCAGGACCTCACCCTCCTGGTCACCCCGGACACGCAGGACGGCACCGCGATCACCGTGCCCGACCTGGAAGGCAGGCCCGCGGCCGTCTTCCGCGCGGAACGGGACGGCGCCGGGGTCCGCGTCATGGCCGAGGGGAGCGCACGCGCCTTCACGGTGCGGACGGTGGCGGATTGGGCGGACCCGGGCGGCAACCCTTCGCCGGGCGGCGGCGACAAGGACATGCAAGCCGTCCACCACCGAAGGAATGATTCGGGAACATGACCCCACGAGCGACCAAGCGCGTCCGTCATCGCCGAGGTCTCACCAAGCGCCGTGCCGTCGTCGGCGGCATCGCCGCGCTCGGCATGACCGGCGCCGCCCTCGTCACCAGCACCATGATGTCGAGCGCGGGTGCGGCGACCGCGTGGCCCGAGGCCAAGGGCGAGAAGCCGACGTCCAAGACCATCGAGGTCTCCGGCACCTACGACGGCGGCCTCAAGCGCCACTACGGCACCGGCGACCTGGGCGGCGACGGCCAGGACGAGGGCCAGGACCCGATCTTCAAGCTGAAGGACGGTGCGGTCCTCAAGAACGTCATCCTCGGCTCCCCGGCCGCGGACGGCGTGCACTGCTCGGGCAGCTGCACCCTCCAGAACGTGTGGTGGGAGGACGTCGGCGAGGACGCGGCCACGTTCAAGGGGACATCGGCGAACTCGACGTACACCGTCTACGGCGGTGGCGCGAAGAAGGCCGACGACAAGGTCTTCCAGTTCAACGGCGCGGGCAAGCTGGTCGTGACCAAGTTCCAGGTCTCCGACTTCGGCAAGCTGGTGCGGGCCTGCGGCAACTGCTCCAAGCAGTACCAGCGCAACATCATCGTGAACGACGTCGACATCACCGCCCCCGGCAAGTCGATCGTCGGCATCAACACCAACTACGGCGACACGGCCGCGCTGCGCAACATCCGCATCCACGGCGACAGCAACAAGAAGATCGCCACCTGCGACCGCTTCACCGGCAACAACACCGGTGCCGAGCCGCCGAAGACGGGCACGGGCCCCGACGGCAAGTACTGCAAGTTCACCGCTTCGGACATCAGCTACAAGTAGCGGTCACGGCGATGCGGCACGGCCACCCTCGGCCGTGCCGCATCGCTGTGCTTCCAGGAGCTCAGGTGCCGAGCAGGCGGTCGTACTCGGCCTGGGTCACCGGCAGGACCGTGCCGTGCCGGGCGCCCGCCGGCAGGGCGGCGTTCTTCGTCTCGGCCCATGTGCCCGATGCGAGGTCCGTCGTCTCGAAGAGGACATAGCCGCGCCCGCCGAACTCGTCGATGAGCATGTACCACTTGTCCCCGGAGTTGGACTTGAAGACCGCGGGCCCCTCGCCCCGGTCGATCACGCCCTTCCCGATGCAGTCGGCCACGAAGTCGTACGACGTGTCCGTCAGGCTCCTCGACTTCTCCGCGGTGATGAACTTCGAGCAGGGGGTGCCCGATGCCGGGTCCCGCTCGTCCTTGGTGAAGCGGTAGTAGTCGCCGCCGTCCTTGACCACCGTGGAGTCGATCACCGAATAGCCCGGGTCGTTCCAGACCTTGGTCCTGCTGAAGGTACGGAAGTCCTTCGTGGTCGCGTACAGCATCTTGTTGTACGTCGAACCGGTGTGGTCCGGATCGTCGGCGCCGTAGATCTTGGACGCCCAGAAGACGACGTATGCCTTGAGCTTGTCGTCGTAATAGGCCTCCGGGGCCCAGGTGTTGCCCGCCGTGTCCGGGGCGACCTTCACCAGGCGCTGGTCGGTCCAGTGGATCAGGTCCGTGGACTCCCACACCATGATCGACTTGCTGCCGGTGCGCTGCACCTGGTCCCAGCTGCCACCGCTGCCGCCGTACATCCGCAGGTCGGTGGCGATCTGATAGAACTTGTCGCCCTTCGGCGAGCGGATGATGAACGGGTCGCGCAGCCCCTTGGTGCCGAGCTGCGAGGTCAGCACGGGCTTGCCGCCGTTCAACTCCCGGTAGCGCGTGGGGTCGTCGCCGTCGCTGAGCGCCATGCGGATCTGCTCGCCGTCGGCGGTGCCCTCACCGGTGAAGTAACTGAAGAGATAGCCCGCGTACTTCTGCTTCGCGGGGGCCGTGCCCGGGTGCGCTGCGGCTCCCGGGGCGGCGAGCAGCCCGGCCATCAGGGCGAGCAGGGGGATCAGGAATCTGGATCTGGGGCGCAAGATGTGTCCTCTCTCGGGCAAAGCGCGACTCAGCGCGCCGAGAAGCTGTGCACCGTGCTCGACCGGTAGGTCTCGCCGGGCCGCAGCACCGTCGAGGGGAACTTCGGCTGGTTGGGGGAGTCCGGGAAGTGCTGGGTCTCCAGGCACAGACCGTCGCCCTGGCGGTAGGTGCGCCCCGAAGGCCCGGTGAGGGTGCCGTCGAGGAAGTTCCCGGAGTAGAACTGCACGCCCGGCTCGGTCGTGGCGATCTTCATGGAGCGCCCCGACTCCGGGTCGCGCAGCGTCGCGAAGGGCTCGGGTCGCTGCGTGATGCCCTTGTCCAGGACCCAGTTGTGGTCGAAGCCCTTGGCGGTCACCAGCTGCTCGTGCGAGACACGGATGTCCTTGCCGACGGTCTTCGCGCGGCGGAAGTCGAAGGGCGTGCCCGCCACCTTCGCCAGCTCGCCGGTCGGGATGAGACCGGTGTCGGTCGGGGTGAACCGGGCCGCGGCCAGGCTCAGTTCGTGGTCCAGGATGTCGCCGCTGCCCTCGCCCGCGAGGTTGTAGTACGTGTGGTTCGTCAGGTTCACCACGGTGGCCTTGTCCGTGGTCGCCGCGTAGTCGATGCGCCAGTCGCCGCGCGCGGTGAGCGTGTACGTCACCTTCACGCGCAGCGTGCCGGGGTAGCCCATCTCGCCGTCGACGCTGACATACCGCAGGACGAGGCCCACGCCGGTGGAGTCGGCGAACGGCTCCACGTCCCACACCCGCGTGTTGAAGCCCTTGGCCCCGCCGTGCAGGCTGTTCTCGCCGTCGTTCACCGAGAGCTGGTGGGTCTTGCCGTCCAGCGTGAAGCGGCCCTTGGCGATGCGGTTGCCGTAGCGGCCGATCAGCGCGCCGAAGAACGTGGTTCCCGCGACGTACGCCTCGACGGTGTCGTAACCGAGCGAGACGTTGGTGTACCGGCCGTGCCGGTCCGGGAGTTCGAGGGACTGCACGATGCCGCCGTACGACAGCACCTTCATGCGGGTGCCTCCGTTGGCGAGGGACCAGCGGTACACCCTGGTCCCGTCGGCCAGCTTCCCGAAGAGCTCCTTGGTGGGCGTCCTGCCCGACCCCGGTGACGCGTACGAGGTGCCGGTGACGGCGGCGGTGAGGCCGACGGCGGCAGCCGAGGCCAGGACGGTGCGTCTGCTTGTTTCCATGTGCGACTCCAGGCAGCGAAGTTGAGGTGAGGACTAGCGGCCGACTTTCCGCTTGTTCCAGACGTCGAAGCCGACCGCGGCAAGCAGCACCAGGCCCTTGATGACCTGCTGGTAGTCGGTGCCGATGTTGACCAGGGACATGCCGTTGTTGAGGACGCCGAGCACCAGGCCGCCGATCACGGCGCCCATCACCGTGCCGACGCCGCCGCTCATCGACGCGCCGCCGATGAACGAGGCCGCGATCGCCTCGAGTTCGAAGTTCAGGCCCGCCTGCGGCGTGCCCGCGTTCAGGCGCGCCGCGTACACACAGCCCGCGAGCGCGGCGAGCACACCCATGTTGACGAAGATGAGGAAGGTGACGCGCTTGTCCTTGACGCCGGACAGCTTCGCCGCGGCCTTGTTGCCGCCGAGCGCGTACACGTGGCGTCCGACCACCGCGTTGCGCATCACATAGCCGAGGGCGATCAGGAGGCCGCACATGATGAGCAGCACGACGGGCACGCCGTGGAAGCTCGCGAGGGTCAGCGTGAAGGCGACGACGGCAGCGGTGATCGCGACCAGCTTGGCCACCCACAGGCCCGTCGGCGTCACGTCGAGGTCGTACGCCAACTGCTGCTTGCGGCTGCGCCATTCGCGGAAGAGCAGGAAGGCGACCGTCACGAGACCGAGCACAAGCGTCGGGTTGTGGTACTGCGTGTACGGGCCCATCTCGGGGATGAACCCCTTGGCGATGTTCTGGAAGCCCTCGGGGAACGGCGACAGCGACTGGCCCTCGAGGACGATCTGCGTGAGACCGCGGAAGAGCAGCATGCCGGCCAGGGTCACGATGAACGACGGGATGCCGACGTACGCGATGAAGAAGCCCTGCCACGCACCCGCGACCGCGCCGATGAGGAGCGACAGGACGAGCGCGAGCACCCAGGGCATGTCGTGTTTGACCATCATCACCGCCGACATGGCGCCGACGAAGGCGACCAGTGAGCCGACGGACAGGTCGATGTGCCCGGCGATGATGACGATCATCATGCCGATGGCCAGGATGAGGATGTAGCCGTTCTGCTGGATCAGGTTGGAGACGTTGTTCGGCAGGAGCAGCGTGCCGTCGGTCCAGATCTGGAACAGGATGACGATGAAGGCCAGGGCGACGAGCATGCCGTACTGGCGCATGTTGGAGCGCACGCTCTGCAGCAGCAGAGCCCTGGTGGACTCCTTGGCGGACGGCGTGGACGAGGTGTCACGTGGCGGCGTGGTCGTGGTGGTCATGGCGGATGCCTCAGCTTCTGTTCTTGGTCATGTGGCGCATCAGGAGTTCCTGGGTGGCGTCCGCGCGGTCGACCTCACCGGTCAGCCTGCCCTCGGCCATCGTGTAGATCCGGTCGCACATCCCGAGCAGTTCGGGCAGTTCGGAGGAGATGAAGAGCACCGCCTTGCCCGAGGCCGCCAGCTTGTCGATGACGGTGTAGATCTCGTACTTGGCGCCGATGTCGATGCCACGCGTCGGCTCGTCGAGGATGAGGACCTCGGGGTCGGCGTGGATCCACTTGCTCAGGACGACCTTCTGCTGATTGCCGCCGGAGAGCCGCCCCACCTGCTCGAAGACGGTGGGAGCCTTGATGTTCATCGACTTGCGGTAGCGCTCGGCGACGGAGCGCTCCTGGTGCTCGTCGACGAAGCCGTCCCCCCGCCGCATGCCCGAGAGCGAGGGCAGGGAGATGTTGCGGTTGATGTTGTCGATGAGGTTGAGGCCGTACTGCTTGCGGTCCTCGGTCACGTACGCGATCCCGGCGTCGACCGCGGCGGGCACGTTCTTCGTCACGACGTCGCGCCCGCCGACGGCCACCGTGCCGGCCACGTACTGGCCGTAGGAACGCCCGAAGACGGACATCGCCAGCTCCGTGCGGCCCGCGCCCATCAGGCCCGCGATGCCGACGATCTCACCGCGGCGCACGGTCAGCGACACGTCGTCGACGACCTTGCGCTGGTGGTCGATCGGGTGCCGCACCGTCCAGCCCTCCACGGACAGCGCCAGAGATCCCGCGTCGTCGCCTTCGTAGGGCGTGCGGTCGGGGAAGCGGTGGTCGAGGTCGCGCCCGACCATGCCGCGGATGATGCGGTCCTCGGACAACTGCGGTTCGGCCGAAGGGGTCTCACGGACCGTCAGGGTCTCGATGGTCTGCCCGTCGCGCAGGATCGTCACCGAGTCGGTGATGGCACGGATCTCGTTCAGCTTGTGCGAGATGATGATGCAGGCGATGCCCTGATCGCGCAGCTCCAGGATGAGGTCGAGCAGCTTGGCGCTGTCCTCGTCGTTCAGCGCGGCCGTCGGCTCGTCCAGGATGAGCAGCTTCACCTCCTTCGACAAGGCCTTGGCGATCTCCACCAGCTGCTGCTTGCCCACACCGATGTCGGCCACCGGAGTCTGCGGCTTCTCGCTCAGACCGACCCGCTTGAGCAGCGCACTCGCCCTGCGCAGCGTGTCGTTCCAGTCGATGAAGCCCCGGGTGCTCTGTTCGTTGCCCAGGAAGATGTTCTCGGCGATGGACAGATACGGGACGAGCGCCAGCTCCTGATGGATGATCACGATGCCGTGCTTCTCGCTGGCGCGGATGTCCTTGAAGGCCATCTGACGGCCCTCGAAGTGGATCTCGCCGTCGTAACTGCCGTGCTCGTGAACGCCGCTGAGGACCTTCATCAGCGTCGACTTGCCCGCGCCGTTCTCGCCGCAGATCGCGTGGATCTCCCCGGCGCCCACGGTCAGATTCACGTCGGAGAGCGCCTTGACGCCGGGGAACGTCTTGGTGATCCCGCGCATCTCCAGTACGGGCCCGCTCACTGGAGCTGCCCTGCCTTGAAGTAACCCTCGTCCACGAGGAGTTGGGTGTTCGACTTGTCGATGCTGACCGGGTCCAGGAGAAAGGACGGTACGGTCTTCTTGCCGTTGTTGTAGTCCTTGGTGTTGTTGACCTTCGGCTTCTTGTCGTTCAGGACGGCGTCGCCCATGGACACCGTCTGCGCGGCCAGCTTGCGGGTGTCCTTGAACACCGTCTGCGTCTGCTCACCGCGGATGATGGACTTCACCGACGCCAGCTCCGCGTCCTGCCCGGTGATCACCGGCAGCGGCTCGCTCTTGGAGCCGTATCCGGCGCTTTTCAGGGCGGAGATGATGCCGATGGAGATCCCGTCGTACGGCGAGAGGACCGCGTCGACCTTGTCGGAGCCGTAGTTCTTGCTGATCAGGTCATCCATGCGCTTCTGCGCGGTGCCGCCGTCCCAGCGCAGCGTGGTGGCCTGGTTCATCTTCGTCTGCTTGCTGCGCACATTGAGCTGGCCGCTCTTGAAGTACGGCTCAAGGACCTTCATGGCGCCGTTCCAGAAGTACTTGGTGTTGTTGTCGTCCGGCGAGCCCGCGAACAGCTCGATGCTGTGCGCGTCGCCGCCCTTCTCCGGCTTGCCGAGCTTCAGCTTCTTCACGATGTACTGGGCTTCGAGGCGGCCGACGCGCTCGTTGTCGAACGACGCGTAGTAGTCGACGTACGGCGTGCCGAGGATGAGGCGGTCGTACGAGATCACGGGGATACCCGCGTCGTGTGCGCGCTGCAGGACCTCGGTGAGCGCGGAGCCGTCGATGGCGGCGACCACCAGAAGACTGCGCCCCTTGGTGATCATGTTCTCCAGCTGGGCGATCTGGTTCTCGACCTTGTCGTCGCCGTACTGCAGATCGGTCTTGTACCCGGCCTTCTGGAACTGCTTGGCCATGTTGTTGCCGTCGGCTATCCACCGCTCGGAGGCCTTGGTGGGCATCGCGAGACCGATGGTGCTGCCCTTGCCCTCCTCCGGCTGGTAGCGGCTGCCGCCCTTGGCCTCCTGGCCGCAGGCGGTCAGCGAGCCGAGCAGGACGGCGGTGGCCACGGCGGCGGTGAGCCGTACTTTTCTCGATGTGCGGGTAGTCATGGGTCAGTCCCCTTCCGGGACGGGGAAGCGCTGGAGCTCGCCGGGCAGGCGCGAGCCGAGCGGCGACATCCCGCCGTCCGCTCCGTGCCGGGCGAGCAGGTCGAGGGCGAGACGGCCGCGGCGGACCCGCTCACGGGCGGTGGCCAGGGTGTGGTCGCGCAGGTGGGCACCGTAGGGGTAGATGCCGGGGGACTTGCTCAGGCCGAACTTGAGGTAGAGCGGGGCGCCGCGCCGGATCAGCTCGGCCGCCTCGTACATCCGGACGTAGCCGCCGAGGTCGTCGGGTGCCTCGACGTACAGGTCCATCGGGGCGCTGCTTGCCCGGCGGATCTCCGTGAGGTGGTCCAGGGTGAGGTCGGAGGGGATGTTGAGGGAGTCGGCGCCGAGCCGTTCGTAGACCGCGTACGAGGCCGGGTTGACCGGGCCGATCAGGGCCGACACCTTGAACGTGGTGTCGGCGGGCAGTACACCGGCCACCCGCAGCCGGTGCAGCGTCCACAGCACGCCCTCGTCGGCGACGAGCAGGCAGCGCACCCCCAACTCCGTGGCGCGCACGGCGTCCTCGACGCATCCGGCGAGCGCGTCGTGGCCGCGCGAGCGAAGGCCGCCGCCGCCGGAGTCGGTGCGGGTCGCGGCGCCGATGTCCCAGGTGCCGCGCGGCCCGGTGAACAGGCAGAGCTCGATGTCCCGTTCGGCGCAGGCCTCCACCATCTCGGTGATCTCGTCGTCGGAGAGCATCCAGATGCCGCTGCCCTGGCTGATCCGGTGGATCGGTACGTCGAGCCGCGAGCTCTCCTTGAGGACGACGGCCAGCGCTTCGGGGCCCTCCACGGAGGGGATCTCGGTGCGCCAGGTGCCACCGTCGGGGAACGCGTGCGGGGACGCGTCGGCCGGGTCGATGGCGGGTACGGGGTGCCCGATGCGGGCGAGGGCGTCGACGCCGGGACGGCGGGGTGCTGACGGGCTGGTCACGGGACTCCCATACGCAGTGGATTCTGCTGTGTTCGATATTTCGTACGTTGGTCGGTTCAAGGGGTGCACGGCGGTACGGCCACGACTCCCCGGTGGGTCAGGGGCGCAGGAGCACCTTCCCGGTCTTCGGGTCACCGCCGCCGACCAGCGCGACGGCCTCGCCGAACTGCTCAAGGGGGAACTCGTGCGTGATGAGCGGGGCCGGGTCGAGCAGACCGAGCCCGAACGCCCGCACCGCGTCCGACCAGGCGGAGGACGGCGCGCCGAAGACACTGCGCACCTCCAGCTGGCTCAGCGAGAGATGCACCGGATCGATGCCGACGGCGCCGGGCGTGAACATGCCGGTCAGCACCACCCGGCCGCCCCTGCGCGCGAGCAGGCACGAGGAAGCGGCCGTGCTCGGCGCGCCCGCGGTCTCCACGACCAGGTCGAAACGACCGTGGTACGCCTCCGATTCGGCGGGCGTCAGACTCTCGCTCGCCCCGAAGTCCAGTGCCTGCCTGCCACGTTCGGCCCGCGGGTCGATCACGGACAGCTCGCCGGGCGACGAGGCGGCGAGGAGTTGCACCGCGAGCATCCCGAGGGTGCCCGCGCCGACCACCGCGATCCGCTCGCCGGGCCTCGGTCGCCCCGTCCGCACCGCGCCGGCGATCACCGCGGCGGGTTCGAGCAGGGCGGCGGCGGCCAGGTCCGCGTCCGGATGCAGGAGATGCAACAGACGGGCGGGTACGGCCACATGGTCGGCGAAGGCGCCGGGCTCGGTGAACCCGGTCTCCGCGTACCCGCCGCCGCACAGGCTCGTCTCGCCGCACCGGCACCGCTCGCAGGTGCCGCAGGCGCGGAACCCCTCGGCGACGACCTTCTGCCCGGCGAGCGCCGGGTCGACGCCCTCGCCGGTGGCCTCGACGGTGCCGGACCACTCGTGCCCGGGGATCACGGGATAGCGCACATAGGCGGCGTCCCGGTGACCGTCGTAGACCTCGCGGTCGCTCATGCAGATCCCGGCGGCCGCCACCCGGACCAGGACCTCACCGGGTCCCGGCTCGGGCGGCGCCCCGACCGTGAGCCGGTGGGAGCCCGGCCGGTCGACGACGATCGCGCGTGAGCCGGTGCTCACTTCCCCGCCGCCTTGGGGGCGCGCTTCTCCCAGCCCTCGGCCCACAGGTCGAACCGCGCCTGCTGCTGCGGGAACTCGGCCGCCGCGTCCGTGTCGAGCTCGACGCCGAGGCCCGGCTCGTGCGACACCTCGAAGTAGCCGTCGACCACCTGGGGCGCGCCCTTGACCACCTTCTTGATCTCCGCGTCCGCGAAGTCGTTGAAGTGCTCGAGGATCTTGAAATTGGGTGTGCAGGCGGCGAGTTGGAGCGAGGCCGCGGTGAGCACGGAGCCGCCCACATTGTGCGGGGCGATCAGCGTGTAGTGCGTCTCCGCGGTCGCGGCCAGCTTGCGGGTCTCCAGGATGCCGCCGATGTGGCCGAGGTCCGGCTGGATGATGTCGGCGGCCTGGGACTCGAAGAGCTCGCGGAACTCGATCCGGTCGTGGATGCGCTCACCCGTGGCGATCGGCATGTCCACCTTGGCGGCGACCTTCTCCAGCGCCTTGAGGTTCTCCGGCGGCACCGGCTCCTCGAGCCAGGCCGGCCGGAACGGCGCCATGTCCTTCGCCAGGCGCACGGCCGTGGACGGGCTGAACCGCCCGTGCATCTCCAGCATCAGCTCGGCGTCCGGGCCGATCGCGTCCCGCACCGCCTCGATCAGCGAGACCGCGTAGGACGTGCCCGCCTGGTCGAGCTCGAAGTGCCCGGTCCCGAACGGGTCGATCTTCAGGGCGCGGTAGCCCCGCTCGACCACGGCCCGAGCGGCCTTGTGGTACGCCTCCGGGGTGCGCTCGGTGGTGTACCAGCCGTTGGCGTACGCCTTGACCTTGTCGGTCACCTTCCCGCCGAGCAGCTGCCAGACCGGCACGCCCAGGGCCTTGCCCTTGATGTCCCAGCAGGCCATCTCCACGCAGGCGATGCCCGACATGACGATCTCGCCGGCCCGGCCGTAGTCGCCGTACTTCATCTTCCGCACGAGGTCCTCGACCGCGAACGGGTCGGACCCCACGATGTGGTTGGCCGCCGCCTCCTGGAGGTAGCCGAGCAGCGCGTCGGTGCGGCCGAGCATGCGGGTCTCGCCGACGCCGGTGAGGCCTTCGTCGGTATGGACCTGGACGTAGGTGAGATTGCGCCACGGCGTCCCCACCACGTGCGTGCTGATTCCCGTAATACGCAAGGCAGTTGCCCCTTGGTTGTTCGGTATTTCGTCACACGTTCGAAATGTTGGCGTGACCGTATTCACGCAGGCGGCAGGGTGTCAATGGGTCGCGCGAAACGGTCTTGGACCCACAGGTGACCCTCAGGCCGTTGCGCGTCGAACCTCGCTGTGTCTAGCCTGTGTTCGTCATATCGATCGTTGACCGAAGTTTCGGACGCAGCTTCGGACGCACGGGGTGGGAGGCCGACCATGGGACGACTGGTTCCAGCGGTGACCAGGGCGCTGGACATACTGGAGCTGTTCCTGGAGGGCGACGGGACACTGTCCGCCCCCGAGGTCACTCGCAGACTCCAGCTGCCGCGCACCACCGTGCACGAACTGCTCACCACCCTCGCCGCCCGTTCGTACCTTGTCCAGATCCCGGACCAGACGGGCCGCTACCGCCTCGGTGTCCGCGCCTACCAGCTCGGCAGCCGGTACGCGGAACAGCTCGACCTGGCCGCCGAGGGCCAGCAGGTGGCGCGCGAGGTCGCCGAGACCTGCGACGAGACGGTCCACGTGGCGGTCCTGGAGGACACGGACGTCATCTACATCGCCAAGGTGGACTCCACGCACGCCGTCCGCATGGTCTCCGCCGCGGGCCGCAAACTGCCCGCGCACTGCACGTCGGTGGGCAAGATGCTGCTCGCCTCACTGCCCCCGGCCGAGCTCGAGACCCGGCTCGCGGGACGGGAGCTGGTGGCGATGACCCAGAACAGCATCACGGAGCCGGACGCACTGCTGGCAGCGCTCGCCGAGGTCCGCGAGCGCGGGGTCGCGGCCGAACACCGCGAGTCCAACCCGGACGTGAGCTGCGTGGCGGCCCCGGTCCGCGACAGCGCGGGCCACGTCGTCGCGGCGCTGTCCATCTCCGTGCCGATGATCCGCTGGAGCGAGCAGCGCGAGGACGAACTGGCAGAGCTGGCCGCCAAGGGGGCGGGCGATCTCTCGGAGCGCCTGGGGCACCGGGGCGGACGCTAGACCTTCGACTCGGGGCTGGCCTTCTTCGGCCCCGGGCTAGTTCTTCGACTCCAGGTCCAGGAGCAGCTGCTTGGCCTCCAGGCCGCCCGCGTAGCCGGTCAGTGAGCCGTCGGCGCCGAGGACCCGGTGGCAGGGGCGGACGACGAGCAGCGGGTTGCGCCCGATCGCCGTGCCCAGGGCGCGGACCGCGGCGCGCGAGATGCCGAGCTGCTCGGCGAGCTTCCCGTACGAGGTGGTCGTGCCGTACGGGAGCGTGTCGAGGGCGTGCCAGACCCGCTCCTGGAAGTCGGTGCCGACGCCGCTCACGTACTCGATGTCGAAGTGCCGACGCGTCCCCTCGAAGTACGAGCGCAACTGCCCGGCGATCACGGCGAAGGCCTCGTCGTCGCGCACCCACCCGTCCCGCACGACGGCGCCGCCCTTCTGCCCCGGCAGGGACAGCGAGGCCAGCGCGGTGCCGCCGTTCGCGGTGGCCGACTCCTCGCCCACCAGCAGCAGCTCGCCCAGCGGGCTGTCGACGGTCGTGTAGACGGCCTTCGCCATGACCTTGGTCATCAGTTGCTCCCTAGTGTCCCGTGCTCCCTGGTGGCCCGGTGACATCCACAAGTCTGCGGTCTTCGCGGGCGCGCGGCTGGCGGGATTCGGACGTGGCGCTCACCCGGGTGTCGCGGCCGGCGTCAGGGTCAGCCGGGCGCAGCGTGTGCGATCCGATGAGGGGCCCGTCTCCAGGAGGACCTCGCCCGGCTCCACGACGTACTCCAGGGCGCGGTCCAGCGAGGCCAGCGTATCCGCGTCGACGACGAAGGCGACCTCGGCCCGCTCGCCGGGATCCAGGTCGATGCGGGCGAATCCGCGCAGCTCACGGACGCGCGGCCAGGAGCTCGAGCCCGCGACCCGGCGCACATAGAGCTGCACGGTCTCCCGCACCGCCCGCGCACCCGTGTTCGTCACGGCGACCGTGCAGGTGAGCGCCGGATCGCCGACCGGAGCCTGCGTGCGGGAGAGCCGGGGCCCCTCGTACTCGACGGTCGTGTACGAGAGGCCGTGACCGAAGGCGTGGAGCGCGGTGGCGGGCTGGTCCACGTAGCCCCGGTAGCCGTGATCCTTGGCGTTGTAGAACACCGGGAGCTGGGCCGCCGAGCGCGGCACGGAGACGGGAAGACGCCCCACGGGCTCCGCGCGCCCGAAGAGCACGTCGGCGACCGCCCGCCCTCCCCACGGCCCCGGATACCAGGCACAGAGCACGGCACGGGCCCGCCCGGAAAGCTCCGGCACGGCATGCGGCCGACCCTGGACGAGGACCACGACGACGGGCGTACCGGTGGCGGCCACGGCATCGAGCAGTGCCAACTGCCCATCCGGCAGCGCCAGTTCGGCGAGGTCGACACCCTCGCCGCACGTCATGCCCGCCGGAGCGCCGGAAGCCACGACAGCGGCCCCATTGCTGTCGAAGCGGGTGTCGGCCTCCCGCGCGCTCGACCCGCCGAGCACGAGGACGGCGGTATCGGCACCGGCGGCGAGTGCCACGGCTTCCGCGACCCCGCCCTGGTCGCCGCCGACAAGATCGCAGCCCCGCGCGTACGCCACCTCGGTGCCCGGCGGCGCCACCGCCCTGATGCCGTCGAGGACGGTGAGCCCGGTGCCGGGGCGCTGCGGCGCGGTGTAGTCGCCGAGCTGCTGGGGGAGCGCGTCGGCGTTGGGGCCGATGACGGCGATGCGGGAGGGCTCCGCCAGGGGGAGCGTCGACCCGTCATGGCTCAGCAGGACCACGGACTCGCGGGCCAGGCGTTCACTCAACTCGGCCTGCTGGGGCCTGTGGTGGGCGGTCTCGTCGACGTAGGGCCGCTCGAAGAGGCCCAGGCGGAACTTCAGCGCCAGGACGCGGGCGACCGCCGCGTCCAGGGCGTCCTCGGAGATCAGGCCACGCTCCACCGCCTCCGCGAGCCGCGGGAAGCAGCCGTCCCACAGGCTCAGGTCCGTGCCCGCGCCCAGGGCGAGCGCGCCCGCCGCCACCGGGTCACCGGCGAGGCGTACGAGCCGGTCGAGGGCGCACCCGTCGGCCATGACCAGACCGGTGAACCCCCAGCGCTCGCGCAGCAGGCCGGTGAGCAGCTCTCGGCTGGCCGCGCACGGCAGGCCGTCGTACTCGTTGTACGCGGCCATGACACCCGCGGCCCCGGCGCGGACCCCGGCCCGCGCCGCCACCAGGTGGATCTCGTGGAGTTCGCGCGGGCCGAGCTCCGTGGCCGCGCTGTTGCGGCCGCCCACCGTCGCGCCCTGCCCGGCGAAGTGCTTGAGCACGACCGCCGCGCGGTCGGGGGCGAAGGCGGGACCGTCACCCTGCATGCCCCGCACCAGCGCCTGCGTGAAGCGCGCCGCCAGGTACGGGTCCTCGCCGAAGCACTCCTCCGCGCGTCCCCAGCGCGGATCCCGGACGAGGTCGAGCGCCGAGACGAGGGCGACATGGCCGCCCCGGGCGCGCAGTTCAGCCGCCGCACCCGCCGCGGCGGCCTCGTACAGGTCCGGGTCCCAGGTCGCGCCCACCGCGAGATTCACCGGAAGCACCGTGCCGTCCAGGGCCTGGTGGCCGTGCGGGACCTCCTCGACCATCAGGACCGGAATGCCGAGCCGGGTGCTCGACATGACATGCCGCTGCACCGAGTCGGCGACCCGGGCCGCGTCCGCGGCCGTGATGCCGTCCGCGAACGTCACCCCCGACCACGGGTCGGCACGCTGCAGTCCGTACAGCGCGCCCATCCCGTCGAACGCGGCGACCTCGGCGCGGAAGGCGTCCGTCAGGCGGTGGCCTCCCCGGGGGCCGGGCGTCCGCTCGTACGCGTGCCAGCCGTACATCCGCTGGTTGACCTGGCCCACCTTCTCGGTGAGCGTCATCCGGGAGAGCAGGTCGCGCACCCGGTCGGCGACCGGAGCGTCCGCGTCCCGGTACAGCGGCTCGCTCATCGCTGCTGAAGGACGTGCACGCCGAACGGGGCGAGCCGCGCCTCCTCCACCGCCTCACCCGTCACCAGGTCGTGCAGCGAACCGTCCACCGTCGGACGCACCGTCAGCTCCTCGTCCGACTGGCTGACCAGCCACACGAACCGCCGCCCGTCCTCGTGGACGAGGACGTCCGCCGAGACGTAGGGACTGTCCACCGTCACCGTCCGCTCCACACCGGCCAGTTGGGCCAGCGCCGCGTACAGCCGGTGCGTCTGCTCCGGGTTGACGCGGGCCGTGCGCGCGGCCATGTGCTCCAGCGGGTAGGTGGCAAGGACCGTACGGCCGCGCCCCGTCTCGTGGACCAGGAGCGCGGGGCGGCCGTGCGCGTCCTTCGCCACGACCCGCGCCCCTGTCGGGACGACCGGCAGATAGGCGCGGCTGTCCTCGTTGCCCGCGACGGGGAAGCGGAGTGTCTCGCCCGCCGGGATGCCGCCGAACTCCTCCGTGAAGGTCATCTCCAGGACGTCGTCCTCGATGGGTTCGGCCACCCCGTAGGTGAGCTGGAGCTCGACGCCGAAGAGCCCGTCCAGATCGTCGAACCACGGGCCGCGCGTGCCGGGGTGCTCGCCGGAGCAGAACGACAGGTACACGGTGGCGCCCTCGCGGGCCCGCCGCTCCAGCTCGCGCCGCGTCCGGGTGGTCAACTGCCGGGTGGACGGCAGGAGATAGAGCGCCGCGTCGCCGGGCATCCCGTCCGCCTCCCGCGTGAGGCTCACCGGGAGATCGGCCCCGCGCGCGGCGACGTAACCCTGGTGGAGGGACGTGAAGATCAGGGGCCGGTCGGCGGGGCGGCTGTAGGGGTAGCCGCGCTCCAGGAACGCGGGCACCACGAGCGCCGCGTCCGCGTCCGAACGGCGGCAGCGCGCGAAGTCCACCTGCTCCAACACCTTGGAGAACGCGGCGAGTTCGACGAGCGGCGCCTTCGGGGCTCCCTTGCTGTCGGTGATGCCGAAGTGCATCTCGAAGGGGTGGTGGTCGTACGGCGACTGGTCCCACAGATCGTCGTAGTCGGTGTTGTTCCAGGCCATCCAGCCGGTCGCGCCGCCGAGGAGGGAGTTGTGGAGCGTCTGGCGGTAGTAGATGCCCGCGTTCTGTGCGGACACGGTGTCCGTCGAGAGCCCGAACTCCTCCAGGATCACCGGCTGTCCGGTGACCGCCGCCAGCTCGCACTCGAACGCGGCGCGGTAGTGCTGACGTACGCGGTCGGTGTCGGAGCGGTACACGTGCGGGCCCACGAAATCGACGTACTCGGCCGTGTCCCGCAGCGAGAAGCCGTTGTCGCGGCCGGTCACCTCGATGCCCCACGCGCCGTCGCCGAGCGACACCGGCTGCGTGCCGCCCGCCGCGCGCACCGCGTCGCACATGAACTGCGCCCAGGCGGTGACGACATCGCTGGAGGGCGGGTCCACCTGGTAGATGCGGCCGTAGCCCGGCATCTCGTTGGTGATGAGCCAGCCGGTGACCGCCGCGTGGTCCTTGAAGCGGCGCGTCATCTGCGAGACGAACCACGCCTGGCGGCCGACCAGCCACACGTCCTCGTAGAGGTCGCGGTCCCCGCGCCACGCCGGGTCCCAGTTCTCGCCGGACATGTGCCCGACGATGAAGGTCGGCACGGTGCCCATCCCCAACTCGGTGTGCGCGTCGAGGAAGTCACGGAAGCGCTCGCACAACTCCTCGTCGATGCGGTGCGGTTCGGGGTGGAAGTCCGGCCAGTAGAAGAAGGAGCGGGTCATCGTCAGGCCGTGCTCGCGCAGCACGGCCAGTTCCTCGCGGACGGTCTTCGGGTCGTAGTTCCGCCACATCAGCGGACCGCCGGTGCGGGACCAGAAGTTGGCGCCTATCCAGGGCAGGACGGCGGAGTCATGGGTGAGGTGGGCGCTGTGGCGTCGCATGGTGGTACTCAGGTCTTTCCGTACGGGGGTGAAGAGGTGATCAGGAGCGGAGGGCGGAGGTCAGTCGGCGGGCCCGGTCGACTCGCGGACGACGAGCCGTGGCCGGTCGTCGAGCGCCGCGGGCGGCACGTCCTCGCCGCACTGCGCAAGGAGCGCACGCGCGGCGGCGGCACCGACCCGCTGCACCTGCTGGTCGACGGTCGTCAGACGCGGATGGAGCCAGCGGCCGATGGGGAGATTGTCGTAGCCGACGACGGACAGGTCGTCCGGGACGCGAAGGCCGGCGCGCTGGGCCGCGCCGATGCCGCACACCGCCATGGAGTCATTGGCGTACATGACGGCGGTGGGACGCTCCGCCATGCCGAGCAGCTCCTCGGTCGCGGCGACGGCCGCCGCCTCGGAGAAGTCGGTGCTCAGGACGGCAGCGGGCCGGGCTCCCTTGAGCAGCAAGGTCTCTTCGAAGACCGCGCGGCGCAGCCCCGTGTGCAGCAGCTCGCCGGGCCCCGACACATAGGCGATGCGCCGGTGACCGAGCTCCATGAGGTGGTCGACGGCTTCGTGTATGCCGGCGCCCTGGTTGCCCAGGCCCACGGTGGGCACGAGCGCGTCCGGCCGGGGCGCGCCGAGCAGCACGGCGGGCAGGCCGAGGCCCCGCAGGAGCGGCGGGCGCGGATCGTCGGCGCGGGCGTCGGTCAGGACGGCTCCGTCGACGCGGCCCTCGGCGGCAAGGCGTTCGTAGAGCGCACTCTCCTCGGCCACGTCCGTGACCAGGTGGAGCAGCAAGCCGTAGCCACGTGGGGCCAGTTCGCCCTCAAGGCCGGTGATCAGCTCGCTGAAGTGCGGGTCGGCGCCGAGCACGTCCGTGGGGCGGCGCACCACGAGGGCGAGCGTGCGCGTCCGCGCGCTGCGCAGGGCCGTCGCAGTGGCGCTCGGCGACCAGCCGAGCTCGGCGGCGGCGTCCAGGATGCGGCGCCGGGTGGCCTCGGAGATGCGGCCCTTGGCGTTGAAGGCCTGCGAGACGGCGGCCGTGGAGACCCCGGCCGCCGCGGCGACCGCCTTGATCGTCGGACGCGCGCCGCTGTCCCTGCTGTTGTCCCTGCGAGATGTCTCCGACCCGCTCACATCTTCACCGCCCCACTGACGAGGGCCTGCTGCATCCGCTTCTGCAGCACCGTGTAGACGGCCCATACCGGTACGAGAGTCAGAACCGTACCGGCGGTCAGCACCCCGTAATCCGTCCCCGTGAGGGACTTCAGGGTGGGCAGGGCGACCTGGACGGTGCGCTGGGACGGGTCGGGGCCGATGATCACGAGCGAGTAGAGGTATTCGTTCCAGAACGTCAGGAAGTTCAGGAGCAGCACCGTCGCGATGCCGGGCAGACACATCGGCGTATAGACGTGGCGCAGGACCGCGAACGTGGAGGCGCCGTCCATCCGGGCCGCCTCCTCCATCTCCTTGGGGATGGTCCGCATGAACTGCACCAGGATGACGACGGACAGCGGCATCGCGGTCGCGGGCAGGAACAGCACCATGAACAGGCGGGTGTGGAACAGGCCGGTCGCCGCGGCCAGCAGGAACGTCGGGAAGAGCGCGGCGAACGTCGGGATGAGGAAGCCCAGCGAGAAGACCTTCTCGACGAACGCGCCGAGCGGGCCCGTGGCGCGGGCGATGGCGAACGCCGCCGGGATCGCGAGTGCCAGCGTCAGCGCGAGCGAGAAGGCCGTCACCAGCGCCGAGTTGAAGACCGCGAGCCCCAGATCGGCGCTCTCGAAGGCCGTGCCGAAATTGCCGAACGACAGCGAGGTGGGGAGGGAGAAGGGGCTGGCGAAGATCTGCTCGTTCGTCTTGAAGGCGGAGGCGAGCAGGTAATAGAGGGGGACGACGAGCAGCGCCGCGTACGCCCACGCCAGGATGTGCGCGGGCAGCCAGGACTTTCCGTGCTTCAAGGTGACCGGCTCCAATCGGGGGTCGTGCGGCGTCAGTAGTTCTGGCGGAACGCGCGGCGGATGGTGAGCAGACCGACGAGACCGACCAGGAAGAGGATCACGCCCACCGTCTGGCTGTAGCCGAGGTCGGCCGCGATGAACGCCTTCTGGTAGACGAGGAAGGAGAGCGTCGTCGACGAACTGCCGGGCCCGCCCTGCGTGAGCAGCAGGACGTGCTGTGCGGAGCCGAAGAACGTCCAGAGGAACTGGAGCATCGTCACCACGCCCACGTACTCGCGGATGACCGGGAAGTGCACGCCCCACATCGTCCGCCAGTGCCCGGCGCCGTCCAGCTGCGCCGCCTCGCCGATCTCCTCGGGCACACTGCCGAGCCGGGCGGCGAACAGGACGGCGGTGAAGCCGATGCCGCCCCAGATGTCGAGCACGATCAGACACGCGAGGGCCGTGGAGGGGGAGGCGAGCCAGGCGTCGGTCAGCGAGCCGAGGCCCACCGACTTCAGCGCGCCGTTGACCAGGCCGTCGGGGGAGAGCGCCGCGTAGAACACCATCGCCTTGGCCGGGGTGGAGATCAGGCCGGGGATGAAGAGCAGGTAGCGCAGGACCCGGTGGCCCGGCGGCTTCTGCGCCACGTAGTAGCCCAGCATGTACGCGCACACGATCATGATCGGCAGCGCGACGGCGAGCTGGACCGCCGTGTTGCGCACGGCGTCCCAGAACACCGGGTCGTCGAAGACCGTACGGACGTTGTCGAGCCCGGCGAACGAGACGGGCTGGAGCATGCCCGGCCAGTGCAGGGCCGCGATCACGAAGATCGCGACCATCGGGCCGACCATGAAGACCAGGTACCAGACCAGGGCAGGGACGGCGAGGATCGTGCCGCCCTCGCGGCGGCGCTTGCGGACGGGTGGCTCGGACGGTGCGGGGCGGACCTTCGTCCCGCCCGGCGTCGACGTCATTGTCGTCATCGCTGGTGACTCCCAGAAGGCTCGGACGGGCGGCTCATGCGGTGCGGTACGCGGCTTCGAGGACGGAGCGCACCTTGGCGGGGCTCGTGCCGCGCGTGAACGCCGTGCTCGTCGCGGTGATCAGCGGCTGCGTCGCGGCCGGCGGGACGTACAGGTCGGGCAGCAGGGCCTGGCTGACGTCGGTGCCGAGCTTCTGCGCCTCGGCGACGAGCGGGAAGTCCGTGCTGAGGGTGTCGGAGCGCAGGGCCATGTCGCGGCCGGACTCCTTGATGAAGCGCGAGACGGTGTCCTCGCGGTACATGAAGCGCAGGAACTTCTCGACGGCGTCCAGCTTCTTCGTGCCGTTCGGGCTGATCCAGAAGCCGATGAGGGTGTACGTCCGCAGGATCGTCGGCTTGGCGTGCGCGGCGTCCGGCGCGAGCGGCCAGCCGCCGACCTCGGTGTGCCGGGCGACCTTCTGAGGGACCTTGGCGAGCGCGGATGACATCGCGGACTCGATGGCGGCGGCCTCGGTGTTGAACTGCGTCGTCATCGTGTCGGACGTCAGGCCCTGTGCCTTGTCGGCGAAGACGCCCGCGTCACGCAGGGCGGCGAAGTACTCGATGCCCTCGCGTGCGCCCCTGCTGCCGCTGAAGTCGCCGCTCGTGAACACCTTCCGCGCCTCGTCGGGGGAGAGGAACGTCTGGATGATCTGGGCGAGGAGCTTCTGGCCCGTCCAGTCGTTGCCGCCGACGGTCACCGGTGCGATGCCCTTGGCGCGGAGCTTGCGGGCGGCGGATATCAGCTGGTCGCCGGTGGTGGGTATCTCGTCGACACCGGCTTTGTGGAGCAGCGCGGTGTTGTACGCGACGGGCCAGTTGGTGGCGAAGTACGGGAAGGCCCGAAGGCGGCCCTTGCCGTCGGTCCAGGCGTCGAGGGCGACGGGCAGGACCCGCTTTCGCAGGCCCCAGTCGTCCATGTACGCCTTGACGTCGACGGTCGCCCCGACATCGGTCCAGGCCAGCGTCTTGTCGTAGAGGTTCACCATGACGACGTCCGGCTCCTTGCGGGCAAGCCGGGAGGTCTCGTAGACCTGCGCGAGGTCGTCGCCGTTGACGAGGTTCTTCACCTTCAGGCCGGGATTCTCGTCCCGGAAGGCGTCGAGGGCGGACAGGTACGTGGGCGAGCCCGGAGCGGTGGTGCCGAGCTGGCTGTGCACCACGAGCGTGTCGGGATCGGAATCCGCCGACGCCAGCGTGGAACAGCCGGCGAGGGCGGGCAGGGTGGTGGCGGCGGCCAGGCCTGAACCTGCGGCGAGGAAGCCGCGCCGACTCATCGTTGAGCGCACAGCGGGATGTCTCCAACCAGGGCGGTTAATCGATATACCTGCGGGGGTGCGAGGAGCGTAGGAGTGCTTCGTTGAATGGTCAATCCCCTGTTGCGCACGGTGAATCTTCCGGCATTCCGGTCAAAACGGTCACCTGGGGGTGCGCTGCGCCGAAGTGGCGCCCGCCACGTCTTTATGCAACTAGTTGCACAAGGGGTCGGCGTCCTCTAGAACTGTCGTGACGACACACCGCGTACGGAGGGCCCGCATGAGCCGCTACCCGAACCTGCTGAACCCGCTCGACCTGGGCTTCACCACCCTGCCCAACCGGGTCCTGATGGGATCCATGCACGTGGGCCTGGAAGAGGCGCCGAACGGCTTCGAGCGGATGGCGGAGTTCTACGCGACCCGTGCGCGCGGCGGTGTCGGCCTCATCGTCACCGGCGGCATCGCCCCGAACGAGCTCGGCCGCCCCTGGGACGGCGGCGCCAAGCTGACCACCGAGGCGGAGGCCCAGGAGCACGCGGGCGTCACGGCGGCCGTGCACGCCGCGGGCGGCAAGATCGCCATGCAGATCCTGCACTTCGGGCGGTACGCCTACCACGAGGGCCTCGTCGCGCCGAGCGCGATCAAGGCGCCGATCAGCCCCTTCGTGCCCCGCGCCCTCACGGACGACGAGGTCGAGCAGACCATCGAGGACTTCGTGCGCGCCGCCGAGCTCGCCAAGCTCGCGGGCTACGACGGCGTCGAAGTCATGGGCTCCGAGGGCTACTTGATCAACGAGTTCATCGCGGCCCCCACCAACCAGCGCGAGGACCGCTGGGGCGGCGCCTACGAGAACCGCATCCGCTTCCCCGTCGAGATCGTCCGGCGCATACGCGAGCGCGTCGGCGCGGACTTCATCATCATCTACCGCCTCTCCATGCTCGACCTCGTCCCCGGCGGCTCGACCCTCGAAGAGGTCGTCCACCTCGCCAAGGAGATCGAGGCCGCGGGCGCCACGATCATCAACACCGGCATCGGCTGGCACGAGGCGCGCATCCCCACCATCGCGACGTCGGTGCCGCGCGGCGCGTACACCTTCGTCACGAAGAAGGTCATGGGCGAGGTTTCCGTGCCGCTCGTCACCACCAACCGCATCAACACCCCTGAGATCGCCGAGCAGTTGCTCGCCGACGGCGCCGCCGACATGGTGTCCCTGGCCCGCCCGCTCCTGGCCGACCCGGACTTCGTCGCCAAGGCGCAGGCCGAGGACTCCGACGCCATCAACACCTGCATCGGCTGCAACCAGGCCTGCCTGGACCACACCTTCAACCTGCAGATCACCTCCTGCCTGGTGAACCCGCGCGCCTGCCACGAGACCGAGCTGGTCCTCGCGCCGACCCGCACCAAGAAGCGCGTCGCCGTCGTGGGCGCGGGCCCGGCCGGTCTTGCCTTCGCGGTCTCCGCGGCCGAGCGCGGCCACGCCGTCACGCTCATCGACGCGGCGTCCGAGATCGGCGGTCAGCTCAACGTCGCCCGCAAGGTCCCCGGCAAGGAAGAGTTCGACGAGACCCTGCGCTACTACCGCACGCAGCTCGAACGGCACGGCGTGGACGTCCAGTTGAACACCCGCGCCACGGCGGAAGGGCTGGCGAAGGCTGCGTACGACGAGGTGGTCGTCGCCACCGGAGTCACGCCCCGCACCCCCGAGATCCCCGGCATCGACCACCCCAGCGTGGTCGGCTACCTCGACGTGCTGCGCGACAGCGCGCCCGTGGGGGAGCGGGTCGCGATCATCGGCGCGGGCGGCATCGGCTTCGACGTCGCGGAGTACCTCACCGACGGCGGCGACAAGGCCAGCCTGGACCCGGCGACGTACTTCCGTCAGTGGGGCGTCGACATGGACTACAAGGACCGCGGCGGCCTGACCGAGCCCGACCGCCCCACCCCGCCGCGCCAGGTGCACCTCCTGCAGCGCAAGACGTCCAAGGTCGGCCAGGGCCTCGGCAAGACCACGGGCTGGATCCACCGCACCGAGCTGCGCCACCGCGGCGTCACCATGGTCGCGGGCGCGAGCTACGACCTGATCGACGACGCGGGTCTGCACGTCACGGTCGACGGACAGTCCACGGTCATCCCCGTCGACACGGTCGTCCTCTGCTCCGGCCAGGACCCGCGCCGCGACCTGTACGAGGAGCTGCTGGCCGCCGGGCACAGCGCGCACCTCATCGGGGGCGCGGACGTGGCGGCCGAGCTGGACGCCAAGCGCGCCATCAAGCAGGGCACGGAGCTGGCCGCGGCGCTGTGACACCGGGCGTCCGCCCCGGGACGCCGTACCTAGGATGGCCGCCATGTCACTCCCGCACGCGATCCTCACCGCCCTGATGGAGAAGCCCTCGTCCGGGCTGGAGCTCACCCGCAGGTTCGACAAGTCGATCGGCTACTTCTGGTCGGCCACGCACCAGCAGATCTACCGCGAGCTGGGGAAACTGGAGCGGGACGGGGCCATCCGCGCCCTTGAGCAGCAGCAGGCGACCCGCGGGCAGAAGAAGGAGTACGAGGTCCTGCCCGCGGGCCGTGCCGAGCTGGCCCGCTGGACGGCCGCGAGCCAGGACCCCAAGCCGCTGCGGGACACGCTGCTGCTGCGCCTGCGGGCGGCGGCGGTCGTCGGCACGGAGGGCATCGAGGCGGACCTGCACCGCCATCTCGCCCTGCACCGGCGGCAGTTGGCCGAGTACGAGGAGATCGAGAAGCGGGACTTCCCGCCGGGCAAGGACGCGGTGGAGGACCGGCTGAGGCATGTGGTGCTGCGGGCCGGGATCGATCTGGAGACGTTCTGGACGCAGTGGCTGGAGCGGACGCTGGAGGAGCTCGGGGCGCCGGACGCCTGACGTTCGTTCGTGCCTGGTGCCTGGCGCCTGGTGCGAATGTCAAAGACGGCTGCCGCCGGCCCGACGTGAGTCGGGACCGGCGGCAGCCGCTTTCCTCGTGGCCCTGGATCCCTGGATCTGGATCAGAGCCGGTGCTGCGCGCCGCGGCGGCGCAGGTACCAGGTGCCACCACCGACGCCGGCCAGGGCCACGAGGGCCCCGCCCGCGGCGAGGGTGAGCGTGCCGTAGTCCTCGCTGCCACCGCCGAGACCGCCCCGGACGCCGCGCGCGGGCGCCGTCGTGGACGAGGTGGTCGGCGATGCCCCGACGGTGACCGTCTGGGAGCCGGCCGCCGAACCGTCCTCGCAGACCACAGCCACCGTATGGACGCCGGTGCTGACGTTCTGCCAGGAGGCGCTGCCGCCCGTCAGTTCCACTTGCCTTCCTTGGGCGAAACTGGACTGGCCGTTGCTCATCAGCGAGGCGTCGCCTCCGTTGACGCAGGCCGCGGTGGTGACCGTGACCGTCGATCCCGTGGCGGTGACCGTGATTCCTCCGGCGGCGAACGCCGACGGAGCGGTCAGTGCCAGCGGAAGTGCAGCAGCGGCGGCGATGGTCAGGCCGGCGCGGACGAATATCTGAGTGGTACGCATGAGTCTGCCCTCCGGTGGCACGGGAGGCGGTACATCCCATGCGCCGCCGGGGGTCGGGGAGCGCCCGTGCTACCTGACGACGAGCCAACGTGCCCTTCGCCGATGCCGCATGCGGACAGCCACCGGGCAGGTGACGGAATCCTTCGTACGGCCGACAGCTGACCCGGCGTCATGGGCGTCCGTGGCCTTCTGGGCGTCTGTCGCCCTCTGGGCTTCAGCCGATGGTGACCGTCCGTTCGGCGGAGTAGCCGCCCCATGTCCCGTCGGGGAGCTTGGCCCGGAGCTTCACGCGGTGCGTGTCCCCCGGCTTCTTGCCCACGTAGAAGGTGTGCGTGGCCTTCTTCCGGGGCGCCGCACCGCCGAACACCAGCGAGGTGGCCGTCTTGCCGTCGAGGTGGATCTGGTACTCCGCCACCGCGCCGCCGGTGTGCGGCGGTGTCCAGGCCAGGTCGATGTAGTACGCCCCGTCGGCGTGGCGGGTCTTCGCGCGGAAGTCCGTCGGCGCCGTGCCCCGCCCGTCGTCCCGGCCCGCCGCGGTGGTCAGGCGGACGGCGCGGCTCGCGGGTGACGCGTTGTCGGCCGCGTCGAGCGCCTTGACGGTGAAGCGGTAGGCCGTGCCAGGCCGCAACCCGGTGACGAGGGTCTCGCGCTCGCTCCCGGCCACGCTGTGGATCTTCGACGTGCCCTGATAGATCTCGTACGAGGCGACGCCCTTGTCGTCCTTCGAGGCACCCCAGGACAGCGTCACCGCCCGGCTCCCCTCGGTCGCGCCCCGGGGCGAGCCGGGCCGGGACGGCGGTTCGCGGTCCGCGGCGGCCGCGGCGGGCGTGGTCACCGTCAGCTTCCTGCTGGCAGGGCTGACGTTCCCCTCGGCGTCACGGGCGCGGACGGTGAAGGTGTAGGCCGTGGACGGCTTCAGGCCGACGACGTCCACCATGTGCTTGGCGCTCGGCACACGCTCGACCCTGGTGGCGCCCCGGTACACGTCGTAACCGGTGACTTCCGTGTCGTCCGTGGCCTGGTTCCACATGACGTGGGCGGTGGTGGCGCTGCCCGCCTGGACGGTGACGCCTCGGGGGGCGGCCGGGGGCTGCACGTCCTTCGTGTCCTGGCCGCCGCCCCAGGCGCAGGAGGTGAGGGTGCAGGTGGTGGCAAGGAGGAGGGCGGAGAGAGGGGTGGACAGGTGGGGGGTCCGTCGCACGGTCGTGCCTTCCACTCGGGCGGCATTGGTCCGGACCTATTTGACAGTGGTGTCGAGTGCACATCAAGAGGCGGGCCGCACTTCGAGAGGGTGTGCGCGTCCGCCGTCCGGGCCCTGAGCGGTGACCGAGGTGTACGACCCGGGACAGATTGGGATGTCTGGTCACGAGCTCGGGCCGACTGCCTCGGCTCATCCGACCAACCGTCAGTTCCTCCCAGGAAAGGCCCTTTCTCGTGCGAACCAGAACGACGGCGCTCGCCGTGGCGGCCGGAGCTGCCCTGCTGGCCCCTGTGTCCCTGCCCGCCGCGGCGTTTCCGCAGGAGAGCGCACCGCCGCGCGAGTCAGCGGAGAACAAAGGGGGTTCGGCCGCCCGGGAAGGGAGTGTGAGCGCTTCGGCGCTTCTCGCCAAGGTCGGATCCTGCAAACAGATCTCGCGCGGCAAGTACCGTACGGACGACGGCACCCGCGCGAACATCCCCGTCTGCGGCAAGCGGGGCGCGGTGTTCTGGAAGGCCGACATGGACATCGACTGCGACGGCCGGCCGAGCAAGGCCTGCAACCGGCGCACGGATCCGCTGTTCTTCCACGCCACCGCGTTCCAGGAATCCAACGGCCGCCAGCTGAGCGCGGAGCGCCTCCCGTACATCGTCGTGCCGGGCGCGAGCCGCCGCTGGAACCACGCGGCGCACGGCATCACGGGAGGCTCGGTGGCCGCCGTGATCCACCAGGGGAAGGTCCTGTACGCCGTCGTCGGTGACACCGGCCCCACCGGCCTCATCGGCGAGGCGTCCTACGCGGCGGCGAAGTCGCTCGGCATCCGCGCCGACCCCAGGTCCGGCGGCACCGACGCGGGCGTCACCTACCTCGTCTTCAAGGGGCCCAAGGCGTCGCCCATCCAGAGCCACCGGGCCGCGGTCACCCGAGGTGACGCGCTGGCCCGGCAGTTCCTCCGGCAGAACTGACCGGATCGCCCGGCGGGTTTCTCACGCCTTCCGGTAGGAGTACGCCTCCGCGGCCGCGGCCTCCACCGCGTCGACATCGGCGCCCGCCGACGCGGCCACCACCGCCGCGACCGCGCCCTCGACGAACGGGGCGTCCACCAGGCGGGCGCCATCGGGGAGCTCGTCGCCCTCGGCGATCAGCGCCTTCACGGTGAGGACCGCGCTGCCCAGGTCGGTGAGGATCGCGATGCCCGCGCCGCGGTCCACCTTCGCGGCGGCCTGGGCGATGAGTTCCGAGCTCGTGCCGAGGCCGCCGTCCTCGGTGCCGCCCGCGGCGGCCACGGGCGCGGTCGACCCGCCGCCCGCGAGCCCCGTGGCCAGCGCGGCGACGGATTCGGCGACGGCACCGCTGTGCGAGACGAGGACGATGCCGACCAGCTTGTCGTCACTCACGGCCGGCCTCCGCGGTCTGCACGAGGGCGTCGAACAGGAGCGCCGACGAGGTCGCCCCGGGATCCTGGTGCCCGATGCTGCGCTCGCCCAGATAACTGGCCCGCCCCTTGCGCGCCTGCAGGGGCGTCGTGGCGAGGGCGCCTTCGTTGGCCGCGTCGCGCGCCGCGCCGAACGACTCCGAGAGCGCGTCGACCGCGGGGACGAGGGCGTCCAGCATGGTCTTGTCGCCGGGCACGGCGCCGCCCAGCGCGCCGACGGCGTCGACGCCGGTGCGCAGCGCGTCGGCGAATTCCTGCTCGCTGACCTCGGCGGCATCACCGAGGGCCTTGCCGGTACGCCGGAGCAACGTCCCGTACAGCGGCCCCGACGCACCCCCCACGGTCGAGATCAGCTGCCGCCCCGCCAGGGTGAGTACGGTCCCCGGCGTGGTGGGCGCGTCCTTCTCCAGGGTGGCCGCCACGGCGGCGAACCCGCGCTGCAGATTGCTGCCGTGGTCGGCGTCACCGATCGGCGAGTCCAGCTCGGTGAGCCGCTCCGCCTCCCGGTCGACGAGTGCGGCGGCGGAGGTCAGCCACTGACGGAAGAATGCGGCATCGAGCACGGAAACTCCTTGCGCGGTAGAACAGTTGGGCAGAGAGACTGAGTCGTTCGGGGTGAGGGGCGACGGGGTGGGCGGGGTGACGACCGCGGATCAGACACCCCACCGAAGCCCGGCGGTACGGACCGGGGCGTTCCAGAGCCGCAGCAGCTCCTCGTCGACCTGACACAGGGTCACGGAGGCCCCGGCCATATCCAGCGAGGTCACGTAGTCGCCGACCAGCGTGTGCGCCACGACGACGCCGCGCTCGGCGAGGACACGCTGGACCTCGGCATTGAAGCCGTACAGCTCGAGCAGGGGAGTGGCCCCCATGCCGTTGACGAGCACGAGCACGGGGTTACGCGGACGGAGATCCTCCAGTACGGCGTCCACGGCGAAGTCCGCGATCTCACTGGACGTCATCATCGCGCGCCGCTCACGTCCGGGCTCACCATGGATCCCGACGCCCAACTCCAGCTCGCCGGTGGGCAGATCGAAGGTCGGGCTGCCCTTGGCGGGCGTGGAACAGGCGCTCAGCGCGACCCCGAAACTCCGCGAGTTCTCGTTCACCTGCCGCGCGATCGCCTCGACCCGCTCCAACGGCATGCCCTCCTCGGCCGCCGCCCCAGCGATCTTCTCGACGTACAGCGTCGCACCGGTGCCGCGCCGCCCGGCCGTGTACAGGCTGTCGGTGACGGCCACGTCGTCATTGACGAGCACCTTGGCGACCTGGATGCCCTCGTCCTCGGCGAGCTCGGCGGCCATGTCGAAGTTGAGGACGTCCCCCGTGTAGTTCTTCACGATGAACAGCACCCCCGCCCCGCTGTCCACGGCGGCAGCGGCGCGCACCATCTGATCGGGCACGGGCGAGGTGAACACCTCACCGGGGCAGGCGGCCGACAACATCCCCGGCCCCACGAACCCGCCGTGCAGCGGCTCATGCCCGGAGCCCCCGCCGGAGACGAGGGCGACCTTCCCGGCGACGGGAGCGTCCCTGCGCACGATCACGCGGTTCTCCACGTCGATCGTCAAGTCGGGATGCGCGGCCGCCATGCCCCGCAACGCGTCCGCGACGACTGTCTCCGCCACGTTGATCAGCATCTTCATGGGTACCTCCTGGTGAGATGAGCGGTTGAGCCTCTGGGCTGTGTCTTTGCAGGTCAGGCCAGGTATGTCTAATTCTCGATCTTGGCGGTTCCGCACTCCGGACTTGAGGTCATTATCGAGGGAAAAGCACCAGGTGGCGCGGGCTGTGCTCGGACTGTTCGGCTGTGAAGTGTCGCCCGCGGTCTGCGGATGACCGAGGAGCGGCAAATCGTCGCGCAGGGGCAGCTGCCCCGTGTGATGACCTTGTACACCGCCGCTCGTGCTAGGGCCGACAGCGCACGATCACGGCGCGGCTGAAGTTCGCCTCGCCGAATGCTCCAAGTCCGGCCGAGCCGACGCCCCATGCCTCGTCGGTCCCCGGGACCGGGACGATCTCGGCCAGCCGGAACGACTGCTTCCTGTCGACCTCGGTGACCTTCCCGGTGGTCCCGGCGACGTAGGGCGGCCGTGCGATGCGGCTCACCTTGCCGTCCGCGCCGCGCACCCTCTTGGCGTCGAGGACCCCCGCAGGCAGGGAACGCGACGTGCCCCACCGCTTGCCGTCCCAGTGCAGAGCGCAGGGACGATCGCCCACAGGGGTGTACCGGGGCCCGGTGTAGGGGCCGTACTCGATCCCCATCGCCCACACATCCTCGGCGCCCCGCGCGGCGAGCGTGCGCACCTGCGTCCGGCAGCCGCGGAACCCCGCATCCGCCCTCTCGACGTCCGGCATCGACTCCGCACGCCACTGCCGCCCGTCCCATCGCGCCGCCGCGAGCCGAAGAGGACGTGGCTTCGGATGGTCCGGATCCGTCTCATCAGCCTTGTCCGCCTCCGGGTTGGGGACGTTCCCGGCCACCCTGAGATCCCCGCCGGCCGTCTCCGTCGTGATGGCGTGGGCTTCCAGAGGCAGCTGGGTGGCGGTCCAGCCATGCCCGTCCCAGTGCCAGGCAGTCTGCTGCTTGGGCTGCCCGAGCACCCAGACGTCCGAGGCCCCCAGCACCGCGACCCCCGCCACCTCGTCTGCCTTGGGCGGCGCGACGGCCACCCAGCGGTCGCCGTCGTACCGGGCGGCGACCGCTGTGGGGGACGTGCCCGGCCCGTGGTGAACGCGCCCGAACAGCCAGGCACTGCCTGCACCGGCGTGCAGACTCACAGGACTGAGCGTGCCGCCGCCCAGTGCGTCACGCAGATCAGACTCCAGGTCATACCGCTGCCACCGTGAGCCGTCGAACCGCAGCATCTGCATCCGCGGACCTGAGCCGCCGGGATCACCGAGCGCCGCCATGGCCCAGGCCTCGCGCCCGGACACAGCCGCGATGTCGAGCACCTGGCTGCCGACGGAATCGACGTCGGAGACGTACTCGTACGCCCAGGCCCGCTGGGCGGCTCCTCCACCGGAACGGGAGCCACTCGGCTCCGGGTCGGCCGAGGGCGACCCCTGCGTTCCGCACCCGGCGAGCAGCGCACAAGCAGCGACAAGAGCAACCCGGCTGGTGACGCGTGGTATCGACATTCCCGGGATTGTACGGACCGGCCCAGGCCCGCCCCCTGTGCCGTCGCGAGCACTGATCAGCCGGACGCCGAGGGTGACGGGCGGCGTCCACCGCTCGTCGACGACACGATCGAACGCGTCCGCCAACAGCTCTGCAGTGTTCATCCATCCATGGTCACCGCCGCGCCGGGAACGCGCCGGAAGGGCAGGCTTCCCCCTGACGGTCGTGGACACCGCAGCCCAGCGGGGAAGTGGCGTGAGCCCATCAGGGAGATCTGCGCCCGCCGAATCGGGCAGTGGCACGGCGTCACGCATCGCACGGAACGTTCGAGGGGCCGGACGGAAGGGCAGGGTGACCGGCGGGCGGCCGACGGCATGTCCTACGGTTTCCGGAAGTCGTCCGGAGGCTTTCCGGGCGTACAGCTACGGAGGTGGGGATGGTGGCCGGGGAACGCACGCAGCGCAAGGCAGGCACGGGGAGCCCGGATGGGGTGGCGAAGGTGACGATCACCGAGATCGCGCGGGAGGCCGGGGTGTCCGTGCCGACCGTCTCGCGGGTCGTCAACGGGCGCTCGGACGTCTCGCACGCGACCCGCGCCCGCATCGAGGACCTGCTGCACCGGCACGGCTACCGGCGCCGGTCGACCGCGCCCGGGGCCCGGGCGGCCCTGCTCGACCTGGTCTTCAACGACCTGGACAGTCCGTGGGCCGTCGAGATCATCCGGGGCGTGGAGGAGGTCGCGCACGAGGCGAGCGTGGGCACGGTGGTCTCCGCGATCCACGACCGGGCGGGCGACGCGCGGCAATGGATGACCAACCTGCGGGCCCGCGCCTCCGACGGGGTGATCCTCGTGACGTCGGTGCTCGAACCCGGGCTCCAGGACGAACTGCAGCGCCTGGGAGTGCCGTTGGTGGTGATCGACCCGGCCGGATCCCCCGCCACCGAGGCGCCGACCGTGGGCGCCACGAACTGGGCGGGCGGGATGGCGGCCACCGAGCATCTGCTCCAGCTCGGGCACCGGCGGATCGGGTTCATCCAGGGCCCTCCGCGGCTGCTGTGCTCACGGGCCCGGCTCGACGGCTATCGGGCCGCGCTGGATGTATCCGGGGTCGACGTCGACGACGCGCTCGTGATGCCTGGTGACTTCTACCACGAGTCCGGATTCACCGGCGCGGGGAGGCTGTTGGACCTCGACGAACCGCCGACCGCGATCTTCGCCGCGAGCGACCAGATGGCGCTCGGCGCGATCGAGGCGCTGCGCCGTCGGGGCCTGCGGGTGCCGGAGGACATGAGCGTCGTTGGCTTCGACGACCTGCCGGAGGTGCGCTGGTCCTCGCCTCCGCTCACGACGGTCCGTCAACCCCTGTCCGAGATGGGCAAGTTGGCGGCGCGGATGCTGCTCGACCTCGCGCGGAGCGTCGATCTGGCCTCGCCGCGGGTGGAACTGGCGACCGAACTGGTGGTCCGCGCGAGCACCGCCGCGCCGCGCCGCGCATAGCGGAACGGGACACTTCGGGGGTGTCAACGCCCTTTTTTGTCAGGGGCGTTGACACCCCCTACGCATGCCCGTAATTTCCATGGCCGTCTCCCGATAGTTCTCGGAAACCTTCCGGAAGGTGCGCCATGCCAGCCTTCGACCGAGCCGTCACGTCCGCGTCCGGCGCCGCGTCCTCAGCTCTCTCCCGCCGCCGAGTCCTGGCGACCGCGTCGGCGGTGGGGCTGAGCGCGGCCGGTCTCTCCGCCTGCTCGGACTCAGGGTCCACCACCACCGACAGCCAGGGCCGAACCGTCGTGGAGTGGTGGCACATCCAGACCACGGAGCCGTCGCAGTCCGTCTGGCCCGAACGGGCCAAGGCGTTCGAGGCCGAGAATCCCGATGTGCGCATCAAGCTCGTCTCGTTGGAGAACGACGCCTACAAGTCGAAGATGACGGCGCTGACCAGTTCCGGAAAACTGCCGGACATCTACCACACCTGGGGCGGCGGTGTACTCGAGCAGCAGATCGACGCCGGTCTTGTCGAGGACCTGACCCCCTCGATCAAGCCCTGGGCGGACACTCTCATGCCGGCTTCGTTGAAGCCGTACCAGATCGAGGGGAAGACGTACGCCGTGCCCTTCGAGATCGGGGCGGTGGGCTTCTGGTACAACAAGGCGCTGTTCGCCAAGGCCGGAATCAAGGCGCCGCCCGCGACCTGGGCCGATTACCTCGACGCGGTCAAGAAGCTGAAGAGCGCCGGGATCACCCCCATCGCCCTCGCGGGCAAGGAGAAGTGGCCCGGCATGTACTACTGGGCCTACCTGTCCATGCGGATCGCCGGGGTCGACGGCATGCAGAAGGCCGCTGACGCCCAGGACTTCACGGGCGACGACTTCGTCAAGGCGGGCGAGCACCTCAAGGAGCTCGTATCGCTCCGGCCGTTCCAGAAGGGTCA
Organism: Streptomyces sp. NPDC047525; assembly: GCF_040643025.1. NCBI lineage: Bacteria > Bacillati > Actinomycetota > Actinomycetes > Kitasatosporales > Streptomycetaceae > Streptomyces > Streptomyces sp. NPDC047525. Next base: position 542,642 of record NZ_JBEYTL010000006.1, read on the forward strand.
CCTCGGTGCCGCGTACTCCACGCCCACCGGGGAGGCGGCCGCCATGGGCAACGGCAAGGCGGCGATGGAGCTGATGGGCCAGTGGGGGCCCGTCGTGCAGGCCGACGCGGGCAAGGGAATCGGCAAGGATCTCGACTTCTTCCCGTTCCCCGCGGTCGCCGGCGGCAAGGGCGCCCGCACTGACATCTTCGGCGGAGGAGGCGGCTACGCGGTGCGCAAGGGGGCGCCGAAGGCAGCCGTCGACTTCCTGAAGTTCTTCATGACGGCCGAGTCCGACCGCATCCTCGTGGCGGAGGCCGCGATCATGCCCGTCGTGAAGGACGCCAAGAGCTCCCTGACCGACCGCAATCTCAAGGACGTCGCCGAAGCCGTCGACAAGGCCACCGCCTTCCAGCTCTACCTCGACCAGGCGTACCCGCCCGCCGTCGGCCAGGAGATCAACGACTCGGTGGCCGCCCTGATCGCCGGCTCCAAGTCGCCCGAGCAGGTGACCCGTTCGGTCACCCAGGTCGCGAAGAGCCAGTGACCGACATGGCCTCCACGTACGTGAAGGACCCCGCGCCCGCCACCGTCCCACCGCGGCAGCCCGACACCAGGGCAAGACGGCCGCTGGCCCGGCGGATCGTCGACTGGCTGACCCCCTTCTGCTTCACCCTGCCCGCCCTGCTCCTCTTCGGCGCGCTCGTGCTCGCCCCGATCCTGTACGCCCTCTACGTCAGTCTCTTCAACTGGGGTGGATTCGGGTCCCCTTCGGACTACGTCGGCTTCGACAACTACAGTCGGCTCCTGCGCGACCCGGTCTTCATCGGCGACCTGTGGCGCGGCCTGCTGCTCGTGCTGTTCTCGGTGTGCGTGCAACTGCCGTTCGCGCTGGGCATGGCCGTGCTGCTCAACCAGAAACTGCGCGGTCGGGCCCTGTACCGGATGCTGTTCTTCGCCCCTTACGTCCTGTCCGAGGTCATCACCGGCGTCCTGTTCTCCATGATGTTCGCGCCGGACGACGGGCTCGCCGACAAGGTGCTCGGCTCGGTCGGCCTCGACGGCCTCGGCGGACTGTGGTTCGCCGACCAGGACCATGTGCTGCCGACCCTGTTCCTCGTCATGACGTGGAAGTACTTCGGCTTCCACATGATGCTGTACCTGGCCGGACTGCAGGGCATCCCCGCCGAACTGCACGACGCGGCCCGCATCGACGGCGCGGGCCCCTGGCAGCGCTTCCGTCACATCACCCTGCCGCTGCTCGGGCCGACGGTCCGCATCAGTGTCTTCCTCTCCGTGATCGGCGCCATCCAACTCTTCGACCTGGTGTGGGTGGTCACGCAGGGCGGGCCGGACCACCACTCCGAGACCATGGCCGTGACCATGTTCCAGTTCGGCTTCAAGCGCTACCAGATCGGCTACGCCAGCGCGATCAGCATCGGCATGTTCCTCATCAGCCTCGTCTTCGCCCTCATCTACCAGCGCTCCGTGCTGCGCCGCGACACCCAAGGAGCCCTCACCACCATGCGAGCCTCCCGATGAGCGCGGGCGTGCGCGGAAAGCTGCGCTCCGTTCCGTTGTACGTGATGGTGTGGCTGGTCGGCATCGCCATGGTCACGCCACTGCTGTACGCGCTCGTGTCCGGGTTCAAGTCCACCGACCAGCTCTCCGACAACGCGTTCGGACTGCCGTCGCCGTGGGTGACGTCCAACTACACCGACGTACTCGCCTCCGGCTCGTTCTGGCGCATGCTGGGCGCCTCCACACTGATCGCCGTCGGCACGACCGTACTGACGGTGGGCGCCGCGGCCCTGGCCGCCTTCGCACTCGCCCGCTTCGCCTTCCGGGGCCGGGAGGTACTCTTCACCCTCTTCGCCGTGGGGCTGATGTTCCCGTTCGCCGTGGCGATCCTGCCGCTGTTCGTGCTGCTGCGCACCTTTGGGCTGCTCGACAACCCCTGGGGCGTGATCCTGCCGCAGGCCGCGTTCGGACTGCCCATCACCATCGTCATCCTGCGCGGCTTCTTCCGGGAGATCCCCGGCGAGCTCGAGGAGGCCGCCACCCTAGACGGCTGCTCGGCGTTCGGCTTCTTCTGGCGGATCCTGCTGCCCATGGCGCGGCCCGCGCTCGGTACCGTGTCCATCCTCGCCATCGTCAGCAGCTGGAACAACTTCCTGCTCCCGCTGCTGGTCTTCAGTGATCAGACCTGGTGGACGATCCCCATCGGGGTCCAGCAGTTCCAGGGGCAGTACGCCACCGACATCGCCCGCGTCTTCGCCTATCTCATCCTCGCCATGGTGCCCGCCCTCGCCTTCTATGCCGTCGCCGAACGGCAGTTGATCGGCGGCATCACCATGGGCGCCACCAAGGGCTGATCCCTCAGGCATCAACAGCTCAGCCTTCAGGCACCAACACCCCCTGTTCGCACCGTACTTGAGGAGTTCCATGGTCGAGCCATGGCAGGACACCACCCTGCCCGCCCACGCCCGGACGGCGGACCTGCTTGCCCGGATGACCACAGAGGAGAAGACCGCTCAGCTGTCCGGCGTATGGATCGGCGCCGAGCCCGACGGCAGCGGGGCCTCCGACGTCGCCCCCGGCCAGCACACCTATGCGGCCCGCAGCGCAGCCTTCGACGCCCTGTTGCCCCTTGGCCTCGGCCACCTCACCCGCCCCTTCGGTACCGTGCCCGTCGAACCCGCCGAGGGCGTCGCCCGCCTCGCCGAACTGCAGCGCACCATCCGCGCCGGCAACCGTTTCGCCCTGCCCGCGATCGCCCACGAGGAGTGCCTGACCGGGTTCACCGCCTGGCAGGCCACTGTCTTTCCGACCCCGTTGGCCTGGGGTGCCACCTACGACCCGGCGCTGATCACCGAGATGGCGCAGGCCATCGGTACGTCGATGCGTGTCGTCGGCGTCCACCAGGGGCTCGCCCCGGTCCTGGACGTCGTGCGGGATCCGCGCTGGGGCCGTACCGAGGAGGCGATCGGCGAGGATCCATACCTCGTCGGCACCATCGGCACGGCCTTTGTGCGAGGCCTGGAGTCGGCTGGGATCGTCGCCACACTCAAGCACTTCGCCGGGTACTCGGCCTCGCGCGCCGCCCGCAACCACGCGCCCGCCTCGCTCGGCTCCCGGGAGCTGGCGGACGTGATCCTGCCGCCGTTCGAGATGGCGCTGCGCGACGGCGGCGCCCGCTCCGTGATGGCCGCCTACAACGACATCGACGGCCTGCCCGCCCACGCCCACACGGAGCTGCTCACGCGACTCCTGCGCAGGCAATGGCAGTTCACCGGAACCGTGGTCTCGGACTACTACGGCGTCTCGCTCCTGGGGGAGGCGCACCGCGTCGCCGACGGGGAGGGCGACGCCGCACGGCTCGCCCTCGCGGCCGGTGTCGACGTGGAGCTGCCGGCGGCCCGCTGCTTCAACCCCGCCGACCCGCTCCCCGAGGACCTGCTCGACCGGGCCGTGCTGCGTGTCCTCACGCAGAAGTGCGAACTGGGGCTGCTCGACCCCGACTGGGAGCCCGTCGCGGGCGGAGGGACCGTCGACCTGAACCCCCCGCACATGCGGGAGCTGGCGCGGAAGGTCGCCGAGGAGTCGGTCGTCCTGCTCGCCAACGACTCCGGGGTGCTGCCACTGAGTGACGGGCCGCGCATCGCCGTCGTCGGGGCGCTCGCCGACGAACAGTCCGCCATGCTCGGCTGCTACACGTTCCCCCGGCACGTGGGCGTGCACCATCCCGAACTGGCCACGGGTGTCGAGGTGCCGACGCTCGACGAGGCGTTGCGCGTCGAGTTCCCGCACGCCGTGTTCGTCGACGATCCGACGACGGCCGACGTCTGCCTCGCCGTGGTCGGGGACCGGTCGGGTCTGTTCGGGCGCGGCTCGTCCGGCGAGGGCTGCGACGCCGAGGACCTGCAACTGCCGTACGGGCAGGGCGAGGTGCTTGACGAGGCGATGGCCTCCGGCGTGCCGGTCGTCATCGTCGTACTCAGCGGAAGGCCCTACGCACTCGGCCGCTGGGCGGACCGGGCCGCCGCCGTCGTCCAGACGTTCTTCCCCGGGCAGGAGGGTGGTGGCTCCGTCGCGGGCGTCCTCTCCGGCCGTGTCGACCCCTCCGGGCGCCTGCCCACCGGGGTGCCGCGCAGCCCCGGCGGCCAGCCCGCGCCGTACCTCGCTCCGCCGCTCGGCCGGCACGGCTTCCCGAGCACCGTGGACCCGACACCCTTGTATCCGTTCGGGCACGGCCTGTCGTACACCACGTTCAACTGGGGCCAACCGGTCTGCGAAGCACCGGAGTTCACGACCGACGGCGAGACCACGCTGCGCCTGACCGTCCGCAACACCGGTGACCGTCCCGGAACCGAAGTCGTCCAGCTCTATCTGCACGACCCGGTCGGCACCGTCGCCCGCCCCGAGGTCCGGCTCGTCGGTTACGCCCGGGTCCCGCTGGAGCCCGGTGCCGCGGCCGAGGTGCACGCCACGTTCCCCGCCGACCTCGCCGCGTACACCGGCGCCGACGGCCGTCGCGTCGTCGAACCCGGCGCCCTCGAACTGCGCGTCGCCGCCTCCAGCGCCCGGACCCACCACACCGTGCCGCTCACCCTGACCGGACCGGTGCGCGAGGTCGGGCACGAGCGCCGGATGTGGTGCGAGACGCGCGTCAAGTAGCCCGCGCCTGGCCCGGCACAGGGTTGACCGCACGTCCCTGCCCCGTAGGTGGGATGCCACAACAGCCGAGGAGAGACCTCCATGCCCACCTGTGCACGCCGCACCCCCACCGGGCCGCCACCCTTGACGACACCGCGTACGCCGATCTGCTGGGCAGCGAGTTCGGCCGGACCACCACCGGCAACGGCATGAAATGGGACGCGAGGCGCTCGGTGGGCCGATCCTCCGCCAGGGTGCCGCAGCTTGGCCTGGAGATCGCCACGCGACTCGCGGTCCGCCAGAGCGCGGCCCCTCCGCCTGGCTGAGCACAGCGCCACCAAGGGCGCCAAGTTCCCAGCTCAGCGCAGGTGTTGAAAGAATCGCGCAAGACTTTCGGGGAAAGGCCGAAAATGTTGCGCACACGGCATTGACCGAGCTCCGTCAAGCGCCCCATTATTCCTACGTCCGACGATCCGTCTGCCGTTCGGTATGCCGACCAAGCCTCGGGCTGGTCCGGCCTGGACCGGACAGTCGGCCACCTCCCCGCATCACCCCATGCGCACCAGTCGAGCCGCTATGGAGTTACCCATGCCCTTGACGCATCGTCTCCGCCCCCGTCCCCATCGCCGCCACGCCTGTGTGGCCCTGCTCATCGCCCTGCTGGCAGCGTTCTTGACCGTGCCCGCCGAGGGAGCGACACCGGCGGGCACCCCCCGGCAGGACCTGCCGGGCAGTTTCCGATGGTCTTCCACGGGACCGGTGATCTCGCCACAGCAGGACGGCAGCAACTCCGTCGCCGTCAAGGACCCCTCGGTGGTCCAGGGCAAGGACGGCAAGTGGCACGTCTTCATGACCACCGCCGCGAGAACGTCCGGCGACTGGAGCCTGGCGCAGACCAGCTTCTCCGACTGGTCCCAGGCCGCCGCCGCGAAGCAGACCCACCTGGAGACCGCTTCCAAGATCGGCCCCGGCTACCGGGCCGCCCCGCACGCCTTCTACTTCGCCCCCAAGGACGAGTGGTACCTCGTGTACCAGACCGGTCTGCCGTCGTACTCCACCACCAAGAACATCAACGATCCGACCAGCTGGTCCGCGCCGAAGAACCTCATGAGCAGCATGCCCGACGTCGTCCGGGAGAACATCGGCAACGGCAACTGGCTCGACTTCTACGTGATCTGCGACGACGCGAAGTGCTACATGTTCTCCGCCGACGACAACGGCCACGTGTACCGGTCCGAGACCACCGTCGCCAACTTTCCGAACGGCTTCGGCAACACCCGGATCGTGCTCCAGGACTCCCGCTTCGCGCTCTTCGAGGGAGGCGCGGTCTACCGCGTCAAGGGCACCGACACCTACCTGCTGATGTGGGAGGCCATCGGCGGCGACGGCAACCGGTACTACCGCTCCTTCACCTCCAAGGGTCTGACCGGCACGTGGCAGCCGCTCGCCGCCACCGAAGCCAACCCCTTCGCCCGCTCCACCAACGTCACCTTCCCCGGCGGCGCCTGGACGAAGGACATCAGCCACGGCGAGCTGCTCCGCGCCACCAACGACCAGACGATGACCATCGACCCCTGCCGGCTCCGGCTCCTCTATCAGGGCCGGGACCCCAACTCCAGCGGCGAGTACTCGCAGTTGCCCTACCGGCTCGGCCTGGCCACCCAGACCGACTCCACCTGCTGAGGCCTCCCTGTCCCCCCACGCAAGGAGTCACACATGTCGTTCAGCCGACGTACCTTCCTCGGCCTGACCGCGGCCGCGACAGCGGGGCTGGGAACCTCCCTGCTCGGCACCGCACTGCACCCTGCCTCCGGCGCCGAACTAGCCATGTCCAGTGGCGAGTTCGCCATCGGGGTGCGCCGGTTCAACTGGAGCCGTGGCGCCCGCTCGCTGTTCACCAAGGTCTTCTACCCCACTCCCGGCACCCCCGGCGGCGCCCCCGTCCCCGACGCCCCTCTCGCTGACGGCGTGTTCCCCGTGGCCGAGTGGAGCCACGGCATGGGCGGCAACTCCGATTCCTACGCCTCGCAGACCCACGCGATAGCCTCCGCCGGCTTCATCTGCCCCGCCCCCTCGTTCTCCGACAACACCAACCTCGGCTCCGTCTATGGAGGCGAATGGTCGAAGGACGTCTCCGAGGTCATCACCCGGACCCTGGCGCTGGGCGACGCCACGGGCGGCCCCTTCGCCGGGCACATCGACGCCGCGGCCGGCGTCGGCGTCTCTGGGCACTCGATGGGTGGCATGACCACCCACGGCCTGGTGACCGCCTGGCCCGACGACCGTATCGCCGCCGCGGTCCCGGTCGCCTGCGTGGACATGGGTGCCCCCGCGGCCTCGGTCGGTGCGGGCGTGCTGTTCATCCACGGCGACAAGGACCCGACCTGCGACTACGCCCTGGCCCGGCGGGCGTACGACGAACTGCCCGCGCCCAAGGCGTTCCTCACCCACGTCGGCGCGGACCACGCCGCGTACCTGAATCCGGGGTTCCCCACCTTCGGCCGGACCCAGAACACCCTCGTGGACTGGTTCCGCTGGCGTCTGTACGACGACACCGCCGCCCGCGACCGCCTCCCCGCCGACGCCACCGGCGACGGCACCCGCTGGGAAGCCGCCCTGGCCTGACGGCCCAGGCCCATGTGTACCGGCAGGGCGCTCGGCGGCGCGGTCCGTGTCAGGCGTTTCGCGCTGACCACGCCCTGAAGAGGTCCACCGATCGCACCACGCAATCCCCATCCACCCCACGAGGAGAAAACATGAACCCGTTGAAACGGCTCGGCTGTCGCCGAGCCGCAGTCCTGGGCCTGCTGGCCGCGACCGTCCTGGTGACACCCGGGACCGCGACAGGCGCGCCCGACCCCACGATCCAGGCATCCACCCTGGGCGCCCAGGCGGCCCAGTCCGGGCGCTACTTCGGAACCGCCGTGGCCGCCGGAAAGCTCGGGGACGGCACGTACACCGGCATCCTGGGCCGAGAGTTCAACTCGGTCACGCCCGAGAACGAGATGAAGTGGGACGCGACCGAGCCGTCCCGCGGCTCGTTCAACTTCGGCCCTGCCGACCAGATCGTCAACGGCGCCACGGCACGCGGCCAGAAGCTGCGCGGCCACACCCTGGTCTGGCACTCCCAACTGCCCGGCTGGGTCAGTTCCATCAGGGACGCGAACACCTTGCGCGGCGTGATGAACAACCACATCAGCACCGTGATGAACCGCTACAAGGGCAAGATCCACTCCTGGGACGTGGTGAACGAGGCGTTCGCCGACGGCACCAGCGGCCAGCTTCGCAGCTCGGTCTTCCGGGACGTGCTCGGCGACGGCTTCATCGAGCAGGCGTTCCGGACCGCCCGGTCCACCGACCCGTCGGCCAAGCTCTGTTACAACGACTACAACATCGAGGACTGGAACGCCGCGAAGACTCAGGGCGCCTACCGCATGGTGCGCGACTTCAAGGCGCGGGGCGTACCCATCGACTGCATCGGCCTCCAGGCCCACTTCGGCGCCGGCGGCCCGCCCGCCAGCTTCCAGACGACGCTGGCGAACTTCGCCGCCCTCGGCGTGGACGTACAGATCACCGAGCTGGACATCGCGCAGGCCTCGCCGACCGCGTACGCGAACACGGTCAGGGCCTGCATGAACGTCGCACGCTGCACCGGCATCACCGTCTGGGGCATCCGCGACAGCGACTCCTGGCGCGCTTCGGAGAATCCGCTGCTCTTCGACCGCGGCGGCAACAAGAAGGCGGCGTACAACGCGGTCCTGACGACGCTGGGCGGCGCGCCCGCCGCCACCCGCGGCACTCCCTGACCCAGACCAGCTCGACCTGCTGACCGACTCTGCCGTGGGGAGCGCTTCCTGTGGGAGCGCTCCCCACACTCATCGCCGACCATCCGACGCATCCCTGTCAGAGATCTGAGGTACCGTCATGCGCCGCAGACTGCTCACCCTGGTGGCAGCGCTCTCCTGGCTGCCGCTGGCGCTCGCCGCCGCACCGTCCGCCCACGCGGCCGACCCGACGACCATGACCGACGGGTTCTACGTGGACCCTGACTCCAGCGCGAAGCGGTGGGTCGCCGACAACCCCGGTGACGGCCGGGCGCCCGCGATCAACGCCTCCATCGCGGGCACCCCGACGGCCCGCTGGTTCGGCTCCTGGAGCGGCACCATCGGCACCGCCACCGGCGCGTACGTGGGCGCCGCGGACGCCCGGGACGAGCTGCCCCTCCTCGTCGCCTACAACATCTACAACCGCGACTACTGCGGCGGACACTCCGCGGGTGGAGCCTCCTCGCCGTCCGCCTACGCCGACTGGATCGCCCAGTTCGCGGGCGGGATCGCCGACCGCCCGGCACTGGTCGTCCTCGAACCGGACTCCCTCGGGGACTACGACTGCATGACCCAGGCCCAGATCGACGAACGCGAGGGCATGCTCACCGGCGCGCTCGCCGAGTTCAACCGCCAGGCTCCCCACACCTGGGTCTATCTCGACGCAGGCAACCCGGCCTGGACGAGCGCGGCGACCATGGCCCGTCGTCTCCACGAAGCCGGCCTCCGACAGGCCCACGGCTTCTCGCTCAACGTCTCCAACTACCTGACCACGGCCGAGAACACCGCGTACGGCAATGCCGTCAAGAGCGAACTCAACGCCCGGTACGGCTACATCAAGCCGTTTGTCGTGGACACCAGCCGCAACGGCAATGGTTCCGACGGCCAGTGGTGCAATCCCTCAGGCCGCCGAATCGGCACGCCCACGCAGCTGGGCGGAGGCGCCGAGATGCTCCTGTGGATCAAGGTACCGGGGGAGTCCGACGGCGACTGCGGTGCCGGAACCGGCTCCTCGGCCGGACAGTTCCTCCCCGAGCTCGCCTACAAGATGATCTACGGCTACTGATCCGGAAACAACTCGGCGCGGTTTCGGTGATACCGAGCTGTTTTCAGTCGGACTTCTCAACCGCGCTGTGAAACAGCATCGATTCCAACCTGCCACATTTCATGGTTCCCACATTCTGCCGTGATCTCGGCCGTCGCCTGAGCCGCGGTGAAGAAGTCATCGACCACCGGCGAGGTGCGCGATGCGGCCGCCGCGAGGCACACCTGATCGGGCGCCAGGTCCGGGATGGGCACATAGACGACTTCCGGATGTGAGGAGAACACGGCGGCCGAACGGGCCAGGAAGGAGATGCCCCGGCCCGCCGCGACATGCTCGAGCGTCTCGTCCACCCCGCGTACCAGGTACCCGGCGTTGGGGTGCGGGCGCCTGGTGGGCTGCGTGCTCGGGTCGGCATGCCAGACCAGCGGTTCGCCGGCCAGGTCGGCCTCGGTGACCTCCTCCTTGCCGGCCAACCGGTGGCCGGTGGGCAGCACCGCCACCCGCGGCTCGGTGTACAGCGGGGTGACGCGCAGGCCGGCCTCGTCGATGGGCAGCCGCACATAGGCGACGTCGATGCGGCCGTCGAGCAGCATCGGGGCCTGGTCGTCCCCTTCGATCCGCTGCACGTCCACGACCACGTCCGGGTGCCGGGCCTCGAACGCCCGCGCCGCGGGGATGACCGGGATGCCGGCCCGGAAACCGACCGTCAGCCGCCGGCTGCCGCGGGCGGCGACGGACACCCGGCGACGGGCCGCGTGCGCGGAGGCGAGCAGCGGGCCGGCGTCGTCCAGCAGTTGCCGGCCCGCGTCGGTCAGCGCTACGCCGTGGCGATCCCTGGTGAACAGCGTGGCGCCGAGATCCTTTTCGAGCGCGCGGATCTGCCGACTGAGCACCGGCTGCGCGATATGCAGCTCGTCGGCGGCGCGGCCGAAGTGCAACTGGTCGGCCACGGCGACGAAGTAACGCAGTTTGCGCAGGTCCAGATCCATGGCGCCCCCCAGTTCGGTGATGCCTTCAAGGTATCACCGCGGCTAAAAGAGGTCTTGGACGCCCACTCAGGCCAATGACAACCTGAATAGGTACCCAGCTGAATAGGCGCCTAGGGGGGGCGAAGCGAATTCAGCACATGAATTCCACATCGAAACTTGATAGCAGGGCTCAGGTCTGGCCTGCGCAAAACTGTCTGACAACAGGAAGAGAGAGCACACCTCATGAGCAGCATCACTCTCATAGGCACGGGGAACATGGCCCGGACCATCGGCACGCTCGCAGTGGCGGGCGGCAACACCGTCGAGGTCATGGGACGTGATCAGTCCAAGGCCGATGACCTGGCCAAGGCTCTGGGCGGCGGCGCGACGACGGGCAAGTGGGGCGCCGTCCCGGCCGGGGACATAGTCATCACGGCCCTGTTGTACGACGGTGTCGTTCCGGTCGTCACCTGGTACGGAGACGCTCTCGCGGGCAAGGTCATCGTCGACATCAGCAACCCCTTCAACGCCACGTTCGACGGACTGGCCCACAGCGAGGAGACCTCGATCGCGCGGGAAGTCGCCAAGGTGGCCCCGGCGGGCGCCAGCGTGGTGAAGGCGTTCAACACCATCTTCGGCCATGTCCTGGAGAAGGGGCGGCCCAACGTCTTCATCGCTGGCGACAATACGCAGGCCAAGGTGGACGTGGCGGCATTCGTCGAGAGCCTCGGGCTGCGCCCGCTGGACGTCGGCGGCCTGAAAATGGCGCACTGGCTGGAAGGAATGGGCTTGGTCACGGTGAGCCTCGCCGGCAACGGGGTCGGCCACTGGGACTTCGCCCTTGGCGTCGACGAGTTCACCGGCTGAGCCCCCTGACACGGGTTGATGGATCACCGACTCGCTGATGTCGGATCTCAAGTCCGGGTCTCGCCCTTGAGCCAGTCCGGTGTGTGGAATCCTCCGCCGCCGTACATCGGGAGCTTCACCGACTCGCCGTAGCGGGCGAGCTGGCTCCAAGGGCGGTTGAGGCCCGCGGAGCCGTAGCTGCGTACCCGGGCGACGGTGTCGAGGTCGAGGACGTCGACGAGGATCTCCGCGCCGGGTCCTGCCTGTTGGCGCACGATGCCCTCTGGGTCGACGACGGCGCTCTGTCCGACCCCGGCCGGGTCGCCTGCGTTGACGTTGACGACGTAGACCTGGTTGGTCCAGGCGTTGGCGCGTGCACAGACCAGTTCCATCTCCCGGTCGCGGGTGGGGGTGAGGGTGGGCTGGATGACGATCTCCGCGCCCAGCCAGGCGAGTTGGCGCACCGTTTCGGGGAACGACCCGTCGTAGCAGATGGCCAGGCCCACCCGGCCCACGCCGGGGATGTCGAAGACGGTGAACTCGTGACCGGGGGTGGTCTTCTCGTACGGCTGCCACGGGAAGACCTTGCGGTAGCGGGCGGCGATCTCACCCTCCGGTGAGACGGCCAGGGCGGTGTTGTAGACGTGCCCGTCATCGGCGCGCTCGTACACGCTGCCCGGGACGAGCCACAGGCCGGTCTCCACGGCCAGGGCGCAGATCCGGTCGGTGAGCGGGCCCGGGATCGCGACGGCGGCTTGCTCCATCCAGTCGTCGGCGGCCGGTTGGAGCAGGGCGCCTTCCGCGGCGAGCAGCAGCTCGGGCGCGATGACGAGTTGCACGTGGGGGAACAGGCCGCGGGTGGTGCGGACCTGGTCGGCGAAGCGCTGCCAGCTTGCCTCGAGGTCGTGGGGTACGGGGGTGGTCTGCAGGGCGGCGATGGCGAGTGTGCGCATGAGTGTGTCAGTCCTCGGTGATGGTGAGTTCGGCCACCGTGGTGCGGCCGTCGCGGAAGAAGCGGTGAAAGCGGGTGCGGGCGACGGCCAGGGCCAGGGCTCCGCAGGCGATGGAGCCGGCGCCGAGGAGGAAGACTCCGCCGATGCCGTGGAACGAGGTGCTGCCGTAGGCCGGGTCGTACATGTCGTGGGCGCTGCGGGCGAAGGCGGCCAGCATCATCAGCCCGCCGAGCAGGGGCAGGACTCCGCGCAGCAGCAGGTCGCGGAGCGAGTTCCGCAGCCGTCCCCGGAAGTACCAGACACAGGCGAGCGCGGTGGTGCCGTAATAGCAGGCGATCAGCAGCCCGATGCACAAGATGGCGTCGCCGAGGAAGTCGGCGGAGACGAGCGTGAGCAGGACGAGCAGACCGGCGGCCGTCGCGCCGATGAAGACGGTTCCGAAGCCGGGGGTGCGGTGCCGGGGATGGACGCGGGCGAAGGCGGACGGCAGAGCGCCGTGGGCGGCCATGGACAGGATGCCGCGGGAGGAGCCGACGAGGCTGGTGAGCAGGGCGGAGACCGCGGACACGCAGACGGCCAGCTGCATCACCTTGGCCGGCGCCGCGCCGAGGACCGGTGGGGCGAGGGTGGACAGGATGTCGGCGGCGTTGTCGGGATTGCCGAGCCCGGTGCCGCCGGTGCCGATGCCGGCGAAGCTGATCGCCGCGAAGGCGGTGAACAGGTAGGTCGCGAGGAGTACGAGGGTGGAGATGACGGCGGCCTGGCCGGCGACGCGCTCCCCGTCGCGCGTCTCCTCGTTCGCGGTGATCAGCGCGTCCCAGCCCCAGTAGATGAACAGGCACAGCATCACCGCCTCGGCGAAGGGGCCGAAGCCGTCGAAGGCGAAGGGGTTGAGCCAGCTCAGGGACGGGGTGACGGCGCCGTGGCGGGCGAAGGCGGCGGCCCCGAATCCGAGCAGGGCGGTCAACTGCAGGCCGAGCAGCACGTACTGGACGGACGCCGCGAGATGCAGGCCCCGGTAGGCGATCGAGGTGACCGCCGCGAGCAGAGCCACCGCGGTGATCGTCACGGCCGTGCTGCTGCCGGCGAGGGAGTGCAGGCCGAGCAGTTGCAGCAGGTACGTGGCGCCGACCTGGGAGAGGGCCGTCATCGCGATGAACGTGGCGACCTGCACCACCCAGCCGCCGGTGAGCCAGCCGGTCAGCGGGCCGAACGCCCGCGTGGTCCAGACGAAGGTGGTGCCGCAGTCCGGCATCTCGCGGTTCAACTCGCGGAAGGCGAACGCGGTGAGCAGGATCGGGACGAAGCCGAGCAGGAGTGCGGCCGGCGCGAGGTTCCCGACGGTCAGGGTCACGAAGCCGAGGGTGATGGCGATGCTGTAGGCCGGGGCGACGCAGGACAGCCCGAGAGTGACGGACGCGAGCAGGCCCACCGAGCCTCCGCGCAGCCCCTTGCCCGTGGCGGACGCAGGCCTCGTTCCGGCCTCGGCTTCGGTTGGGTCGGGCATGGTGCCTCCGTGGGCCGCAGGTTTGTTAAACGCAGATTTAAGACTTGGGCCGCTGGATCGTCAATACCAATCGAGCTATCGTTAAATTTTTCTGCAACAGGGCTGAAGAGGAGACGGGCGTGGCCGCCAGGAAGGGCAGTAGCAAGGAGGCCCGCCGGGCCGAGCTGGGCAAGGCCGTGGAGCGCGCTCTGGTGGCGCGCGGTCTTGAGGGCCTGCGGCTGCGTGATGTCGCGGAGGAGGCGGGGGTCACGCCCGCCGCGGTGCTCTACTACGGCGACCTGGACGCTCTGGTTCACGTGACCTACCAGCAGGCCATCGAGCGCTACAGCCAGGAACGCGAAGAGGCCGCGCACCACTTCGCCGACGCGCGCGACCAACTCGCGGCCTGCATCGACAAGGGGGTCGCCGGCGGACCCGACGACGCGCTGACGCGGCTGCTCTTCGAGTACTGGCCGCGCTGCCTGCGTGACGCCAAGGCCGCGGCCCTCGACAGCGCACTGACGGAACGTCAGATTGCCGTCTACTCAGGAATCCTGGTCCTGGGGCAGGCTCAGGGGCACTTCACGTTGCAGGACCCGCCGCGCCTGCTCGCCGCCAGTTTCGTCGCCATGGAGGACGGCTACCAGATGGAAGTCCTCGCAGGCCGCCGCACCCGCGCCGAGGTGATCACCGCGCTGCGCGCCTACGCCCGCGCGGTCACGGGCCATGACGTGGCCGACCGCGCCTGAGGCCGCGGAACGCGGTGGTTGAGTTCATCGCGTATGCGTAGTCGCAGGAGGTCTGCCGGAAGGAGCACCATACGGGGCGCCCCGGGGCCTTCGTCCTCTGATCAAACCGCTAACCTCCGTACGCATGACCGATATTGAAACGCGCGACCGGTTCGCGGGTGAGCTCGCGAGACCGCCGGCTCGCCGCGTCCTGTGGCTTGCCGCGGGTGGCACCGCGGCCTTACTTTTCGCCGACCTCGCCACGCGTGCCTACAACCATTACGACCCCATACCGGCCGTCCGCAGGTTGGTGAACGTCGACGTCGAGGCCAACCTGGCCACCTGGTGGAACAGCACGCTGCTCCTTGCCGTGGCGGGCGTGGCGCTGACCGCCGCGCTGCTCAGCGGGCGCGACGCGCGCCCCGGGCGACTGTCCTGGCTGGGGCTTTTCGGCGCGACCGCACTGCTGAGCATCGACGAGACGGTCTCGTTGCACGAGCGCCTCGGCGAGGTCGGCCGGTCGTGGAAGGAGTGGGCCGGGGGTTCGCTGCCCACGCACGCCTGGGTGCTGCCCGGCGCGGTGCTCGCGGCGGGCGGCACCGCCATCGCCGTGCTGTGGGCGCGCAAGCTCCCGCGCGACCTGCGGCGCGGGCTCCTTGCCGCACTGGGGGTGTATCTGGGCGGGGCGCTGCTGACCGAGGCGTTCAACGGCTGGGCGCACGCGCACGGTCACAGCACCGTGCTGATGCTGGGAACGATCGTGGAGGAGGGTTTGGAGATGGGCGGCTGCCTGGTCGCCCTCGCCGTCCTCGGCCGGTACGTGGTGCTGGAGGCTGACCCGGAGTCCGGGCGCGCGGCGGTCCGGCTGCGGGACGGCTAGACCGGACGGCTGGGCCGGACGGCGGCTGACCCGCCAGACGTGGAGCGTCCAGAAGTGGTCACCGGGCTGACGTGGTGTCGGGGCGCGCCGCCCGGGGGCGGGGCGGGCTGCCGGAGGGGAGACAGCCCGCGCGCCTACTGGGGGTCGCGGTTGAACTGCGCCGTCGACCAGCGGTAGCCGAGTGCGATCAGGGCGACGCACCAGGCGATCGCGATCCAGCCGTTGTTGCCGATCTCGGTGCCGAGGAGGAGGCCGCGCAGGGTTTGGCGACAGTCCCTGCGCTAGTCAGCGCCACTGAGTACCGGTACACGGTAACGCTGACTACCGGTACTAAGCAAGACGGAGTAGCGGAGGTGCGGGCCGGAGGGGGAGCGCGGTGGAGAGGGAGGGCCGCAGGGGCTCAGTGCCGCGGGCCGCCGTGGTCACGGTGGCGGTGGTGCAGGGCCGAGTGAACGGCCAGGGCGAGGAGGGCAAGGACCGCGAAGAGGATCGCCAGGCCCGCCAGCGCCCAGGGGCTGGGAGGCCCGCCGCTTGCCCACACCCCGAAGAGCACGGCCAGGACCAGGAAGAGCGGCGTGTAGACGTAGGTGAGCAGGTGGCGCAGGCGATGGGCGCGTTGTGTGTGCAACGGGGACGCGCCGTCCTGACCGTGGGTGCGCGGTCCAGGGTCCGGGGGGCCGGATGCCGTGTGCGGGTGCCCGCGGCGGCCGGGGTGTTCGCCTTTCATGGCTACCTCCAGCAGCTGAGGGCACAGGCTGCCGTTGGTTCTCGTCAAGCTCAAGGATAGTCCTGCCGGGCCGCCCCTCCGGGGTGGAGTCGGACCGCCCCTTCCGGGGTGGAGCTGGACCGGCCTTCCAGGATCAGGCCGGGTGGCCGGGGGTGAGGTCGGCGACGTCGCTCAGGCGGAGCAGTTCCTGGTGCGGCGGCGGGTCGGCGCCCGCCTCCACCGGGGTGAGATGAAAGCCCACGTGATCTCCCCAGTCCGCGCGCCGCTCGACCTTGCCGACCCACCAGGCGCAGGAGTCCGTGAGTACGGGAGTCCCGCCCGTGCGCGGTTCCCACGGGATGTCGGCGAACTTGTCGACCCGGTCGCCGCACTCGCCCCCGAACAGCCGCGCCAGTTGGTGCTGTTCGCGCCCGAGAAGATGTACGCCGAGGAGCGCGGAGCCCTGGGCCACGCGATACGTGTGGTTCGCCCGCGACAGCCACACCACGAAGCGAGGCGGATCAAGCGAACACTGCGAGGCGAATCCCACCAGGCAGCCCGCGGGCACGCCGTCGGCGGCCGCCGTCACCACGTACATCGGGTAGTCGAGCCGGTCGGTGAACCCGTCCACATCCACCAAAGGGACCACCTCTCCTGGGTCGGGACATCCGGTGCCGCGTCTCCCATCATGCCGAGGGGCGCACCCATGTGCTGGGTGCGCCCCTCGGGATCTACGCGGTCCGAGCGTCAGACCAGGTCGTCGTCCACGTCCTGACGCTGCTGCGCGCGCGCATCGCCCGGGTTGCGCTCCTGCCGGCGGTTCTGGCCCGGCTGTGCGGGATCCTGCTCGCGCCGGCCCCGCTGTGCCGGCTCCTGGCGGCCGGGGGCCTGACGGGACGGATCGACGGACCGCTTTTGCTTGCCCATGAGTTCACTCCTCGTGAGGGCGGATTTGGTTTTCTCATCGTGGCATGGGCGGTAACCCAGTGCATGTCAAGCGATTGCGCTGCGTGATGATCCCTGGTGAGGAGTGCCGCCGAGGGCGGGATTACCGCTCGGTCACCCTCCAGCGCTGGTTGGCCCCGGAGTTCGGTGTCCACGTCGTGACGGCGGCTCCGTCGTGCGTGGCCTGGCCGCCGACCTCGAGCAGTCGGCCCGTGGCCGCGTTGACGAGGGTCCATGTGCCGTCACCCGTCGTGGACATGATCCACTGGACGGCCTTGTCGCGGGGACCGGTGTCGGGCTCGACCACCGGCGCGCCGTCACGGACGGCCAGCCGCTTTCCCTGCGCCGAGTCGGCGAACACGTACCGCCGCTGATTTCCGGTGTCACCGCTGATCTGCCGCAGCCGCCACCGCTGGGCGCCCGTGTCCGCGGCGGTCTTGATGACGAGGCCGGTGCCGTTGTCGGCGACGGTGAGTTCCTTGCCGCTCTGGACGCCGGTCAGCCCGTACGTGTGGTCCTTCTGCAGCGGGGCGGCGTCCTTCGCGACACCGGAGACCCCCTTGACGAGGAACGAGGTCACCGACTGGGCGGGCACCGTGAAGGTGGCCTTCTTGCCGCTGACGTCGATGGCGTCGTGCCGTTCGAGCTTGCCCTCGGCGCTGGTCACGACGGGGGTGATGGTGGCCGCGCCGCGCACACGGCCGAACTTGGACAGGTCGACCGTGACCGTGCGCTCGGCGGTCGTGCTGTTGACGTGGACGACCGTCGCCGCGTCGCCCTTCTGGGACACGGCGGCGGCGCTCGAGGTGTCGTCGACGTTGACGAGCCGGTCGCCGGGCTTGATGAAGTGGGTGAAGTTGCGGGCCGTGTCGAACTTCGTGTTCGTACGGATGGGGCAGGTCTCCAGGGTGTCCTTGGAGGTGCAGCTGAACGGCAGTTGGATGCTGCCCCAGTTGCCGCCCTTGGCGGACTCGCCGCCGGGCTTCATGTTGTCGTAATCCTCCACCGGCTGCCAGAACACCCAGGCCTTCGGCTCCAGTTCACGCAGGTCGTCGACCATCCGTTGGGCCATGCCGAGGCCCGGCCGCATGTCGTCGAAGTCCTGGCCGTCGCCCCAGTCGCCCTCGACCTCGCTCATCCACAGCGGCTTGTCCGCCGCCTTGGCCAGATCGCGCACGCTGGTGCGTCCTTCGGTGCCGTAGGTGTGGACGTTCATCTGGCTGACGGCGTCCCTGACCTCCTGCGGGTAGGAGTTCCAGTTCCGCGTGAAGGTGGTGGGATTGGTCTCGTCCATCGCGGAGATCTTCGCTCCGGACCCGGACTTCTTGAGGGCCGGGTCGAGGGCACGGATCACCTTCTGCTGGAGCTCGGGGCCGATATGAGCTCCCTCCTGCCGGCCGCCGACCGGCTCACCGTCCGCTCCCAGACGGGTGCCCCAGTAGTCCGTGTTCGGTTCGTTGAACGGGTCGAGGGTGTCGACCTTGATGCCGTGGGACTTCTCGAGACGCTCGGTCGCGCCCACCAGGTAGGAGGCGAAGTCGTCGACGGACTCGGTCTTGAGCTGGTCGTCGCTCGCGTCGAAGCCGCCCGAGACATAACCGCTCTCGGTCATGAACCACGGCGGCGAGTTGCTGAACGTCTCCCAGTGGTCGACGTCGTCCTTGATCCGGTCGACCCACCAGCGCTGGGTGGCGTCGGCCTTCGGGTTCCAGTCGGCCGGGTCCGTGGCGCTCCACCAGTCGGTGTCCTCGCGGGTGGTGCCCGCCGGGGCCTTCCACCAGCCGTCGACCGCGCCCCCGGGGCGCAGATAGTCCTTGACGTCGGGGGCGTTGCCGCCGCCTATGTTGTAGCGGGCGATGTTCAGGGCCAGGCCGTCGTCGCCGAAGAGGAGCCCGGCCAGCTTCTCGCGTATCTCCTTGGGATAGTCGCCGGTGGCGTTGGCGAACCAGACCAGGCTCGTGCCCCAGCCCTCGAACCTCTCGTGCTGGTAGGAGGGATCGGGCCGGACGGTGACGGCGTCGGATGCCGCGGCGGCCGACTGCGGCGGGGCGGTGACCAGGGCCGCCCCGGTGGCCAGGGCGGTGATGCCGACGATGCCGATGAGCCGCCTCGTGCGGGTCCTCGTAGGGGTCATCGTGCGAGTTCTCGTGCGGGTGCGAGGTGCCAACGTGTGCTCCCAACTCGGGTGCGCTGCGGAGCCGTGTCGCCCCCCCATGCGGGCAGGACGGCACGGCTCTGGGACGGGTGGCGCTGTACAGGAGGGGGTGGTGGTGTCAGGGATGGGGGCGGCGCAGGACCGCGACTTCTCTGGGCGGCAGGGAGAGAGTGCCGTCGGCGGCATCCCGGGCTTCGCCGATCAGGACGTCTCCGGTCAGTCCGGGCAGGGGCACGGTGTCGTCCGTCCGGTTGACCAGGAACAGATAGCGGCTTTCGGCATCGCGGCGTACGGCCAGCTCGACGCGTCCCCGTGCGGGTGCGGGCAGTTCGCTCTCGACGCCCGCGCCGGCGAGGAGCCGCGGCAGCAGGGCGGCGAGGCCGTCCGCTCCGAGCCGGGTGGAGACGTACGCCGCCGAACCCCGCCCAGCCGCCCGGCGGGTGACGGCGGGACGCTCGGCGTACGCGCCGGTGCGGTACCGGGCGAGGATCTCCACCTCCGGTCCCGTGACCGTGACCCGGTCGGTCCACACCGTGCCCGTGGTGGCGTTGTCCAGCTCCACCGCGTCGTCGTCGAGCAGCGGCCCGAACTCCTCGACGCGGATGCCGAGCAGATCACGCAGCGCTCCTGGATAGCCGCCGAGCCAGATGTGGTCGTTCTCGTCGACGATGCCGGAGAAGTAGGTCGTGACCAGATGGCCGCCGCCCTCGGCATAGCGGGTGAGGTCCTTGGCCAGCGCCTCGGGGACCACGTGCAGCACGGGCGCGATCAGGACGTCGTACGGCGCGAGTTCGGTCCGCTTGGTCACCACGTCGGCGCGGATGCCGAGGGCCAGGAGCGCGGAGTACCAGTCCAGGGCCTCCTGGTGGTAGTCGAGCCGCGAGGTGGGATGCGAGTCCTGCTCGCTGGCCCACCACGAGTCCCAGTCGAAGAGGACGGCGACACGCGCCGGTTCGCGCCCGGAACCCGCGACGGGCGCCAGCGCCTTGAGCGTCTGCCCCAGACCGGTCACCGCACGGAACAGCTCACTGTCGGCTCCGGCGTGCGGCACCATCGCCGAGTGGTACTTCTCGGCGCCTGCCGCCGACTGGCGCCACTGGAAGAAGCACACGGCGTCGGCGCCGTGCGCGACGTGCAGCAGGGAGTCGCGGGCCAGGTCGCCCTCGCGCTTGGCCAGGTTGACGGGCTGCCAGTTCACGGCACTGGTGGAGTGCTCCATGAGGAACCACGGGCGGTGGCCCGCGATGGAGCTGGTGAGGCTGGCGGAGAAGGACAGTTCGTCCCGTGCCTGCGGCCCCGGCACGACGTAGTGGTCGTTCGAGACGAAGTCGATCTCGCCCGCCCAGTCGGCGTAGTCCATGCCCTTGGTGCCGCCCATCACCATGAAGTTCGTGGTGACGGGCACCTCCGGTGTGAGCTCGCGCAGGATGTCCCGCTCCGCCCGGAGATGGTCCTTCAGTGCGTCCGACGAGAACCGCTTGAAGTCCAGCTGCTGGGTGGGATTGGGGTGCGACGCCGCGAGCCGCGGGGGCAGGATCTGCTCCCAGTCGCTGTAGCGCTGCGCCCAGAAGGCCGTTCCCCAGGCGTGGTTGAGGCCGTCGAGCGTGGTGTACCGGGCGCGCAGCCAGTCACGGAAGGCGCGGGCCGCGTCGTCGGAGTAGTCGTAGATGTTGTGGCAGCCCAGCTCGTTCGAGACGTGCCAGGCCACCAGGGCCGGGTGGTCGGCGTAGCGCAGGGCCATCTCGCGCACCAGGCGCAGCGCGTGCTCGCGGAAGACGGGTGAGGTGGGCCGCCAGTGCTGCCGCGCCCCCGGCCACACCGTCTCACCGGCGGCGGTCACCGGAAGGATCTCCGGGTGCGCCGCGGTGAGCCAGGGCGGCGGGGACGCGGTCGCGGTGGCCAGATCGACCCCGATGCCGCCCGCGTGCAGCAGGTCCATGACCTCGTCGAGCCACGCGAAGTCCCATGTGTCCTGGGCCGGTTGGATGCGGGCCCAGGAGAAGATCCCCACGGAGACGATGTTGACGCCGGCCTCGCGCATCAGCCGGACGTCCTCCTCCCAGACGGCGCGCGGCCACTGCTCGGGGTTGTAGTCGGCGCCGTACGCGAGACGGGGGGTGACGTCACCGTCCGGTCCGCGCAGGAGCCGGGACGGGAGGGTGGGGGGCATGGTGGTCCTTCCGGTGTGGTGCTCGGGATTGTTCGAGCCGTGCGGTGCGGTCGGCCGCGTCACTTCTGGACGCTGAAGCCCTGCTCGGTGCCGTACTTGACGGAGGCGTCCTGCCAGGACTTCAGGCCCTCGGACAGCGGAGTGCCCGAGACGTAGGCCTTGCCCGCGGTGTCGTTGAAGACCGAGTTGGCGTACACCTGGTAGGGCAGGTACTTCCAGTCGTCGGCGACGTTCGCCGCGGACTCGGCGAAGACCTTGTTGGCCTTCTGGCCGCCGAAGTAGGGGAACTCGGTGTCCTGGAACGCCTTGGACTTCAGGTCCTTGGTGGTCGCCGGGAAGGCGCCCTCCGAGATGCGGGTCTGCACGCCCTTGCCGGAGTTGGCGTACTCGACGAAGGCGTACGCGAGTTCCTTGTTCCTGCCGAGCTCCGGCAGGGCCAGTGAGCTGCCGCCGTTCTCGGCGCTCGCCTTGGCACCCGCGGTCCACTGCGGCAGCGGCGCCGCGCGCCAGTCGCCGGCGGCCTCCTTCACACCGGAGGTGAAGTTGGCCGGCATCCAGGCACCGGTGGCCAGCGTCGCGATGGTGCCGTCGCCGAACGCCTTGTACCACTCGTCGGTCCAGGGGTTGATCTGTGCGACCAGCTTCTCGTCGATGAGCTTCTGCCAGGTCTCGGTGTAGGTGCGGGCGCCCTTGTCGGAGAAGTCGATGCCCACCTTGGTGCCGTCGACCTTGTAGGGGCGCGAACCCGCCTGCCACAGCAGGCTGGTGGTCAGGCCCGCCTCGCCCGTGTCGCTGGTGATGTACGCCTTCGGGTCGGCCTTGTGCAGCTTGCGGGCGGCCTGGAGGTACTCGTCCCAGGTCGTCGGCACCTTGATCTTGTGCTTGTCGAAGACCTTCTTGTTGTAGAAGAGGGCCATGGGGCCGGAGTCCATCGGCAGGGCATAGACGCCGTCGCCGGACTTCACCGCGTTCCACGGGCCCGGCGAGTAGGAGTCCTTGAGCCTGTCCGCGCCGAAGGGCGTCAGGTCGGTGATGGACTTGGTCAGGGCGTACTGGCTCAGCGCGTAGTACTCGACCTGAGCGACGTCGGGAACGCCCTTCTTCGCCGAGATCGCGTTCTGCAGGGCCGTGTACTGGTCCTTGTTGGTGCCTGCGTTCACCAACTCGACGTCGACGGCCGGGTGTTCCTTCTCGAAGTCGGTGACCACCTTCTTGAGGGTGGGCTCCCACGCCCACACCTTGACCTTGCCGCCCTTCTTCAGGGCCGCCTTGATGTCCGAGGCCGAGACCTGCTTCTGGCCGGATCCGTCGTCGTCGGAGCCGCCGCAGGCGGTCGCGCCCAGGGCGAGGGCGCAGACGAGACCTATGCCGCGCAGCAGGCGGCGGGTGTTCTGGGGCATGGCGATGCTTCCACTTCTCCGTGGTCCGACAAGGGGTGGAACAGGGGTCAACTGGCGTGCGGGAACTACTCCTTGACGCTTCCGGCGGCGAGTCCGGACTGCCAGTACCTCTGGAGCAGCAGGAACGCGGCGATCAGCGGCAGGACTGTGATCAGCGAGCCGGTGATCACCAGGTGGAAGACGGGATCGCCGCCCGCTGTCGCGGCCTGGGCGTTCCAGCTCTTGAGGCCCAGGGTCAGCGGGTACCAGTCGGGGTCCTTGAGCATGATCAGCGGCAGGAAGTAGTTGTTCCAGGTCGCGACCATGGTGAACAGCAGGACGGTCACGGTGCCGGGCGCGAGCAGCGGCAGGGCGACCTGGAAGAAGGTGCGCAGCTCGCTCGCCCCGTCGATGCGGGCGGCCTCCATCAGCTCGGTGGGGATGGCCTCGGTGGCGAAGACCCACATCAGATAGAGCCCGAAGGGCGAGATGAGCGAGGGGATCAGGACCGCCCAGGGGGTGTCGGTCAGGCCCATCTTGCTGAACATCAGGAAGGTGGGCACCGCCAGAGCCGTACCGGGCACGGCGACGGCGCCGATGACGACGGCGAAGACCGCGCGCTTGCCGAGGAAGTCGAACTTCGCGAGGGCGTAGCCGCCGAGGACCGCGAGGAAGGTGGCGCCCCCGGCCCCGACGACCACGTACAGAAGGGTGTTCAGGAACCAGCGGGTGAAGACACCGTCGTTGTACGTGAAGGTCGCGCTGATGTTGTCCCACAGGGCGAAGTCCCCGCCGAACCACAGGCCGAACGAGCCGGCGAGCCCCTCCTGGGTCTTGGTGGCGCTGACGACCAGCCACAGCAGCGGTATCAGGCTGTAGAGCAGGACGAGGCCGGTGAGCACGGTCAGCAGGACGCTGCGCCGGGGCCGGCCCGCGGTGTGCGGCCGGGACGTTCGGGCGCGGGGTGTGCGCAGGCGGGGAGGCGCGCCCGGCGCGCGGGCGGGCGCCGGGATCGTCGGGGAGGCGGTGGTGACGGGGCTGCTCGGTCCGGTCATCGGGTCACGCTCCCTTGCGCATGCCGCGCAGCTGGACGACATAGGCGATGACCATGGTGATCAGGCCCATGACGATGGCGACCGTCGCGGAGTAGTTCTGCTGCTGACCGGAGAAGGACAGCGAGTACGTGAGGAGGTTCGGGGTGTAGTCGGTGGTGATGGCGTTGGGCGCGAGGTTCTGCAGGATGCTCGGCTCGTTGAACAGCTGGAAGCTGCCAATGATCGAGAAGATCGTCGCGATGACCAGCGCGCCGCGGATCGCGGGGAGTTTGATGGCCGTGATGACGCGGAGCTGACCGGCGCCGTCGATCTCCGCGGCCTCGTACAGGGAGTGCGGGACGACGCGGAGCGCGGAGTAGAAGATCAGCATGTTGTAGCCCACGAACTCCCAGGTGACGATGTTGCCGATCGACGCGAGGACCAGCGAGGGCGAGAGCGGGTCGGGCAGCGAGACGCCGAGGGCGTCGTTGATGTCGCCCACGAGCCCGAAGCGGGTGCCGTACATGAAGCCCCACATCAGCGAGGCGACCACGGCGGGCACGGCGTAGGGCAGGAAGACCGAGATCCGGAAGAAGTCCTTGCCGTACAGGCGGCCGCTGTCCAGGGCGAGGGCCACGAGCAGGGCGATGCCCAGCATGATCGGGACCTGCACCGCGAGGAAGAGCGATACCCGCCCCAGGGAAGCCCAGAACTGGTCGTCGCCCAGCGCCTGTTGGTAGTTGTCGAGGCCCACGAACGTGGTGCCGCCGATGAGTTGGTCACGGAAGAGGCTGAGATAGACCGAGTAGGCGAGGGGAGCCAGGAAGACCAGGGCGAAGACCGCCACGAAGGGACCGATGAAGCCCCAGCCCGTCCAGGAACGGCGGTTCCGTGGTGACGGGGGTGGGGCGGGAGGTCGCTCCGCGGCCCCCTGCAGGTGAAGCGTCGTCATGTCGTTCCTCGCTCGTCCTTCTCGGAGCCGGCGTCGTCACGTGCCGCGATGTTTGCGTAAACATCGCGGCGTGACAAGGGGATGAGCCGAGTGCCGCAGGATGTTATGTTTACGTAAACATTCAGTGGCGGAATGTCTACACTGCCCCGATGGCGACGGTCAAGGGTCATCCGAGAAGACTGAGAGCAACGGCGAGGGAGACAGTGGAAGCAACCGAAAGCACCTCGGCGAGCGGCATCCCGGGCGAACGGACCGCGCGCCGCGGGCAGAGCGCGTCCATGGCCGACGTGGCCCGTCTCGCCGGCGTCTCCTCGCAGACCGTCTCCCGTGTCTCCAACGGGTATTCGGGCGTCACCGAGGAGACCCGGCAGCAGGTGCTCGCCGCCATGAAGGAGCTCGGCTACCGGCCCAACAGCGCGGCCCGCGCCCTCAAGCGCGGCGAGTTCCGCACGATCGGCCTGATCACCTTCACCCTCTCCACCACGGGCAACGTGCGCACCATCGACGCGATCGCCACCTCCGCCGCGCAGGAGGGGTACGCCGTCACCCTGCTCCCCGTCGCCGTCCCCACCCAGGACGAGGTGCGGGGCGCCTTCTCCCGCCTCGGGGAGCTCGCCGTCGACGCCGTCATCGTCATCATGGAAGTGCACCTGCTCGACGCGGCGGCCCTCTCCCTGCCGCCCCATGTCCAGGTCGTCGTGGCCGACTCGGACGCGGGGGACCGCTACACCGTGGTCGACACCGACCAGGCGGGCGGCACCCGCGACGCCGTCAAGCACCTGCTCGACCTCGGCCATCGGACCGTATGGCACCTCGCGGGACCCGAGGACTCCTATGCCGCCCAACGCCGCGCCGACGCCTGGCGGGCGACGCTCGACGAGGCCGGACGCGTCCCGCCGCCGCTCGTGCGCGGCGACTGGTCGGCGGAGTCCGGCTACCGGGCAGGTCTCGGCATCGCCGACCGGCCGGACTGCACGGCGGTGTTCGCCGCCAACGACCAGATGGCCCTCGGCCTCCTGCGCGCCCTGCACGAGCGAGGCCGCAAGGTGCCCGACGACGTCAGCGTCATCGGCTTCGACGACATCCCCGAGTCCGGCTCCTTCCAGCCACCCCTGACCACCGTCCACCAGGACTTCGCCGAGGTGGGGCGCCGCTGCGTCGAGGGGGTCCTGCGCCAGATGCAGCAGAGCACGCCGGAGCGCGGCACCACGCTGGTGCCCACCCGGCTCGTCCTGCGGCAGAGCACCGCCCGGCCACCTTCGCGCTGACCGCGCGCGAGAGGCGGTCCCCGGGAGAGGGTGGACCCGAGGACGTCACCCGAGGCCGGAGGTGCCGATGGACAGCGGCGGAGGTGCGCAGGGGCTGCGCTGCCTGGTGACCGGGGCGACCGGTTACATCGGAGGGCGGCTCGTGCCCGAGCTGCTCGACGCGGGGCACCGGGTGCGGTGCCTGGCCCGCTCGCCCGAGAAGCTGCGCGACTACCCCTGGGCCGGGCGGGCCGAGGTGGTGCGGGGCGACGCGTCCGACGCCGAGTCGGTCGGCGACGCCATGCGGGACATCGACGTCGCGTACTACCTCATCCACGCGCTCGGCACCGGATCCGGCTTCGAGAAGACGGACCGCACAACGGCCCGGATCTTCGCCGAGCAGGCCCGCGCCGCGGGCGTGCGGCGCATCGTGTACCTGGGCGGGCTCACCCCCGAGGGCATCCCGGAGAAGGACCTGTCGCCGCATCTGCGGTCACGGGCCGAAGTGGGCCGGATCCTCCTGGAATCCGGTGTGCCGACCACCATGCTCCGGGCCGCCGTGATCATCGGCTCCGGCTCCGCGTCCTTCGAGATGCTGCGCTACCTCACCGAGCGCCTGCCGGTCATGGTCACGCCGAGCTGGGTGCGCACCCGGATCCAGCCCATCGCCGTGCGCGACGTCCTGCGCTACCTCGTGGGCAGCGCCACCATGCCCGACGACGTCAACCGCGCCTTCGACATCGGCGGCCCCGACGTCGTCACCTACCGCGACATGATGAGCCGGTACGCGACCGTGGCGAAGCTGCCCCACCGCCTCATCGTGCCGGTCCCCATGCTGACCCCGCGCCTCTCCAGCCACTGGGTCGGCCTGATCACCCCCGTACCGGCGTCGATCGCCCGTCCCCTCGCCGAATCCCTGCGCCACGAGGTCGTCTGCCACGAGCACGACATCGCCCGGTACGTCCCCGACGAGCCCGGCATCCCGATCACCTTCGACACGGCGCTCGCCCTGGCCCTCAAGCGCGTGAAGGACGCCCAGGTCACCACCCGGTGGTCGTCCGCATCGGTGCCCGGCGCCCCCAGCGACCCGCTGCCCACCGACCCCGACTGGTCGGGCGGCAGCCTCTACACCGACCGGCGGGAACAGACCGTCGACGCCTCGCCGCAGGCACTGTGGCGCGTGGTGGAGGGCGTGGGAGGCGACAACGGCTGGTACTCCTTCCCGCTGGCCTGGGCGGTGCGCGGCTGGCTCGACCGGCTCGTCGGCGGGGTCGGCCTGCGGCGCGGCCGCCGTGACGCCCAGCGGCTGCGGGTGGGGGACCCGCTGGACTTCTGGCGGGTCGAGGAGATCGAACCGGGACGGCTGCTGCGGCTGCGGGCCGAGATGCGGCTGCCAGGTCTCGCCTGGCTCGAGATGTACGCGGAACAGGACGAGAAGGGCCGCACGCGCTACCGCCAGCGGGCTCTTTTCCATCCCCACGGACTTCTGGGGCATGCGTACTGGTGGAGCGTCTCGCCGTTCCACGCCCTCGTCTTCGGCGGCATGGCCCGCAACATCACACGTACGGCCGAACAGCGCACCGCGGGGATCACGAAGAAATCGTGACCCGGGGGCAATCCTGCGGCGCACCGGCTCCGAATCACCTCTGAAGGCGACCAGCGTCCAGGAGGATCACCGGGTGAACGAAGTAGTGCACATCAGCGGAGCTCCCTCCGCAGGACCCGATCTGCCCGAACTGCTGAGCCGGGTGGCCCGCGGCGACCAACAGGCGTTCGCCTCGCTGTACGACGCGGTCTGCTCTCCCGTCCTGGGGCTCGTGCGCACGGTGCTGCGCGACCCGGCCCAGTCCGAGGAGGTCGCCCAAGAGGTGCTGGTGGAGGTGTGGCGTACGGCCGCGCGCTACCGGCCGGAGCGGGGGAGTGTCATGAACTGGGTGCTGACGATGGCGCACCGCAGAGCGGTGGACCGTGTGCGGTCCGTACAGGCGTCGGCGGAGCGCGACCACAAAGCGGCGCTACTCGAACGCACACCCGCCTTCGACGAGGTGAGCGAGCAGGTGGAGAACCGCCTGGAGCGCGAACAGGTGCGCCGCTGCCTGCGCAACCTGACCGAGCTGCAGCGGCAGTCCGTGACCCTCGCCTACTACCGGGGGCTGACCTACCGGGAGGTCGGCGAGCTCCTCTCGGTGCCCCTGGGGACGGTCAAGACCCGCCTGCGCGACGGTCTGATCCGGCTGCGCGACTGCCTGGGGGTGAGCGCATGAGCGCCGCCGATCTGCACACGCTGACGGGTGCTTACGTCCTGCACGCCCTCACCGACGAGGAGCGCACGGAGTTCGAGCGGCACCTCCAGGAGTGCCAGGCCTGTGCCCAGGAGGTGAGCGAACTGGCCGCGACGGCTGGGCGGTTGGCCCGCGCCGTGTCGGCCGCCCCTCCGGCGCAGATGAAGGCCGACGTGCTGCGGCAGATCGCCACCGTCCGCCAGCTGCCGCCGCACACGCCCACACCGGCGAAGACCACCGGTGGCACGAGCCGCGGGCGGCAGCTGTCCCGCTTCGCCCTCGCCGCGTGTCTGGCCCTGGCCGCCGGGTTCGGCGGGATCGCCGTATGGCAGAACCAGCGGGCCGACGAGGCGGGCGAGCGTGCCGAACAGGCGCAGCAACAGGCCGCGCAGCTGGCCAAGGTGCTCGCGGCGCCGGACGCCAAGGCGTCCACCGGCCGGCTCACCGACGGTGCGACCGGCACGGTCGTGGTGGCCAAGAGCCTCAACCAGGCCGCGTTCGTGGCGGCCAAGATGCCCGAGCCGCCCTCGGGCAAGGTCTATCAACTGTGGTTCAACGACGACGGGACGATGCGCTCGGCCGGTCTGATGAATCCGGGCCGCAGCACCGAAGCGGTGCTGCTCGACGGCCCGGTGGACCAGGCGTCCGGCATCGGCATCACCGTGGAACCGGCGGGCGGCTCCGATGAGCCGACGTCCGACCCGGTGGCCCTGATGAACTTCCCCACGGCCTGAGGAGCCGCAGAGCATGAACATCATGAACATGAGGAGCCGCAGAAAGTGACTGTCTCGATCGTCCTCTTCACCTCCGATCTCCGGCTGCACGACAACCCGGCGCTGCGCGCCGCGCAGCGCGAGGCGGACCGGATCGTCCCCCTGTTCGTGTACGACGAGGGGCTGCGGTCCACGGGATTCGCCGTCCCGAACCGGCTGGCCTTTCTCGCCGACTGCCTGGAGGACCTGGACGCGGGGCTGCGCAAGCGAGGCGGCCGCCTCGTGGTCCGTACCGGTGACGTCGTCGACCAGGTCCACCGGGTGGCACAGGAGACCGGCGCGACGCGGGTGCACGTCGCGGCAGGGGTGAGCCGGTACGCGACGCGGCGCGAGGAGCGGCTGCGGGCCGCGCTGGGCGACACCGACTGCCGTCTGGTCGTGCACGACGCGGTGGTCACGGCCGTCGCACCGGGGGAGCTGCTCCCGGCGGGCAACGACCACTACGCCGTGTTCACCCCGTACTTCCGGCGCTGGGCGGCAGAGGGCGTACGGGATGTCCTGGCCGCTCCGCGCACGGTGCGGGTCGCCGACGTGACGTCGGAGCAGGTGCAGCCGCGCAGCGAGATCAGCGGCGTCTCGCCGGGACTCGACGCCGGGGGTGAGGACGCGGGACGCCGGCGGCTGCGGTCCTGGCTGTCCGGCGGCATCGCGGGGTACGAGGACGGCCACGACGACATCGCGGGCGATGCCACCTCGCGCCTCTCGCCCCACCTCCACTTCGGCACCCTGTCGGCGGCCGAGGTCATCCGCGAGGCATCCCGTGAGGGCTCGTCGGGGGCGCAGGCGTTCATCCGGCAGCTGGCCTGGCGGGACTTCCACCACCAGGTCCTCGCGGCCCGTCCCGACGCGGCGGCCCGGGACTACCGCTCGCGTGGTGACCGGTGGCGCACGAACAAGAAGGAGACCACCGCCTGGCTCGAAGGGCGCACCGGCTACCCCTTCGTGGACGCGGCGATGCGCCAGCTGCGCCACGAGGGCTGGATGCACAACCGGGGACGGATGGTGGTGGCGAGCTTCCTCACCAAGACCCTCTACGTCGACTGGCGCGTGGGGGCGCGGCACTTCCTGAGCCTCCTGGTGGACGGCGACGTCGCCAACAACCAGATGAACTGGCAGTGGGCGGCGGGCACCGGGACGGACACCCGGCCCAACCGGGTCCTCAACCCCGTGATCCAGGGCAAGCGCTTCGACCCGGGCGGCGGCTACGTACGCCGCTGGCTGCCCGAACTGGCCGACGTCCCGGACCGCTACGTCCACGAGCCGTGGAAGCTCGAGGGCCTGGACCGCGCGGGCGTCGACTACCCCGACCCGATCGTCGAACTGGCCGAGGGCCGCGCCCGCTTCGAGCAGGCACGCGGCGCCTGACCGGCAAAGGCACCGGAGGGCCGGGCGGCGGAGGCTTCCGGAGGGCGGCGCCGCGCGGCCACCGATACCCCTGGGGGTATTTCGGCCCGCCGGGGTGAGAGCCTTGGACCAACGAAAGGACAGCCCCACATGACTTTCCCCGCCGATCTGGCCCCCGCCCAGGCCGCAGCCCGCCTGGACCGGTACACCGTCATCGACGTCCGCACCCCGGGCGAGTACGCCTCCGGCCACATCCCCGGAGCCCACAACATCCCCGTGGACCACCTGCACACGGCGCTGCCCGAGCTCAAGGCCGCCGCCGCCCGCGGTGAGCTCCTGATGGTCTGCGCCTCCGGAAACCGCTCCGCCACCGCGTGCGCCGAGCTGGCCGCCGCCGACATCCCCGCCGCCACCCTCGCCGGCGGCACCACCGCCTGGGCCGAGCAGGGCCACCCGCTGCAGCCCTCCGAAGGGGCGCCGAAGGCCTGGGCGATGGAACGCCAGGTCCGCCTCGCCGCCGGGTCCCTCGTCGTCCTCGGCATCGCCGCAGGAACCCGCTACCGGCCCGCGCGCCTGCTGGCCGCCGGTATCGGCGCGGGCCTCGTCTTCTCCGCCGTGACCAACACCTGCGGCATGGCGGCCGCCCTGGCCAGGCTTCCCCACAACCGCCCTCGCGCCACCGACCTGCGCACCACGCTCGAAGCCCTGCAGCAATAACCGCTGACCGTGGGGCGGGCCCGCGCTCAGTGGATGCGGCGCGCCCGGTGCCGCCGGACCGTGAGGCGTACGTCCGCCTCCAGGGTGCGCGGCGCCGCGGCCGCCCGTGCCTCGGCGACGGTGCCCCGGGCGAGTTCGCCAAGCACCGCTTCCGGGCAGGCGTCGGGGCCGAGGACCAGTGTGATGCGGGCCCGCAGCCGCCGGGGGCGTCCGAGCAGGCGTACGTGGGCGCGGGCGACGCCGTCGACGGCTCGGGCACGTTCGGTCATCGCGGCGGCCAGAGCCGTGGCGGAGAGGGTGACGCCGGGTTGCCCGAGGGGGAGTTCGCGCAGCCGGCCGGTGCGGAGCTGGGCGAAGGACCAGCAGAGGAACAGGGCGGCGCCGACGGCCAGCGCGGCGATCACGACGGGCGGCCACCAGCCGTGATCACGCCAGCGGCCGAGCAGCTCCTGGTCCAGCCACACCCGGTCGGCGCCGATACGGGGCACGGCCGACGGCAGCCGGTCGCGGACGGGAGCGGTCACGGAAGCCAGCGCGGCTCCGCCGGCCAGGAGAACTGCCGCCAGGCAGAGCAGAGTCGAGCGGTTCACGCCGCCGCGCAGCCGGCTCATCGGAGGGTGCTCCTCTCCGCTGCGGTGGGCACGCTCGCGGATCCGGGCCCAGGCTCGGCCGCCGGGGCCCGCCAGGCCGGTTCCGTCCTCAGCCGCACGCGAAGCCGTAGCGGCCTCGCGAGGCCGAGCCCGGCGGCCGCGGCCTCGGCGGCCTCGGTCACCGCCCGCCGTGCGCCGTCCTGTTCACCGAACTCGAGACCGGCGCGCACCCGTGCCCTGCGGCGGCCGACCCGGACCAGGACCCGGCCGACGCCGGGCACGTCGGTCACCGCGTCCCGCAGGAAACCGGCGACCGCCCGGCGTTCCAGGACCGCGTGCACGCCGGGCAGCGGTGGCCGCATCGGGAGACCGCTGCGACGGCCCGGCGTGACGGCGAGGACCAGCAGCCACACGCCGAGCGCGAAGACGGCGACCGCAGCGAGGACACCGGAGGTCGTGGCGCCGTCCGGGCCATGCGTGGAGAGCCACTCCATCACCTCCACCCGCCAGTGCGCGGGCGCGTGCCCGGCCGCGTGCACCGACACCACGTCGTACAGCAGCACACCGCAGACCGCGGCCGCGGCGAGGGCGAACACCGCGATCGGCAGGCGCCGTTGGGACCACGGGCGCCGCGCGCGACCCCCGGACGCCTCCGCGGCCCCCGTGCCCGCGACCGGTGGCGCGAGCTGCCCGGCGGACCGCGCGCGGGGGGACAGACCCCGGACGTGGATCCGCGCGGACGGCACGGTGAGCCCCGTGAGCCGGGATGTGCGCTCGGCGACGTGCGACCGCACGCGCTCGCCCGCCTCGTCGAGCACGGCGGGATAGGGCAGGGTCACGGTGACGCCGACCCGGGCCCTGCGGCCCCGCACGGACGCCGACCCCCGGGCGGCCTCGACCGCGCCGGGTGCCAGGGCCTCCGTCGCCGCGCGCTCCGCGATGCGGCGCACCGCGCGATCGGCGACGGTCGTCGAACCGCGCTCCGCCGCGGGCGTGGTCATCGCCGCTCCCGGTCACGCCCGCCGAGGAAGGCACGCAGGTCCGTGCCCTCGTCCACGAGGCGCCCCAGGACGAAGCCGACCGCGCCGAGCGCGGCGACCAGGAGGAACGCGCCGAAGCCGCCGAACCACCCGGCGAATCCCAGGGCCATGCCCGCCAGCAGGCCGACCAGAGCTGTGCTCACCGCTCACCTCACACCACAGAAGGGGACATCTGACACCACCGGAAGGTGGTCCGTGCGGGCGGTGCGCTACTCGACGCGCGTCTCGCCGCCGGAGTCCGCGGTGTCGTCCTCGGGCAGGTGGACGTCGTTGACGGCGACGTTCACCTCGACCACCTCGAGGCCGGTGATGCGCTCCACCGCCGAGATGACGTTCTCGCGCACGTCATGGGCGACGTCCGTGATGGGCACGCCGTACTCGACGACGATGTCGAGGTCGATCGCGGTCTGCCGCTCGCCGACCTCGACCTTCACCCCGCGGCCGACGTTCGGGCGCCCGCCGGGAACACGGTCGCGCACGGCGCCGATGGTGCGGGACAGGCCGCCGCCCATGTCGAACACGCCGGGGATCTCGCGCGCCGCCATTCCGGCGATCTTCACGACCACGACATCGGCGATGGAGGTCTTGCCCCGCGTCGCCGCCGGCTCGGCCGCGCCCGTTTTGCCCGTGACGGTGGTGGCTCCGAGGCTCTTCTGAGCCCCGCCGGTGAGGTCCTTCCCGGTGCTGCCTGACACGGCTGCATGCGAAGTGAGGTCCTGCGTCGTCATGGTGGCATCTCCTGGTCGTCGTCAGGGATTTCTCGGTGGCTCGTGCTGTCGGTGCCGGCCCGGGCGAGGTGCCCGTATCCGGCTCTTCTCCTGCTCCGACCCGGATGCCGCGGGTCTGTTACGCGCCTCGCGGGATTTTTCCCGCCCGGCATGTAGCGTTCCTGGGCCGCGTAACGCGGAGGGCCCTTCGTGTGTCGTACGAGCACGACCGAAGTGAGAGGAGCCGCGTGTGCCGGGCGACCGGGGTGGAACACCCGAGGAAGCGGACGCGTCGTCGAGACGTGAGGACGGCCTCCTCGCGGTGCGGGCGTCGGAGGGCGACGAAGAGGCCTTCGAGGCACTCGTGCACCGCCACGCACCCATGGCGCTGCGCCTGGCCACGCGCCTGCTCGGGAGCCGTCCGGAGGCGGAGGACGCCGTACAGGACTCCTTCGTCAGTGCCTGGCGGGGGCTCCCGGAGTTCCGCAGGGACGCGCAGTTCGGTACGTGGATCTACCGCATCGTCACCAACCGCTGCCTGAACGTGTTGCGCTCGCGGCGGCCGGTCGTGGCCCTGGACAGCCTGCCCGAGCCGCCCGCCCCGGAGCACGAGGTCTCGCCCGCGCGGGTGGCCGAGGGACACGCGGCCGTGGCGGACCTGGCGCGGGCGATGGAGGGGCTCTCGCCGGAGCAGCGGGTGTGCTGGGTGCTGCGTGAGCTGGACGGCGCGCCCTACGAGTCCATCGCCGAGACGGTCGGGATCAGTCCGGAGGCGGTCCGCGGCCGGGTCTTCAGGGCGCGGCGCTACCTGACGGAGGCGATGGCCGCATGGCGATGAACGGGGAATCCGTACCGGACGAGGAGCGGGAGGCGGGCTTCGGCGTGCTGCCTGAGGACGAACTGCTGCCCTGCGGGCGCGAGTTGTCACACGTATGGGAACAGTGGGAGGCGGGGGCGCCCGACCCCCACGCCGCCGGCTGCCCGCACTGCGCGCAGGCTCTGGACGCCTTGCGGCACCTGGAGGGAATCGTCACGGAGGCGCGCGACACGACGCCGCGGGAGCCGGACACCTCCGCGCTCACCGGCCGTGTCATGGACGTGGTGCGCCTGGAACTGCGGCCGGGCCGGACGCTGCCGCTCGGCGACGAGGACGAGGACGCCTGGATCGTGGAGGCCGCCGCGGCCCGGACGGTGCGGGCCGCGGCCGAGTCGCTGCCGGGCGTGCTCGCGGGCAGCTGCCGCATCGGTCCGCTGGACGACGGGGCGTCCCCGGCGCCCGCGGGGCACCTGACGCGGGGCCCGGTCAGGATCCGCGTCGAGGTCCAGGTCCCGCTCCTGTGGAACCTGCCGGAGATCGCGGACCGGGTGCGCAGCCAGGTGCGGGAAGCCGTGGACGGCGAACTGGGCATGCGGATCGCGGTCGTCGACGTGACGATCACCGATGTCATCGACGACGACACAGAGGAAGGGCAGCGGCCGTGAGCGATCGAGACGTTTCCCGCGCGCTGGCGGACGCCGTCATAGAGGCGGTCATCGGCACCCCGGGGGTGGCCTTCCTGCGGCCGGGCCTCGTGGATCTCCTGCGCTCATCGGCCGTGCTGAGGCGGGGGCTCCCCAGCACTCCGGCGGGCTCGGCCGGAGTCCAGGTGCGGCGGCAGAAGGACACCCAGGACTGGAGCGTGGAGGTGTACGTCGTCCTGCACCGCGGACGGCGGGCCCTGGACGTGACACGAGAGGTGCGCTCGGCCGCGGCGCAGGCCGTCCAGCGCGTGACGGGGGAGCCGGCCGCGCCCGGGATCGCCGTCACGGTCACAGGACGCGTCTGAGGCACACCGCCACCGTCCGGCGCCCGTTTCCCCTCCTATGCCTCGCTGAACAAGCGCCCCTCCACGGCCAGCGCCAGCACGGCGCGCGGGTCGGCCTCCGCGCCGCGGCGGAACGCGTGCTCGAAGGTCTGGTTGCCGACGGCCGCGCGGGCCCGGTCCCAGGACGCCTCGCGGACGTCGCGCAGCTCGGGTGTACCGCGCTGTCCGTGCCCCACCGAACGCCAGTAGGTCTGTCCCGTTCCCGACAGCAGGGCCGAGGTCTCCCCCTGACCGAGGGCGGCCGCGGCTGCGGCCAGTACGTCCATGCCCAGGGCGATGCCGAAGCTGTCGCCCAGGCGGCGCTTGCCGTCCAGCATCGCGCGGGCGTGCTCGGCGGCTCGGGCGGGAGCGTCCTGGGCCAGCGCAATCAGTGCGAGCTGGTAGTCGGTGTAGGCGCGGGTCCAGCATTCGTCCCGCGCGGCGCAGTCCTCCCGGAGCGAGGCGGCTCGCGCCGCGGCTTCGTCGAGGCGGCCGAGCCCGGTGAGGGCGAAGACCCGTACGAGGTGGCAGCGGAGCACCGAAGGCGACGCGAAGGGCGGACCCGAGGTCCGGCCGAGCGCCTGGTCGGCCACGTCGAGGGCGGCGCGGGGTTCGCCGGACAGGAGATGGGTGATGCCGAGGAGGTAGGCCGCGGCGAGCTGGCCCTCCACGTCCCTGTCACGCGCCGCGGTGCGCGCGCACTCCTGGCTCAGCTCGGCCGCCTCGTCGTGCCGGCCCTGGAGGAGAACGACGACGCCGAGCGCCCAGCGGGCCCTCGCCCGCGCGGGGCTGTCCGTGTCGCACAGCAGGAGCGCCTGGTCCAAGTAGCTGCGGGCCTCGCGCAGATGGCCGCAGCAGCTCCAGAAGAACGCGACCAGGCCGACGAGTTCGAGGGCGCGCTCGGGTTCGGACCCGGTGAGATGGTCCAGGGCGGCGCACAGGTCGGTGTGCGACGTGGCGACGCGCCGGTACCACGTGACCTGTTCCGTGCCCTTCCAGCCCTCGTCGGCCAGGCGGGCGAGGCGGAGGAAGTGGTCCGCGTGCCGGGCGGCCACCGCGCTCTCCTCCTGGAGCTCGGCCAGCCACATCGCCCCGTACTCGCGGACGGTGTCGAGCAGACGGTAGCGGCCGCTCGTGTCGTGGCCGACCACGGATTTGGCGATCAGGCCCGCGAGCGCGTCAGGCAGGGTGTCGGCGGTGAGCGGGCCTCCCGAGCAGACGCCGCGCACCGCGTCGTCGTCGAAGGAACCGCGGAAGACCGAGAGCCTCGCCCACAGCAGCCGTTCCAGCGGCTCGCACAGCTCGTGACTCCACCCGATGGCCGTACGCAGGGTCCGGTGGCGCCGCGGCCAGATGGGGGCAGTCGCCTGCAACTCGCCCTGGTGCGAGCGCAGTCGGGAAGCGAGTTCGCGGGGGGTGTGGTGGGCCAGTTGGGCCGATGCCAGTTCGAGCGCGAGCGGAAGCCCGTCGAGGAGCTTGCAGATCTCCGCTGCGTGCTTCCGCTGCTCCGGCCGGTCCGCGCGTGCCTCGGGCGTGATCGCCGCGGCGCGCTCGAGGAGGAGGGTGAGCGCGTCGCTGTGGCACGGCAGCGGCTCGAGGCCGAGGAGCGTCTCGCCGTGCACGTCGAGCGGCTGCCTGCTGGTGATCAGGACGGTGAGCCGTGGACAGGCGGTCAGCAGATCGGTGACCAGATTCCGGCAGGGGCCGACGAGATGTTCGCAGGAGTCGAGGACGAGCAGCCGCGGCCTGTCGGACAACCATGCGCAGAGGGCGTCGAGCGGCATGCCGGGTGTGTGGTCGGCCAGGCCGACGGCGTCGGCCACGGCCGGGATCAGCAGGCGCTCGTCCGACAGCGCGCCGAGGTCGGCCCAGCACACGTCGCCGAGCAGCGCGGTGTCCTCGGCGGCAAGGGAACGCAGGGTGTGCACGGCCAGACGCGTCTTGCCCACGCCGCCCGTGCCGGTGAGCGTGGTCAGCCGATGCGTCACGAGAGTCGAGGCCAGAGTCTGTCCTTCGACCGTCCGCCCCACGAAGCGGTCAGTCTCCTCTGGAACGTTGCCCAACATCAGGACAGTGTCCACCAGTTGCGAAGGCGCCCATGACCACGTGCACGAAAGGGGAAGGGCGAGGGGGCTGACATTCATGCTACTGGTGAGTAAGGTCGCGGGTCGAGGATCGGAGTGGTCATGACCCGCACGTTCACAGTGTCCCGGAGCATCCTGGTCAAGGCGTCACCGCAGTCGGTGTACGAGCAGGTCAGCAGGCCCGATCTGATGGGGCGGTGGAGCCCGGAGAACCTCGGGGCGACCGTGCCCGGAGGCGAGGAGCCCGCCGGTGTCGGCCTGGTATTCGACGGGCACAACAAGCGCGGCCCGTTCCGGTGGACCACGCGCTGCACGGTGACCGAGGCCGATCCGGGCCGGCGTTTCGCCTTCCGCGTGCACGCGATCGGGCTCAAGCGCCCCCGGCTGCGGGCCCCGATCGCCACCTGGGAGTACCGGTTCGAGGACAAGGGCGGTGCCACCAAGGTGACCGAGACCTGGACGGACGACAGGCGCTCCTGGCCGGCCTTCGTGGCCAACGCCTTCGACCGGCTCGCCACGGGCGGAAAGACCTTCGCGGTCTTCCAGGTCGGCAACATCGACAGGACGCTGCGGAACCTCAAGCGGGAGCTGGAGGCGGCACGCTGAGCCCTGCGGTCGCGCCGCCGCGCGCGGACGGGCGGTGGCGCACCGAGGCTATGCCTTCACCTTTGCGGAGGCCTCGTCGAGATCACCGCTCGGTGGCCCGGTGATCGGAGCGATCGGTGTGTCCGCCGCGCGCACCCAGCGCGGTCCTTGGGGCCCGTACACCGCGCGCGGCTCCGGGAAGGCCGCGAGCAGGGCGAGGTAGACGACCGCCGCGACGGCCGCTCCCAGCGGGAGGCTGATGTCGGCGCCGTTCGCGAGGTCGCCGAGCGGCCCGACGAACTGTCCGGGGATGTTGGTGAACAGCACGCCGGTCACCGCACCGGTCCACCAGGCCGCCATGCCGCGCCAGTTCCAGCCGCGCGCGAACCAGTAGCGGCCGCCGTGCTGGCGGCGGGTGAAGACCTGGAGTGCCTCGGGGTCGTACCAGCCGCGCCGGGTGACGTAGCCGAGCATCATGACGATCATCCACGGCACCGTGCAGGTGATGATCATCGTGGCGAAGGTGGAGATCGCCTGGACCAGGTTGAAGCCGAACCGGCCCACGAAGATGAACGTGATGGACAGGACGCCGATCAGGACGGTGGCCTGGACGCGGCCGAGCCGCGGGAAGACCGACGAGAAGTCCAGGCCGGTTCCGTAGAGCGCGGTCGTCCCGGTCGACATGCCGCCGATCAGCGCGATCAGGCAGACCGGCAGGAAGTACCAGCCGGGCGCGATCGCGAGCAGACCGCCCACGAAGTTCGGGGCGGCCGGGTCCATGTACGCGGGGGCCTGCTCGGCGATGATCGCCGCGGTCGCCAGGCCGAAGCCGAACGGCAGCACTGTGGCGACCTGCGAGAGGAAGGCCGCTCCCATCACCTTGCGCCGGGGCGTCTCGGCCGGGATGTAGCGGGCCCAGTCGCCCAGGAAGGCGCCGAAGGAGACTGGGTTGGACAGCACGATCAGCGCGGCGCCGATGAAGGACGGCCAGAACAGGTCCTGGGTGGCCCGGTCGGCGTCCGGCGTGAAGATCCCGGCGTACGAGGGATCGAAGTCCCCCGCGAAGGCGACGAGGCCGAGCACGAACAGCAGGGTCGCCGCCACCACCGCGATCTTGTTGACGAGCAGCATGAAGCGGAAGCCGTAGACGCACACGGCGAGCACCAGGGCGGCGAAGACGGCGTACGCGCAGCCGTAGGCCACATCGCTCTCCGGCACGCCGAGCAGCCGGTGCGCCCCGCCGATGAGCGCGTCGCCCGAGCTCCACACCGACAGGGAGAAGAAGGCCACGGCGGTGAGCAGGGAGAGGAAGGAGCCGACGATCCTGCCGTGCACGCCCAGATGCGCCGACGACGAGACGGCGTTGTTCGTGCCGTTGCGCGGCCCGAACACCGCCATCGGGGCGAGCAGCAGCGCACCGATGAGCAGTCCGATGAGCATCGCCGCGAGCCCCTGCCAGAAGGAGAGGCCGAAGAGGATCGGGAACGCGCCGAGCACACAGGTGGCGAACGTGTTGGCGCCGCCGAACGCGAGCCGGAACAGATCGAGCGGCCCGGCCGTGCGGTCCGCGTCCGGGATGCGTTCGACTCCGTGCGTCTCGACCTCGGTCACGGACGGCGATGACTCCTTGGGCACAGGCAGCTCCCTGGGGGACGGCACCACGGCGTACGCGGTGCGGTGGCGGAATTGCACGGACCGTAGACGCCATGCGCCCCACCGCACCAGTGCCCGATTCGCACCGCGCGAGCCGATGCGATGGATGAATCGCACACCGCCCGCACGCGTGCCCCCTTAAGTGCCGCTACAGCGCGTCGAGTTCGCGGACCACGCTCATGTCGTCGAAGGGGATGAGCTGTTCACCGACGATCTGGTGCGGTTCGCTTCCCTTGCCCGCGACGAGCACGATGTCTCCCCGCCGCGCGGCGGACAGCGCGCGTGCGATCGCGGCGCGGCGGTCGGCCACCCGGTGGAAGGGCGTCCCGGTGGACGTCAGACCGGGGATGATCTGGTCCAGGATGATCTCGGGGTCTTCGTTGCGGGGGTTGTCCGACGTGAGGACGCACAGATCGGAGTGGCGGCCCGCGATCTCGCCCATCAGGGCGCGCTTGGTGGTGTCACGGTCGCCGCCGCAGCCGAAGACGCTGATCACCGAATCGGTCGCGAAGCCGCGGATCGTGGCGAGCACCTTCTCCAGCGAGTCGGGCGAGTGCGCGTAGTCGACGATCACGCAGACACCCTGTGCGGTGGTGAAGCGCTCGAGGCGGCCCGGGGTGGGCGGCATCCGGTCCAAGGCCGCCACGAGGGCGGGCAGTTCATGCCCGAGCAAATGGCACGCGGCGAGGGTGGCCAGCGCGTTGGACACCGAGAAGCGGCCCGGCACCGGTATCGCGGCGGGGTACTTGCGGCCGTCGTGGTGGAGCGTGAAGCGGGTGCCCACCGCGTCCACGACCAGGTCGCTCGCCCGGTAGTCGGCCTCCGGTGCGTCGAGTCCGTACGTGGTCACCGCGCCCGGCATCAGGGCCATGATCTCGGCGCTGACGGGGTCGTCGGCGTTGACCACCGCGCGTTCGCACAGGCCGGTGAAGAGGCGCAGCTTGGCGTTCTTGTAGTGCTCCATGGTGCCGTGGTCGTCCAGGTGGTCCTGGGTGAGATTGGTGAAGACGCCGACGGAGACGGGCACATGGTCCAGGCGCCGCTCAAGGAGACCCATGGACGTGGCCTCCAGCACCACGCTGCTCGTGTCGCGGTCGCGCATGTGGCCCAGGAGGTAATGCAGGTCCGGTGACTCGGGGGTGCTGAGCACCGACCGCGGCATCGGGATCCGTTCCGTGCCGATCCGGCTTCCCGAGGTGCCGATCACCCCCACCTTCGCGCCCTCGGCCAGCCTGAGCGCCGATTCGACCATGTACGAGACGGAGGTCTTGCCGTTCGTGCCCGTGATCGCCACGACGTCCATCGCGCGGCCGGGCTCGCCGTAGTACCGGGAGGCGACGAGCGAAGCGGCGGCGCGCGCGTCGGTCACCCGCACCACGCACACCTGCCCGGCGGCCGCCACGTCGGGCAGCGCGTCGCCCTCGGAGAGGACCGCCACCGCCCCTCGTTCCAGTGCCCGGCTGATGCCCCCGGGCCCGCCCTCCTCATGGCCGGGTACGGCGACGTACAGCGATCCGGAGGTCACTTGTCCGGGATCGAAGGTCATTCCAGCGGTGACCGGGACGCCCGGGTCACCGTGCAGAACGTGGTGGTCGTGCCCGTCGAGCAGTGCGCTGAGCTTCACAACAGTCCCCTCGAAGGCGGATCGCGGCACGCCGCGCACGCCAGGCCTGAGGGGCAAGGGCGACGGTGAGCCGGAGTCCGCGGTGATGCGCGTAAGGCGAGCGGGGCCCCACAGGGGGATATCTGCGTGCGGGCCGAAGGGCCAAGACGGCCGAGGAACGCTACCTGTGCGCCGCACGACTGGTCGCCAAGGACCGGATCCGGGTCGTGGAGGGCTGATCACAGATGGCCGGGCGGAGCAGGGACCTGCCCGACACCGCTTCAGTGTACGTCCGCGAAGGCTCGCGGCAGACGTGTCGGAAACTCGCTGGCCACGGGGCATGAGCCATTCCTACGATCATGACCGGTTCGTCCCCCGTTCCCGCACGTCGCCGCATGAGAAAGGGCCGCAGTGACCCAGACCGAGGACACCGTTCACCTGGTGCGCGAGACGCTCGGCACGGACGTCGTCGGCATCTATCTGTACGGTTCCGCCTTGCTCGGCGGATTGCGGCCGCACAGCGACATCGACCTGTTCGCCGTAGTGGAGCAGCCTCTGTCGACCGGGCGGCGCAGGGAACTCGTCGAGGGCCTGCTGGATCTCTCCGTCTGGCCGGCCCGGGGAGACGAGGCGCGCCCCGTCGAGCTGACGCTCGTCGTCCGGCGCGAGGTCACGCCCTGGAGGTACCCGCCGCGCTGTGAATTCCAGTACGGGGAGTGGCTGCGCGAGGAGTACGAGCGGGGGCAGCTGCCGTCGCCGGTGCCCAGCCCCGATCTCGCGCCCCTGATCACGATGGTGCTGCTCGCGGACACACCGCTTGCCGGGCCGCGCCCGGGCGGGGTGCTGGCTCCCGTACCCGCCGAGGACCTCGCTCGCGCGATCGTGGCCGGGGTGCCGGATCTGCTGGCGGACCTCGCGTCGGACACGCGCAACGCCGTCCTGACGCTGGCCCGGATCTGGATGACTCTGGCGACCGGGACCCTGACGTCCAAGGACGTCGCGGCCGACTGGGCCCTGGCCCGACTCCCTGAGGCCCACCGGCCCGTGCTCGCCCACGCCCGGACCGTGTACGTCACGGGGGCGGAGGAGCGCTGGCGGGAACTGGGGCCGCTCGTGGGCCGGTACGCCGCTCATGTCGTCGGGGCGATCGAGGTTCTGGCGGGGGCGAGTTCAGCCTGAGAGGCCCGGCAGCACCTCTCAACTGCCGTTATCCGGCGACCTCTTGACGTGAATGCGTCACTGGGTATGGTCTAGTCCAACGGCGGGAGTTATTCCGGATAGCCGCAGCTCCGGTGTGTCCGGCGCGCTCCCGACCGCACACCCCCCACACCCTCGCACCCCCACATCCCCCCACCATGCGGCGGTCGGTCGCGCCTGAGCCCGACCCGCCCGAGGAGTGATCCCCATGCGTCTTC
Source organism: Streptomyces sp. NPDC047525 (assembly GCF_040643025.1). Taxonomy (NCBI): domain Bacteria; kingdom Bacillati; phylum Actinomycetota; class Actinomycetes; order Kitasatosporales; family Streptomycetaceae; genus Streptomyces; species Streptomyces sp. NPDC047525. The sequence goes on from NZ_JBEYTL010000006.1 coordinate 585,232, forward strand.
GTGTACTTGCCGCGCTGACCGCGACCGCGTCCGCCGCCGCGCTCACCCTCCTGACCCTCGCGCCCAACGCCTCGGCCGAGAAGGCGGAGCCGGGGGAGCGGGCCGCCGCGGCGGAATTCCCCGTCAGCGAGGCCCAGTTCAACCAGATGTTCCCGAACCGGAACTCCTTCTACACCTACAGCGGTCTGACGGCGGCGCTCAGCGCCTACCCCGACTTCACCGGGACCGGCAGCGACACCGTACGCAAGCAGGAGGCCGCCGCCTTCCTGGCGAATGTCAGTCACGAGACGGGCGGACTGGTCCACGTCGTCGAGCAGAACACCGCGAACTACCCGCACTACTGCGACAGTTCTCAGCCCTACGGCTGCCCGGCGGGCAACGACAAGTACTACGGACGCGGCCCGATCCAGCTCAGCTGGAACTTCAACTACAAGGCGGCGGGCGACGCCCTGAACATCGACCTCCTGAACAACCCCGACCTCGTGCAGAACGATGCGGCCGTGGCCTGGAAGACCGGCCTCTGGTACTGGAACACGCAGAACGGCCCGGGGACGATGACACCGCACAACGCCATGGTCAACAGCGCGGGATTCGGCGAGACGATCCGCAGCATCAACGGCAGCCTGGAGTGCGACGGGAAGAACCCCGAGCAGGTGCAGAGCCGGATCAACAACTACACCCGGTTCACCGGGATCCTCAACGTCACCCCGGGCGACAAGCTCAGCTGCTGAGCCCCCGGCGGCCGGGTGCCGCTGCTCCCCCTCGCCCCGCGGGCTTCGATCCCGCGGGGCGAGGGGTGCTTTTCAGGGGGCGGTTTTCGGCCAACATTAGTGCAGCGCTCAACTGTCGACCGGGAGGGGCTGGTTGGCTCCGTAGGTGATCAATAGCCTGGTGGACGTTGCCTGTTTCTGACCTAGGAGCTACATGTCCACCGCGCAGCAGGTCCCTGACATCCTCTCGCCCGAGTTCGCCAAGAACCCGTACCCGGCCTATCAGGCGATGCGGAAGAACGCCCCGCTCTTCTGGCACGAGGCGACGCAGAGCTGGATCATCTCGCGGTACGAGGACGTCGAGCGCGTGTTCAAGGACAAGGGCTCCCAGTTCACCACCGACAACTACGACTGGCAGATCGAGCCCGTCCACGGCAAGACGATCCTCCAGCTCAGCGGCCGTGAGCACTCCGTGCGGCGCGCGCTCGTGGCCCCGGCGTTCCGCGGCAGGGACCTCCAGGACAAGTTCCTGCCCGTCATCGAGCGCAACTCCCGCGAACTCATCGACACCTTCCGGCACACGGGCAGCGTGGACCTGGTCGCGGACTACGCCACCCGCTTCCCGGTGAACGTGATCGCCGACATGCTCGGCCTGGACAAGTCCGACCACGCGCGCTTCCACGGCTGGTACACCACCGTCATCGCCTTCCTCGGCAACCTGGCGGGCGACGCCGAGGTCGCGGCGGCCGGCGAGCGCACCCGGGTCGAGTTCGCCGAATACATGATCCCGATCATCCGCGAGCGCCGGGGCAACCGCGGCGACGACCTGCTCTCCGCGCTGTGCGCCGCCGAGGTCGACGGCGTCAGCATGAGCGACGAGGACATCAAGGCCTTCTGCAGCCTGCTGCTCGCGGCGGGCGGCGAGACCACCGACAAGGCGATCGCCAGCATCTTCGCCAACCTCCTGATGCACCCCGAACAGCTCGAAGCCGTCCGGCAGGACCGCACCCTGATCGCCCGCGCCTTCGCCGAGACCCTGCGCCACACACCGCCGGTCCACATGATCATGCGGCAGTCGGCGACCGACGTGGAGGTCACCGGTGGCACCATCCCCGCCGGAGCCACCGTCACCTGCCTGATCGGCTCGGCCAACCGTGACGAGCAGCGCTACAGCGAGCCGGACCGCTTCGACATCTTCCGGGACGACCTGACCACGACGACCGCGTTCTCCGCCGCCGCCGACCACCTGTCGTTCGCCCTCGGCCGCCACTTCTGCGTGGGTGCCCTGCTGGCCAAGGCCGAGGTGGAGATCGGCGTCGGCCAGCTCCTCGACGCGATGCCCGACGTACGGCTCGCCGAGGGCTTCGACCCCGTCGAGCAAGGTGTGTTCACCCGTGGGCCGCAGTCGCTGCCGGTGCGGTTCACCCCCGTCACCGCCTGACCCCTGACCCGACCGGGGCGCCGCCCCAAGGCGGCGCCCCGGCAACCCTTCAGTGCGCCGCGGGCGTGAACTGCACCGGCAGCGACGTCAGGCCGCGCATCCAGATGGACGGGCGCCAGGTCAACTCGTGCGGCTCCACCGCGAGGACGAGGTCGGGCAGCCGCTCCAGGAGCGTCTCGACCGCGGTCCTCGCGATCACGTCGGCGAGCAGCGGAGCCGGGTAGGGGCAGCGGTGCTCGCCGTGGCTGAAGGAGAGATGCGCCGAGTTCTCCGGGCCGACGTGCGACTCGGGCCAGATCTGCGGGTCGGTGTTGGCCGCGGCGAGGCCGAGCACCAGACAGTCGCCAGCCCGGATCTGCCGCCCGCCGAGCTGGGTGTCGCGCACCGCCCAGCGGCCGATGAAGTTCTGGGTCGGGGTGTCGAGCCACAACACCTCGTTGAGCGCTTCGCCCACGCTCAGCCGCCCACCGGACACGTTCAGGGCGAACCGGTCGTCGGTCAGCATCAACCGCAGCGTGTTGCAGATCCAGTTGGCCGTCGGCTGCTGCGCCGCCGCGATGATGGAGATCAGGTCCTGGACGATCTCCTCGTCGGTGAGACCCGCCGCATGCTGGAGCATCCGCGACGTGACGTCCGCACCGGGCTTCTCCCGCTTCTCCTTGACCAGGAGCTGGATCCGCTCCCCGACGCGGGTGTACGCCGCCACCGGGTCGTCGCCCTCATGCGCGTCGAGCGAGATCCGCAGGTCGTCCACGAGCTGCTGCGTGTCCGTGCCCTCGTGCGGCATGCCGCACATCTGCACCGCGGCGATCATGGGCAGCGCGTGTGCGTACGCGTCCATCAGCTCGGCCTGGCCGCTGCCGGCGAACGAGGCGATGAGCCGGTCGGCGATCCGGGCGCTGTCCCGGGCCAGTTCGAACTGGTCGACCCCCTCAAGGGCCTCCGTGATCACCCCGGCCCGCCGCCGGTGCTCCTCGCCCTCGGTGAACAGGACCGACGGCTGGTAGCCGACGAAGGGGAGCAGCGGCCAGTCGGCGGGAATGTGGTCCCACTGGTTCCAGCGGCGCGAGTCACGGGCGAACAGCTCGTCGTGGCCGGTCACATAGCTGACCTCGGAGTAGCCGAGCACCAGCCACGCGGGCACGTCACCGTCGAGGAGGACCGGCGCGACCGCGCCGTGCTCCCTGCGCATGCTGCGGTAGAGCTGCGAAGGCGTCTGCTGGTACTCCAGACCGCCCAGGCGCACCGCGCCCGCGTGGGCCGGGCACCCGGGTGGCGGGCTCTGCTCGTAGGGGGATCCGGTCGGCTCGGTCACGGTGTCATCTCCTGGGCCATGGCCAGTGCGTAGAGGTGGTCCACGAGGGTGATCAGGACGTCCTTGCCCGACGACCTCACCCGTGCGTCGCAGTCGATCAGCGGCACATGGTCGGGCAGCGCGAGGGCCTGGCGGATCTCATCGAGCGAATGGGCGGAGCTGTCGTCGTCGAACCGGTTGACGGCCACCACGAAGGGCGTCTTGTGGTGTTCGAGACGGTCGATGGCGTACCAGGAGTCGTCCATCCGCCGCGTGTCGACCAGGACGACCGCGCCGAGCGTGCCGGAGAAGAGCCGGTCCCACAGGAACCAGAAGCGCTCCTGCCCGGGAGCGCCGAACAGATAGAGGACCACACGTTCGTTGAGACTGATGCGGCCGAAGTCGAAGGCCACCGTCGTGGTGGTCTTGGCGGCCACGTCGGCCGTCTCGTCGACACCGATGCCGGCCTGCGTCATCACCTCTTCGGTGTTCAGCGGACGGATCTCGCTGACCGACCGGACCAGCGTGGTCTTGCCGACCCCGAAGCCGCCCACGACGACGATCTTCAGGCCGGTCTCGGCAGTGTCGGACAGCGGCGTACGGGAGGGCAGCTCAGATGTTGCGGAGCCCATGGAGCACCTCCTTGAGAAGGGCGGAATCGGGGATCGACGCGGCCGAACCGGCCGCGCGGGGATGACGGGCGGTGATCCGGCTCATCGCAAGGAGGTCACCCAGCAGGATCCGCACCACCGTGATCGGCAGCTTCATCTCCGCGGCGATCTCCACCACGGCCGTCGGATGCCGGCACAGTTCGAGGATCCGTACGTGCTCCGACTGCATCCCGGCAGTGGGCTCGCACTCGCTCACCACCAGAGTGACCAGGTCGAACGAATCGTCGTCGGCGCGGCTGCGGCCACCGGTGACCGTGTACAGCCGGTCGGGGTCACCGATGTCCACGGGCCTGCGCGGCGGCGTCACGAGGAGCCGCTGCCTTCGTCCTGCGCGCGCGGCTCGGCGCGCAGATGTTCACCGATCTGCTCGACCAGTTCGGTCATCTGATGGCCCACCACACCGGGATCGGCGTTCTCCTCCGCCACGACCGCCAAGTGCGCTCCCAGGCCGGCCTCGACGATGAAGAGCAACCCGCCGTGGAATTCGGTCATGGAGTGCCGGACGCCTCCGGTGCCGTCGCCGAACTCCATGGATGCACCCTGGGCCAGCGCCTGGATGCCGGAGCAGATCGCCGCCAGCTGGTCAGCCTGGTCGAGCGTCAAATGCTCGCTCCAGCACAGCTTCAGGCCGTCCCGGGAGAGCACCAGGGCGTGCCGCGTACCGGGGGTGCGCTTCAGGAGGCTCTGCAGGAGCCAGGTCAGGCTGTTGTCAGTGGTCTGCATGGTAGGCGGGGCGAGATGCGCCGGGTCTGCCGGTCACCTGCCCGTCCCTCCAATCTCACGATCTTGAGCGGGGAAGGGGGCGCCAGAGCCCGGGCGCCGTGCGGGTGGCTTCGATCTACTCGGCGGGCGGCGGCCCGGACTCGGTGGGGGAATCGGGTGCCGCGGGGGAGCCGGGCACGTCACCCGCAGCCCGCCGCGCACGGTGGAAGGCACCGAAACGGGAACCGGCGTCACGCGGCGGAAGACCCGCGTCGCCGGACATCGCCCCTGCCCCTGCCGCCGCGGCGGCGTCGGACGCCGCCCTGCGCTGCTCCCGCTCCCGCTCCGCCTCGGCCATGGTGCGGCCGGGGGCGCGCACGGGCAGGCCGTTCGTTGTGGCGGCCGCGGGGCGGGCCTGCGTGGGCTGGGGCGTGGCGTCCGCGTCGGCCGGGGGCGGGGCGGGGGCCGTGGGCGTCTCCGGGGCGGCGGGGCGCTCCGGGGCGGCCGCGACCTCCTGGGCCGCGGGGGCGGTCGTCGGCTGGATGCTGCGGGGGGCGAGCTGCTGCGGAGCGGGGTCGCGCTGCTGGGCCAGGAGCTGCGGCGGCAGGAGCACCACCACGCCCGTACCGCCGCGCGAGGAAGGACGGAAGTTGATGCTCATGCCGTACTTGGCGGCGAGGCGTCCGACCACGGCGAGGCCCAGGCGCGTGCCCTGCAGCGAGGCCAGGTCCGTCACATGGCCGGAGACCGACTCCTCGGCACGGCGCATGGCCGCGTCGGCCATCTTCAGACCGCTGTCCTCGATCGTCACGACGATCCCGGCGCTGCGCTCCTCCACATAGACGTGCACCTCGTCGATGGGCGGGGAGAAGTTCGCCGCGTTGTCCATCAGTTCGGCCAGCACGTGCATGACACCCTCGGCGGCGAAACCGGCGATCGCCACGGTCGTCGAGCAGTGCAGCCGCACCCGCTGATAGGCGGAGATCCGGCCCACCGCGCCCCGCAGGATGCTCTCCATGACGATCGGCTTGTTCCACGCGCGGCTGGAGCGGCCACCCATGAGGAGGGCGAGACGGTCGGTCATCAGACCCAGCTGGGAGGTGCTGTGGTCAAGCCGCAGCAGGTCGCCGAAGACCTCGACGCCGTGTCGTTCCTGCATGTCCCGCAGGTCGGCGAGCATACCCACGGACTTGGCCTGGACGCGGCTCAGCGCCTTGGCGGATGCCGCCTGTGCGGCGGCGGCGCGCCGCTCGCTGTAGGCGAGCTCTCGTACGAACGATTCGGCGGGCACCCGCAGCAAGGGGTTGCGCGGCCATTCGAGTCCGGCAAGGACCGTGTCCGCGGACGCACCCTCGCGCAGCCGCTCGATCGCGGAGGGCAGGGTCACCGCCGTCAGCTGGTCCAACTCGTCGGCTGCCTGCGCGAGTTGCCCCTGCGCCTGGTCGCGCCGGGCTTCGACGTCGCCGGCGTGCCGCACGGCCTCCTCCACCACGGACGCGAACACCTGGACGACCTGGCGCAGCTGCGGATCCGACGGAGGCGCCGTCTGCGCCAGGGTCTCGTTCGCGCTCGCCCCGTCGCGCAGCCGTTTCACGACGGTCGGCAGCGTGACGTTCACCAGATGCGCGGACTCGGCGCCCTGGCGCGCCAGCTGCGCCTTGAGCGAGGAGGCCTCGGCGTGGTCCGCGGCGGCGGCCGCGTGGACCCGCTTGGCGAGCAGCGAACCGCTCACGAGGGCGATCGCCAGGCACAGCCAGCCGACCGCGACGGAAGCCGCCGTCCAGACCCGGGCGTTGTCAGGTGCCGAGAGGCTCGCGATGGCACCGGCCGCAGCGGTCACCACCAGCACGACCACGGGCACGGCCGACGCGGGCCGCCGCGCCTTCGCTATTCGGTGCGGGCTGGGGGGAGCAGGCACGGGCATTCAGCGGTCCCTCGGTCCTTGAGTGCAGGTGAGCAACGAGCCGACCGAATTTGCGCATCGGTCGCAGGCCCGGCGGGAACACCAAAGAGGATGGTGATCTTCCGGGCCACACATGGCGCCATGCTAGTCACCCCGCGGGGCGCGCAGGACCGAGAGGTGGAACAGTCCTCCCAAGAGAGCACTTCGTCGCGTTCTCGCCCCTCGAACATGGCCCCGTGATAGTGGAGTTCGACTTACAGCGGCGATCACGGGGTGGATCAGTCGACCGCCGACGTCTCGGCGACCTCGTGGGCCTCGATGCCCGGAGTCGCGAGGAGATCCGCGATGCAGGCCGCCGTTCCGCCCACGTACGTGCTCACCAGGTCGACGTCACCGGCCACGCACCAGGCGCGGTCCTCGGGCCACCACAGGTCGGGGATCTCGGGCAGCGCCATGCCGCGATCGGCCGCGGGCGACGCGGGCGAGTCGGCGTCGTCGAGAGGCCCGGCGAGCAGGATCTCGTGGCGGCCCGGTGTGCGGAACACGGGGTAGCCGTCCCAGTTGTAGTTTCCGTATCCCTCCCAGAGTCCGTACCAGCAGCGGTCGGGCGTCCGGGTGTGCCGGGACAGCACAGGGATCAGGGCGCGGGCCACGTCCGCGGGTGTCGGGCCCTCGTGCGGGTGTTCGTCCCAGAGGCCGGGGACGCCCGGGGTGTCGTCGTTGCGGTAGAGGAGCCGGTCCCCGAGGCCGATCAGCTCGTGCCAGCGTGTCCCCGCCGACACCGACCGGCCGTACGCGGAGGCCACTTGGTCCCACCGCACCGGCTCCGTGCCGAGCAGGGCCGGGTGGAGGATCCGCGCGTACGCGTCGAAGCCGGGTGCGCAGACGCCTGCCACCGTGCCGAATCCGTCGTCGTGGGGCGGGCGTTGCTCCAGCCAGCGGGCGGGCTCGAGGTCGAGCCGCTCGACACGGAGACGGCCGTAGAGGGGCGGGGGCGGGGACTGGTGGACGAGGCGCATGGCTCCAGTGTCGCCTGCGCCGGGGCCACCGCCCTCGGGTGGCTGCCGATTGAGGCGGTTCGCGCGGGGCAGTTGGTCAGTCGCGAGGCGGTCGGGCGATACGGCCGCACCCGCTGTTGTCGATGGAAGAGGCATCCATGGCTGTGAAGAAGACCGCGGTTCTCGTCCTGGACTGCGCGGAGCCCGAGGAGCTCGCGGAGTTCTACGCGGCGCTGCTCGGGGGCACGGCCGGCCCGGGCGGGGACCCCGACCTCATCGAGGTCTCCGACGGGCAGGGCATCCGCGTGGCGATCCACCGGGACAACGGTTACGCGCCCCCGAGCTGGCCGCGGCCTCAGGACGCGCAGCAGGCGCACCTGAGGATCCTGGTGGCCCGCGGCGACATCGACGAGGCGGAGCGCGAGGCCGTCGGCCTGGGCGCCCGGCCCGTGGACACCACGGACAACTCGGGTTCCCGGGACACCCGGACCTACAGCGACCCGGCCGGTCACTCGTTCACCCTGACCGTGTCCGCCGGGCCGCAGGCGCCCGGCTGAGCCCGCGCAGTCGGACCCCGCGCAACCGGCCGCGACGGCTTCCGCTCAGCCGGATGGCTCGTCCGGCACCGGCTGGTCCGGGTGCACGCCACCCGTGTGCGGGGCGCCGCGCCGGCCGGTGCCCGCCTCGTCCGTGTCCGGTACGTCGTCGTCGGCGTCCTGTGCGTTGCCGGTGGTGGCCGACGCGTCGTCCGGCTCCCACTGGTCCTCCTCGTCCGAAGCCTGCTGATCGGGCAGGTCCCTCGGTACGGGCGTCTCGTCCTCGCCCCGGGTCTCGGGCTGCTCCTGGCTCACGGTGTCCTCCAGTGCCTTGTCACTTCGTTCCGCGTGGTTCCACGGCAACTTCCGGTGCGGTGGCCCGGCTACCCGTCGTCGTCGCGGCAACACCTCGTACTGGTTCACGGTGGACCGCTGACGCGCTGTCGGCCACATGAGCGGGGCCGGTTGCCGGGCCGCACCCGGGCCGATGCGGCCAGGGCGACGGCGGTCATCGCCGACAGGAGACCCCAGACCGGCACGAAGCTGCCGGACAGATCCTTGAGCAGGCCGAGCACGGGCGGCATCGCCACGATGGCGATCTGGTTGACGGACATGGCAAGGCCGAGCGCGAATCCCGTCCTGTCCGGCGGAGCCGATTCACTCACGTACGTGACCCAGGGGCCGTACCAGCCGAAGCCGAAGAAGCCGAGCCAGACGAGCGTGCAGCAGGCGATCGCAGCCGACCGGCCCAGCGGCGTCATCAGCACGGCCATTCCCATGAGTACGGCGGCCATGCACAGGACAAGCGAGCCGTACCGGCCGTACGCGCTGCGGTCGCTCCAGGCCGCGAGAGCGATACGGCCGACGACGCCCGCACCCTGAACGGCCACCAGGACAAGGGCCGCCGGTCCGGCGGCCAGGGAGGCCGTCTCGTGCAGATGCAGCACGGTCAGGATGCCCACGCCGTACTGCACCGAGATCAGGCTCGTTCCGGTGAGCATGATCCGCACCATGGACGGTTCGCGGAGCATCCGCAGCCGGACGCCGAGCTGTGTCCCGGGCGAGGCGCGCGGCCCGCCGCCGCGGGGAGCGGCGGTCACGGGCGGCCTGCGGTAGAAGCCCAGGAAGACGCAGGACCCGAGGAGCGCGACGAGCCCGCCGGCCACGGGCGTCGCCCGCCAGCCGTACGCCTCCGCGATGAACGGCAGTGCGGCCGATGCGAGCGCGGCGCCCAGCGGCAGGCCCGCCTGGCGGACGCCCATCGCGAAGCCCCGCTGGGACGCGCCGAACCAGGACGCCACCGATTTGCTGCCGCCGGGCTGGACGGTGCTGTATCCCGCGCCGACGAACAGCAGCACGAGGAGCAGGGACGCGTACCCCGGCGCCGCGCTTCCCGCGAGCAGGCCCGCGGCGACCACGCCGGCGCCCGCCCCGACGACCCAGCGCTCGTCGCAGCGGTCGAGCAGCTCCCCGGCCACGAGGAGCCCGGCCAGGGGGACCAGTTGGGCCGCAGAGACCAGCAGGCCCAACTGTACCGTGCTCAGCTGAAGGTCGCGTTGCAGGTGGATGCCCATCGCCCCGATGCCCTGCACGAAGAACCCGGCAGCGGCCTGGGTGAAGGTGGCGATGCCGAGGACGGCCCAGCGGTAGCGCCAGGCGGTGTGGGCCACCTCTTCGGCGGTGGTCACGGGCGCCAGTACAGCGCGGGATCCGGGTGGTCGACGAAGCCGAGGTCGCGGTAGAGCGGCTCGCCCTCGTGCGAGGCGTACAGGTCCACCCGGGCCACCTCGCGCTCCCGGAACCAGTCGAGCAGGCCGGCCATGAGCGAGCGGCTGTGGCCGCGCCGCCGGTGCGCCGGGTCGGTGACCACGCCGATCACGAGCCCGACCCTGCCGTTGCGCAGATGCGGGCCCGGCAGCCGCTGCTCGACCGAGCCGATGGCGCACGCGGCCAGGCCCCCGTCGCCGTCCACGACGAGGATGCGCGTGCTGCCCGCGGCCAACTGGCCCTTCAGGACCACGGCCAGGGCGTCCCGCCAGCCGCCGTCTCCCGACGGCGGGTTGAAGTACGCGCCGCCGAGGTCCTCGAACAGCAGGGCCCGCAGGCGCACGAGTTCGGTGATGTCCTCCTCCGTCGCCGGACGTATGTCGGTGTGTACCGCGGTGCGTTGTGGCATGCCGGTCAGCCTGATGTAATGGTCTTGTGCATCTCAACCCTTACGGCGAAGAGGTCGTGAACCTGGCCGCAGACCTCGCCAACCGGCGCCCGGGGACGGCCGATGAGCTCGCGGACCGCTGCCGCGCCGCCGGGCTCGTCCTGGAGCGTCCCGTCACGCCGGAGGACCTCGACCGCACCCAGGACGCACTGGACGCGTGGGAGAAGGTCGTCGACGCCACCGACGAGGACGAGCGCGCCGAGCTGCTCAACGGGATGCTGGCGGCCTCCGCCGCCCACCCACGCCTGACCGACCACGCGGACACGGGCTGGCACCTGCACTACCGCGACGACCGGCAGCCGCTCGGCGCCCTGCTGTTCCAGCTGATCTCCGTCGGTACGGCGCTGCACCTGGCGGGGCGGGGCATGCACCGTCTGAGGCGGTGCGCGGTGACCGAGTGCGTCACGATCTTCGCCGACACCTCCCGCACCGGGCGCCAGCGCTACTGCTCCCAGCGGTGCGCCAACCGCGACGCGGTGCGCAGGCACCGCGCGCGCTCCCTGGGCCAGGCGGCCGAGTAGGGCGAGGCGACTGAACCCGGCCCTCAAATGCGGGGCGGGGGCCCTGTTTTCCGGCCGGACTTCTGGTATTCACTCCTGGGATCGATCGCCGTCCGCGCGCTCGCGTTCGCTGCGGTGTACCTCATGCGACCTAGGAGTTCCCGTGGCCCTCGTACGCCGTCCGTTCAGAGCCGCCGCGAAGGTGTCGGTGGTCGCCGCCGCCGCGGCGGGGCTTCTCGCCCCCGGTGTCGTCGTCGACCGGTACGGGGACACCGCTGCCGCCGCCGCGCCGACTGCCGCTGTCCCCGGGCCGATCGCCGACTGGCAGCACGAACGCCTCGCCTCCGGCGTCGACCTGTACCAGGGGAGCGTCTCGGGCCGCCCGGGCGCCGACCACTGGACGGTCACGGTGCGCGCGAACGGCGCCCACCTCGCCGCCGAACGGGACGCGCAGGCGCTGGCGGAACGGGTGCGCGGCGCCGGGTTCGGCGCGCGTGCCGAGGCGGTCGCGTGGCCGCGGGGCTCCGACCGGCACGGCGTGATCGGGGTGCGGGTCCGGGTGGGGGAGTACGCCGCGCGGGCCGATGCCGACGCCGGACGCAAGGCCCTGGCCGCCGCCGGGTTCGACGCGGTGAGCGAGTGGACCGGCGCCGATGGCGTGCCCGGCACCGGAGTCGCCCGGGTCAAGGTGGCGATCGTCGACCCGAAGCGCTACCGCGGTGCGCTGAAGGGCACGTACGGCAAGGGCGTGGCCGGTCGCGAGACGGTGAGCGACATGGCATCGGGCGGCGGCGCCCTGCTCGGTGTCAACGCGGGCTTCTTCGTCATGGAGGGCAAGGACGGCGTGCCGGGCGCGGCGGCCGGAATCGCCGCGTACGACGGGGAGTTGCAGAGCGCGGCGACCGACGGCCGGATCGCGGCGGTGCTGCGCGGCGACGGCCTGCGCCCGGAGTTCAGGAAGCTCAGCACGGAGTTGAGGGTCCGCGCGGGCGCGGCGTCCGCGGTAGTGGACGGCGTCAACCGCGTGCCGGGCCTGGTGCGCAACTGCGGCGGTGTCGGCGGCGATGCCCCCACCCAGCGGCCGCAGCACGACGTGACCTGCACCGACCCCGACGAGATCGTGAGGTTCACCGACGAGCTCGGAGCGGACACCCCGGCGGGCGACGGGGTGGAGGCGGTGCTCGACGCGCGCGGACGCGTGCAGGAGGTGCGTGCGCGCGGCGGCGCCGTGCCCGAGGGCGGCAGCGTCCTCGCGGGCATTGGTACCGGTGCCACCTGGCTGCGTACGCACGCGAAGCAGGGCAGCGCCGTGCAGGTGCGCCAGCGGATCCTGGACGAGCGGGGCCGGGAGCTGAAGCTCGGCCCGCAGGACGACATCGTCAACGGCGGTCCCGAACTGGTGCGGGACGGCAAGGTCGCGGTGAACCACGCCGCCGACGGCATCGAGCACCCCGGCGACCCCTCCTTCGCGTACACCTGGGGCATCAAGCGCAATCCGCGCATGCTCCTGGGCGTCGACCGGCAGGGCCGCATGCTCCTGGTCGGCGCGGACGGGCGGCAGCCCGGCTACAGCGACGGGCTCGGGCTCAACGAGGGGGCGGAGCTGATGAAGTCGCTCGGCGCGGTGCGCGCCATGGCCTTGGACGGCGGCGGCTCGGTCACCATGGCCGTGAACGGCAAGGTGATCAACTCGCCGTCCGACGGCACCGAGCGCGCGGTGGGCGACGCGCTGCTGCTCACGCGCTGACCGCCGGGGCGGGCAGCGGAGCGGTGGTGACCGGGACGTGGCGCGGGCCGCGGACCAAGAGGCCGGGCCGGTAGGAGAGTTGAGCCGGGTCGGCCGTCAGGCGAAGGCCGGGGAAGGCCGCGAGGAGCCGGGGGAGGGCGATCGTGGCCTCCAGACGGGCGAGCCGTGAGCCGACGCAGAAGTGCGGTCCGTGGCCGAAGGCGGCGTGGGGCGCCGGGCGCGTACCGCCGGCCCCTGCCAGATGGCGGCCCGGACGGAAGACGTCCGGCTCCGGGAAGTGCCGGGGGTCGCGGTTGGCGGCGGCGAGCACCGCGAGGACGGAGGCGCCCGCGGGGATGACCACGCCGTCGCCGAGGTCGACGTCCTCGGTCGTGTGCCGCCACGTCGTGCCCTCCAGCGGGCTCGCGTGGCGCAGCGTCTCCTCGACGACGGCCGGCCAGCGTGCGGGATCACGCCGCGCGGCCGCCAGCTCGTCGGGGTGCGTGAGCAGCAGCAGCGAGGCCGACGCGAGGAGGTTCATGGTGGTCTCGTAGCCGGCGAACAGGAGGAGGAACGCCATGGCGAGCAGCTCGCCGTCGTCGAGCCCGCCCTCCGTCGCGTCCTGCGTGAGCGCGCTGAACAGGTCGGAGCCGGGGGCGCGCCGCTTGCGGGCGATCAGCTCGGTGAAGTAGGCGTACAGGCCTGTCCACGCCTCGTCCACCGCGCCCGGCTCCAGCGCGTCGGCGGGCGAGCCGACCCGGTAGGTCCACTCCCGCAGATCCGCCCGGTCGGCCTCCGGCACCCCGAGCACCTCACCGACCACCAGGACGGGCAGCGGGAAGGCGAAGGCGTCCACGAGATCCACGCTGCCGTCCCGCCGCAGCCGCACCGCCATCTCGTGCAGGAGCCCGGCGGTCAGCTCTTCGATCCGCGGCCGCAGCGCGTCGACGCGGCGCGGGGCGAACGCGGCGGTGGTCAGCCGCCGCAGCCGGGTGTGGTCCGGGGCGTCGGAGTTGAGCATGTGCCGCGCCAGACAGGCGCGGGCGCGCTGCGCGGGGGAGTCACCCTTCGGCCGCCCGGCGCCCCGCGGGGGCACGTTCGAGAAGCGGGGGTCGGCGAGGACGGCCCGCGTGTGCTCGTACCCGGTCACGAGCCAGGCGTACGTTCCGTTGGCGAGGGGAACCCGCGCGGCGGGCCCCTGCTCGCGGAGGCGGGCGTAGTACGGATACGGGTCGCGGGCGAAGGCGGGGTCTGCGGGGTCCAAGGCGGGGTCTGCGGGGTCTGCAGTGTCTGCGGGGTCCAGGGAAGCGATCACCCGCTCATCCTTGCCGCGGCGGCCCCACCGCCGGGATCGGGCCCCTCGCCAGGAACGCGGGACCGCGTCTGTGGGAACCGGACAGCAACCGCCAGTGCCGAAGCGGATGCCTACGGTGACGGGTGCTACGGACTGTGACGTTCGGAACCGGGCCCGCTTCGTGGGAGGAGGCGATCACGAGATATCTTGATGTCGAGCAATGTTGCAGACGTGGAGCGGAGCACCCGGTGACTGACTCGACCATCATTTACACCCAGACCGACGAGGCCCCGGCCCTCGCGACGTATTCGTTCTTGCCGGTGGTCAGGGCCTACGCCTCGACGGCCGGGGTCGCCGTGGAGAGCCGTGACATCTCCCTGGCCGGGCGCATCATCGCTCTCTTCCCCGAGTTCCTCGAGGAGAGCCAGCGCATCGATGACGCCCTCGCCGAGCTGGGCGAGCTGGCCAAGACGCCCGGCGCGAACATCATCAAGCTGCCGAACATCTCGGCGTCGATCCCGCAGCTGAAGGCGGCCGTCGCCGAGCTGCAGTCGCAGGGCTACGCACTGCCGAACTACCCGGACGACCCGAAGACCGACGCGGAGAAGGACATCCGCGCCCGTTACGACAAGGTCAAGGGCAGCGCCGTCAACCCGGTCCTGCGCGAGGGCAACTCCGACCGCCGCGCCCCCGCCTCGGTCAAGAACTACGCCAAGGCGCACCCGCACCGCATGGGTGCCTGGACGGCCGACTCGAAGACGAACGTCGCGACCATGGGCGTCGACGACTTCCGCTCCACCGAGAAGTCCGCGACCATCGCCGAGGCCGGCACGCTGCGCATCGAGTTCACGGGCGAGGACGGCAGCACCACGGTCCTGCGCGAGTCCGTACCGGTACTCGCGGGCGAGGTCGTCGACGCGGCCGTGCTGCGGGTCGGCCCGCTGCGTGAGTTCCTCACCGCGCAGATCGCCAAGGCCAAGGCCGACGGCGTGCTGTTCTCCGTGCACCTCAAGGCCACGATGATGAAGGTCTCCGACCCGATCATCTTCGGCCACGTCGTGCGCGCCTTCTTCCCGAAGACGTTCGCCGCGTACGGTGAGGCGCTCGCCGGCGCGGGCCTGACCCCGAACGACGGTCTCGGCGGCATCCTCAACGGCCTCGGCGCGCTGCCCGAGGGCGAGCAGATCAAGGCGTCCTTCGAGGCCGAGCTGGCCGAGGGCCCCGAGCTCGCGATGGTGGACTCCGACAAGGGCATCACCAACCTGCACGTGCCGTCGGACGTCATCGTCGACGCCTCCATGCCCGCGATGATCCGTACGTCCGGCCACATGTGGGGCCCGGACGGCGGCGAGCACGACACCCTCGCGGTCCTTCCCGACTCCAGCTACTCCGGCGTGTACCAGGTCGTCATCGACGACTGCCGCGCCAACGGCGCCTTCGACCCGGCGACGATGGGCTCGGTGCCCAACGTCGGCCTCATGGCGCAGAAGGCCGAGGAGTACGGCAGCCACGACAAGACCTTCGAGATCGCCGCGTCCGGCACGGTGCGCGCGCTCGACGCGGCCGGCAACGTCGTCCTGGAGCAGACCGTCGCCACCGGCGACATCTTCCGGATGTGCCAGGCCAAGGACGCCCCGATCCGCGACTGGGTCAAGCTGGCCGTCAACCGCGCCCGCGCGACCGGCTCGCCCGCAGTGTTCTGGCTCGACGAGACCCGCGCGCACGACGCGCAGCTCATCGAGAAGGTCAAGGCGTACCTGCCCGAGCACGACACCGAGGGTCTCCAGATCGAGATCATGTCGCCGGTGGACGCCACGGCGTTCTCCCTGGAGCGGATCCGCCGCGGCGAGGACACCATCTCGGTCACCGGCAACGTCCTGCGTGACTACCTGACGGACCTCTTCCCGATCCTCGAGCTCGGCACCAGCGCCAAGATGCTCTCCATCGTTCCGCTCATGAACGGCGGCGGCCTCTTCGAGACGGGCGCGGGCGGCTCCGCCCCCAAGCACGTCCAGCAGCTGGTCCGCGAGAACTACCTGCGCTGGGACAGCCTGGGCGAGTTCCTCGCCCTCGCCTCCAGCTTCGAGCACCTCGCGCAGACCACGGACAACGCGAGCGCCCAGGTCCTGGCCGACACCCTCGACCGCGCGACGGCGACGTTCCTGGAGAAGGACAAGTCGCCGACCCGTCGCGTCGGCGGCATCGACAACCGCGGCAGCCACTTCTACCTGGCCACGTACTGGGCCCAGGAGCTGGCCAAGCAGACCGCGGACACCAAGCTCGCCGAGGCGTTCGCCCCGCTGGCCAAGACACTGGTCGAGCAGGAGCAGACGATCGTCGACGAGCTGAACGCGGTCCAGGGCTCGCCCGCCGACATCGGCGGCTACTACCAGCCCGACTCGGCGAAGGCCGCATCCGTGATGCGCCCCTCGGCCACGCTGAACAAGGCGCTCGGCCTGCTCGGCTGAGTGAGTTCCGGTTGACATGGGTCCGCCCCGGCAGCGACATCGCTGCCGGGGCGGACCCATGTCGGTGGTGGTGTCCGCCACAGGCGGAGAGCTCCCGCCGCGGCGAAGAAGGCGGTGCTCTTGCGGGCGCAGGCGTCACTGCCATTCCCTATTACTGAAACGCGTTCTACTGTGTGCGCCGTCAAGCCCAAGCCCGGGGAGCCAGCGAAAGCAGGAGGGGCCGTGCACCTCGAATACACGCCTGAGCAGCGGCAGTTGCGCACCGAGCTGCGCACGTACTTCGCCGAGCTGGTGCCCGACAACGCGTACGCCCGGTACGCCGACCCCGCGGCGCAGAAGCAGTTCTACCGGGAGACCATCCGCCGGCTCGGGGCCGACGGCTGGCTCGGCGTCGGCTGGCCCAAGGAGTACGGCGGGCGCGGGCTCTCGCCCATGGAGCAGTTCATCTTCTTCGACGAGGCCGCCCAGGCCGGCGTCCCGCTGCCCCTCATGGCCCTGAACACCGTCGGGCCGACCCTGATGCAGTTCGGCACGGACGAGCAGAAGGCGTACTTCCTGCCGAAGATCCTCTCCGGTGAACTCGACTTCGCGATCGGCTACAGCGAGCCGGACGCGGGCACCGACCTCGCGGCGCTCAAGACGAAGGCGGTCAGGGAAGGCGACGAGTATGTCGTCAACGGCCAGAAGATCTGGACCACCAACGGCGACACCGCCGACTGGGTCTGGCTCGCCGTCCGCACCGACCCGGACGCCCCGCCCCACAAGGGCATCACCATGCTCCTCGTGCCGACGAGCGACCCCGGCTACTCCTGCACCATCATCAACACCCTTGCCTCGCACGACACGACGGCGAGCTACTACGAGAACATCCGCGTCCCCGCCGCGCGCCGGGTGGGCGAGGAGAACAAGGGCTGGCGGCTCATCACCAACCAGCTCAACCACGAGCGCGTCACGCTCGCCGCGCACGGCACCATGGCCATCCGCGCCTTCCACAACGTGCAGCGCTGGGCCGCCGACACCAAGCTCGCCGACGGCCGCCGGGTCATCGACCTCAGCTGGGTCCGCCAGCGCCTGGCCAGGACGCACACCAAGCTGGACGCGATGAAGCTCCTCAACTGGCAGATGGTGAACGCGGTCCAGGAGGGCACCCTCACCCCCCAGGACGCCTCCGCCGTGAAGGTCTACGGCTCCGAGGCGCGCAGGGACGCGTACGCCTGGCTCATGGAGGTGGTCGGCTCGGCGGGCTCCCTCAAGGAGGGCTCCGCGGGCGCGGTCCTCCACGGCGAGCTGGAACGCGGCTACCGCAGCGCCGTCATCTTCACCTTCGGCGGCGGCAACAACGAGATCCAGCGCGAGATCATCTCCTGGATCGGGCTCGGGATGCCGCGGGTGCGCCGCTGACGCCGGTGTGATGAGGACTTCTTGGTGGGCCTTGCTCGTCAGTCCGCTGCACTCTGGCTCCGCCCGTGATCGCCGCCGGTTCTAGTTGCCGGTCGTGCCGTCGAGCATCGTCGAGCAACTGCGTGAGCGGGAAGTCGACGGCGATACGCATCTCGCGGTCGGGGTCCTCCTCGGTCCAGGGGCCCCGGTCTTCCTCGCCGAGGAAGACCACCTGGAACCAGTAGTACTCGACCCAGCGCAGGTGGTTGATCACTCCGCTCATGGCCATCAGCGGTGAGCCCGGCAGGAGTGCCTTGCTTTCGTCCCACGCGGGCGGTGTGTCATCGACTCTTGTCATCGCGCGAAGCGTTTCCGTTCACCGCGACCATGTCGAGGGATTTTTCGACGGCCCCATCTGCTTCACCATGCGAAATCTGCGTCGCAGGCGCCCACTTGGATGGACCGAAGTGACGGTCACTCCGCCGGTCTGGGGTTCTTGCGCTGATTGGCATTGAAGCGCGCCTTCTTCTGCCGATTCCCGCATGTGTTCATGTCACACCATTTGCGGGTGCGGCTCTGGCTGGTGTCGAAGAAGGCGGCTTGGCAGGTTGGTGATGCGCACAAGGCCAACTTTCCGTCTCGCTCGCCGGAGATGATGTTGATCGCGTCGGCGGCGATCACGCTGAGGGCATCTTCCACGCAGGTGGCAGAGCTGAGCCGCCATCGCCGCTCACCCTCGGGCGTCAGGATGGCAGCGGCCCGCCCCTGAGTGCTGAAGTCGTTGATGACTTGGACGGCAGACGCAGGGAGAGCCTCCTGGCTCGCGGCTGCTGTCGCGGCGGCGTGAATCGACTCCCTCAGTTGCCGGGCGAGGTCGAGCTGGGCAGTGGTGCAGGAGTC
This sequence comes from Streptomyces sp. NPDC047525, assembly GCF_040643025.1. Lineage (NCBI taxonomy): Bacteria > Bacillati > Actinomycetota > Actinomycetes > Kitasatosporales > Streptomycetaceae > Streptomyces > Streptomyces sp. NPDC047525. The sequence goes on from NZ_JBEYTL010000006.1 coordinate 603,970, forward strand.
CACGGTGAGGCCGTTCACCGCCAGCCAGTCGACGAGGCGCTGCGGCACAGGGATGCGCTCCACGGCGTCGCCATGGCGCTCCGACAGAGTCCCCGTGAAGCTGGTCGCCAGCACGGAACCGAGGCGGAAGTCAGGGAATCCAGCATGCATGGAACCACCTTAGCTGGTTGCACGGTGACATGAAGGCGTAGTAGAACCGTCTTAGCCGGTTCGCCATGGTTCGCAGCCGGTTCCGCGATGGCCAGGAGGTCTCATGCCCCGTCCAACCAGCGACGTCCAAGCATTCGAAGCCCGCGCAACCGACGCCGAGCTCGACGATCTGCGCGCGCGACTGGCCGCGGCGCGACTGCCGGAGGCCGAGACGGTCCATGGCGCCGCGCCCGGGCCTCGCCGATGGGAACAGGGTGTTCCTCGCGCCGACCTCGTCGATGTCGTGAACTACTGGCGCACCGGGTACAACTGGCGGTCGTTCGAAGAGCGTCTTGACCGGATCGGCCAGTTCCGTACGACCATCGATGATCTGGGAATCCACTTCCTGCACCGCCGATCCGCGCGCGCAGATGCCACGCCTCTGCTCCTCACGCACGGCTGGCCGGGCAGCATCGCCGAGTTCATCGACGTAGTGGACGAGCTGGCGGATCCGAAAGACGTAGGCGCGCCCGCGTTCCACGTCGTGGTTCCGTCGCTGCCGGGCTTTGGTTACAGCGACAAGCCGGCCACCACCGGGTGGGGGACCGAGAAGATCGCGGCCGCCTGGGTGGAGCTGATGGGACGGCTCGGCTACAGCAAGTTCGTGGCCCACGGCGGGGACTGGGGAGGCAATATCACCACGGTTCTCGGCGGCAGGTTCCCGGCGCACGTTCTCGGCATCCACACACTGTTCGCGGAGG